>CALSSA010000005.1 GCA_943788875.1 uncultured Pseudomonadales bacterium | reverse complement strand
CAGTGCTGGGTCATCAGCAGCTGCTCAATCTGGGGGTTGATGCGGGTTATGCGCGCAAGCTTATTCAGTATGGCTGGGAAGTGGTCACTGAAGGGCTCAAACACGGCGGCATCACCAATATGATGGATCGCTTGAGCAACCCGGCAAAAATCAGAGCCTTTGATATGTCCGAGGAGCTAAAGGTCACATTGCGCCCACTGTTTGAAAAACATATGGATGATATTATCGAAGGTGAGTTCTCAGGCACCATGATGGTGGACTGGGGCAATGACGATGCCAACCTGCTGAAGTGGCGCGCTGCCACTGCCGAGTCAACCTTTGAGCAGGCACCAGACTGTGACACAGAGATCACTGAGCAAGAGTTCTATGACAAAGGCATCTATCTGGTCGCCATGATCAAAGCCGGTGTTGAGCTGGCCTTTGAGACCATGGTTTCTTCAGGCATTATCGAAGAGTCTGCCTACTATGAGTCACTGCATGAGACACCATTGATCGCCAACTGTATTGCCCGCAACAAGCTCTACGAGATGAATGTAGTTATCTCGGATACAGCGGAATACGGCAACTACCTGTTTACCCATGCCGCAGTGCCCCTGCTGCAAGAGCATGCCAACAGCCTGACTCTGGAAGATCTGGGCGGCGGTTTAACCGACAGCTCTAACGCAGTAGACAATATTCGACTAATTGAAGTAAATGACGCAATTCGCGACCATGATGTAGAAATCATCGGCCACGAACTGCGCGGTTATATGACTGATATGAAGCGTATTGTCGAGAACGGATAAAGGGACAAAATCGCGTAAAGAGTCTTAAAGCTAAAAAAACCGGATTGAGCTCAGGCACAATCCGGTTTTTTTTTGTCCCGAAACAGGCTCTCAAAAACTAGTCCCTATGGGAAAGCAGGGCCTTAATCATTGATATAGTCATCAGCGCCATCACCAGAGAAAATGGCAGCGCACCAACAATCATTGCCGAGCGCAGTGCATCCATACCACCAGCGGCCAGCAGCACACCCACCAGCAGAGCAAAGATCACACCCCAGATAATCACATGGGCCGCCTGCTTCTGAGTCTGGCTGCCACCAGAGGCCAGAGTATTAATAATCAAAATACCAGAATCTGCCGAGGTCACTAGGAAAGTTAGCAATAGAGTCACCACCACCACAGACAACGCGATAGCCAACTCTGGCGACAGCATTAGATTAATGGTTTTGAATAACTGGGAAGAGATATCCGCACCCACAATAGCCCCCTGCGCCACGCCACTGAGTTCAAGATCAATCGCCGTGGCACCCACAAAGGCAAACCAAGTCAGGCAAATCAATGAGGGGATAATCATTGCTCCCAGTACATACTCCCGCACTGTGCGACCGCGTGATACCCGAGCTAAAAACAGCCCCACAAAAGGAGCAAAGGCAATCCACCAGGCCCAGTAGAAAATATTCCAGGCACCCTGCCAGCTCTGCAGTGCCGCACCAACCTCGGTATCCGGATTATTCCACACTGTGGTGGACATAGATGGGAGAGCAATCAGATAGTCCCAGATGGCGTAGCCAAAAGATTTAACCGCAAATGCCGTGGCACCAAAGAGGATAAAAAACAGCACCAGAAACATCGACAGGCCCATATTGATATTGGACAACCACTTAATTCCCCGCTGCAAACCAGAGAGCGCTGACAGGCAGGATGCCCCAACAATAATCACCAGCCCCGTCACCTGTGCCGCCAAAGTCGGCTTGCCAGCCTCATCCACGATCCACTGCATACCGCTGATATTGAACATACCAGAGGCAAACTGAGATACGCCGTAGCCAATAGTCACGCCCAGACCGATCAGGGTAGCTAAAATGGCCGCAATATCCACCAGATGCCCAAGAGCCCCTGACATAGAACTGCCAAATAGTGGCTGCAGCCCGGTGCGGATAGTCAGCGGCAAACCACGACTGTAGCAGAGGTAACCAAGAGAGATACCCACCACGCCGTAGCAGGCCCAGGGAGTTAACCCATAGTGCAACAGCGCCCACTTGTAGGCATTGCGAACATTGTCTGCATCAAGACCAGTACTGAGACCCTGAATAGTGTCCGGATTACTGGCAAAGTGAAAGATAGGTTCGGCAGTCGAATAGGTCAACATACCAACACCAATACCAGCACCAAACATCATCGATAGCCAGGTGAACATGGAAAACTCGGGCGCCTCGCCCGGCACACCCAGTACCACCTTGCCGGTGCGAGGCCAAATAGCTAAACCCAGACAGGCGAGGGTAAAGAATGCGGTTACATAGACATACCAACCACCAAAGGATGACGTTGACCAGAGCTGCAATGCCAGAAGCTGCTCACCAGCGCGCTCCGGTGACAAGCCAACCCAGAGGATCAACGCAATAATAAGCACCTTAGGAATAGTCGCAACGGTAATATTAAAGCCTTGATAAAAGCCCTTTTCTTCGGTTTGGATTGATACTGATTGATTAGACTCCACTACCCACTTCCCCTTTTTTTATTGCGATGTCTGTAACATCTTTATTATTGGCAACCAGTGGATACTAGATACTGCTGATGAGCTGGAAACCCCAAGATCATAGACAGTACAGCGTTCGCCGCCTTTCATCAACATTGATAAGGGCGCTCGCTTATGGGAAAAGGTTATCTGTCTGGATCAGAGTTTTAAGGTGGAGGAAAACAAGGAAAGAAGTGGGCAGGCCTGGAAAGAATGCCAGACCTGCCAATTTTAGAGCGCTTTACGCTTAGCTCTGATCGGCACCTCTCAGTGCATACCAACCGATATAGATGTAGCAAAGCATTGGCACAATAAAGCTCAGCTGAATGCCGATGCTATCAGCAGCAACACCCTGTACCAGCGGTATCAGTGCACCACCAACAATCGCCTGACAAACCAAGCCAGAACCTCTACTGGTCATTGAACCCAGACCTTTAACCGCCATGGTAAAGATAGTTGGGAACATAATTGAGTTAAAGAAGCCCACGGCCAGAATCGACCACATAGCAACATCACCAGTGCTGTTCATACTGACGATAATCATCACGATCGCAATTAACGCATTGACGGCCAGATACTTGGTTGCTGCGATATAGTTCATTAAAGCAGCACCCACCAGACGACCAATCATGGCCGCACCCCAGTAATAAGCAACCATTTCGCCAGCTTCCGCTGAGCTTAGACCAGCGATGGAGCTCTCGGAGAAATAATTAACCAAGAAGCTACCAATAGATACTTCGCCACCCACATAAAGGAAAATAGCCAGCGCACCCAAAACCAACGGGCGGTGATTCCATACTGAATCACCAGAGTCATCTTCCTTAGTCTCAACATGAGCCAGAATCGGCAGACGAATAAATCTAAATACTGCCGCTGCTGCGACCAGCAGAGCACCAAGCATGACATAAGGCATCTGTACTGCAGAGGCATCAGCCGCTACTGCACCCAAAATCAGAGCCGAACCTACAATGGGTCCTACAGTGGTGCCAAAAGAGTTAGCCGCCTGAGCCAGATTCAAACGGCTAGCAGCGGTTTTTTCAGGCCCCAAAGCCGCAACATAAGGGTTAGCTGCAACCTGCAAAATAGTAATGCCGCTCGCCAGTACAAAGAAGGAAAACAGGAAAAGAGCATAAACATGAACCTCTGCAGAAGGGTAAAATAACAGACAACCCGCAGCTGTGGTTAACAAGCCAAGCACAATACCCTGCTGATAACCGACCTTGTCAATCAGCTTTCCGGCAAATGGAGATACCACAAAATAAGCCCCAAAGAAGCAGAACTGCACCAGCATCGCCTGAGTGTAGTTAAGGTCAAAAGACTCTTTCAGGAAAGGAATTAGAATATCGTTCAGAACGGTAATAAAGCCCCAGAAGAAAAACAGGCAAGTCATTGCGATAAACGCAAATTTCTGTGTGCCCTGTTCCTGCCCCTCTGCCACTGTCGCGCTTGAACTACCTGAAGTTGAACCGGCCATGCGTATCCCCTAATCAAATAAATTTATAATTGTTATCTCTAGCCGGTAAGATTAATTTGACTCAGCCAGCAATACAATAGGGGTAATCTCTCATTGGGCGCTTAGGTCGCAATATACTGCTGTTTGGTCGTCTTTATTTTAAAGAAACCAAACTATTAGGCTTCAGACAGCATCATTCCCATGACCTGTTTTAAGCCGTCGTGCAATGTGCGTATCTCATTGAGGTTTTTTGGATCACTGATCCAGTGGTAGACAATACCAATAACTGATGCACTAAACTGATCAGCAATCAGCTGGGCAGATACCGAGGCTGGTACCACATCAGCGATAATGCCCTGCTCTATCCAGCTAATAACGTCAGCGCGCCTGCGATCATGGATACCGGCGATCACTGGCTTTAAGCGCGAGTCCGGAGACAGGGATTCAAACCAAAGGCGATAAAAGGCTTCCACATGGCGCGGCGCCTCTTCACAGAACTTACTATGAGCATCGAGTGCCGCAGCGATGGCGTCATAGCCACATTTACCGCTAGTCACTGCGGTCAACTCCGCCAGCCATTCGTCACCCACGGAGCGCAGTACAAAATCAAACAGACCGGCTTTGTTACCAAACCTGTACCCGGCCAGGCCGCGGGAATAACCCGCTTTTTCGCCCACATCTTTTAATGTGGTCTGCTCGGCACCATGCTCAACAATCAGATCAATGGCAACCTCGAGCATTTTTGCATCGGAGATTTCCTTGCGCTCAATCTGAGTGAGGCGGAGAGCTTTAGCCATAATATTAATTCCTGTGCGTTCGGCAGTTACAGACAATGCTTACATATTACGGCGGTACTGACCACCCACATCAAACAGCGCATTGGTGATTTGTCCCAATGAACAGCAACGAACCGCCTCCATAAGTACCTCAAAACCATTGTCACCCTGTCGCACAGCGTCCTGAAGCCGCTTAAGCATAGCCTCAGAGGAATCCGCATGCTGGCCGTGGAACTCCCTAAGACGTGTAATCTGACTTTTCTTTTCATCGTCAGTAGAGCGCGCCAGTTCAATTTCGACCTCGGTCTCTTCGGCCTCACTAAGAAAGGTATTCACCCCCACAATCGGCAGCGATCCATCATGCTTTTTATGCTCGTAGAACATCGACTCTTCCTGAATCTTACCGCGCTGGTAACCAGTCTCCATAGCGCCCAACACACCACCGCGATCAGAAATCTTCTCAAATTCCTGCAGCACAGCCTCTTCCACCAGGTCAGTCAGCTCATCAATAATAAATGCGCCCTGACTGGGGTTTTCATTTTTCGCCAAACCCCATTCCTGATTAATAATCAGCTGAATCGCCAGTGCCCTGCGCACTGACTCTTCAGTGGGCGTGGTAATAGCTTCGTCATAGGCATTGGTGTGCAGGCTGTTGCAGTTATCATAGATGGCAATTAATGCCTGCAGTGTGGTGCGAATATCATTGAAGTTCATCTCTTGGGCGTGCAGAGAGCGGCCCGAGGTCTGGATATGATATTTCAGCTTCTGGCTGCGTCCATTGGCACCATAGCGATCGCGCATTGAAGTAGCCCAGATACGTCGCGCCACGCGACCCATCACTGTGTACTCCGGGTCCATACCATTGGAGAAGAAGAACGAAAGATTGGGCGCAAAATCATCAATATTCATGCCTCTCGCCAAATAGGCTTCCACGAAGGTAAAGCCGTTGGATAGAGTAAAGGCAAGCTGAGAGATGGGGTTGGCACCAGCCTCGGCAATATGATAGCCAGAGATTGATACAGAGTAGAAGTTGCGAATAGCCTTATCAATAAAGTACTGCTGCATATCACCCATCATGCGCAGGCTAAATTCGGTAGAGAAAATACAGGTATTCTGACCCTGATCTTCTTTTAGAATATCTGCCTGCACCGTGCCTCGCACACGCATCAACGCATTGGCGCGCAACTCATCATGCTCAGCTTGGTTGGGCTGACGTTTGTGTTCAACGGCAAACTGATCAATCTGCTGATCAATCGCAGTATTTAAGAACATCGCCAAAATAGTTGGCGCTGGGCCATTGATGGTCATGGACACTGAGGTCATAGGGTCACAGAGATCAAAGCCATCATAGAGCGCCTTCATATCATCCAGCGTACAGATGGAAACACCGGCATTGCCGACCTTGCCATAGATATCCGGACGCTCATCGGGGTCCCAGCCGTAGAGAGTTACCGAGTCAAACGCTGTAGATAGCCTCTTGGCATCACTGTGCTCCGACAGAGCCTTAAAGCGGCGATTCGTTTTAAAGGCATCGCCCTCACCGGCAAACATACGCGCCGGATCTTCACCTTCGCGCTTAAATGGAAATACACCTGCCGTATAGGGAAACTCACCGGGCAGATTTTCCAGCATCAACCACTTTAATAACTCACCGTGGTCTTTCATGCGCGGCAGAGACACACGGGAAATTTTATTGCCTGACAGTGACAGATTATTAAGCTTGGTGGTGACCTGCTTGCCATTGGGCAGCACATCAACTTTTTCGTCGCCAGAATAGGCTTCAACCACAGCAGGCCAGTTCTCTAACAACTCAGAGGCTCTGATATCCATGCTTTTTTCCCGCAATGTAATCAGCTGATCAATCTCAGCAGGCGCATCAGTACCTGAGTCATTGAGCATGGCTTTGGCACCAGATAGCTGCTGCATTTCCCGCGCCAGATTGGCTTGGACGTCCACTTGACGATGGTAGTCGCGCACCCCAGCCGCAATTTCTGCCAGATAGCGCTGACGATCTGCCGGCACAACCACAGATTTCTCAGAGGACATGCGAATAACCACTTTGGGCAGATGCTGTTCAAATTGTCCCAGGCCTTTGGCCTGCAGTAATGTGACCAGCTCCTGGTAGGCCGCGGTGACACCATCATCATTAAAGCGCGAAGCAATGGTCCCGAACACCGGCATAGTATCAGGCATCTGTGTCCAGGCTTCGCGGTTGCGCTGCATCTGCTTACACACATCCCGGTAAGCATCTTCACTGCCTTTACGATCAAATTTGTTGATAATCGCCAGCTCGGCGTAATCCAGCATATCAATTTTTTCCAACTGACTCTGGGCACCAAACTCTGGGGTCATGACATAAATCGGCACATCGACATAGGGCACAATGCCGGCATCGCCCTGACCAATACCTGGCGTTTCAACCACCACCAGATCAAAACCACCCAGACGCATAGCGCTGACAATATCAGTCAGAGATTCAGGCACCTCGCCCGCCGCGCCTCTGGTTCCTATGGAGCGCATATAAATATTGCGAGAATAAATCGCATTCATGCGAATACGGTCACCCAGCAGGGCCCCGCCTGTTTTACGTCTGGTCGGATCAATCGCCAATACGGCAATCTTTAACTCGTCTGCACTGTCCTGGCGGAAGCGGCGAATTAACTCATCGGTCAATGAGGACTTACCTGCACCACCAGTGCCGGTAATACCCAGCACAGGAACAGTGTTGCTTAAAAACTGTGCCTGCTCACGCAGAGACTTTAGCTGCTGATCATTGAGCTCATTGCGCTCGATCGCAGTGATAAGAGCCGCTAGGTTGCGCTGGCCTCCATCAGCAATATTGAGATCTTTAGACTCAGTGGTTATGGGAGAACCGGAGTTGAGAGAGCAACGTTCAATCATATCGTCGATCATGCCTACCAAGCCGATATTTTGCCCATCATGGGGTGAGTAAATTCGCTCGACACCATATGCCTGCAGCTCAGCGATCTCTGCGGGAACAATCACACCGCCACCGCCACCAAACACGCGAATATGCTCAGCGCCCGCTTCTTTAAGCAGATCGATGGCATATTTAAAGTACTCCACATGGCCGCCCTGATAGGAACTGATAGCAATACCTTGCACATCTTCCTGCAATGCAGTTTCCACCACCTCTGCTACCGAGCGATTGTGGGCCAGATGAATCACCTCAACGCCAGCACCCTGAAGAATACGACGCATAATATTGATTGAGGCATCGTGGCCGTCAAACAGGCTGGCCGCCGTGACAAAGCGCAGCGGCGGTGTAGCCCCCTGAGGGCTTGAATCTGGTGCAGATGCTCTATCTGGTTTGACTGAGGGCTTATTCATAGCAACTCCGGGCATAAAAGCCTGTGATTAGCTGCCTAGTGTAATAATCTTGCTTGTTACATGCAAGTAAGTTGATTGACACTAAACATTCCGGAGTTAGCTGTGCCATTTAATACAGGCAGGAGTTAGCTTAATTCAGCCTCGGCATATTGATAATAATCAGCAATGGCTAGGCCTGCAGCAACACTGGTAAAAGGGTCATGCTCCACCACTTTGCCAGCAAACTGATTGTCGAGAATATCCTTAACCGCCGGAATTAATGAGGAACCGCCGGTGCGAAGCACCAAATCTATGTCTCCAGCCTGATATCCGGCCTTATCAAGAATGCGCGAAATGGCCTGTTCAAATTCAAATAACAGCGGCGAGACCATCGCTTCAAAGTCCCAGCGCTCCACCTCAACCTGAATATCTATCTCCGGGATATCCAGCACCGCAGACTCACAAGCTGATAACTCAGCCTTAAATGCCTTTATCGCCTCAAACACCTGATAACTGTAATTCTGCTGAATCAAATCATAGAGCCGCTTAAATTTATCTGCGGCAGCATCCGGTTGCGCCATGCGCTGCATAACCGGAGCAGTGTATTTGTTCTGGTTGAGCATATAACTGATTGGCCAATTGATAAGCAGCTCTTCATATTCGCCAAACGGAAACAGCGTATCCACCTCAGCACCATCCACCACCCGGGACCAGCGCTCACCCTTGCCCAGCAGAGGAAACACCAGCTGACGAAAAATTGTCTGATCAATCTTGTCACCGCCCAGAGCGATACCATGGGTAGCTTCAACTTCAAAGGTCGATCCTTTGCGGCGCAACACACTAAAGTCTAGGGTGCCGCCACCAAAGTCTACCGTCAGCACCAACTCATTATTGCTGTGAGGGAAGTTGTGCAGGTAACTCAGAGTGGCCGCCGTGGGCTCCGGGCAGAATAACTGCTGAGTAATACCAGCATGGCCATAGGATTCTCCCAGCCGTTCCAAAGCAATATTATTGCGCCCGGTGCCAGTGCCTTCAAAATTAACCGGATGGCCAATACAGGCATGGTCAACCCCTTTGCCGGCAGCCGCCTCCAGAGCCTTGCGAATACCCACCAGAATAGGAGTGATTAAGGCGACCAGACGGAACGATCGATCAAAAATCGCAATGCGGTCATTTAAGGTATTGCCCAGTAGTCTCTTGGTGCCGCGAAACAGACGACCAGGCAGACTGCCATCATTAAAGGCCTGGCCATAGACCTTATTGGTATCAGATTCTCCGACGCCGCCCATGGCAGTTTCGCCACCCCCAGTGCCGCTGCGCGCCTCACCCAGCAACACTGCGCTCAGCTCCACCTTGCGGCCTCTGTTGCCACTGATATAGTCACTGATGGCCTTCTGTCCAATCGCCGAAACATACTGTCGGTCAATATAATTAGCTGAGGGCATAATACTCTGGGGCTCGGCCAGCTTTACTAGCAGTAGCCGTTGGCCATCAAAAATTGCGGCGGCGCTGTTGCTGGTACCAAAGTCGATACCAATGCCAAGTCTGGCAATGGATTGTTGCGAATATTCCTGCATGAAACTGTCACTGAAAAACGTTTGAATGATGGCGTATATTTTAATCTATTTGGACTAGCTCAGGGGCACCGGATGACGATTATTTCATGAAGGGAGTTTCCTCGAGGAACTATTGGCACTACAATCATTTGAAAATAACAAGCAAAAGAAACTGTTTTATGGGTAATCCTGAATCCGCCGTTATCGTTGGCGGCAGTCATGCCGCAGTGCAATTAGTCATCAGTCTGAGACAGTCTGGCTGGAACGGAGATATCACTGTAATCAGTGAAGAATCCTATATGCCGTACCAGCGTCCGCCTTTGTCCAAGGCCTATCTGGCCGGTGACAGCAGCGATGAACAGCTGGCCCTGCGCGCACCTGCAGCATACGAAAAACTCGATGTGACCTTTAAACTGGGTTTGGTGGTGACTGCCATAAATACAGAGACTAAGACAGTCGAACTGGGTAATGGTGAGACTTTAGGCTTTACCAAACTGGCTTTATGCACCGGCGCCAGAGCCCGGCCACTGCCAATTCCCGGCGCTGACCTTCAGGGCGTCCACTATCTGCGCACCATGGATGATGTCAAAGGTATCCGGCAATCAGCTGCTTCTGCAAAAACTGCTGTAATTATTGGCGGCGGCTATATAGGCCTAGAAACTGCTGCATCACTCAGCAAACTGGGCGTTGCCGTTACCGTACTGGAAACCGAATCGCGCCTGCTACAGCGAGTGGCCTCACCAACCACTTCGGATTTTTATCTGCGTCTGCATCAGGAACAAGGCGTGACTATTAAATTAGAAACTCTAGCCTCAGCTATCGCCGGTGAAACCGCAGTCTCTGGGGTTGTCTGTGCAGACGGCCAAACCGTCAGTGCCGATATGGTAATTATCGGTATTGGTGTTATTGCCAATACGGAATTAGCCTCGGCTGCAGGTCTTAAGGTGGATAATGGCATACTGGTGAATGAATTTGCCCAAACCAGCCACCCAGACATTGTCGCCGCCGGTGACTGCACCAATCACCCCAATTCAATCCTTAAAACCAACCTGCGCCTCGAGTCTGTGCCCAATGCCACAGAACAGGCCAAAGCGGCTGCAGCCAGCATCTGCGGTATACAAAAACCCTATGCGGAACTGCCATGGTTTTGGTCCGATCAATATGATGTAAAACTGCAAATTGCCGGAATGAATCAGGGCTACACAGATGTGGTTATCAGAGGGGACAACAAGAGCCGCAGCTTTAGCCTGTTTTATTTGCAAGACAACAGATTACTGGCTGCCGACTGCATCAACCGGCCCAAAGATTTTATGCTGGCTAAAAAGCTTATTCTGCAGGGCAAAGCAGTGGATGGGCAGGGTCTTGCGGATGAAACAATTGAACTGAGAACATTGATACAAGGACCATAAAGTTGTCTGGCCCAGGCCAATGCATGCACCGTTTAAACTAAGCGGCAAGCTGCTGGAAGTTGCGGAACGCAAAGAGCTGAAAAAGACAGTTTGCGGGCATCCTTATCCGTCTCAACTGGATGACAGCAATCCGGCACTGATCAAGCTGTATCAATACTGGTTATTTAAAAGATCAAACAGTCAGCGCTGGAGAACCTAAACTCTAATTAACCTCAGACTGGGCAAAGGCCTGCCTGGTTAGATTTTCCAGACTACCGTCCTGATGGACAATAATATTGTCCTCAATGCGAATGCCACCATAGGGCAAAAACTCGTCAATAAGAGACCAATTGATTGCTCCAGCATGCTCTCCTGCTTTGAGTCTGTCCAAAAAAGCGGGAATAAAATACAGCCCTGGCTCAACCGTGTGTATCTGGTTAGCCACCATGGGCGAAGCAGCGCGAAGCTTGGGATAGTTTTTGTGAGGAGGAATAATATCCCCCTCGGCATTGGCAAGCTGACTGCCTTTATCATGCACATTGCATCCTAGATGATGTCCCAGACCATGTGGATAAAATGAGCTCACGATCTCTTTTGCCACGGCCTCTTCCGGTGACAGCTTTACCAGGCCAAACTCAACCAATACCTCGGCGATTTTGTGTTGCGACAGCACATGCAGGTCAACCGGACTCTCACCCACACCTCCAGCTGCCACCAGTTCCTGCTGCTTAATATCCATCAAGGCGATCATGGCAGCAAAATCACTGCCTCCATCATAGGCATAGGTGCGGGTGATATCTGAGGCATAGCCATTGACCTCAACCCCGGCATCAATCAAAAAGCTGCGCGGTGGCTGAGGCTGCTTAAATAGATTGTGGTGATGGAGCACAGCGGCATGTTCATTAACCCCGGCAATGATGCCATAGGGCATTTCACTCTCGCGACAATCGCAGGCAGCCAGATAGGCAGCCGCAATCTGCACTTCAGAAGCACCGGCCATAAAGGCCTGCTGAGCAGCGCGATGGGCAGGAACAGCACGGCGATTGGCCTCGCGCACAGACTCCTGCTCGTAGGGAGTTTTGCTGCGGCGCTGATAGTCAATTTGATGGATCACAGACTGTGGGTTCCAATGCTCAGGAGCCACTTCTAGTTGATTGGTTTCATTGATTAAGGCACCGGCACCGAAGAATTTTTTAACCTCGTCAATGCTGGCATATTCAATAACCTCAAAGGCCTGTTCAAAACCTGCTGGCAGGCTTTCCGGTGCTGTGTGCCAAATATCTTCGACCGTCAGCAAAAACAGCCGCGGTTTCTCCGCGGCTCTCGTGATCTGCAAATAACAGCCCGCTCTGGTAGCCAGAGGCACCCATTCTCTAAAGTATGGATTGGCTTTAAAAGAGTAAGCCATATCATCTTGAAATTGCATTTTGGTTTCGCCAGAACCAATAACAAGTTCATGATAATTTGTAGCCTTGAGAATGGCCTGAAAGCGCGCGGTTTTTTCGCTAATATGGCGCTGATATAGCAACGCCATTTGATGGTTATAGGCTGTTTGATCTAGCTTAGAAAGCTGAATATCAATTGGTTGAACCGTACCCATATCAATTGGCGT
>CALSSA010000004.1 GCA_943788875.1 uncultured Pseudomonadales bacterium | reverse complement strand
ATAACAATCGACATAAAGACAATAAACTGTAACCAATTAGGGGACGCCTGCGGAAAAGAGTTTCGCGCCAATATAGTTGATAAAATGGTGTAACTCAGCAAGCAATACTGCGGAGGCTTCCCCACCTACTAACGTCTCAATCATGGCATTTTGAATGATTAATTATCGTAGTGCGCTCTCAGAAGAGCATGCTAGTCTCATAGACTTCCTGCTCGACCATGGCGCCAATCCTTGGAATCATCTGCCAATTGATGGCGTGATGGAAAGTTTCACTACTGTTGGTCAGGGCGGTGGTGAAGTGCTATTAGCCTGCGATAAAAGCAGGGTTGTCGGTCTATGTATCTTCTTTTACCCCAATGCCCTACCAAAGAAATATCATCAATATACCCAATCTCATCCTGCGGTCTATATTTCCGAGGTTACCGTACATCGGGATTATGCGGGGCACGGTATTGGTTCTGAACTGCTCCGCCAGACTTTTGCACTTGTAGAGTCACTCGATGCGGTCATGGCATTGGTTGATCGACATGAGGAAAATTTGGCTTCCGCGGGCATGATGCGCAAGGCCGGCTTTGTCGAACTGCGCACCTTTGAGGATCTTGAGCGTCGGGATTTCGGGAGTCGCAAAACTACGGTGATGGGCCGTCACTTAAACTCCGACTAAACCGCCTTACTACTGTTATGATTGGTAAATAAAATAATAAAAATTAAACTGGAGTTTTTATGAACCAGCCTCAGGATACCCCCATCAGAACAGGTCAGTTTCATCTTTTTTCCCAGAGGCGATTCTTACCTTTTTTTATTACCCAGTTTCTCGGTGCTCTTAACGATAATTTATTTAAGAATGCTCTTCTGGTGATTGTAGTGAGTACTGCTGTTGCAGGGTCTGAAAGCAATACCAACTTTGTTACCAATCTTGCCGCTGGGCTTTTTATTCTGCCCTTTTTCTTATTTTCTACCACTGCTGGGCAACTGGCGGATCGCTATGATAAGGCGCTGCTGATTAGACGTATCAAAATGGCGGAAATTATTTTGATGGTGGCGGGCTGCTATGCATTATGGCTGGGTGATATTCCATTGATGCTGGGCATTTTATTTTTTCTTGGGGTCCAGTCGGCATTCTTTGGGCCAATTAAGTACTCCATTATCCCTCAGCACCTGGATAGCAATGAGCTGCTGGCGGGCAATGCTCAAACAGGCATGGGTACTTTTGTCTCTATTTTGTTGGGCACTCTTATTGGTGGCTGGTTAGTGACTGCCGAGCAGGGGCCAATCTATGTGGGGGCTCTGACTATTCTGGTAGCGATTGTCGGCTGGCTGAGCAGCAAGAAAATCCCTGAGGCACCAAGTACCGCCGCAGCGCAGCAAGGTACATTTAATCTCAATCCGCTGAGTGAGACGGCACGAAATTTTCGTCTGGCACGGCAAAACCCAACAGTGTTCTTCTGCATTATTTCGATTTCATGGTTCTGGTTATTTGGCGGTAGCTTTCTGACTCAGGTTCCTAACTATGCGATCACTGTGCTCAATGGGCATGCAACATTAATTTCTATTCTGCTGGCAGCATTTATTGTCGGCGTTGCCATTGGTTCGCTGTTGTGTCACCGGGTTTCCAAGGGCGAGGTGGAGCCTGGTCTAGTGCCAGTGGGTGCTCTGGGTCTGTCGGTGTTTGCTATAGATCTGTTCTTTACCACTGCCAGCTATCAAGCGGCTAACCCCCTTGTCACCGCTGTTTTACCAGGTGATTTTGCAAGCTTAACCGGCGGCTTTCATGTGATGCTGGATCTAATGTTTATCGGGATGTTTGGCGGGCTGCTGATTGTGCCGCTGTATTCAATGATTCAACAGCGAACTCAGGGTGATACCAGAGCCAGGGTGATCTCGATCAACAATATTATTAATGCTTTGTTTATGGTGACCGGGGCCGTTCTTGGCATGCTGTTTCTCAGTGTGCTGGGCTGGACTATTCCGCAGTTCTTCCTAGCTGTGGCACTGATGAATGGACTGTTTTTTGCCACGGTATTTATTCGCGATCCAATATTTGTCCAGCGTTTTGTGGTCTGGATTTCAAGGAGAGCCGGCCCAGACTCTACTCAATAGTAGGCCGTGGCTGATGTGGTCAGCACCATTGGTGCGCTTACTTCCTCACGCTTGACTAGGCCGCAGAGCTGCTCTACTAGTTCCAGAGCAAAATCTAATGAGGTACCCGGCCCCTGACTGGTAATACAGTTGCCGTCCACCACAACTCGGGATTCTGCATTGAGTTCTTTGGCTTGTAAATTCTGCTGAAACATCGGGTGTCCGGTGACAGTCTTGTCCTTCAATAGCCCTTTGCTACCCAGAACCAGAGCCGGTGAGGCGCAGATGGCAGCATACAATTTTCCCTCTGCTGCCTGTGTACGCAATATTGTATCCAGTCCTCCGCTCTCGGCCAGATGCTCTGCTCCGGGAATTCCTCCTGGCACTGCAACCAGGTCCCAGGGTGAGTTGACGCAACTGTCAATGCTGCAGTCAGTAGTGATGCTAATGCCATGGGCACCCACTATTTGTGTGGCGCCAACACTAGCCACTGTGACTTCAAGTCCCGCTCTACGCAGTACATCAATAATGGTGACTGCTTCAATTTCTTCACTGCCATCCGCAATAGGTATAAGAGCTGTTTTTGCCATGTGATTTCTCTTTTTATCAGTCGTATGTATAGGTTACACTGTGCCGCAATTCAACGGAGCTGTCACGGGATTGGAATGAAAATTTTTATATTACAGACGCAGGATCAACGCACTCTTAACAAGGATTTGGAATGGAGTTCTGAGGCGGATCGCAATGCTGTTTTTCAGACCCCTCACCGCGATATCGCAATCAACCAGCTTATCGAATTAAACGCCAAAGATATTAGTCTGCGAGCAGCGATTGTTGAATGTGAGGCCGACAGCAAAGGTCGTCCTGTGCTGACCGTAGGCCAGCAGGCCCGCAATTCAGACGACTCAAATTCTAGTCAGTCCAACGCAGCCTGAGCATCCGTTTTTGACACTACACAGCAAACTTGCGCTTATCGCTGGGGCTGCTAAGGCACCTATGCTGACAGGTATTATCAGAGGCATTGAGAAGGAGAGTCTCAGGGTAAGTCAGTCGGGGCATTTGGCGACGTCAGCTCATCCTCAGGAACTCGGGTCAGCACTGACTCATCCCTCTATCACCACTGACTACTCAGAAGCTTTACTTGAGTTTATTACCTCACCCTCGACCTCAATTGATGAGGTGCTCGAAGAGCTAGATGAGATACATCGCTTTACCTACCAGCATCTTGATAATGAACTGCTGTGGGTCAGCAGCATGCCCTGCCAACTCGGCGATGATAGCAGTATCCCTGTGGGCAAGTACGGCACTTCTAATATCGGCAAAATGAAGCAGGTCTACCGCGTCGGCCTCGGCCATCGCTACGGCCGACTAATGCAGACCATTGCAGGTATCCACTACAACTTTTCTGTCCCTGATGAACTATGGCTGGAGTTACAGGTGGCCAGTGGCGACGAACAGTCGCTGCAGGACTACAAAACTCAGGGCTATTTCGCCACCATTCGTAATTTCCGCCGCTATTCCTGGCTGCTGCTATATCTGCTAGGCGCTGCGCCAGCGGTGTGCAAAAGCTTTGTTCGTGGTCGCGAGCACCAGCTAGAGCAGGTCAATAAAGACAGCCACAGCCTCTATACCCCCTATGCAACATCCCTGCGTATGGGGGATTTGGGTTATCAGTCTGACGCACAGAGTTCGCTCGTGGTCTGCTATAACAATCTGCAGCAATATGTGACCACATTGCGCGCGGCTCTTGAGAAGCCCTATCCTGCCTATGATCAGATTGGTCTCAAAGACGAGCAGGGTAACTATAAACAGCTCAATACGGCACTTCTGCAGATAGAAAATGAATTCTATAGCTCTATTCGGCCAAAACGCACCGCAGACTCTGGAGAGACACCATTGCATGCACTCGAAAGTCGCGGTGTGGAATATATAGAGGTTCGCTGTGTGGATTTGAACCCGCTGGTGCCTGGCGGTATAGATGCTACTACCATGCGGTTTCTGGATACCTTTTTGCTGTTCTGTCTGTTGCAGGATAGCGCCGACACTAATAATCAGGAATATCTGCGCATCCCTGAAAATATTCGACGGACTGTCTACCATGGCCGCAACCCTGAAACCCTACTGCTAAATGGCGCAGAAGAAGTCACTCTGCCTGAATGGGGTCATTCACTTATTGCTGCCATGCAGCCAGTTGCCAAAAGGCTTGATGAGGCTCACCAGAGCAGTGACTACATCCAGGCTCTGATGACTATGCAGCAGCGGCTGGAAGACCAGCAGGCCACGCCAGCAGCTACTCTACTGCGCGAGATGAGCGAAAATAATGAGACTTATTTCGCCATGGCCATGCGCAAGGCCTGTGAGCAGCGCGACCATTTCTGTGCTCAGGCGCCCAGCGCTGAAACCATGGCCAGATATGCCGATCTGGCAACTGAGTCCAAACAGCAACAGGCTGCAATAGAAGCCAGCGACAGCCTCTCATTCGACGAATTTTTAGCGGCTTACTAGCCGCCTTTGCAATATGAACTATCTCGCCCATATTGCCCTTGCCGGTGATAACCCTGAATTTCAGGTGGGCGGGTTGCTCGGTGATTTTGTCCGCGGGCCATTGGTCGGCCAGTTTTCGCCGGCCATCGAGGCGGGTATAGTTGCCCACCGCAAACTCGACGCCCATGTCGATCAGCAGCCTGAGATAAAGGCTTTTTTGCAGCGCTTTAGCAGCCCGATGCGGCGTTATGCCGGCATTGTCGCTGATGTCTATTACGACCATTTACTAGCCGCTGAATGGCACAGATATTACCAGCAGCCTCTAGAGAGTTTTTGTCAGGATTTCTACTTAACCCTGGGGCAACACAGTGGCAACCTGCCTGCCGGGGCTCAGTTGTTTTTGCAGCGCGCACCACAGATTGGCTGGCTGCAGAGCTATGCTCAAGCTGAACATCTGCCAATGATTTTACAGCGCATTGGCGAACGCTTCCGGCGCCCGGTGGCGCTGCAGGACGCGCTGCCCATTATTGATCAGTCTAAAAGTGCCATAGCTTTGGAGTTTCATCAACTCTACCCTCGACTACAGAGCTTTGTACAACGCAGTCTGTCGGGATTTGAATTACACTAGGCAATATTATTTTTTAAGGAGATGTACCCAGTGACATTACCCAGCTACCGCACCCTGAACCTAACCCAGGCACTGGCCAGCGTCGCACTTATTATTATTGCGATTGCGTACTTCGAGAACATTCTGGGCCTTGAGCCCTGTTATCTGTGCATGACCCAGCGCGCCTTTGTGATTGGCATTGGCGTTATTTGCGCTATAGCGGCACTGCATAATCCTGATCGATCAGGACAGCGCATCTATGCTGGCCTGTCCATTGCCACCGCCATATTCGGCGGATACTTTTCCGGCAAACAACTGTGGTTGCAGAGCCTGCCAGAAGATCAGGTGCCGGCCTGCGGTATTCCGGTTGAATATCTTTTTGATAGCTTTTCAATGTCCGAGGCCATTGGCATGTTGTTGAGAGGCGATGGCAACTGCGCAGAGGTGCAGTGGCAATTGCTGGGGCTGAGCATGCCGGGCTGGGTGATGGTCAGCTTTATCGGCTTTGCGTCACTGGGAGTCGTGCAATTTTTGCGCAAATCCTAAAACTGCTGGGAGCACTGGTAGTCTTCACTGGCTTTCAGTGGCTGGGCCAATTAATGGCAGACCAACTGCTCATCAGCCTGCCAGGACCATTGCTAGGCATGCTAATACTGCTGGTTGTTTTGACGCTGTGCCCTCAACTATTGACTGTTCTCGACAGAGCCAGCGACTTATTGATTCAAAACCTGTCGCTTATGTTTATTCCCCCCTCTGTCGGGGCATTTTTTCTCGGCGCTGAAATCTACCGGCAATTCCCGTCGTTACTGGTAACTATTGTGCTCAGTACCATTGCTGCTATTATTTTGATGGTCCTGCTGATCAGGCTGCTCCCGCAAGGGCCAGAGGAAGGGCCAGAATAATGAACTGGTTAATTGAAGCCTGGCAGCAAATCAGCACCAGCTCATGGGTTATTGTCCTTTCAATAGCCGGCTTTGCCACTGGTTTACAGGTGTACAGACGCAGTGGCGGTAACGCCTTATTGCACCCACTGTTAGTGGGAACTCCTCTGGTCGCTGGGTTGCTGTATATTATCAATATGGATTTCGCCAACTATTATGCTGGCAATGGTATTTTAAATTGGCTTTTGGGCCCTACCACCGTTGCCTTGGCAGTCCCTCTAGCGAGACAGATGCGGCAGTTGCCGCCGCTGCTGATTGCAGTGGTCACCACTGTGCTAGTTGGAGGTTTTTTTGCCACTGTCTGCGCTCTGGCCATGGCCAACCTTTTTGCCGTTGAGCCACTGGTGCTACTGTCACTGGCGGCTAAATCTGTGACCACACCTATTGCCGTTGGCATCACCGAGCAAATCGGTGGGCTGGTAACGTTGGTGGTAATGGTGGTTTTATTGACTGGTATCGTCGGGATTTTAGTGGCCAACAAGGTTTTTAATTATTATTCCGTCAGTGATGAACGCTGGCAGGGATTGATTCTGGGCATCTCCGCACATGCTATTGGTACTGCCAAAGCTTTCGAGCAAAGCAGCCGCTGTGGCGCATTTGCCACTTTGGGCATGGGCCTCAATGGTATTTGGACTGCAATTTTTCTGCCTCTTGTACTGCCATTTTTTATTCATTGAATAATAGTTAATATCCGTTAAAAAAGGATGTAAACTGTTTTTTCCAAGGGGAATGAACCACAGGGGATGTTATGTTAGAAGACTGCCAAACATTGCAGCAATATTGGGGCGGGGTCAGTGATGTCATTGATCGCTGGCTGGAAGAACGCCGTGATCTATTGGTCAAATATTGTGATCTGAGTGAAATTCAGAATTTTGATGGTGCCAATGCGAGTCATGGCAGCAAGTTACAAAATTTTTGCGAATTAATGGTGGACTACGTCTCGGTCGGTCACTTTGAGGTGTTTGAGCAACTTGCCAGTGAAGGCAAGGCATTCAGCGACAAGGAGGGGCTCAAGCAGGGCGCGGAGCTAGTTGAGGCCATTCAGCCATCAACTGAAGCTATTCTGGATTTCAATGATAAATATCTGGAGACCGATGACCTAGAGTCACTGTCGACTGATCTGTCTAACATTGGTGAGATACTGGCCCAGCGTTTTGAGTCCGAAGACAAAATGATTGAGGTTTTACATAATGCCCATGTTCCTGCATTGCTACAGGAATCTCAGGCCGGCTCTGTCTAAATCCGCAGCCTGAAATTCAGACACAAAAAGCCCCGATTAATCGGGGCTTTTTGTTATGCATCAATATTAAGAACCTACATTGGCCTGCAGTAGCTCAACCTCAAAGATCAATGCTGCGTTAGGGCCGATTGGGCCCGTTCCGCCTGGGCCATAGGCCAGATCTGCTGGGATGTAGAGCTCCCATTTTGAACCCTCCGGCATCAACTGCAATGCTTCAGTCCAGCCAGCAATAACCTGGGTCACACCAAACTGCGCCGGAACACCGCGCTTAACCGAGCTATCAAACTCTGTGCCGTCCAACAGGCGTCCAGCATAATGTACTTCAACTGTACTCTCTGCAGTTGGAACTGCGCCAGCACCCTCAACCAGTACTTTATACTGCAATCCAGAAGCAGTGGTAACCACATCCTCTTTAGTGCCATTTTCCGCTAGGAATGCAGTGCCAGCGGCAAGATTGCTCTCGGCCTGTACTGAGACTTCTTGCTGTTGCTCTTGCTGCATCTCTTCACGTTTGGCGGTCATCTGAGTTTCAAAGGCAGCGATCGCCTCGGCAATCTGCTCTTCTGACAACTGTGGCTCGGCATCAGTTAAGCCATCCTGAAAGCCCTGCTGGAATGCAGCTGTATCAATTTCCATGCCGATAGACTGGATATTCTTTCCATTATCCATGCCCAATAAGTAACTAATTTTCTGGTCTTGAGTTTGCAAGTTTGCCTCCTGAGGCTGGTTATTCATCTGATCACAGCCAGCCAAAGCCAGTAGCGCAGTCAATGAAAGAAGTCTAAAACATTTCATGGTTAATCCTATTATTGACGAGTTGAGGTGTCGGTTTGTATTGTAGGTGATTGTAGCATTTGGTTAATCAGTTTTTTGATAGATAAGGTCCCATACACCGTGGCCCAGGCGCTCGCCACGCTTCTCAAACTTGGTGATGGGACGGTAATCTGGTCTAGGAGCATAATGCCCCGAGCCCGCAGTATTTATAAAGCCCTCAGCCTCATCTAATGTCTCCAGCATCTGCTCGGCATAAGGCTGCCAATCGGTAGCCATATGCAGAATGCCACCAGGGCGCAGCTTTTCTCGTACCTGCTGCACAAACTGTGGCTGCACTATACGTCGCTTATTGTGTTTTTTCTTATGCCAGGGATCGGGGAAATAAAGCTGCAGGCGATCAATACTCTGAGACGCAAAACATTCATCCAACACATCATTAGCATCGGCCAGATAGACCCGCAGATTTTCAATTCCCTGAGCCTGGGCCCCATTAATCAATGTACCAACACCAGGGGGATGGACCTCTATGCCTATAAAATCGGTGCTGGGATCTGCTGCCGCCATTTGTAGCAGAGAGTCGCCCATACCAAAGCCAATTTCCAATACTTTGCTGCCACTGCGGCCAAAGACTGTATCTGTGTCTATGGCGCCATCGGCCAGCTTTAAACCATATTGTGGCCAGCCTGTGGCAAAAGCATTGCGCTGAGCATCAGTCATCCGACCAGCGCGCACCACATAGCTGCGAATTGATTTCTTGCGATATTCTGGTCTTATATCCATTTACTGAGATCTTCTTGCGGCACTAAATAATAGTAGCCAGCCAGCAATCAACGCTAAGCCACCGATCGGGGTAATCATGCCAACAGCACTAATGCCAGTAAACACCAGCAGGTAGAGAGAACCAGAGAACAGCAGAATACCGGCCAATAAAAATTGTGCAGCGCGGTTTTGTAAATGCTCGTTTAACAGCTTTTCTGGAAGGGCAATTATGCCTAACAATGCTAATGTGTGCAGAAACTGATAGAGAACTGCAGTGCGCATGGTGGACAGGGACTTAGCTGATAGGCTCTGTTCCAAGCCATGGGCTGCAAAAGCCCCCAATGCGACGCAGAGCATACCGCTGAGGGCAATGATTTTGATCCACTGTGTTTTATTCATAGCACCCTAATATCGCGAGCAATAAAAAAGCCGCAGAGGAAAGAGTAAAAAATTCCGATCCAGTGCGGCTTAGCAATTTTTTTGTTGGTCAGGCTTCCATCGCCACACGTACTTTCTTCATGGCATTTTTTTCTAACTGGCGAATACGTTCAGCAGAGACGCCAAACTCATCGGCTAGCTGGTGCAATGTAGCCTTTTTATCGTCCAACCATCTGCGTTGCAGAATACTCTGGCTGCGCTCGTCCAGGGTTTTTACTGCTTCAGCCAACCGCAGATTGTTGTCACCTTCGTAATCTTCGTTCTCAGCCAGCTGTGCTGGATCCGCCCCTTTGTCTTCAAGGAAAAACACAGGCGCATAGGATATGTTGTCATCATCTTCATCTGCAGGTGCATCAAAAGCGGAGTCACGTGCCGTGAGGCGCATCTCCATCTCCATTACATCTTTAATTTCGACACCCAGATCTTCAGCCACGGCTTTGGCTTCATCTGCTGTCAGCCATTGCAGTTGCTTCTTGGCGCTGCGCAGATTAAAAAATAATTTCCGCTGAGATTTGGTGGTAGCGATTTTCACGATGCGCCAGTTGCGCAGAATAAATTCGTGAATCTCTGCTTTGATCCAATGCACAGCAAAGGATACAACCCGCACACCTTTTTCGGGATTAAAGCGACGTACGGCCTTCATCAGACCTACATTACCTTCTTGAATAAGATCAGCCAATGGCAGGCCATAGCCATTGTAAGAGCGCGCAATATGCACAACAAACCGCAGATGGGACATAACCAGGCGCCGTGCTGCATCGAGATCTTCCTCGTAATACAGCGCTTCTCCCAGTGATCTCTCTTCTTCGATGGTGAGGATAGGAACAGTCGCTGTGCCCTGAATATATGCATTCAGATTGGCGCCTGGGGTCATCCACTCCATTGTTTGAAGGGCTTTGTTCATTGCAGTCTCTTTCGAAAGATGGTCGACAAGTTTAACATTAAAAGTTTAGTGGTTCCTAGCCCCTAAAAGTTCAATAAATTCGGGGGCTATAACGTTATTTATACAGCTAAAACACTATTTTGGTTCTATGTCCTTCAAGTGCTTGCTCACGGCCATCCAAGCACCGACCAAACCAAAAAGACCTCCCAGACCCATCAGCATCAGAAAACGTAAGAACCCCAGCCCTGCCAGTCGGTACTGACTTTGGTACAGATCAGCTAAGTCCGCTATCGAACTGCTGATCCACCACACGCTTGCGTAGAGCATAATAGACGCGGTGAGTGCACCGAAAAGACCCAGTAATACACCATTGTAAAGAAATGGCCTACGCACATAGGCATTGGTACCACCGACAAGTTTCACTATAATAATTTCATCCCGGCGGCTTTGGATAGCCAGCCGAATTGTATTACCTATCACCAGCAGCACCCCCAGACCAAGAGTTGCACCCAGAGCCAAAGCCACTTTATGCCCCACTTCGGTAAGGCTATGCAGACGCTGCAGCCACTGCATATCAATCTGCACATCGTCAACGCCTGGCAATTCCGTAATGGCGGCGACCAGATCTTTAGTTTGCGCGAGATCGATGGGTTCTAACACTATTGGCTGCACCAAAAACACAGCTGGCAGCGGATTGCCCTCAAGGTAGCGCAGCGCCGAGCCGAACCCTGATAGTGCCTTGAACTCCAACAGTGCCTGCTTGGCGGAAATGTAGGTGACAGACGCCACGGTGGGCAGTGTCTCCAACTTATCCTGCAGCTTTTCTATGGTCTCAGCTTTGGCCTCTTTGTGCACATAAATAGTAATCTGTGCAGATGATTCAAAGTTGCTTCCCATCCGCTGGATGTTTTCTACAGTGAGGTAAAGAGCTGCGGGCAGTGCCAGCGCAATCGCAATAACAGCAACCGTCATCACTGTTTGCACTGGCTCTCGCATCATCTTCAGCAGGCTGATGCGAATAGTATCCCGATGATGAGATTTGTAACCGCGCCAGCGATCCGCAAGCTTTATTTTCTGCCCGCTAGCGCCGCGCTGGACCGCTTCGCGGGGACGATCAGTAGCGGCCATAATCAGCTCCATCATCAATCATATTGCCGCCTTCGAGACGCATAATTCGCAGCTGCATACGATCGATTAAATTAACATCATGGGTGGCGATCAATACCGTGACCCCAACATTTTGAAACCGTCGAAACAGCGCCATAATTTCGCCAGATAGTTCCGGATCCAGATTTCCCGTTGGCTCATCGGCCAATAGAATCCGTGGCTTGTGCACCACGGCGCGAGCTATGCCCACTCTCTGTTGCTCACCTCCAGACAGAGCGACGGGTTTCTGCTGCTCTTTGTCCAGGAGACCAACACCATCCAGTGCAGCGCGCACTCGGCGGCCAATTTCATTGGCTGGATAGCCGGACACCTGCAGCGGCAGAGCAACATTGTCGAATACGGTGCGATCCAGCAGCAGCTGATGATTTTGGAACACCACACCAACCTGACGGCGGTAGATAGGTATCTGTGAATCCGGTAAGCGATTAAGGTTTTTGCCGTTGATCAATAGATTGCCCGATGTGGGCCGCTCCATAAGCATCAACATTTTCAGTAATGTACTCTTGCCTGCGCCCGAGTGCCCGGTCAAAAATGCCATTTCCCCGGCAGCCATTTCAAAGCTGACATTTTTAAGAGCTTCAAAACCACCAGGGTAGCGCTTGCTTAGATTGTCAAAACAAATCATATCGCTTGCTCACGGAGTTCTGTAGTCAACAGAGCCTCAACAAATTCACTGGCCACAAAGGGTTGCAGATCTTCCTGAGCCTCCCCCACACCGATAAAACGTATCGGCACAGAAAACTTGTCTGCCAGCGCAAATATGATGCCGCCTTTTGCCGTACCGTCTAATTTAGTCAGGGCAATACCGGTCACCCCAATCGCCTGAGTAAACTCTGCCATCTGAGCCACTGCATTTTGGCCTGTCCCTGCATCCAAAACCAACAGCACCTCATGGGGAGCTGTCTCGTCAATCTTGCCGGCAACTCGCTTGACCTTTTCTAGCTCTGCCATCAAATTGCCTTTATTGTGCAGACGGCCTGCAGTGTCGGCAATAATCACATCTGCACCGCGGGATTTTGCCGCCTGAATGCCATCAAAAATAACTGAGGCACTATCTGCACCTGTGTGCTGAGCAATAACTGGAATATTGTTGCGCTCACCCCAGACCTGCAACTGCTCCACTGCTGCGGCGCGGAAAGTATCTCCCGCCGCCAGCATCACCGACTTACCCTGCTGCTGCAGACGGCTGGCAATTTTACCAATGGTGGTGGTCTTACCCACGCCATTTACACCGATCACTAAAATAACATAGGGCTGCTGGGAATCAGATATTTCCAATGGCAGCTGACAGGGTTGCAGCTTGGCGGTCAGTATTTCCTGCAGCGCCTCTTGCAGTGCAGAGCTATCCTTGAGCGCTTTTCTGCTCAGCCTCTCAGTTAACTCGGCCAATATATTGGCAGTGACCTCAATGCCAACATCCGCCATCAACAGCATGGTTTCAAGTTCTTCCAGTAAATCATCATCAATCGCTTTACCGCCGAGAAAAATACTGCCGAAGCCCTCACCGGTGCGCGACAGCGCGTTGCGCATGCGCTGCATAAACCCGGTTTTGGCCACTGGGCGCTCGGCTGGCTGTTCTGTCGCTTCAGCGACCGCAGTCACAGCCTCAGGAGCCGGGCTGACGACTGTATTTGCGACGTCAGGCTTAAAGCGATCAAAAAATGATTTCTTTTTTGCTTTGACGGTTGAGTTATCAGATGCTGGAGAATCCATTGAGGTTCTTATATAACGGTTATTAAAATCTAGTGTATCCTACCATTTACCCCAGAAAAAGTGCGTAAAACTCGCAACCTCGGAGCGTTCAGTTGCCCAGCAAAAAAAATCCTGCCAACGGCATGCAAAAGCTACGAATTATCGGCGGCCAATGGCGCAGCCGGCAAATCAGTTTTGCGGCGGCACCCGGATTGCGACCCACTGGTGATCGCATCCGCGAAACCCTATTTAACTGGCTCGCGCCCTATGTTCCCGGCGCTCAATGTCTAGACCTGTTTGCAGGCTCCGGCGCTCTGGGTTTGGAAGCTATATCTCGGGGCGCTGCTAGCTGTACCGCCCTCGAACTTCACAGGGCTACAGTCACTCAGCTGCAAGATAACAAACTTCAGCTCGGCGCCGACCACCTAAGCATCGTAGAGGCTGATGCTATGCAATATCTGCAACACAACTCTAATCAGCAGGCCTATGATATTGTCTTTGTCGACCCACCTTTTGATGGCGAGCAGCAGAACTCAGCCTGCGCTCTTCTTGAGAGAAATAACTGGCTGGCAGAGGGTGCCATGATTTACTGTGAGTTTCCTGTTGCAAACAACCTGTTTGACTGCCCAGCCAATTGGCAACAGCTGAGGGAAAAAATTTCTGGCGGCGTAAAATACTGCCTGTATTCTCAGATTGAGCCTAGCGCTTAATTTCAGTACTATGCTGACCCTTTGATGCCATTGCGAGACCTCGCCCATGACGACTATTGTCTATCCTGGAACTTTTGATCCTATTACTAACGGCCATATTGATCTGGTTGAACGCTCGTCGAAACTATTCGGCAAGGTAGTCATTGGCATAGCCACCAGTCAACGCAAATGCCCGCTTTTTTCCGTTGAGGAACGTATAGAGCTGGCCTCAGAAGCTTTGCAACATCTGCCCAATGTTGAAATTCTTGGATTCGATTATCTACTGGTCAATTTTGTTAAAGACTGCAGTGCAGACGCTATTATGCGCGGCCTGCGCGCAGTATCCGACTTCGAATATGAGTTTCAACTGGCCAATATGAATCGTGCCCTGTCTCCAGAAATTGAGAGTGTCTTCCTGACCCCGGCAGAGCGATTCTCTTACATTTCTTCATCGCTAGTCAGAGAAATATCATCTCTGGACGGAGATGTCTCCAAGTTTGTCCCTGCTAATGTTGCAGATGCACTTAGGGCCAAACATAGCAGTTAAGGCGTTTTTATCGCTGGCAGCTCGGGCAAAAAACCGAGCTGCGCTGACCCAGTTTGATTTCTTTTAACAGAGTTTCACAGAGAGTACAGGGCTGCCCTCCTCGGCCATAAACCGCCAATGTCTGCTGAAAATATCCCGGCTCGCCATTGCCGTTAACAAAATCCCGCAATGTAGTACCGCCCTGTTCAATTGCAGCCGTTAGAACTTCTTTTATATGGCCGCTCAGGTCCATATAGCGTTTTTTAGCAACATTCCCCGCCGCGCGATCCGGTCTGATTCCGCTGCGATAAAGAGCTTCAGATGCGTAGATATTGCCCACGCCCACGACTGTGTTGTTATCCATAATAAACGGCTTAATAGCTATTTTGCGCTTGCGTGACAGCTGATAAAGTCTGTCACCACCAAAATCTGCAGACAACGGTTCAGGTCCGAGCCTGGCCAACTGACTGTGTTCAGAGTCTGACCAAAGCCAACAGCCAAAGCGTCGCGGATCATGGTAGCGCAGCACTGATCCATTGCTCACCTGCATCTCTATGTGGTCATGTTTGCGCCATTCAGTGCCTGGCTCCACCAGACGCAGGCTGCCGCTCATACCCAAATGGACAAGCATAGAGCCCCGCTCAAGCTGCATAATCAAATATTTGGCTCGTCTGTGCAGCGCGCAGACTTTCTGACCCCGAGCAATTTCGGCCAATCCTGGCGTGACCGGCCAACGCAAAGAACCCTGTCGGACCGTCAACTGAGTAATAATTTGATTGGTAATCCAAGGCTCAACGCCGCGGAGGGTCGTCTCTACTTCTGGCAATTCCGGCATTGACTATCCTAAAAACGACATTTTTTCATAAGGACTCAAACATTGATGATGCAGAGCCCTTGAATGAGGCAGAATAGTATAAATCAGGTTATGCAATGGTTGGGCCTTTACTAGCATTTTTTATAAAAATCAGTAAAATGCGCTGCTCAGAGAAACTGCGGTTAAAGGTACGGTAGAAAATGGCCCTAGGTAAAAGACGTAAAGAAGAAGACGACTCCCAGATCGATATGACACCTATGCTGGACGTCGTGTTTATCATGCTGATATTCTTCATCGTAACCGCATCCTTTGTTAATGAATCAGGACTTGGGGTCAACCGACCACCAACATCTGATCAGCCACCACCGGATTCCGAGAACACCAACATTGTCTTCCGCATCTCTGAGAGCAACGAACTGATGCTCGAAGGCCGTCGCATTGATATTCGCTCTGTGCGAGCTAATGTCGAGAGAATGCATGCTGAAAAACCAGAAGCTAAAGTGGTTATCAGCGCACACCCCAAGTCTAAAACTGAACTGTTTGCCCAGATATCTGATCAGGCCCGTGAAGCTGGTGTATACGATATCTCACTCTCCACAGACGAATAACCAGCCTAAAGACTGTGGCTCAATCTAGCGTAGATAAATCTACCGGTTGAGTCATGGGTTCTGGCATCAAAATTATCATTAAATGCTGATCCCAGAAACGGTGGCATCTGATCGAGAATATTTTCAACTCCCAAGGTGATCAGCGACTCTCCAGAGTTGAAATGATAGCTCACCTGCACATCCTCTCTCGACCATGCACCGGAATCCCTAAATCGATCCTCTGAGACTATAAATTCGGTCAGGCTCGACACATGCATTGACGCCAGAGAAAACTCCCAGCGGCCAAACTGCCAGAATAGATTGAGTCTTGATTTCCATCTGGGAATTGACCCACTGCCCTGAGCGGCCTTGTCGACAAAGGTACCAGCCAGTTCTATGGCCTCCATAGCTGGGTCGATTTTAAACCTGTGTGAATCAATATAAGCTCCACCCATATTGACTCCCAGGGTACCCCAGCTAGCAATAAATATACGCCAGGATAGATCCATATCAGCACCCCGAATCTGGCGCGATCCTATATTGTGGTTACTGGCCATAACCGAGATTAGTTCGCCATCGCCACTACGCACAAGCTGGTCAGAAAATAGACCATTCGAGGCATTCTGATTGACTATAAATTGGGCATTGGCGCCGATAACCTGATCCACATTAATGGCAAAAATATCTACGCCAAAGGTAAAGTTTTCAAGACCCGCAGGCTTATATAACAGACCCAAAGAAATATGCTTGGAAGTTTCTGGCCGCAGCAAAACATTGCCTCCGCCAATCACATTGTATTGACTTCGCAGGGGATCCGTAGCGACAGCACAGCCCGTTAAGTCAGCAACATTTTCAGCGCTGGAGCAGGGATCATAGAGTGCTACCTGAGTGCTGCTCTGGACCTGTTGCAGCTCATATAGACTGGGCGCCCGGAAGCCTGTAGATAGATTAGTGCGCAGCATTAGTTCTTTTGTAGGCCTGTAACGCAGCGCCAGTTTTGGATTGGCTCGCACAGTAAAATCATTTGAGTAGGTCAAGCGAAAGGAAACATTGGCTTCAAGACTGTATACCCAGGGAATATCCCTGGCCAGAGGAATTAGAGACTCAAGATACATTTCTGCCGTATTGCGACTACCTGTACTGTCACTGGAATTAGCACCAACAAGCAACTGCCCGGAAAGCCGTTGGTCTGAGATTATATGCAATTGCTCCCGGCGAAATTCAATACCGGAGGCAAATTCAGCATTGCCCGCAGGCAAAATGTCCAGCAGCTGAGAAAGATCTAAATTGACCGATAACAGTTCTGTGTGACCCTGATTTAAAGCGCCAGTGCGCAGATGTTCAAGCTGTTCCTGAGGTCGAGTAGGTGCAAAAATATTAATCGGCACGCAGTCATTCTGGCAGTCTTCTGCGGCCCCCAGTCCCTCGGCCAAGTGCTGCAAATTAAGCAGATTCTGCCACTGCTCACGAGCTTTGGTCTGGCTCCAGTTAACACTGAGCTGCCATTCACCCTCCTCAATATTACCCAGTATGCGGCCCTGAACTCTAGCTGTTTTAGACTGATTGCTCTGCAACCGCGGGCCCAGTCCCAGCAAGCGTATTCTTGCGTCATCAATAGTCTGCCCAAACGGGTTATAGGAATTATCAGCGGAAACACGGAGCGGAGTCGCGGCAAATGCCGTCAACACTGATACCGGGGCCAGGGTGATCAATGAATTACTATCCACATAGGTCAACTCAAAAGCAGCATCAACAGAGCCTAGGTCCTTTAGCTCTGCCGCCAAATGAAAGGAATCTCGCTCAGCCGGAGCCAGTGATGAAGTAAAGGCGGCATAATCAAAAAGGTCTGCCTCAGTGGCCTGACGAAAATCTGATGTCGAAGAGCCACTAAGATTATCTGTTGCCAAAACCAGATAATCATTCCCTAGCCTCAATCGCGCATTGGGGGTGGCACTGGAGCGTCGATCAATACCTCCAAGGCCACGGCCATTGGCACTGGCAGAGATAGCTCGATCGCGGCTGAATATCCCTTTTTGTGAATAATGAGAAGCTGTAAACACCAGATCAACCTTTTCCAGCATCAGGCCAGCGACAAAATCATAGCGCACTGTTTCACTGTCACCGGCATCGGAAATACCATAAAAGGCATTCACCAAAGAGCCCTTAAAACGTTTCTTGAGAATGACATTAATCACTCCGGCAATGGCATCTGAGCCATAGATAGATGACCCGCTGCCTTTTAGTATTTCTATGCGGTCCACTGCAGCCAAAGGAATACTATTGAGGTCCACAGAACTTCCATCAAGAGCATTTTTGGCGACACGCTGCCCATTGACCAACACCAATGTGTTGGTGGCTGGCAAACCACGCAATGTGGCACTGGCTGTGCCATTGCCGCCATTGCTCACCGCTGTGCTGGTGGAGTTGCCGACCACTTGCGGTGTAAACCTCATTAATTCAGCCATGGTCTGAGCACCAGTCAGACGGATTTCTGAACCGGTGATAATTTCGACTGGGCTAAAGCCAACTGTATTTAACTGCTTAAAACGCGAGCCTGTCAGAGGTTTGCCGCGAATCACAAGCTCTTCCATAATCGAATACTGCTGCATGGAGAACTGCAAGTCATCCTGCATTGATGGGCAAGCTCTGGCTGCATAGCAGCGAGGTAATACCAAAATAGTATCTGGCCCGGTAATACGGTATTCAAGTTCAAGCCCTTCAATTAATTGCTCTAAAGCCTGCAGCGGGCTGTACTGCCCATAGATATTCGGACTGGCTGCGTCTGGCAGCTGCGAAGGAAAGATAATCGACACCTGAGTTTGTTTGCCCAGTTCAATTAAAGCCTGATGCAACTGCCCCTCGGGCAAACTAATCTCGCTAGTATCTGTGACAATGGCCTGGGCCGGGCTAACCAGTAAAGGGCCAATGGAAAGACTGGTATAAAAAAAGACAAAAAATAACGAACGCCAGATTGAAGTAATCTGGCGATAAACATTCACTTGTTCAGCAGGATTGATTCCTGGGTCCATAAACACTCGGCTGCACAGGCAGCTCACAGATGCTGTGGGACCATTAAACCCTATGGATTGGGTCGAGACAACAGCCAATGATCGGCTTGTTGGGAAACCTCTAAATCAAACGCCTCGGCTACAGCAAATAAGGTTTGCTGATGCTCAGCTGTTGAAAAGATACCTGATATGCGACGGTTTGACTGACTCTGGTCTGCAACCACAATCTTGTTCTGCCGATACCGATTAAGACTCGCCACGGCCTGCGTCACGGAGGCATCATCAAAAATAATTTGCTGCTGACGCCAGGCTGTAGCCCGATCCGTGTTAAGGATTGCATCAGCAATGCCGGCCGCAGCAGTGACTATAAGTGCCTGATTGGCCACTAGCAATTTTGACTGCGCCGCCGCCACAGCAGAACCTTTGGATTCAGAGACTCTTACCACACCCTCGGTGACTGCAACTGCAACCTGATCGTCCTGCGAACGATAAATATTAAATGCCGTCCCCAGTGCTTGAACAGTGGCAGCGCCTACCTGAACAACAAATGGTCGCTGCTTGTCAGACGCCACGGTGAAAAACGCCTCACCTTTTAACAGCTCTATTTTACGCACTGACTGTTCTAGGGAGACATTTACAGCACTGTCTGTGTTGAGTTCGATCATCGAGCCATCGGCTAATGCGATCTGTTGGTATTCGCCCACTGCAGAATAGTAACTGCGGCCATTATCTTCAAACATTAGAAATACGGCTGCTGCAATAACGAGTGAGGTAGATACTCCGGTCAGGGCGCGCCAAAACCCTTTGGACCATTTGCGCAAAAAGCCGCCGCTATTATTGAGCTGTTCGGCAAAACTCTCTGAACTGGCCAGTAGATCCTGACTGGGCAGATAAGACAGCACGCCGGCAGTCTCCCATAGATCGAGCGCCTGCTCCCAGGCCTGCTGATTGTCATCTGAATGAGTTAGCCATTCAGCAAAACTCTCCCTATCTCGGTCTTGCACGGTGTCGGAACGAAGACGCACAACCCAGCCTAAAGCCTGATCGCTAGCCTTCTGATTGCTCACTTTCCCTGTTGAATTATTCCCTTTTAGTTTCATTTTTTCCTCAGCACCCGCAAGCGCATCTCCCCCTGTGGTTATGTTTATTCCCTGTTAGACGATTAAGACAGCAAAGTCCCCAATGCTTAGTTTATGCTTCAGCAATGATCATGATTCGACATCCGCCACAAGCTCTCGAAGCTCCTTGAGCACCGAGAGAATATATTTTTCAACACTGCTCACCGACACCCCCAACTGAGTGGCAATTTGGTTGTAGGTCCAGCCTTTATTGCGACTCAGAATAAAGGCCTGACGCGCATTTTGTGGCAGATCTTCTAGCCTAGAATGAATTAAATGTAATGTCTCTTTGGCCTCGATCTCTCGCTCCAATGAGATGGCTTCAGGTGTCATGGTGGCCATAGCACTTAGGTCCTTTGGCACCTTGGATATTTCTTTGTCGAGATAATTTTTATGCAGAACTTCGCGGCGCAGCTGGTCAATAGACATATTTGCCGCCACCTGAAAAAGAAAGGCCTTGGCATTAGACAGCCGATTCAGATCGTCAAGGGTATAAAGCCGCAAATAAGCTGCCTGAGCAATATCCTCAGCATCTTCACGGCTTTTCATACGACGAGTTAAAAAGCGCACTAGCGCTGAGCTGTGCTCTTTGACTAATTTATCGACAACATCTTTATTCTTGTAATTCATTGGCAATCTGACAAGATACTCTCAAGGGGGCAATGATCCGAAATCACGGTTCAGAAATCAGGCCTAAACCCTAGTTTAATTTTTGGAATAGTCTATGGGACAGTCGCCAGACACTTTCGACCGAGCTTCGATCGCAGCACTGCAGAAAAATCTGCCCTCTTTTTGCGCTGAAATGTCTCTGGTCGACCAGTCGAATACTCAACTGCTGCAATACCTCAACTATTATCAGCTGCCTATTCCCCTCGGAGAACTTAAGCTCCGTGCGGGCACAATTAATGTGCAGCAACAACCGGTTGTAATCATGAGCTGGACACCACAAAACGCCGTCGGCTCAGTGATTGTTGTCCATGGCTATATGGACCATACGGGGCTGTTTAATCATCTTATTGAGCACCTTCTCAACTGCCGACTCAATGTCATCTGTTTTGATCTGCCCGGACACGGCCTCTCAGCCGGTCAACCTGGTTTTATTCTAGACTACGCAGACTATGTCAGCGCACTTAATGCCGTTATCAGAGTAAGTCAGACAATGTTTGATGGCCCGCTGCAAGCAATTGGGCAAAGTATGGGAGGTGCTATTTTGCTAAAACATTTGATGCAACAGGGCGCTGGAAACAACTATCCGTTTAGCAAGTTAAACTTGCTGGCGCCGCTGTTGGAACCTCAAAGCTGGGCTATCAAGCGCTGTTTATTCTTACTCACAAAAAACTTTCTCCAATCGTCGAAACGAGTGTTTCGCCCCAGCTCTTTTGATCAGGAGTTTCTGGATTTTGTGCAGCAGCGAGACTATTTCCAGCCGCGAACTGTACCCATGGCATGGGTTGCTGCACTCAGCAACTGGATTGGGGAATTTAAAAAATTTTCAGGCACGGACAGAGAGATTAATTTGATACAGGGCTCTGGCGATAAAACCCTCAACTGGCAATACAATCTTGAGCAGTTTAAGAGCAAACTCTCTGGTCTCAAGGTACAGATCATTGCCGATGCAAACCATCATATGGTCAATGAAATCGAACCTCTGCGTCGGCAAATTTTTGCTGCTCTGAAGTTATAGATTCGGCGCTTAGTTGCTGGGTACCGTTCTGGTATTACCACTTTCATCAATTGCAACAAACACAAACTCACCCTCAGTGACTTTGCACAAATCTGTTAGGTGATCGTCACTAATCCAAGCTTCAATAGAGATTGTAATTGAACTGGTACCCACAGAAGTGGTGTTGGCATAACAGCCCACCACAGCGCCGACTGGCACCGGGTTAAGAAATGACATACTACTTATAGCCACAGTCGCGACGCGACCCTGGGCAATTCTTCCAGCCAGAATAGCACCAGCCAAATCCATTTGACTGAGCAGCCAGCCGCCAAAAATATCACCGTTGGCATTGGTCTCTCTGGGCATGGCAATAGTCTGGGAAATCAGTTTGCCGATGGGCTTGGGGGATTCATTAATATTATTCATCGCCTGTATCTCTTCCATTAGTTTTATATCGCGGTGGTAAATCTTAATTGTAAATCAAGCTTGGCAGCCAGGTTGCCAGCTGTGGCCACTGGGACAGCATCAACATCAGCAGCACCTGCAAGCATATAAATGGTGCTACGCCATAGTACATATCCGATGTCTCAACCGTATCCGGAGCCACTCCGCGCAGATAGAACAGGGCAAAGCCAAAGGGTGGAGTCAAAAATGATGTCTGCAAATTAATCGCTATCATCACCCCCAGCCACACCGGATCAAGGCCCATGGCTAGCAGTACCGGAGCCACAATAGGCACCACAACAAAAGTTATCTCAATAAAGTCGAGAATAAAGCCGAGCAAAAAAATCACCAACATAACCAGCAATGTCGCCGCCACAATGCCACCAGGTAATCCGGCAAAGAATTGCTCGACCAACTCTTCGCCACCAAAGCCCCGGAACACCAGAGAAAACACTGCGGCACCAATCAATATCAAGAACACCATAGAGGTCACTTCTGTGGTGCTTTGCACCACTTCCCTCAGGCGCGAAATGGTTAACTGCCCTTTGAGCGCCGCCAACACTGTGGCACCAAAGGCACCGACCCCCGCAGCTTCAGTTGGTGTCGCAGCACCAGAGAGAATCGAACCCAATACAGCAATAATTAAACTTATTGGCGGCAAAAGATTACGCATGGCCCGCGATAACCGGTTATCTGCCGTCTCAATATTTTGGGGTTCCTGGGGCTCAGGCCGCGCAAATAAAATCATATACAGGCAGTACATCAGCACCAACATCAGGCCGGGGATAATAGCGCCGACAAAGAGGTCACCAATGGAAACCGTTTTAGGGGTAAAAATACCCATATTTAACTGCGCCTGCTGATAGGCACTAGAGAGTGTATCTCCCAGCAGTACCAGTGCAATTGAGGGGGGAATAATCTGACCCAAAGTACCAGTGGCAGCAATAACCCCGGTGGCCTGAGCCGGACTGTAACCGCGCTTAAGCATAGTTGGCAGTGACATTAGCCCCATGGTCACCACTGTGGCGCCAACTATTCCCGTGCTGGCAGCGAGCAGCGCACCGACCACCACTACAGAGATGCCCAGACCGCTGCGAAAACCACCCAGCAGATCGGCCATGCTCTCCAGCAAGTCTTCAGACAGGCGCGACTTTTCCAACATCACACCCATCAACACAAATAGCGGCACGGCAATCAGGGTAGTGTTGTCCATGGTGCCAAACAGTCGATTAGGCACGGCCTGCAGGAAAGCCATATCAAAATGACCGCTTAGAGTCCCTACAAGAGCAAACAACAGTGCGGTACCGGCGAGGGAAAAGGCCACGGGATACCCCGCCATCAATACCAAACAGACACAGACAAACATCAGAAAGGGGATATATTCAGCCATTATAAAACTGCCTTAGCTCCCTTATCCTGATCTGTTGCCTCTGGGCCTGTTCTCAGTATTAAAAGCGCTTTTAATATCTCGGCGATGCCCTGTAACAGCAATGTCAGAGGCATAATTAACATCAACGTTTTGAGTAGATAAACTGCTGCAATGCCATTATTTTCGGAAGAACCCTCTCCCGCAGCCCAGCTTGCCAGCACATAGTCCCAGCTGCTGAAAAAGATCAGCAGACAAAAAGGCAGCAGAAAAATCAGCCCACCCAGCAAATCCACCAGCGCTTTAATCCGCGGTGAGTAGCTGCGATAGAAAATATCCACCCGCACATGACCACCACGTTTCAAGGTAAAAGCCAGACCCAGCATAAAAACCAGAGCATGCAGATAAGTCACAGACTCCTGCAGCGCAATAGAGCCCAGACCAACAAAATATCGCCCGATCACCACCGCAACCACCAACCCAACCATTACCAGAGTCAGCCAGGACAGCGCGCGACCTGTGGCCTCGGTAAATCGGTCAATCTGTTTAATAACGTTTATTATCATAGCGGAACAATGGTCAGGAGATTACAAAGGGAGGAGTATAACGCCACATAGAAGGCCTAGATAGCCAAGTTAAGGATCAGGACAAGCAAATAATTTCAGTTTAATTGCTAAAGCTTCGCACTGAGCTGTCGATAGCTATGACAGGAACCAATTTTAAGCGCGACAGGGCATAATGAGCGCAAGATTAGCGGCAGACAAACAGGCCGCACTATAAAATGGTGAAACCAATGTCAGGCAATGAAATTAGTATTAACGTCGGCGCTCAAGTAACGCCACAACCCTCAGCGGCGCAGACGCCAAAGCTGGGAATGCTCCAAACATAACACCCGTGAAGCCTGAACCGAGCATCAGTGCTGAAGACGTTGGCCGTGCCGCTGCTGCACGCAAAGGTGAGTCGATTCAGCAAATAAACGAAACAATTAAGCAATTGGATGATGCTATCGAGGAACTTAATGCAACGGTTAAGCAGGTGCCTACCAGTTTACACTTCTCAATCGACGATACTTCTAACCGCTTTGTTGTTCAGGTAACGGATACCAATACTGGCGAGATCATTCGCAAAGTGCCTGGCGACGCCATATTGCGTATTGCAAAACAAATCGAATCTTTAAAAGGTGTCCTGTTTGACGACAAATTTTAGACCGGGCTCAGCTAACCTTCACTCAGGTTAAACATTTAACCTTCCTTCCTCACCATCTGCCGGATTTCCGACAGAGTGGCAAAAAATATCGGCAAAAACATGCCACTTGCTCGGCAATCGCGGCAAAGCTTCTGCACGAAAAATTTTTAACTTATTGATATTAATACCTTTTATTTAAATTTTTAACATTTCTTCCTTAGTTGGCATCAGTTTTGCAACTTCTTAGCTGGTGACTGATCTTTTGGGCGTTAGCCCCTGGGATTTTTGTTCACCAGAGTGGATTTGAAGTAAGGCTTTTTAGATCGACGCCTATGGACAGGCAACTGCGCGTAACTCGCGGTTAATCGGTTTAAAAAACATCCTGCAGCCAATTGGGCTCAGGAGCATAACTTGAATGAACAATGAGGAATTTAAAATGGCTGTTATTAATACCAATATCGCTGCGACTATGACAACGAATGCGCTAGCGAGAAATGACCGCGATATGGCTGCGACCATGGAGCGTTTATCTACAGGTAAGAGCATTAACTCTGCCAAAGATGACGCTGCTGGACTGGCTGTATCTTCAAGAATGACTGCTCAGATCAGAGGTCTTGATCAAGCAGCACAAAATGCTAATGATGCGATCAGCATGGTGCAAACTGCGGATGGCGCGTCCATCGAGATTGGCAATATGATGCAGCGCATGCGTGAGCTGGCTGTTCAGGCTTCCAATGGCACAGTGACGTCCACTGACCAGAGCAGCTTGAATTTAGAATTTGTCCAGTTGCGAACCGAGATCGAACGTGTTGCTAACCAGACCCAGTGGAACGGTGAGAATGTGCTCAGTGGCACAGCAGGCACCTCTAGCAACGGCACAGCAGTATTCCAGGTTGGCGGTAATTCACTGCAGACCATGAGCGTTGCCTTTGGCGACTGGAATCTGAATGCGTCTACTACTGATGTAGCAGGTGTTCCAGCAGTTTACGACTTCACTATTGATGACGCCGGAGTAGCCGCTTTAGCCGGCGACTTTGTGATCAGCGATGGTCAGAATACTATAACGTTAGATGCTACTACTGTAGGGGCATTAACTACCGTCGCCGGGCTTGCCGCAGCGATTGAAGCCGATGGCTCTCTGAGTCGTCTGACCGCGTCCGACGGAACAACCAGCTTGACCCTGACCTACGATAATGCAGAAGTGGTCACCGTCCCACCGACCATTAGCGAAAATGGCTCCGCACAAACGGTAGCTGAAACTACTGCTGGCGTCACGGCCCTGTCAGGCGTGTATGGCACCGATATCTCGGCAATCGCAATTGATACAGATGCAGGTGCCAACGCGGCAATTGCCTCTCTAGATACTGCCATCAATGGTATCAACGCCCAGCGCGCCACCTTTGGTGCGGCTATGAATCGGCTTGAGTACGCAATTGACAACCTGACTAATGTGTCTCAAAACGCTGCTGCATCACGCAGTCGTATTGAAGACGCCGATTATGCTGCAGAAACAACAGAGCTAGCTCGCACGCAGATAATTCAGCAGGCAGGCACAGCCATGCTTACGCAGGCTAACCAACAGAACCAATCTGTTTTAGCGCTCTTAAAAGGCTAATGACCAGAAAATAATCGCCTTGGGTTACAAGTTACTAGCCCATCGCTAAGTTATGCATGCCACAAAGAACCCCTTCAGCCAGGGGTTCTTTGTTTTTTAATACTCCCATTAAAAGCCGTCCCTCCCTTCTGCCATTTCTTAATAAAAAACTTAAGTTTTCCTGATCTGTGTCGATAAATAAACCATAGGCAGATCAAGAACAGTGGATTTGTTTAACTTAAGACTAAATTTACAGGTGAGGAAATTAAAATGGCTGTTATCAATACAAATGTTGCCGCAACTTTAACGGCAAATGCTCTTTCAAGAAACGATCGCGCCGCCACTCAGGCGATGGAGAGGCTATCCACGGGACTAAAAATCAATTCCGCAGCGGATGATGCCGCGGGTATGGCGATGTCAAATACTATGACCGCACAGGTCAAAGGCTTAAACATGGCAGTTAAAAATGCCAACGATGCTATTTCAATGATTCAAACTGCCGACGGCGCTTCAATTGAAATCGGTGATATGCTTCAGCGCATGCGCGAGTTAGCGGTGCAGTCTAATAACGGCACGCTAACGGACGCAGACAGAACGCAGTTGAATCTCGAATATTCCCAGCTGTCGACTGAAATTACCCGAGTTGGCGCCCAGACAGAGTGGAATGGTACTGCGTTAATAGACGATTCTGCCGGATCTAGCGGTACAGTAACATATCAGATTGGCGATACCGCTCAGACCATGACTGTTGACTTTGGTGACCTACAAGCCACTGGCGACTTGGCTCTAGCAACTACTGATACCATTGCAACCGCTGCCGGAGCTACCGCTGCAATTACCAAGCTTGATATCGCGATCGTAGCATTGAACACTCAGCGCGCTACCTATGGTGCCGCAATTAACAGGCTCGAGCACACTGTTGATAACCTGAGCAATGTATCAATGAACACCCAGGCCGCTCTTAGCCGGATTCAGGATGCTGATTATGCTGCCGAGAGCACAGAGCTCGCTCGAACTCAAATTGTGGCCCAAGCAGGCACAGCAATGCTAGCGCAGGCAAATCAGCAAGCGCAGAGTGTTTTAGCACTGCTCAAGTAAAGGGGCTATTCCGCACCGGAACATCCCATGAACGATCAAACCCGGCCTAAGTGCCGGGTTTTTTTATGTCTTGGCCTAGGGGAAAAGCCATTATAAATTCCATATTCTCTGGGTATTAGCACAACATGTATCTGCCATATCGGCAAAAATTTGCCAAAATCCGGCAAAAGATTGCCGCTTTTTCTAAAGTCTCTAGAAATGCTGCCGATAATATAGTTAACGTGGAATCCAGCAAGCAATTTCTGGCAACGTTAATCATAAATGTTAATCAAATAAGAGGAATTTAAAGATGGCTGTTATTAACACAAACGTTGCCGCAACTTTAACGGCAAATGCAATGGCTCAAAACGAACGCGCCTCTACCCAGGCTTTGGAGAGATTATCCACTGGCCTGCGCATCAATTCCGCAGCGGATGATGCCGCAGGTATGGCAATGTCAAACACTATGACTGCGCAGGTGAAAGGCTTAAACATGGCAGTTAAAAATGCCAACGATGCTATTTCAATGATTCAAACTGCCGACGGCGCTTCAATTGAAATCGGTGATATGCTTCAGCGCATGCGCGAGTTAGGTGTGCAGGCTGTCAAACGGCACAGTAACCGACGCAGACAGAGGCGCAGTTGGATCTCGAATACCAGCAGCTGATGACTGAAGTTGGCCGAGTTGGCGCCAACACCGAGTGGAATGGAACTGCAATTTAATGGCCGGCTCTGCCGGATCTAGCGGTACAGTAACATATCAGATCGGCGATACCGCCCAGACGATGGACTGTTGACTTTGGTGACCCTAACAGACGATGGCGACTTGGGTCTAACTGGAGACGTTACGGAGCATCGACCAACGCCGCTGCTGCAATTCTCGATGTTGATGTCGCGATCGTAGCATTGAACACTCAGCGAGCTACCTATGGTGCGGCAATTAACAGGCTCGAGCACACTGTTGACAACCTGAGCAATGTATCAATGAATACTCAAGCGCTCCTTAGCCGAATTCAGGATGCTGATTATGCCGCGGAAAGTACTGCCTTAGCGAAAACCCAAATTATCGCGCAAGCGGGTACTGCCATGTTGGCACAGGCTAACCAGCAGGCACAGACTGTATTAGCACTGCTGAAATAAACACCTGTAACACCCCTGAGCTGGGTTAGCTCATCAAAACCCGATAGTCACTTATCGGGTTTTTTTTGCCTGTAAAAAATTAGCTTCTAACTTAGTTATCATAGGCTTTTGACAACTGCTCTAGCTGACCTTCGAGATAATCTTTGGTGGTATTCATGCTCGCCATCAACGTCTCCATCGCGGTAAATTGGGTGAGGTAGCGCTGATACACATTTTCCATCCTCGCCTCAAGCTTCACTAGCTCCTCTTTAAAATCGTCCAACTCCTCCTCGGCGCTAGATGTTCTGGTGGTCAATACGCCGGTGCTCTCGCTAAAGCCCTCAAGCGTAGTAGCAATATCCTGAGCCAAGCCCCTGTCGGCCGTGCCATAGAGACTTTGATTGCTGGTATTGGCGGATAGCATCATCACCACATCATCGTAGCTAGAGGCAATAACGCTATCATAGGTGGTTTCATCAAAGGTAAGATCGCCAGTCCTATCAATACTTATACCCAGGTCACGCAAGGCATTGATATCGCCAGAGGTGGTCGATGAATCGGCAAACAGCGCAGAACGAATTTGAGTTCTAAGATAGCGCACTAAAGAGGTGTCGTCAGCCAGTGCACCTCCCAATTCTGCCTCTGATCCCGCGGCAGTCAGCTCACCGAACATTGTATTGAGATCATTATAAGTTGTGATCACAGTTTGCAGGTTGGTTTTTAAGGTGCTTTTATCACTGGTAATATTTAAACGTACGGCTGAGCTAGTGGCCTCAGTCAATAAAAACGTCGCGCCTTCAATCACATCATTAATTTCATTGCTGGCGCGGGTCACGGTAAGACCATCAAAGTTGATGGCTGCATCTTGCGCCGCCTGCAAGGTATTGCCGCTGTCACCAAAACCGAGGTCTGGCGATGAAGTCACAGTGAAGGCGCCCTCAGTGCCGGTATCGCCGGAGAGGATAATGCGGTAGTTACTGCCATTGATCCCAGTATCTACTAATGATGCGGTGACCCCTGTGTTTGCGGCATTAATTGCGGAGACAACTCCGGCCGGTGTCGGCGTCGACACTGTCACCGCCGTGGTCGTGGTTGAGGCATTGCCTACCGTAATAGAAATATCAAATGAGCTCGCATTTAAGCTCGCCGTTGTACTGGCGTACTCATCAGAGATCATACGCTGTTCTTGCGCCAATCTAGTGACAGTAATATCGTAAGCACCGGTCTCTGCCGAGCCATCAATAGAGGTTAGGCTAATCGCACTGGTATCAGACGATGTTCCCGTGCTTGTGGCAAGCTCATCGGAGTCATTGAGATTTTCAAAGGCCTGTTGTAATAAATCGACCTGATAGCTGACCAAACCATAACCCGAGATTGACGCCTCAGTGGCATCAATACTATTTTGGATGGCCTCTTGCTTGGGCACTTTTTCCACATCGGTCAAGTCCTTGGGCCAGTTTGAAAACATCCAAACCCGAGCCCACACCCAAGGTGGTTAGTACCTGCGAAGAAACACTACTGGCATCAGCCATCGATCAACCCCTGGTTAACGAATATAGTTGAACAGACTCAACTGGGAAATTTTGGCAAAACTGCTCTGTGCCGCCTCCAGAGACAAAAGCTCCGCGGACAGCTGGGTCACCGCGCTGGCATAGTCCAGATCTTCAGTGTTGGACAGCAGTGCTTTGTACCTTAGCTTGGCGTCGGCCAATATATCTCTTTGGGAGTCAGCCACACTCAAGCGACTACCCACATCAGCCAGAGATAAAGAAACCGTAGCGACAGCTTGTCGACCTCAGCAAGACTGCGCTGGATATTGCCAGTGTCATTATTTTTTAGTGCCGTACTGAAGTCTTCAATAACAGCGAAGAAACCTACCCTCTGGGCACTGCCATCGCTTTCCTGGCGAACAAGGCTGGCAAATACCTCATTGCCTGGCCGGTTCATATTCAAGCGTCGCTGCTCAGAGACATCGACAGCCACGTAATTATCATCGCCCTGATAGAGCATATTGCCCGACTCATCGGCGGCAAATGGAACGGTGCGCACAGCAGAGCCGGCAAACACATAGTTGCCCTGCACATCTGTGGTATTGGCCAGAGCCAGTAAACCTTCTTTCAGGGTCGACACTTCTATGGACAAAATCTCACGATCTGGAGCAGACAGCGTGTCGGAGCTGGCCCGCACTGCAAGTTCGCGGATGCGCTGGAGAATATTATCTGTCGCCGTCAAGGCTGATTCCTCTGCACCAAGGCGATCCTCAATACTATCCAGGCTACTCTCATAAGTTTCCTGGCGATTGTAGGCGGTATTCAGGCGCTGGATGAGTCCCGCTTTATCCGGGTCATCACTGGTCTGCAGAATCTGTTTGCCGGAGGCAAGCTGAGCCTGCATTTCTGCAACTTTGCTCTGCTGGGTGCTCATTTGAGTCACAGCTCGATCAAATATCTGTCCGGTTGAAATCTTCATGAGTAAACGCCTTAACGAATGCCTAATATGGAATCAAAAATCTTTGATGACATCTGAATTATCTGTGCCGACGCCTGATAAGCCTGCTGCAAGCGAATCAAATCTGCAGCTTCCTGATCCAGACTCACACCAGATACCTGATCTCTGGATTCAACTGCCTGGTCATACACCACTTGCAGTGCCTCCTGAGAAATTTTGCCTAGGGTCGCCTTGTTGCCCACAGTACTCACCAAATCAATATAGCCATCACCAATGGTGCGGCCACCTTCAAGAACGGGCTTGTCCTGCAATGCCACCATTAACAGCATATTGCCATTGTCACCGACACCACCCTGATTGCCATCGACAACAAAACGATCGCCGGTTTTAGGTTCGCTATCAAAAGACAGCGTCAGGCTTTGGTAGTTAATGGCATCACCAGCAGCATAGTCTCTGGTTGCCATAACCGTGCTAGTGGCTGTGTCTGTAATGCGATATTCCGTCGCCGATATAAAATCAACACTGAACGGTGATTCGCTCTGGTTGGAATCTGCCGGCTGGGGTTTATTAAAACCGGCCGCAATATTGGCGCTGCCCGTTCCAGTGACAAATACAGCCAGATCTTCATTGGCTGCACCGTCCAAATAAATACCAGTGCGCAGACCCAGTACCGCAAGGTCGGCTGGTACGCCGTTGGCACCAAAGGTAAAGCGAACTTTATCCGTGCTCTCTAGTGCCAGAATACCGGCATAGGTCTGGTTGGACTGTCCCAGAGCATTGGTCGCTGATGAACCATCTGGATTACCCAGAGTAATACTCTCGCCCTCATGGCCAACAGTATTGGCCAAAATCAGGCCGCCATCACGGCTGACATAGGCCGATACATTAGTACTGGCTGACTCTGCATTAATCGCAGCTGACAGGTCATCAATACTGGCGGGGAAAGCACCACCGCCAATCAATACATTGTTGATTCTCACCTGCTGCAGAAGATCAATATCCTCTTCAGCAACAGTAATAATATTGCTTGCTACTGCAGTGACTCCGGTGTCAGCACTGGCACTGTTGAGCCAAGCCGCCATAGTCGCTGCCGAGCTCTCGTCACCACTGGCCAGACTCAGGGCGCTAAGTGAATAACCGTTTAGCACCAGACTGTCTGCAGCAATAAGATCGACACTGATGCCCGAAGTATTTTCCTGCAGCCGCACAGGCGCCGTCTCGACCTTGGCGTTAATAATAGTCGTCTGCTCTTGCATGCCATTGCCGTCAGTACTGGGTATCCAGTCCTGTCGCTCAACGCGGTTGGCTAAAAAGCCATAGGTCATATCTAAATCCTGATAGGCATCTGTGCCTGTGGCATTTAGATAGGTGCTGCTGTAACTGCTACTGCTGTTAAATCCACTGTCCCCGGACATCAGAGCATCTTGGGTCGCTGTGTCCATGCTGTGGCCCATAATATGGACGCCCTCGCTGGTCATAACCTGCATACGCAGACCACTGTCCTGGGGAACTTCCATCATCAGGGAAACATTGTCAGCGCCACTGGGAATCACAAAGGCTGGTGCCAGATTGCTGGCAGTAACCTCAATACCTGCGGCGGTACTTGAGTTATTGCCTAGACTAAGGATATCTGTGCCCTGCTCAAAGCCCTGAAAAGCTGTTTCCTGGCCATAGCTGAGAGAGACTTTGGATTCACTGATATTGGCTTCACTGGCCGTGACGCGCAGTCGCTCAGCAGCAGCAATCGCCTCGGGATCAGTTTGGATCAATCTAAAGCCCGCCGCTGGACGCTGGCGAGGCTCTACATAAAAAGTATCACCATCGTTGAGTCTGCCGGTTGAATTTAGCTGTAGACCCGCATGGGTAAAGCCATTGGCATCGGGCTGGGCAAAGGTCACTGCGCCTGTTTTGCCATCCTCAATGCGCCAGACGCTATCCTCAGACATCCAGCGAATCTGGAACGGTGAGAATTTAAAGGCCTGGGGGTCTACCACTTCAATCTCGATATCAATATCAGCATTCACGGTGGGAGAGCTGATATCAAACACCGAATCAATCTGGAATAGATCGGTGCCGCGCTGACCACGAAGGTCAAGACCGGCACTGTGAATCTCATTAACCTCTGCCACTAATGTCTGGGCGAGGTAATCAAAACTATCCATAGCCGGACCCAGGGTCTGACTACGGAAATTAATCAAGCCGCCCAAAATACCGCTGCTCACAGTACTGGCTGCCCGGGTATCACCGTAGGGGTCTACCACTATATCGACGCGGCCCGGATCATTGCCATCAAATCTGGCACCCAGATCTACAGATTGCTTGCCATCCACAATCAGAGAGCCGGAGCTGCTGCCCAGACGCACCGCCACTTCACCACTGGTGGCTTCAGTGACATGGATTTTGCTGATATCAGCCATATCCCGAAGAATCTGATCGCGCTGATCAAGCAGGCCCGCTGGCTGTTTATCAATTGTGATTTTTCCGCTCAGCTGGGAATTAACCGCTACCAGCTGTGCCGACAAAGAATTAAGCGTACTTACCTGAAGCTCAATATTCGAACGAGCCTCCTGCTCCACAGCGCCCAGATGCCCGGATATCTCGCGGAATCGAGAGGCCAGAATATCAGCGTCGCGGACAAAAAGCTGGCGCTGAATAGTGGATGCCGGGTCGGCACTAAGGTCACTGGCCGTAGCAAAAAACTGATCCAGAGCTGTCGATAATCCAGAAGCCTGAGAACCCATAATATCGACAATTCGATTGGCGTACTGAATCAGGGGCTCCTGGGTCGAAAGGTCACTGCTGCTATTGCGCAGACCACTTTCAATAAACTCGTCATAGGCGCGACTAATACCCTGAAGGCGCGCGCCCGTGCCAATAAACACTGTACCCTGCTGGCTCGGCATGCCCTCGGCAGAGCTCGCCACCTGACGGGAATAACCCTCAGTATTGAGGTTGGCAATATTGTTACTGACCGTGGCCAGCGACTGTCGATACAGCTGCGTAGCACCAGCACCAATGGATAAAATATCACTCATAATTCAATCCCTATGGCTGGCTTATCGTGCAAGGAAAAAGAGCGCTTCTCGGCGGCAGGGTCAAGAGCCATTGCCGGGCTGGACGTCTGCCCATAAAGCTGCTGATAAGCATCCATCGCCTTGGTTGTATTGGTTTGCTTCTGTACCTGTTCCGACAGCCAGTCACCGAGACCAAAAACCCCTTTCTGGGCCATAACCTGAGATAGTTCCTGATGGTACATCTGCTCAAAAGTGTCCACACTGGAGGATCCCATCAGATCACTCTTTAAGGGCACATTGGCTTCGCGCACAGACTTAAACACCATCTGTACAAACATAGCTTCAAACTGACGACCCACTTCCTGCGCAGCACTTTGATCATTAGTCTTGGCGCGCGAGCGCAGCTCGCCGAGACCGGCGAAATCAAGATAACTTTTAGCTGACAGGTTAAGGTCTGACATTTAGATCACCACCAGCTCAGCGCGCAGACTGCCGGAGCTTTTTAAAGCTTCCAGAATCGCGATCAACGATGAGGGTGAGGCTCCAACCTGATTGACGGCATCAACGATCTCTCGCAGATCCACACCAGGCTGGAAAAGAAACATAGGGTTTTTGGGTTCAACGACCATGATGTCGGCATTCTGTACCTCTGCGGTCACGCCTTGACTAAAGGGGTCGGGCTGGCTGACTTCATTGGTCGCCGAAATACTCACAGAAATAGTGCCATGGGTGACGGCAACCGCCGTCACTTTTACACTGCGGTTAATCACCGCCGTGCCAGTTCTTGAATTAATCACAACCCGGGCCGGTGGCTCTCCTGGAGTGACATCGAGATTCTCGATCATGCTCATAAAGGTGACGCGCTGGGAGCTGTCTGCAGGCGCACTGACCGCAACCGAAACACCATCGAGGGCGCGGGCAACACCAGCGCCAAAGGCCAGATTAATCGCCTCGGCAATGGCATTTGAAGTTGAGAAATCATTGTCCCGAACATTGAGTACTATATGGTCGGCAGTATCAAAGGGCGTTTCGACCATGCGCTCGACCGTGGCGCCATTGGGAATGCGACCAGATGTGGGCACACCGATCTGAATACTGCTGCCAGCGGCATCTGTATTGATACCAGTAACTGTCATGGCTCCCTGAGCCAGGGCATAGGTCTGTCCATCAACACCACGCAGCTGGGTCATAATCAAGCTACCGCCGCGCAGAGACTCGGCCACACCAATGGCAGAGACATTGATATCAATACGCTGACCTGGTTTGGCAAATGGTGGCAGCTCTGCGGTCACCATAACCGCGGCTACATTTTCGACTTTCATTTCTTTCTTGGCATTCTGCGCCGCCAGATCGGCCATCTGATCACCAAGATCAAAATCACTCACCGGTCCATCAACACTGACTCCCAAACCTGAAAGCATGGTTTTTAATGCCTGGGCTGTAATCGGCAAATCTTTGCCATCACCAGAGCCCTGCAGGCCCACCACCAAACCAAAACCAATCAGCTTGTTTGAGCGCACGCCGGCGACATCAGCAAGGTCTTTGATTCTGTCCGCACTGGTAGCCCCAGAGACCAGCAGTGCAATCAGTACAATAAATGCTTTAATTTTAATCATGTTCCTATCCCCTGAAACCGCTTAAAACGGCCAGAATTTGTAGAGCAAACCAGTGCCCCAGGATGTGTTGGATGCTCTCGCTAACTGACCTGTACCGCGGTACGAAATCTGCGCATGGGCAATTCGCTGAGATAAAATAGTATTGTCTGGCTGAATATCCGCCGGGCGGATAATGCCCTTAACCTGAATAAATTCTGTACCTTCTGTCAGCGCCAGCTGTTTCTCACCAACAATGATTAAATTGCCGTTTGCCAGTACTTCTACGACCATAGCGGAAATGGACCCAGTCAATGAAGCCATCTGTCCAGCAGTTCCCGTACCCTCACTGGTAATAGCTGAGCCATCAGTCTTTGCATTGGTCATAAAGGTAGTACCAACGCCCAAATTATCGACAATGGAATTTATCTGGTTGGCACCAATAACATCATTTTCAGTTTCACGGCTGGTGCTAAGACCAGAGGTGCGCGACGCCTGAGTGGTTTCATTGAGCAGTACCGTAATTAGATCGCCCACTTGAATATCGGCCGCCTGATAACTGCGCAAATCACCAAACAGATCCCGCCCATTGGCAAAAATGGAACCGGTTGGCTGCACTGGCGCTTTTGCCGGAATCGGCTGCACCGGCGAAAACTCTGCCGTTGGCATCATCACTGGCTGGGCCGCACAGGCACTTAAAACACTACTCAGGAAAACAATCTTTACTAAACGAATCAGGTTCATCAGCTTGTCCTACAGGTTATTGTTCAAGAAGCGCAACATGCCGTCAGCCGCGGAAATGGCCTTAGAGTTCACCTCGTAGGCGCGCTGGGTTTCGATCATATTGACCATCTCTTCCACCACATTGACATTGGAGGCCTCAAGAGAACCCTGCATCAACATGCCAGCACCGTTTTCACCAGGGATGCTGATAATGGCATCGCCACTGGCATTGCTCGGCAACATCAGATTGCGACCTATGGGCTGCAGACCTGCGTTATTAACAAATCTCGACAGCTGCAGCTGACCTACCTGAACAGCGCCACCGCTATTGGCAAGCTCGGCAGTGACTGTGCCATCACGTCCAATGGTAATGCTGGCGGTATTCTGGGGGATATTGATCGCCGGGATAATTGGCTCTCCACCGGCAGTCACTAACTGACCTTCCGATGACAGTTTTAGAGAACCATCTCTGGTATAGGCAATAGAGCCATCGGCCTGCTGCACAGACAGAAAGCCCTCACCGGTCACAGCCACATCCAGCGCATTCTCAGTGGTAATAATATTACCCTGGGCATGCATTTTTTCCGTCGCCAGCACTCTGGTACCTGTACCCAGCATCAGACCTGTGGGGGTCTCTGTCTGCGCATCAGCCTGTCCGCCAGCGGGGACAATATTCTGATACAGCAGATCTTCAAAAACCGCACGGTCTTTCTTAAAACCTGTGGTGTTGACGTTAGCCAGGTTGTTGGAAATAACCTGCATGCGTGTTTGCTGCGCGGTTAATCCAGTCTTGGCAATCCAAAGTGATGCATCCATTATCTATATCCTCAAATGTTATTCACTTAAAGCCGGGGGGCCTAAGGAATTCTCATCATGGTTGACCCGGTTTCATCGATAGACCGAGCTTCTTTAATCATTTTTATCTGTGCTTCAAAAGAGCGACTGAAATCCATCATCTTGATCATGGCTTCAACAGGGTTCACATTACTTCCCTCTAGAACGCCGCTCTGAATTGACGCTGCTTTGGGGCCTGAGGGAAAGTCTGTGCCTCTGAATTCAAGCTCCAGAGGTTCAAACAAACCATCCTCACGTCTGATCAAATTGGTCTCACTGGCATCTCGCAACATCAGCTTGCCAATCAATACTGCCGGAGCTTCCGGCTCAGTAGGTGATGAGGCAAACATAGTTCCGTCCGGGCTGATAGTCACTAACTGACCGGGAGGCACTGTTAGAGGTCCAGCCTCACCCAGCACCAGCTGGCCGGCAGCATTTTCAATCACACCGGTAGCCGAAACGCGCAGATCACCGCGGCGGGTAAAGCCAATTTCACCATTGTTGGCCTGAACACCCAGAACAGTCTGGTCATTCATAGCACACATCCATAGGGTTGCCAGTCATGGCCACAGCACCCTGGCTTCAAATTAATCACATCCCTGGTATGCACCGTTGGTTGAAAGCGCGTGTCATAACCAGCGCCATCAATTTTCACCGTATCCACTGCCACCTGGAGGCTCTCTTTAAAGCCAACTGTCGAGACATTGGCCAGAGCATTGGTAACCTGCGCTCTAACTTTCGCATTACCCTGCACTGCGGCAAGAGCTGTAAATGCTAATCTGTCCATATCAGTTCTCTGTTGTAATCCTGTTTATTAACCGCGGATATTAATAATAGTTTGAGTTAGCGAGGAGCTTGTCTCAATTGCTTTGGCGTTAGCCTGGAAGTTTCGCTGGGCGGTAATCAGATCAACCAGTTCAGCAGTCAGATCCACGTTGGAGCGCTCCCGCGCACCAGCTCGAATGGTTCCGAAACCTGCAGCACCTGGTTCACCCAATGTTGGATCACCAGAACCGGAGGTTGCCGAGTAGCTGGTATCACCTACCTGACGCAGACCTTTAGGAGTGGCGAAGTTAGCCAGAATAATTTTACCCAGAGACTTCTGCGAACCATTGGAGTAACTGGCAACCACCAGACCGTCATCGCCGATATTTACACCGACCAAGTCCCCTTCCGGAGCACCGTTCTGTGCCTGACTCAAGACCGCAAATGGGCTGTTAAACTGGGTACTGTTGTTGTATGCCAGATTGATTGAGCCACCAGTAATGTTGTCACTCTCCAACTTAGCTCCGCCAATTGGTGATACCAAAGTACCACTGGTATCAAATGTCAGCTCGCCCTTGTCCAGGAAGATGGGAGTCCAGTAAGGAATATCTTCATCATCAAAATCTGCTTTATCTGTAGTCTCAATCCAGTTACCTGCGTTGTCCTGAGTAACATAGACTTCACTGGTGCCAGAGGTGTCTGGAACTAACTCAATATAAGATGATGTTTTACCAAAACCAGCGGCAATATCTTCAAGGCCCCAGTCAGCGTGACCAGCCACCTGAATAAATGAACTGTCGGAAGATGTAGCGCCAGTAATGACAATGGATTCTGCGGCTTCATCAAAACCAACAGAGACACCAGAGACACTTCGGCCCAGGGCATCAGCCATCAAATTGATTTTCGACTGCAGATGCTCGGTAAATGTACCTATCGAATACTGACCTTCAGATAACTGGATCTGCGCAGAGATCCCATCAACAATCACAGTCACATTCTGATTGTCAGTGTTAACCAAAAATGATTTACGAGGATCAACACCCATCTGATTGCCGGTTACAACAGCAGGAGATGACAGCTGACCACGAACCGCAGGCAGATTATTAATCTGTGAGGTTTCCGCCTCTACTAAATGACCATCCGCTTCCATACCCAAAAGGGTTTGAGACATATCGGAAACATTGGTAATCGCCAGGCTAGATTCATCACCAGTAGTACCAGAGGCAACAATAAATTTACCCTCTGTATAGCTCACTGAAATACCGTAACGCTGATTAGTCGCCGCGGTAAATGATGTGCCATTGGGGCGCACATTTTTTAGTAAAACATCTGAAGCGTCGGTATCAAGGGCAGGTAGCAATATGCCGTGGGATATAATGGTGCCGTCAGCCTCTGCTGTCTGTGGCGGTAAACCAAACACAGCATTAGTAGCCATCCCGTCAGCTCCTGAACTCAGGTATAGGGAGTCTGTGCCACCGTTATCCTGCAAAAATCTAAAGCCCTGGCTCGCTGCATCGTAGGACACGGAAATATCCGTAAAACCGTCTGCTTTTAGCGCTGCATCCATAGCATAGGCCAGTGGTTCTGCGGAAACCTGATTATCAGCAAAATCAGCAGCACTATAAGCATTCAAAATAGTCGGAATATCAAGGGTGGTGGAAGATTCTGCGCCACCACTGGTAATTCTGGTGAATTTAAAGTTATGTGACCCTGCGGCTGTAAAATCGAATGCCTTACCATCACCAAATCGATCATTAATGACATTAGTAAGTTCAAAGGCAATCTCTGAGCCCGATAACTTTTGTGATGAGCCCGCGAGGTGCTCCAAACCTATATTTATAGATGGAGAGTCATCAATACTCAGGCTAAACATATTCGACAGCTCGGCTCTAGACATCGCAATATCGGTAAAATCAATACCGTCACTGTTGTTGGTAAGATTGAGATCATCAATGTAAGCAGAGTCTTCTGCTACTGCAAAATTAACGCTTGCTGGCTGGGAATCTGTTGGCGTTGAAAGATTATCGAACGAGTACTTTTTATAGAGAGTACCCAAAGTTACCAGATACTTCTCACTCTCGGCACTTGTTTTCTGTAATTCCAAAAGCTCGGACTGGGTTTTAACTTCACCGTACTTGTTTACAAAGTATTGGTCGCCAGCAGTATCCGACGCCTGGATCAATGCAGAGTCAACCGCCTGATCATCAATGTAAACATAGGTCTGCCATTTGTTGAATGGCACATCAGCAGTGGCTTCCGCTGTCTTTGCATAATAAATCGTTGCCAGGTGGCTAGAGCCGGAGGTCCCGTAAACTGTTAAGGATGTGGTCTTGTTATAGGTTTCAGGCTTGCCAGGATTAAACGCCTCAGTAATAGGTGCTGCGTCCGATGGCAAGTTTAAACCTAACTCAACTTCAGTCGTGGGCAAGAACTCAGAAACAGTGGCTCGAGGAATGGCCAGAGCACTCATTGGCTCACCAAAGTCGGCCTTGTTGGTCGAATCCACCGGCAGTGCCTGCAGAGCCTGACCGGCACTGTTCACCATCTGATTTTGCTCATTCAGCATAAAGGCACCATTACGGGTGTAGATTTTAGTGCCGTCTGGAGATTCAAGCGGGAAGAAACCATCACCGGTAATTGCCAAATCCAGAGAGTTTGCAGAGAACTCAATGTTGCCCTGACTGAACTCCTGGCTCACCTCTTTCAGAGATACACCACGACCAATAACACTGGACGCTTTCTGTAGTGGAGAGGTTGCAAAAATATCCCCAAAGTCAGCATCGGAGCGTTTAAAGCCCGAGGTACCGGAGTTAGCAATGTTGTTTGAGGTTACAGATAGCTCTGTTGTCGCTGCGTTAAGACCTGTAAGTGAGGTATAAAATGACATTCGTTATTCTCCTTATTACCTTATAAATTCTTTATTTAAATTCCAATTCTCTCGACTTCAGCGAGAGTGACAAAATCGCCATCACCAACTTCGAGAGATAATTCCTGTGCTTCGGGATCCCAGCTCACGCTCTTGACCTGAGCCATAGTGGTAACAGGTGCAGCTTCGAGTTTGCCGTTGCGCACAATGCTGGCATTCATCACATAGCTACCATTAGCCGCCAGCTCGCCTTCGCGGTTGTAGCCGTTCCAATTCAGGTCCAGACGCCCAGGAAGCTGTGCGCCCTGAGTTTCACGGAAAACCAAATCTCCGGAAGCCGGATCATAGACACTAAAGATCACCGACTCAGCACCATTGGGCAGGTCGATAGATCCCTGAGACATAGCACCATTGCCACCATCAAAGTAACCACCTTCAACAGCCACTTTCTTGCCTACCAGATTGGCCCCTGTCAGCATCTGATCCTGGCGCATACCAGTGACCATATCTTCCAGAGAAGCCTGCATACCTTTAATACCTTCAACCGAAGAGAACTGAGCCAGCTGGGCAACAAAAGCTTCGTTGTCCATGGGGTCCAATGGATTCTGGTTGGTTAGCTGAGTGGTTAGCAATGTCAAAAACGCATCGCGGCCCAACTCATCCTCACCAGAAAGCGCTTCAATCTGCTGATCCGCATATTGGTCAGTGGTTAAAAACGAACTACTCGTTATATTGGCTACCATGTAAATTGTCCCTACGCTTTGGTGATATCAAGAGTGCGCATCATTAACTCACGCGCCGTATTAACAACTTCAACATTGTTCTGATAGCTTCTGGCGGAACTCATCATCTCAACCATTTCCGTTACTTCGTTAACATTGGATTCATAAACAAAGCCGTCTTTGTCGGCTTTGGGATTGCCCGGATCAAGAATTCTTCGGTTGGGAGTGCTGTCATCAGCCATGCCGCTAACCCGGACGCCGCCAACATATTGCGCACCCTGAGTAGTCATCTCTTGATTGAGGAGAGCCTCAAATACAGGACGCTTGGCTTTGTAAGCCTCATCCGGGCTGGAAGCCAAAGTGCCGGCATTTGCCATATTCGATGCGGTAGAGTTCATGCGCACCATCTGGGCATTGAGAGCCGAGCCTGCTATTCCAAAAATATTATTAAATGACATAGCCTATTAATCTCCTCTAAGGGCTTTGCGCACCGCGCTGATATCGCCCTCAATAAATCGTAAAGTCGCCTGATACTGGGCCGCAGCTTTACCGTACTTGGCCTGCTCAACACTGAGTTCAACTGTATTGCCATCGAGCGACGTGCTGAATGGGATGCTGTAAACCAAATCACCCTGGCCCTGAGCAGCTGCTGATTTGATATGGCCGCTCTGAGTAGTGCTCAGGGAGCCCTGGGTCTCATTGAGCACCGCTTTGAAATCGAGATCTCGGGCTTTAAAATGTGGCGTATCCACATTGGCAATATTCTGCGCAATCAATTCCATGCGCTGAGCACGCAAATCCAGTGCCCGTTCGTGAATGCCAAAAGCTGTATCTAAAATATTCATATCAAACCTATTAAAGTTTTTTTCCTGTCTGTCGATTGCTTACCTGTCGGAAAACATTTATCTCCAACCTAGGTAATGCAAAACAGATGCCAAGTCACCCGACAATGCCGCATTTAAATTACAATATCGTTTTAAATCATGTAGTTAAGGTTGTTTTTCTATTTTAGATTTGAATAGTTTGCCGCTTTTGTGGCAGCTTTTTGCCGCTGTTTATTGCCGCTCTGTCGGTATTGCGTCAGCTGATCTTGTGGCCCATACTCGCTCCATGACCAAGCTAACAACCACAATATGCATGCTGTTTTTAGGCTTTGCCGTCAGCGCTCAAAGCGCTGTCCCAGGCAATGCCCAGATCGATATTAATAAGCAGCAGCTGATTGATCGCGCCCAGGTCTGGGTCGCAGAGCAGGAACAGCTGTCAGTGAGTCAGGTGCAGATTGTTGCCCTGGATCGGCGTCTAAAAGTACCGGCCTGCGACAGCGCCTACAGCATTAGTTTTCCCTATGCCAACAGCAACCAGACAATCCTGGCCCAGTGCCCAGACATTGATTGGAAAGCCTTTATCCGGGTAAAAATTCAGCCGCTGATTCAAGGTTTTGTTTATCGCCGAGACATGCAGCCCAATCAACCACTGCGACCACAGGATATAGAGAAGACAGTGGTGCAACAGCCAGCCAGAACGCCAATGAAAAATCTTGAAAATTTAGCCAACAGTGGCGAGGGTTATCTGCTGACAACGGCGGTGAAAGCTGGAGAAGTGGTAGCCAAACGGCACCTGATGGAGAGTACGCAGGTGTTTCGCCTAAACAGGGATGTGCTTGTAGGAGAGAGTATTAGCAGCAATGCTGTCAGCCAAATCAGCCGCGGTCTGAGATCGACTAATCCCAGCCAGCGCTTTCCTGGTCGACTGTTGGAACAGGCTGTGGCAGCCCGAGACCTCAGCGCCGACCATATTCTGTCGCGACGGGATTTCAATGTTAAGAATATGGTCATTATGACCACCAGCAATCTCAGCCGGGGACAAAAGCTCAACGCGGATAACACTATATTGAAGGAGTATTACGGTAATCTGCCGGAGGATGCCCTGCTGAGCAGAAAAGACATTGTGCAGATGGAGGCAATACGCAGCATAAGAACCAACCAACTGCTGCGCCTGTCTGATCTAAGACCTGCCGCCATGATCAATAAGGGCGATAATGTGATGCTCAGTGTAGGCACTGGCCTGTTAACAATCAGCGTTACCATGACAGCCATGGAAAGTGGTAAAATGGATCAACAGATAACATTACTGAACCCTGAGTCTGCTGAGACTGTGCGCGCATTAGTCACAGGCCCAGGTCAGGCCCGCGGACTGTAAGGCTTTCACGCCAGTCTGAAATTAAATTAAAAATAATACAACTTTGCCCTATAGAAAATTCTAATGCTGCCGATATACTGAGAAGACAGAGTAATTTGTAAGCATATTGCTTGAGGTAAAAGATATGACAGATCCAATTTCACAACTTGGTAGAGCTTCGGTTCAGTTAAACCCGAATGCAGACCAGGTAAAAAACAAGCAGACTGATGCCAGTGCTGTAGACAAAGTTGCAGCCAAGCCCCAGCAAGACGAAGTAATCCTGAGTGAAGCGGCAGAGCTGGCCCTTTCCGAAGCTGATTTTGATGCCGAAAAAGTAGCGCGCATTAAGCAGGCAATCGAAGAAGGCAACTATCCTCTGGATGCCAAACGCATTGCCGAAAGCTTTGTATCACTTGAGAAAATGATTGGCGGGAAATAATATTAGGGCTGGTTATTTAGTAACCAGTGCTATCTTATTAGCCTCAATAAAAGTATCTTAGCGCTATGGAAAATTCGGAATCAGAATACTTCTCCCAGGTGCTACACAAGGCTCAGGCACTCAAGGCTGTGCTTGAAAGTGAGTTCGAAGCTCTTAAACAGAAAGATCTCAGTAACTTCGAAACATTGCAAACTCAAAAGCTCGAAATCCTCACCTTTTTGGGTGATCAGGAGCTACTTGAGCGGGTCAAAACCTACAGCGAGGATCCGCAGACCACCGCCAACACTTTGGCCCGGTGGGATGAGGTCATGGCTCTAGTCGCCGAATGCAAAGATTTACATCGCCGCAATGAAGTGCTGATTACCCGCAAGCTAGAGACCATACGCGGCGCCCTACAGACTATTCAGTCGCCTGACCCCCAAAGTACAGTGGAAGTCTATGACCGACTGGGTAAGTTACGCTCCAATCGCAGTCGCCAGTCCATGGGCGACGCCTGAACCTTCTATTCCCCGGGGTTATCCCTAGGGTCCATACCTTTTAGCCAATACACCCAGGATAAAATTACTGCTACCGCCGTATACAGATTTTCGGGAATTTCTTGGTTGAGTTCCAGCTGACTGAGCAATGCCACCAGCTGTGGATCCTCGGCAATATGCACCCCCTGTTTGCGCGCTTCAGCAATAATAGCCTCGGCCACCCCATCTTCACCTTTCGCGGTCAATAATGGTGTCGGGTTTTTGCCATATTCCAAAGCTACGGCTTTCTTGCTCGGCTTGTAACTCATGTGCGCACATCCACTACATGGCCAGGGCTGCTGAGAGCAGGGTCAAGGCCCGGCCTGATAGCGTTTAGTACGGTGATTTTCTTGAGCTGCAAACCAAAACTTTGCAGCTCATATTCCAGCTCAGAGGTGGCCGTCCGGGCCAGCTGTGCCACAGCAGCGCGCTCAGCCCACATAATCATCTCCAGACTGTTATCTGGCCTCAGGGTCGTCTTAAGCCACAGCTCACCCAACTCCTGAGACTCAGTGTGCAGGTTGATAACCCAGTCTGCCTCCCCCTGCTCAGGGTCATAGGGGCCCCGCTCAAACTGCACCTCAACAGGATTGGCATCGACAAATGGCAGGGTAAAACTATAGGACAGCTCTCGGTTTAGCTGTGCCTGCAAACTATCCAGCTGGCGACTTTCAAGATTATCGATGACAGCCTCAAGTTCCACTGCCGCCTGAGTCTGGGACTGTGCCAATGCAAAGCGCAAAAGACCTCGGAGCCATTGTTTTAAATCCGGCCCAGTATGACTTTGACCGCTGAGTAAAAACTCGCCAAACAGTCCAGAATGCACCAGGGCGTTTTTAATCATTTCCGGAGACAACCGCCCCATGCTCTGCATAAGCTGGCTCAACTGCTGTGTATGATCACTGGCAGCAAGCTGTGTCAGCAGTCCGCTGAGGGATGCCGGCTGTAATAATTGTGCTGTAATCATGGGCTGATCCGGGCGATAGATCAGACTCAACAGCCGGGCTGATGGAGCCAATGATGGGGAGGTTGGGGATGTCTGGGCACTGGCAATTGGTTTTAATGAGCGCCCATAGACTGAACCTTCGACCCGAAAATCGATTCTGTCACCAGGCTTGAATCGCTTGCTGCCCGGCCAATCAATCTCGCGGTTATTGAGAATTAACTTAAGCAGGTCGCCGCGGTTTTCAATGACACCCCGAATCACCTGGTTATCTTTCAGGCCCAGATCTTTAGCCATCTGCTCAGAAACTCGAATCGCAACCAAGCCCTCCAAAAAAATCGGATTAGGCTTGGAGACAAAATTTAGCTGCTCTGGACCCAGCAAATGGTCACCTTTCCCTTAACAGCACCCTAAGGATAATGCACCCAGGTCTTGCGCTCTTCACGGGCACTTTTAGCCTTGTCCATTTTGTCGCTGGACTGGGTAAAAATGACCCTGTGAATATCGCCGCTGTCGGGCAACTTAATGCGCTTGCCCGCGTACATCCAGTTGGGGTTTCTGCGCTTAAATGCATGGGGATTGGCCAGCACTATCGCCTGACGCAAAATATTTTTGCGCAGGGGCACCCCCGGCAGAGCACTGGCAATAATGCCGTCGAGAGTCTCGCCACGGCGAATCATATAATAACCATCTGATGACACTTCAGACTTGGCCTCCAGCGCCGGACGCAGCAAGTCGATATCTTTAACCAGTCGCGCCAGCGCCTTTTGCGACGCTGCAGTATTGGTAAAACCATTCTCTGCATTGGCGGTGCCAGCGGCAACAGTTGCCAGTAAAGCAGTGGCAATAATAGAGATCAACGCCACCAGACAGGCCCTGCGAATTCTGTCCATACCACTGATAAGTTTGTCGTTTGAACCTTGCATTGTTCTTTCCTCTGTCATCGCCATATCTTAAATTGCTGCATTTAAAGATGCACGGCAATCAGGTTGCGTAAATCTGCCTGGGCCCGCTTTGGGCCGGCTAACTGTCTCAATGATGCACTGTGGGCGCTGACCGAAACCACCTGCGCCAGAGACAGATTGTCCAGTCCCGCAGGGTTCACTGCACGATCCATAATATTGGCATCATCGGATAATAAAAACTGATCGCCCACTTTAATGCCAGCCACAAAGCCAGCATTCATGGCCATATGCTTATCATCACCACTGATTGGCGTCAATTGGTAGGCCTGTGCATAACAGTCCATCTGCTCTGTTACCTGACTGATAAAGCGGTCTGTCACTGCCTGCACCTGGCGCTTGAATTTAATCGGCAATGGATCCTTGCTGTAACCGCGCTCTACTCTGGGGTACTCCAAGGGCAGAGTCTGGCTCCACAGTGGCTGCTCTGTTGCACGATCGACAAGCATCAATTCATAGGCCAGAGATCGGGCTGGCCAGGGCCCATACTTATCTGCTGTGGGCAGCTTTTTAGCCACCCAGTTAAATGCTTCGCGACTGGCCCGTGCGCCGTGGTACAGGACTCGCTGTTTGCTGCTGGTCAGTTCATCGGCGGGATTGCGATCACGCAGCACAATATCAAATCTGTAAGGTACGTTGTCTGCACTACTGCCCTGCACAAAAGCCTGATAGGCACTGGCATAATGAATCTCTGACTTTACCGACCAGTCCCTGGATCCAGCTAGCGACGCCAGTAGCGTCTGCTCGGAGAGAGCCAATAATTCATTGTAATAATGGTCGCCCACCGGTCGGTTGGGGCTGACATTGGCAGGATCAAGTACCAGACGCACTGTAGCTTCCCGGCGTATGCCTGGACGGAATCCGGGGCAGCTCGCATCAGACAGCATGCTGGCATCAACTCTGGCTGTGGTTATTCCAGCTTCCTGCAAGTATGACAGCACGCGAATGCCGCGCACCTTGGTATTGGTCGACATCACCGAGGCTTCATGCAGCGCACCATTGCTATCCAGATAGGCAGCACTGTCGAGTTTGACCTCTGTGCCAAGCGCCAGATCAATCAGCGACTGCTTGACCGCCTCTAGCTTGGCCGCAGCCGTTTGGCTATCAGCCGCAGCTAGGGGCGCAGCCATTGTTAAAGGCGCAACCACTAGCAGAACAAGCGTCAAGCATAGCCGCGCTAGCTGTAAGCTCTTAATCAACATTCTGAGCTAGGCGCCTTTACCAGAAGACATCTGCTCGAGGTAAAGCACACGCAGGTCATCAACGATATCTCGATCAAGAGTCAATGTGGTTTCGTAGGTATCGTCGCCAACCGGAGAGATACTCTCAAGTTGTGCGCCATAGATAACGCCCTGTACCCGCGCCTTAAATGCATCACTCTCAACAATCATTTCGGCCACGGTGGTGTTGGCATCCAGATACTGACCATAGACCTGTTCCATCAATGATCTATAGGCATCCAGCTTGGACGCGCGAATGGACAGTAGGCGCTGCTGAGCGGGGTTGTCATGGGGCTGAACGCTGATAACCGCATAGCCGGTCGCCATAATATTCTCTTGCTTGTTAATCATGTTATCAACCATGGCATCCGAGTACTGATCAGATGTTGTGGCGCAGCCGCTGGCCAGCAGTGCTAACAGGCAGATAGAGATAAACCCTTTAGCCTTGCTGAGCCCATTGCTCAGTTGCGGTGAAAAAATAGTTGTCATTGCACTTCCTACCGTTTTTATCAGAGAGTTGATTGACTTAGGTTCCTGTCTTTAATATCGGCACATATGGCCCAGGCTTTAGGGCCAATACTGTTAAAAACCAACGTCACGCCGAGCCAGTCCAGCAGCAATTTAATAGCCAACAGGCATGTCTGGCACAGTTTTTGCTCATTAACCCTTAAAGGGCGAAATTCAATGTGCTTCGTCAATACAGAATTTTTTAACCAACTGTTTTTAATAGGGTTTTTATTAGATGGCTATTGCAACACTGTCAAACCTACGACAGGACCTGTCAAAAATCGAACTGTCTGGACTGGGCATTCCCTTCCTGGTGCTGCTAATTATTTCGATGCTGGTGCTGCCCCTGCCCGCATTTTTATTGGATTTCCTGTTCACCTTTAACATTGTGATTGGCCTGATCATTATTATGATCGCCATCAATAGCGCCAAACCTCTGGACTTCAGTTCGTTCCCCGCCATTTTGCTGATGGCCACCATGCTTAGACTGGGCCTCAATGTTGCATCTACCAGACTGGTGCTGGTCAAGGGCCACGAGGGCCCGGACGCTGCCGGCAAGGTTATTGAAGCCTTTGGTGAATTTGTTATCGGCGGTAACTATCTGGTTGGTTTTATTATCTTTGCCATCCTTATGATCATTAACTTTATTGTTGTAACCAAAGGTGCTGGCCGCGTGTCGGAGGTTATCGCACGTTTTACCCTAGATGCCATGCCCGGCAAACAGATGGCCATTGATGCCGATTTAAATGCTGGCGTGATCGACCAGGCTACAGCCAAAGCAAGACGGGAAGAGATTTCCCAAGAGTCAGACTTTTTCGGTTCTATGGACGGTGCATCTAAATTTGTGCGTGGTGACGCTATTGCTGGCCTGCTTATTCTGTTAATCAATATTATCGGTGGTTTGGCTATTGGCCTTTCGCAGCACGATTTAAGCTTCTCCGAAGCCGGTCGTATCTATGTGCTGCTGACCATTGGTGACGGCCTTGTAGCGCAGATTCCATCATTACTGCTGTCACTGTCCACAGCAATTATTGTGACCCGCGTAACCACCTCTGAATCCATGACCGAACAGGCCAAGTCGCAGCTTAATAATCCCATGGCTATGTTTGTCTCCGGTGGTATTCTTTTATTGCTCGGTCTGGTGCCCGGCATGCCTCACATGGTATTTCTGACTCTGGCACTTGCTGTGATGGGGCTCGGGTTAATGCTCTCTAAAGGTGCCAATAAGATTTCCGAGCAAAACGATGCTGACAATCTGCGTCAGACTGCTGCGGAAAAAGCTAATAAAGAAGAATTGAACTGGGACGATGTAGATCAAGTGGATCTGGTTGGCCTGGATATAGGCTATGGACTGATCCCTTTGGTTAACCCGGAAACCGGTGGTCAATTACTGCCCCGAGTTAAAGGCGTGCGTAAAAAGCTGTCAGCAGAGCTAGGCTTTTTAGTACAGCCAATTCGCATCCGCGACAATTTGGATCTAGCCCCGGATATCTATCATATTGTGATGAATGGTGTTGTGCGGGGTAAAGGCGAGATTAAAGTAGGCCGCGAGATGGCGATTAATCCCGGTCATGTTCATGGCACCGTTGAAGGTATACCCACAAAAGAACCCGCCTTTGGTCTGGATGCTATCTGGATTGAGCCTTCTCAGCGAGATTATGCTCGCACATTGGGCTATACCGTGGTGGATGCCGCCACCGCTATTGCTACCCATCTCAACACTCTGTTGCGGGACAATGCAGCCGAACTGTTAAGTCATGACGAAACTCAACAACTGCTGGATAAAGTCGCTGGAAGATCGCCCAAATTAGTGGAAGATCTGGTACCAGGTAAGTTGCCTCTCGCCACTATTACCAAGGTGTTACAGAATATTCTCGACGAATCGGTTTCGGTTCGCGATATGCGCACTATTATTGAAGTGCTATCGACAGAGAGTGGTCGTACTCAGGATGCGGATGAACTCACCGCCGCAGTCCGCCCTAGACTTGGCCGCATGATTGTGCAGAGCCTGATTGATGTGGCAGACAGCCTGCCAGTTATCACGCTGGACCCCTCTCTGGAGCAAATGCTGCACAACGTGCTACAGCAGAGCAGCAGCAATCAGGGTCTGGTAATAGAACCCAAACTGGCAGAGAGCCTGTTTAAAGCCCTTGCAGAAAACACCCAAGAAGTTGAAAACCAGGGCCATCCAGCTGTGCTGGTAGTGTCTCCGGGCATTCGTCCCTGGTTAGCAAAAATTATTAAACACCGCCTTAGCGATCTAACCGTGCTGTCATACAGCGAAATTCCTGATGATCAGGCGGTAAAAGTAGTCGCAACAGTCGCGGTTGATAACAGCAATTAATCTGAGGTAATAAGAAAATGGAACTACAGAGAGTTTTAGCCGCGGACAGCCGCAGCGCTATGGATAAAGTTGTACAACTCTATGGTGCCGACGCCCTGGTGGTGTCGAATAAAAAGGCTAACAACCAGACTGAAATTATTGTCGCCATTGATCTCGCCTCTCAGGCCACTGCAGCTCTGGATGAGCTCCAGGCTCCGCGCCTTGAAGAACCGCAACCACGGGTTGCGCTGGGTAATATGCCGAGTTTTGACGATGTTATGGAATCGCAGATTTTTAAAAGTACCGATGCAGGTCAGGCAGAGAGTTCCTTGCCAATCGACCTTGCTGCTGAGATTATCGAGGGCTTTACCGACAACTCCAATCCAGTATTTAGAGAAGAACTAAATCGACAAACTCTGCTAGAGCAGAGTACTGAGAATAATCGTATTGCTGAGGATCGAGAGAACCTGAAAGCCAGGGAGATAGTCGATCTGGTCAAACAAGAACTCGCCGCTATGCGCAATGAATTCAAATTAGCGCAGCAGCTGGACGCCTGGAGTGGCACCCATTCTGTTGCCGATGAAATGCGCCCTCTGGTAGAAGCCTTTAATGAAACCGGTATGCCTATTGGCCTACGCGCACTGGTCACCGATATTATTAATCAGAATGTAGATATGACAAAGGCCTTAGCCGCTATTGCTGAAGTATTGGGCAGCGGTGTTAACAGCATCAATCTGCTGGACAATATGCAAGGCGTTCATGTGATTGCCGGTAGCTCTGGTTCAGGTAAAACCTTGATGGCGGGCAGATTAGCCAAACAGGCCGCGCTTAATTATGGAGAGCATCAGGTTGCTATTATAAGCTTCAATGACAGTCGCTTCGGCGCCTGGAATCAATCGCAACTGGTGGGTTCTCAGGCAGGAGTCGAGACTTTCCGCGCCAATAGTCCGGAGATGCTCGAGCAACTGCTGCAAGAACTGGACTCGCGCAAATTGATTATCATAGATACCCCCGGGGAAGATGTAGAAACCCACAGCAGCAGCCTTTTAACGTTGCTGCCAGATGCTCAGCCACATTTAGTGGTTGCGGCGGATGCCTCCGAAGCTTCTGTTAAACGCTATATTCGTCCTGAGGGCATTGAATGGTCATCTGTGATGCTGTCGCGCCTTGAAACTGGCGTCTACCCCTGGGCACTGATCAATACCTTACTCAATCGGGACACACCTGTCTCTGTGGCTGCCGCGGAGCCAAGTATTATCGACCCGGCAACAACAATAACCGGACATGCTCTGGCGCAGCACGCGCTGGCCCATTTGCCGATTAGTTTTGTTTGACTACCATTGGGCGATCAACGAAAATGAGAATAGCAATAAAATCATCAACTACCGTTAGCCGCGCAGGGAAGCTCGTAGAAGTTTTACCTGTTTTTGGTTTTCCCTTGGGTTTAATCTCTGCGGACAATGGCTTGGCATTTATGCCAGCCAACAGTATCGAGTCGCGTGCATATAAAAATACGTTTGCCAGAAAAATGGTGACTAAAAGGTTAAAGAATGTCTAATAGCACAACCACTCAAATAATCGGTATCGCCAGCGGTAAAGGCGGCGTCGGCAAAACTACCGTTTCGGTCAATCTGGCTGTTATGCTTGCCTCAATGGGCAAAAAAGTTATGGTGTTTGATGCCGACCTCGGTCTGGCTAATGCACAGCTGGCCATGGGCTGTCGCACCCCGTATAACTTTAGCCATGTGCTGTCCGGCGAAAAAACAGTCAATGAGATTATCATTGAAGGCCCTATGGGCGTAAAGCTGGTGCCAGGCGCCAGTGGCATACAGCATATGGCTAGCCTCAGTCAGGCAGAAACGGCTGGGATTATTCAGGCTTTCTCAGATATCGAAGAAGATCTGGATTACTTTATTGTCGATCTTGCCGCTGGACTATCAGACACCGTGATGACATTTTTGCGCGCCTGCCAGCACCGCTTTATCGTGCTAAAAAATGAACCCTCTTCGATTGCCGACGCCTATGGCACCATCAAGGTAATGATTCAGGATTATCAGCTTGATAATATCGGTCTGATTCCTAACGGGGTATTTTCGCAGGATGAAGGCGAGCGCTTGTATGGCAGCATCAACTCAGTCATTCAAAACTTCCTAGGCAGCAGAGTCGACTACCTCCATTCCATAACCCAAGATGAAATGGTTTTACGGGCGATTAAATCCTCTCAGCCATTGGTCACTTTTGCCCCGTCCAGTATAGCCAGTAGAGACTTCCGGGCGCTGGGGAAAGTGGTTACCAACTTGGATAAAAATGTTTCTATGAGCGGCGGGCTACAGTTCTTTATCGAACGCTTGGCTACGCATCAAACAAGGACCGGGTAAGCAACTATTATGGCCGATCTGAAGATTTATGAAGATATTCAGAACGCTGATACTAGCAGCGACGCGCTACTGGCCCATGTGGGACTGGTAAAGCGTGTTGCTTTGCACCTGAAAACCAGACTGCCCAACTTTATGGAATTAGACGAACTGATTCAGGTCGGCATGATCGGTCTGTTTGAGGCCAACAACTCCTTCGACGCCTCCAAAGGTGTCGACTTTGAGGTCTTTGCTAAAAATCGTATTCGCGGTGCTATTCTGGATCAGGTGCGCAAACTCTCCTATCTGCCCCGCTCCGCCATTGTTAATATTCGCGACCACAATGAAGCCACTGCTGCACTGACCGGAGAGCTTGGCCGTGAGCCATCTCAGTCGGAGCTGGCAGAGTTTATGGGTAAAGATATCGAGAGCTTCCAAAAAGAACGCACTCATGCCCATAGATTTCAGACGGTTTCACTGGAGTCACAGCTGCCAGATACAGTAGATATGCCTGCCAGCGAGATCAATGAGCCGGAAGCCCAGATTGCCGAAGAGCAGTTTATGGCCTCGTTGGTTGATTCGATTGAGACATTGCCAGAGCGCGAGCGCACGGTGATCTCTCTCTATTATGTCGAAGAGATGAACCTAAAAGAAATTGGTGCCGTACTCGATGTCAGTGAATCTAGAGTGAGTCAGATTCTTTCCAGTAGCGTGAAAAAGTTAAGGCACCATCTTAATGTGGATGGGGATTAAATCATGGTTTTATCAATCTTTAAAAATAAGGCCGCCAAAACAGCGATGGTAAGTGCCAAAAATGACTATATAAAAGCGGCGGAGTCGAACGATGACTCTCGCGCCACAAGGTCCTTTAAAGTTCGCATTGGCATTCGCTGCCGCTCCCATATTGATAAGGTTTTCATTGAGGCGGCAAAAAAGACCGTTGCATTTCAAGACCAGTGTAATGTTGCAGCTGCTCAGGGCAAAGAGCGCCCGGCGCCTCCAAAAGCTAACCCATTTCAGACGGCTAAGACAATCAATGGCGTGATTTATACTTATATACCAGAAGAATTCTCGGATGAAGTCTTCTCACTCGGCTGCATGTACCAAACCATGCAAATTGACATAAATAAAGCTATTACCATGGTTCAGCAGGTCGCAGACAGGGTTGCTTTTGATATAGGCTTGGATCAACCGATTACAGCATTACAATTTTTACGTAGTGAAAATGAGTCAGAATCAGCGCAAGAACCGGATGAGGATATAGAGCAGGACAGTAATGACAATAACGAATAAATCAGGAGGAAAACGATGATAACAGCACTTCTTTTGGCTGTGCTTCTTGGCACTGCCGCCGCTGTAATATTAATCATCTACCTGATTGATAGAGTCAATCGCCTGGAAAAGATCGCCTCATCTAGCAATAGTAACTCCGATGAAAAAGCCGCTGACAGTAATGCTGATAGTAGTTTTTTGGGATTGAATAGCAAAGGTCTCTGGGATGCCATGTGTGGCAAGGCACCAGAGGGTTTTAATAACAATGATCTAGTGGCTCTCAAACCTCGCTACGAGCGGGTGTTAAGAAAGCACATTGAAAGTATTTTTGCCATGGGTACTGCCGATGGTCAGTCTGGTACTGTCAAAAAACCCAAACCGACTTCAGTCATCACTACGTTGCGCGGCTCTGTGGAATCCTGGCTGCCACCTCAGCATGTTTCCACTATTTATAATGTAGCATTTGAGTCGGCTACAGCAAGTGGAGAAGAAATCCCGAGACTGGCTAACTCTTTAGATGAATGTGCAGATTTACTTTTTTCTCGTGCCGACTTGACCCTTAAACAGCCCCTCTCCATAGTCATGTTGCCTCAAGCGGAAGAAGAGCCTGAAGCTCCAGCGTTAGAAGACGACACCGGCGGCAGCGATGATGAAGAACTATTGTTTTAAATCATAGCTACTAGGCAGCTGTGACCCTAGCGCGCACTGACATAGGGATAGACCACAATAGAATCGTCAACCTCTTCCTCTAACTCCTCTTCTACCGGAAGCCTTGACTCTTCAATCTCTACCTGGCGGCGCAGCAGATCAATATATTTATCGCGCTCCAATGTGATCAATGCTTCGACGTCTGCATTGAGCTTTGACACATTGTCTACCTGTCCTTCGAATGACTTTAACTGGGAGCCCAGAGCCACAACAGAGCTCGCGACTTTATCCAGTTGACTGCCTTGCTTGGCTAGCGTCGATTTCAAACTGTTAACCTGCACGGCAAGTTTATTGGTCTCTATGCCAACACTTTTGGCTGCCGCATCTGGCACCTCAACATTGAGATTCTTAGTAGCCGCCTCGGCATTGGTCACAGCCTGCACTAACAGCTTTTGGTTGCTGGCAAATTGAGCCTGTTTGATCGCCAGCTGATTGATTGAATAATTCATTTTCTCGAAGTTAGTCAGACCCGCATTCATCTGCACGACCCGCTTGCTAATCGCCACCATCATGCCATCGACCTGAGCCACTCGATCGGATAACTGGAACGACATAAATACAAACAACCCAATGGCGACCAACAGTGCTGATACCGAGCCCAGCAGAATTTTCCCAGACAGAGTCGCACTCTTGGCGCTGGCTTCCACCAATTCATTGACCCGCTTTTGCAGATGGTCGAGACCATTTTCCAGTGCCGAAGATGCACGTCGGCTGACATCTGCTGCACTGTTAGTGGCGTCGGCGGTATCCAACACCCCCGGCACCAGAACCTCCAGCCGGCCAGAAATATCCTTGGCATTTTTTAGCAAATGGGCAAAACGCTCTTGGTCTGCGGCCGAGACGGCTTCATCCTCGGCGTTGTCTTGAATCTGCTCTATCTCAGACGTTTCCTCAGAGACCACTTCCTCTGCTCCAGCGGCCTGTGCCTCGTCTACATTGTTCTGTTCGTCTTCAGGATTACTCATAGTTGTTCCGGGGTATCTGCCTCAGCTTGCTGTGGCGGAGAAATTAATGTTAGTTGTTGAGAAATATCGGCAGTCGCGCTTCTTACTTTAGCGATCCTTTGCTCAAGTAATTTGTCAAAGCGTCGACTGTCATCATTGGAGGCGCCTTCGCCACTACCGGCAATCAGCCCCAAATCGGACAGAGCCGCGGTCAATTCAGGGCTGCCATCAGTAGAAAAGATATCCGGAAGCTCTGCTAAAGAGGGTTCGGATGCAACGGCGTCTGATGCAGCCTGAATAGGGATGGAATCGCCATCCTCGCCTACCTCTACCTTAACGCTGGTAATGGGGCCTTCGGTTTTGAATAATTCGTCATCTGAACCGTTCATAGTGCACCCTATTAGCAGAACTGGCTAGTTACTATCCAGAGCGGCCTCTAGTTGCAACGCTCCTCTTATCCAATAATCGGCAGGTCGGCCCGTGCCTTTAGCAAATTTTTCAGCTCGCTCACGAGATGTGAAAGGTCCAGAGATAACCGCATAGGCCACAGAAGTGGGTGTCTCGATCGGTAACACCAATGCTGCACCCAGTCCAGAATAACGCTGCCTGTAAAGATCTGCCTGTATTTCCTCAGAAAGTACAATATGCTGAACAAAAAAGTCCGTTCCACGAGCCTTTTGCACCACCGCAAGAGCCTTTTGCTGAGCCGTTAACTGTCTAGGTTTAATTACTGGAGCCACCTCTACTGGTGCCAGTGGTACCTCCTCAACAACAGGTTGCAGCTCAACTGCCTCTGCCTGCTGCTGTTCTTGCCTCAAAGCTTCTACTAACGCGATCGCCTGCTCAGACTGGCTGACCGTTGCAGGCGAAGGTTTATCCGACAATACTGATTCAGACGGTTTGCCTGCCGATTGAGCTTTGTTGTTTAAGTTAGATACTGGCTCAGGCTCACCCGTGTCTGCATCATCTGAATCCAGCTGTGACACAAGCATCCAGGTAATTCCCAGACTGAGCAAAAAGGCAATAATCAAAGACCAGTTCTTGCCACTGCCTTTGCGGGGTTGTTCATGCTCATCATCAGCGACATCGTCATCCAAAAACTCAACGGGCTGAAGTGGAAATGGGTTAGCTTCCAAATAGTCTTCACCCAGATAGTCGCTCTCATCAGTCTCGGGCAATGGTGGCATAAACTCGTCAGGATCTTCCTCAGCATAGCCGCCGCGAATCGCTGCACCTAGCCCGGTATGCATCAGCAGTGTTTCTGTCTCGCGTTCAAAACCATGTTCCACTGCCGCTTTCATTAGCTGGCTGGCTTCATCCAGAGTCGGTGTATCTACCACCCAGCGATATAGTTTGCGGCCAAACAAGGTCAGTGGCTTTTCATAGTTAGGCCAGCCAGTTTTATCGAGAAACAGCACCAGACGCACATTGACCCCGGGGAAATCAGACAGCAGTCGAACCAACAGTGCCCACTGCTCTTCATTGACCGACTTGGCATCATTGACCACCAACAACTTAACCGGCGCGGATGGGTCTGCCGGTTGTCGGGCTTGTTCCATTGTCATGGTCGCCAGCATTTCGTTAAAACGCTTTAGCAGGCTGTCTGTGTTGGTCGGCAGGAAAACTTCCACCTGAAAGATATTCATATCCCGCAGGCGTGCCACCAGCATGCGGCAGTAATGATCGAGCACAGTTTCGTTGGTGCCTATTACCGCCAGACCCAGGTCATCGTCAATCATGGCATTTAAGGCCAGCTGGAAACGCTGCTTATCTTTGGAGCGATAAAAAATATCACCGCCGTCAAACCAGTCCTGAAACTCAAAGGTTGGCTCTTGTTGGTTGCCTCTCATACTCCCTACCCCTTATTAATAACCTGCTAATTAATAACATGTTAATCAGCCAAAGTGCCATCTGTATTGTATCTCATGCCAGCGGGCACTTCGGGTTGTGGCTTTTCTGCTGGCCCACCACCTCTACCCACAGAATTCAGGCTAAACACATAGGCAATCACCTGAGCCACAGCATAGTATAAAGATTCGGGCACGCTTTGGTTAATATCTGTCGTAAAATAAAGCGCTCTGGCCAATGTGGGTGATTGAAACAATGGTACGCCAGTCTCTGCGGCTTTTTCACGGATACCCTGAGCGATAAAATCAACACCTTTGGCCACCAGAACCGGTGCGCCGTCACTGGATGGATCATAACTTAGCGCCACCGCAAAATGCTCCGGGTTAACAATAATAACATCCGCATCGGCCACGGCTTCCATCATCTGGCCCATGGCCATTTCCCGCTGCTTGCGCCTGATTTGCGCCTTTACCTCTGGCCGCCCTTCAGTGTCTTTAAACTCGTCCTTGACCTCTTGCTTGGTCATCTTCATTTTTTTGTTAAATTCATAGATCTGGTAGGGCACGTCAATAGCAGCGGCAATAATCAATGTCAGAGTCACCAGCACAGTACCCCCGGCAATGATTTTCCCTGCTTCAGCCATGGCCGGACCCACATCCATAAAACCAAGAGCGATAAAGCGATCAAAGCTCTGGCTTACCACCAGAAATAATACGCCTCCCACTAGGGTAAATTTGGTCAGTGCCTTGGTCAGATCCACCACCGCCTTCATGCCAAACATTCTTTTAAACCCCGCCAGGGGATTTATCTTGCTGGCCTTGGGGGCCAGGGCCTTCAGGGAGAATATAAAGCCGCCCAGTGCGCCGGCGGCGCCCAGCGCAATGACCACCGCAAGAGCAAAAATAGGCACCATCACCAAAAGGCTGTCCAGAGCCTGGGAGCCAAAAGTCGCTGGCAACAGATTGTCGGAGAACACCGCTTTGCGATCAAACACAAAGCCAGAGACAAAGACCTCACTGAGTTTGGTCAGCAGGAAGCCGCCAAAAAGATACATAAAGCAGGCAATACCAATCATCATGGCAGCCACCCCCAACTCCTGGGATCGCGCAACCTGCCCGTCCTCCTGAGCCTTTTCCAGCCGTTTGGCGGTGGGTTCTTCGCTGCGTTCTTCGCTGGTATCCTGATCAGACATTAACTTAGCCCCAGTGCCTGACTCAGCGTCTCAAACCCTTGACGCCAGAGCCACTGAATACGAAACCCTATGCTATTCATAGACATAGCCAGAAGAATAATACCCGCCAGAATCATGGCCGGAAAGCCAACCGCAAAGATATTCAGCGCCGGTGCCGCTCTGGTAATCACGCCCAGACCCAGGTTGATAAACAGCAGCGACACCAGAATCGGCATAGCCAGTAGGACGGCACCCAAAAATATCATACTGCTCCATTGCACCACCAATTTGAGCAACTCCTCACCGCCAATCATTTCACCTATAGGCAACAATTTGAAACTCTCCAGCAGCATGGTAATCACCAGCACATGGCCGCCAAGGCCGAGAAAAAGCAGAGTCGAGCAGATAATAAGGAACTGGGAAATCACTGGTACATTACCCATATTGGGATCGACCATGTTGGCCATGCCGAGGCCCATTGATGCAGAGATCGCCTGACCACCAACCACCAGCGCAGCATTCACCACCTGCAGTATGAGACCCATCATCACGCCGATAAATACCTGATTAAAAACTTCTTTAATACCAACCGCGGAAAAGGGATCCAGCTCGGGCCAGCTGGTCAATGGATAAACCATCCAGGTCAGTACTACGGCTAACAGGACGCGAATGCGCACAGTGACAGAGCGAATAGAAAAAAGCGGAGCGCTGAGGAGAAATGCCGATATGCGTATCATCGGCCAGAGCAGCATGTAAAACCGCTCTACTACTTCAGCGACCAACAGGTCCATTAAATAAACAGCGTGGGAATGCGCTCAAAGATGCGCTGGAAAAAGTCCACCATTACAGCAATCTGCCAGCCACCAAAGATGACTAGGGCCAACACCATCAATGCCAACTTGGGTATAAAACTAAGGGTCATTTCCTGAATAGAGGTCGCAGCCTGCAAAATACCGACCAGCAGACCAATAGCCAGAGCCACACCCAGTAGCGGTGCTGCTACTTTAACTGCGATCCACAGGGACTCGCGCCCCAAATCAATTACCTGTGCTGCATCCATAATATTCTCCTAGGCGGTCACAAAACTTGCCGCCAGCGACCCCATGATCAGGGTCCAGCCATCGACCAGAACAAATAGCATTAATTTAAATGGCATGGATATCATCATCGGTGACAACATCATCATACCCATAGACATCAGAACACTGGCGACCACTAAATCGATCACCACAAATGGAATATAAATCAAGAAACCAATGGCAAAGGCGCTTTTGAGTTCAGAGGTGATAAAGGCGGGAACCAATGTGGAAAATGGCACATCTGCCGGGGTCTCGATCTCATCATTGCCAGCTATCTCGGCAAACATCGCAATGTCTGTCTCCCGGGTTTGATTGAGCATAAAGTTTCTCATCGGCGTCTCAGCTGCTACCAGAGCAGCATCAAAGCTAATTTTTTCCTCGAAATAAGGCGTGATGGCATCGTCATAAACACTACTCAGAACCGGGGCCATAATAAATAATGTTAGAAACAGGGCTAAACCCAAGAGCACCTGATTAGGTGGAGTCTGTGCTGTACCCAGTGCCTGACGTAGCAAGGACAGAACAATAATAATACGTACGAAGGAGGTCATCATCAGAAGCAGGCTGGGCAACAATGTCAGCAGCGTCATCAACGCAATAAGCTGCAATGTCAGACTATATTCAGTGCCCCCGGCGTCGTTTTCAACCATATTTACGATGGGCAGTCCGGCCTCTGCAAATGCCGGTGTATTAAACGCGAAGATCAAAAAGCCCAGCATCAATGTCTTGATAGCAGGGAGCATTTTACTGATAAAACATCGAGCCAAAATTTAGTCCTTTTGTCTCTTCACCGTTTGTTTGAATAATTGTTTAAAGCTGTTTATTTTTTCTTCTGCGGGCGCACTTTGCAGCTGTTCTTCAATCTCCGACTGTTCATCAGGCTGCCAGCCACCTAACCTCGACATTCCCTGAGGCGATAAACCTACCAGAATTTGTTCACCATTGACACTGACCAGCAAGAGTTTCTGCCTGGCACCAAGATTTTTAACCTCCAGGATTCGCATGCGCGCTCTAGAAGAACCGCTGATAGCGGGATTAATTTTCTTCAGCGCAAATAATGTTGCGACCAGCAATCCTATTACCAGTACAAAAGAAGCTATCATTGATAGCCATTCAGCCCAACCGTATTCAGCTAACATGTTTATCCCGGCTTAAAGGTTTTTAACGCGATCCGCTGTAGGTATAACACTGGTCAGTCGAACACCATAGCGCTCATTGACCAAAACAACCTCACCCTGTGCCACAAGTGTATTATTTACTAGAAGATCCAGAGGTTCACCTGCCAGACGATCAAGTTCAACAACACTGCCCTGCGTAAGACGCATTAAATCACGAATTTTCAATGATGCGCGACCTACTTCAACAGAAATTGTTACTGGAATATTCTGTAGAACGTCAGAATTAATTTTGTTTTTTAACGCGTCATCTGCCGGCACTTCAGGCTGGTCAACAACTGTTTCTGTATCTGTATCTGCCATACTTTCTTACTCACTCTTTTAATATCATTTACTTATTTGTGCGGCGCCAAAGATTTAACTATCTGCGCTGCCATATTAGATCCATTGCTGCCAATATCGGCATCAAAAACCGGTATATCACTGATATGTATCCGGGCATAGTCTGCTTTGTTGAGATAAATAATGTCGTCTTCACGCAGTTCTTCAAATTGCTTTATCGTGGTCTCAATATCAGACAGTGTGACTTTAATCTCAAGTTCTGCGTCCATAGCTGCCGACTGCAACTCACTGCTCCACACTTTATCTGAAGCATCATTGCCATCGCCAGTTTGTACCCGACCACGAAGTAGATCACGAATAGGTTTAAGAGAGCTGTAGGGATAGACTATATCGATATTACCAGAGGCTTGGTCGCCTAACTCTGAAGCAAATCGACTGACAACCACTAAATCATTTTCATCGGCTATCTGCGCAAATTGGGGATTAATTTCTGATCCTACATGCTCACATTTCAGACCAAGGATCGGCGCCCAAGCTTCCTGCAAAGAGCCAAACAAGACATCCATCATAATCTTGATAATGCTGGACTCAGTGGGCGTAAACAATCGCCCCGGAGGCAGACTGTCAATGCCACGGCCAAAGCCACCAAAGAAGTTATCCAGTGAGGCAAAGATTACTGAGGGTTCAATCACTACCATGGAGTAGCCCCGCAGCGGATTTAAGCGAATCGTATTCACCGCCAATGGCGGCGTCAGATCTTTGAGATAATCACCAAACTTCATGATTTCAACATTGGCCATGTTTACTTTTGGCGTGGTACGTAATACTTCCAAAAGCCCCAGGCGAAACTGCCGCACAAAGCGCTCATTAATCATATCTACGGCGCCAACATTCACACCCAGTGAAGAATCTTCATTGGTCAGATCATGTTTGACTGCGCGAGCGCCAGTGTTGAGCCCTGTATCAGATTCAATAGAACCATCCTCAAGGCCTGCGGCTAACGCATCCAGCTCTTCCGGCGATAATAAATTGGTTGTCTCAGCCATCTGGCCCTCACAAATGTCAGTAGTTAACTCTGCCTGATCGGCGAGTTACTGAACTACAAACTCAGTTAAATAAACGTCTTCGATACCACCAAAGTCCTCTAGCTCTTCAAGCTTGGCATTCATCACCAGTTTAAGCTCATCTGCCAGATTTAATCTGAACTCCGGATCTGCGATATCGGACTCTGTCTGTTGCGACATAACAATTAGCATCACGTTGCGCAGTGGGAAAGCATGCTTTTCAACATTTTCCACAACCCGCTCGTCGTAATGAGTCATGATGGCGACAGAGGCCTGCATGACTTTTCTTGAATTGCTGATGTTGGTGGTGAGTTCTTTTTCCAGCTGGTAATACGATTGCTGGAATTTTGACAACTCAGGGCTGTCCAGCTGAACCTTACTGGGTCCTGCCGCTGCTTCTGCCGCCGCTTCTGCCTCAGCTTCTGCCGCTGCTTCAAGAGCAGCTACTGCTGCTTCAGCATCATCATTTTTATCGGCATCAAAGAATCCACTGGCAAATAAGGTTGCACCTATGGTGATGGCGACAACAAACAAAACACCAAAGACGATAAGAATAATCTTAAGGATAGGGCTTTTTGCCTTCTCTTCGTCTTCTAAAATTTCTTCACTCATGATCTATTCCTCTAATTCCAGCTTTTTTATGTTGTATATAACCTTCTATACAAGAACATCCAATCCATCTGCGGATGGTTGCTTGCTAATTTGCTTAGCCTCAGGCTCAGTAGCAGCTGAGGTTTCAGCGACATCACCAAGCAGTTGCCGGGCTGTCGAATTTCCGTCAGATTTACCCTGATTTGCCATCTCTAAATCTATATAAGCAGTTTCCATGCCATGTTCTTCAAGCGCACTGCGCAATCTTGGCATACTCTCTGCTAACAGCTCCCTTGTCACACCGTTGGCCGCATGAAAATTGGCTTCAATCTCGCCATTTTTCATTTCCAATTGTATCTCAATTCTACCCAGGGATTTAGGGTGAAGGTCCATTTCAACCCGCCATGCACCTCTGGTTATCTGTGCCGTTAAACGCTGCCCCAGAGCCTCAGTTAAACGCCTGGACATCTCCATCTGCTCATCCTGCTTGCGCAGTGCCTGTTGCATTGCGTCCTCTGGCAAGCTCTCTGGCACTGGCTTGTTCAGGATCTCCGCAGAGCTGTGCTGACTGGCCAAAAATGCCGACTCCCCAAAACTAACTGGTGCCGCTGAAACCGCAGGTACTGCCAAGTTAATGGCTTCCAGTTTTACTGCTGGCGCAGATTGGGCCGATTTATTCAGGCCCAGCAGATTTTCAGCTTGGCTTTTTGTCTCCTGAGCCTTAAATAGCAGCTTGCCAGCAATTTCTGGCATCAATCCAGTCATTGTCACGTCAGCTTTAGTCATTTCAGCTTTAATCACTGGCTGACTGTGACTCTGAGTCATTGTCTGTTTTTTCAAACTTTCAGCACCGGCCTGCCTTAATGCTTCGGCCAGCTGTTTTGCACTCTGTGCAATGGCTCCGTCAGTAGTCGCTCCCTGAGGTTGCAACTTTGCTGCCGCTAATTTTCCTGTGTCCGCCAGCACCGGTTTTAAACCCTGACTGGCCATCTGTTTCTGCTGTGCCAGTAGATCCAGAGGCTGCTGCACTGTGCCCGCAGCCTGAGAATTATTGGCTGCACCATTGCTGGCGATCCAGGCAGCCAGCATATCGCCACCGGACGACTGAATCGGCTTCGCTTCCGCCAAAGGAGCCGGTGTTTGTAAATCTACATCTGGCAGCTGAATGTTATGGCCAAACACCTGGAGCTCTAACACTGGGCTATTATCAACTAATGCCGCTTCGTCCTGCTGCGCTGTCTCATTTGCAGCTACAGTTTTCGTTGCCGTGACGGCTGCGCCATCTAACAGTAAATCCAGCGCTGTCGGATCTATGCCCTGGGACTTGGCAAAAGCGGAGATTCCTTCCGCGGACGGTGCCTCACCAGCGACTATCAGCTGCAAACCACCTTTCAGTTGATGACTATGCAGCCCGGATAGCTCCTGACCCTGTATTTCAGTCTCTAACCCGTCGCCACTTTGCGGCAATTGCTTGCCACTTTGTGCCGCCTGGCGGTCTGCCATTTTATTGGCAAACAGCAAAGCAAATCCGCTGCTTTGATCTTTATTCTCTTTAGCAGGCAGCTCCGAAGCCTTTGCCTCTGCTGGACTGCCTGTTGTTGGTGCCGAACTTAATATTAAGTTGCTAATATCCGCCATTGCGTTTTTCCCAGTAAATTAGCCTTATTACTGGTGATACTGCAAGACATGTGCCAAACCAGATTTAACTGCGGCCAAGCTGCTGTCGCAAATTGTATTGAATGATGCTCTGAGCTTCGCTGGCACGGTTTTCCGTTAGCTCCAAGGCTCGCGCCTGTTCCTGTCCGGCGCGCTCGGCTAGTTTCTCCAGCTTAAGTCGTTCGCGATCCGCTGCCATCAGCACCTTGCGGGCATCGGTGCAATCCAGCTCAAGAGCTGATATTTCAGTTTTAGCGCGGTTTTTAATGTCCTGAAGCTGGCCAATAAACTGTCGGTAATTGCCTGCTTCTGCAGTACTGTGGGCTCGCCGCTGCACTGCATGGAGCTGAGCTGCATATTCCACCAGCAACTGCTCAAGCTTTTCATCCCGAGCCTGGGCCTGCTCTTTGCGCTGATGCATTTCTGCCAGCACCAACTGGGCCTGGCGAACTTCTTTTCCCGCCTTTGCTGCCAACACCTGCCATACAGGTTTCTTTTGTTCTGTCATGTTCATTGTTTAATCACCTGTCTGGCCAGTAAGTTGCTGGAGCATTTTCTGACTGTCGTCAATACTGACTGAGGCCTCACTACCCTGCTGCAACAGAGCCTCCATGCCTGGACGCAATCGAATTGCTTCATCTATATCTGGATTGGTCCCTGTCTCGTAGGCACCCACCTGAATCAAATCCTGATTTTGCTGATAGAGCGTCCACAGTCGCCGAAAACGATTGGCCGCTTTGAGCAATGCCGGAGACACTAGGTTATTCATCACCCTGGATATTGAACCGGCTAAATCTATAGCGGGATAATGAGCGGCATCTGCAAGCTGTCGGGACAACATGACCTGGCCATCTAATGAGGCTCGAGCTATGTCAACAATGGGGTCTGAGCGATCATCACCTTCCGCCAATACCGTATACACCGCGGTGATAGAACCATAGCCATTGCGCCCTACTCCTGCCCGTTCGATCAATCTGGGCAGCAGAGCAAATACTGAGGGTGGATAACCTTTGGCTGTGGGTGGTTCACCAATCGCCAGTCCTATCTCTCGCTGGGCGTGGGCCACGCGAGTCAAACTGTCGCAGAGCATCAGTACATTCTGCCCGCGATCTCTAAAGTATTCGGCGACCAAATGGGTCAGGTTGGTAGCTTTTAAACGCAACACTGGTGAGACATTTGCTGGTGCCGCTATAACGACAGATTTTGCCAAACCCGCTTCACCGAGGGTTTGCTGAATAAATTCCTGGACTTCCCTGCCACGCTCACCAATCAAACCTATCACTACTACATCCGCTTCGGTGTTCCTTGTAAGCATACCAAGCAGTACAGATTTACCCACACCGGACCCGGCAACCAAACCAATACGCTGACCCCGACCTATGGTCAGGCAGGTGTTTAACGCTTTAATACCAGTATCTAATGTCTGGTTAATAGGCCCACGCTCCATAGGATTAACACTGAGCCCCTCGAGCCCGAGCTGATCGCTATAAGCAATTGGCCCTTTGCCATCAATTGGCTGGCCCTGCCCATCCACAACTCGGCCTAACATGGCTCGGCCCAATGAGGCTTTGGAATGATTGGAACGCACCCAGACGCGGGCACCGGGGCCAATACCGCCAGGCTCGGAAAAGGGCATTAGATAGAGCAGGTCATCCTGAAATCCGACCACTTCTGCATCGATAAATGTTCCCAGATCGAGGTTTTCAACCTGACAATGAGCCCCCAGAGGCGCAATAATGCCTTTAGCTTCCAGGGTAAGTCCGACCACACGGACAAGCTTGCCGCTGGTGGATACCTCTGGGGCACGCACCTCGGCGACTAGCTCATCGACCTCTGCAGCAAAATCAAGCATCGGCTTCGGGCTCTGGATTTATGGGGTCGGGATCTGTGTTTTTTGGTTCTTCGCTGGAGGGCTCTTCATTCAAGCTAGAGGGCTCTTGATCTAAGCTAGAGGGCTCTTGATCTAAGCTAGAGGGCTCTTGATCTAAGCTAGAGGGCTCTTCATCCAATGCCGACGTGTCTTGATCCACAGTAGTGGCTTCATCCACGAGCACCGCGCCTTCGATAACTTTTTCTTCTACCGGATTGGCAAAGTTGCTGTCAAAATTGCTGCTGGCGCTGGGGGCTCCATAGGAATATCCCAACACCGTTTCAGACAGGGCATTGAGACGGTTTTCGAGCAAGTCTTCTATGGCACTGTCATCAATGCTGACTTTGACACTGCCCTGGGTCAATTCGCGGTCGCCACGCAGGTCAATGCCATCGAGTTCGCCATCGAGTTGGCGATTGAATTTTTCCAGGTCAATGGGATGCAGGCGCACGACAATGGGGCCTTCGCCCTGCTGCTCTAAATCTTTTAATGCTTCTTTGGTCAGCCGCTCTATAGCTGCCCCTGATAATGTAAGTTCGCCACGCACAAGCTGCTCAGCCAAATGCAGAGCAAGTTTCTTTAAAGGCGCGTAGAATTCGGTCATATCGGACTGGGCGGCACGCAGTGCCTGAGTCAACTCAACAAATCCCTCTTTGGCCTCTCGCAATTCCGCCTGCGCCTCTTCCTGTGCAATTCGGTATCCCTGTGCATAGGATTCTCGCTTGGCGGCTTCTAACTCTTCTTCGCCAATACTAGGTTCTGGTGCAACCGGCTCATGAATAATGGGTTCGATAACTTCTGCAACAGCCGGCGCATCTTCTGCTTCGGTTTCCGCCTGAATATCCAGGGACTCAGTTTCACGAACGCCATCGGGCAGGTCATTAAGTACGATTGGCTGCCACTGGGTAAATCCAGTGGGAGTCAAAGGTTCTTCGGGCTGGTTCCAAGAGGAACTGGCAAAGGCTTTGGCTTTCTTGCCAGCCTTTAACAGATCATTGAGCCGCCAGCTTACCGATTGGTTGCTATCAGACAAAATCATCCCCTCGTCCTGCAAGTACCAGGTCGCCGGAGTCTGACAGCTTACGGGCTATACGCATAATTGCTTTTTGAGCATCTTCCACATCGGTGATGCGGATAGGCCCTTTGGCTTCCATATCATCGAGGAACATAATCTTGGCGCGCTGGGACATATTGCCGAGGAATTTCTCCTTCACAATTTCATCCGCACCCTTGAGGGCAGTCATCAGCATCTCTGGCTCAACACTGCGCATCAATACCTGCACACTGCGGTTATCAACACCAGACAGATTATCAAAGGTGAACATGCTGTCCTGAATGCGCATGGCCAGATTTTCATCTAGGTCCGTGACTCCACCCATAATCGCACTCTCCAGATCCACCTTGGTAAAGTTCATAATCTTGGCAGCAGTCTTGACCCCGCCAAAACTTGATGACTTGGCCGACGAGCTGGATGAGAACTGCTGTTTCATAATGCCTTCTAGCTCTTCCATCGCCGAGGGCTGCACTGTTTCCAGGCTGGCCACACGCTGCATAATTTCAGCGCGATTCTCTTTGGGTAGGAAGTTGAGTACATCTGCGGCAATATCATATTCCAGCACAGAGAGAATAATCGCCACTACCTGCGGGTGCTCTTCGCGGATCATTTCACCGATTGAACGCGCATCCATCCAGCGCAATATCTCCAGACCTTTGCTTGAGGAGCCAGGCATGATGCGACCCAACACTGTGGCCGCTTTGTCTTCACCCAGAGCGCGCTTGAGTACATTCTCAACATAGTCGGTGGTGCCCAGACCCAAATTGGTCTGATTTTTAATCGTGGCAACAAATTCATCCAGTACCAGGTTAACCGCTTCCTGGGATAAATCAGCAACACCTACCATGGCTCCACCCAGCGCCTGTACTTCCCGTGGGTTGAGGTAGCGAATGATATCCGCTGCCTGTTGCTCCCCGAGCAACAGCATAATTACCGCGGCACGCTCGGTGGTAGTCATTGCATCCAGCTCAGCCTGAAGAGCTTCAGAAATCGGAAGGTCTTCTTTTATATCGACTGTATCCTGTGCGTTTGCTTCTGCCATTTTATTTTCTCCTCACCAGGCCCTATAGGGGCTGGATCATTTTCTTCAGTACGTTGGCAACTCGACCCGAGTCCTCGGCCACCAGCAGGCGAACCAGAGCAACTTTATCGTCATAAGTATTGGCGGTATCCAGCATATCTGCGGATATCGTCGATTTCTTGGGCTTGAGTTTGGCCTTGATATCCTCGAGGGATTCACCATCGCCAAGCTCAATCATTTCCAGTTCTGCCTGAGTTAGTTCGCCATCTTTAATCGTTGCACCCTGACCATCTTCAACAATATCAATGGCCGGCAGGTAAGACTTGATAACCGGTCTGATCACAATAAACAGCAGTGCAATAAACGTTAGCGCTGCACCGAGACTCTTCACTGTACTCATCACCTGAGCACTCTCGTACCAAGGCATTTGATTTTCAATAATACTCGGCTCTTCAAATTTTGCCGATATGATGGTAACCACGTCACCGCGCTCGGCATTAAAGCCAACAATGCCTTTGACCAAATTGGTAAAGCGCTCTAATTCCAGCTCAGAGTAGCCTTCAGCTACTGCTGTGCCGCCCAGTTCCTGGGCGCCTTCAGCAGCGGCATCGGTCAAACTTTTTGACATCGGCTCGTTGATTACAACGGCCACAGAAATTCGGTCCAGCTGACCGCCCTGACGCTTAACATGGCGCACGGCCCGATCCATCTCGTAATTGCGTGTGGTCTTGCTGCTCAATGTGCTGAGACTACCGTCTTCTCCGGCACCACCAGTAACGATCTGGCCATCCACAACTGTGGTTGGATCCAGTGGCGCAGTGTTTGATGTGGCACCTGGTACTCCGCTAGCATCTTTCATCGAACCTTTTTCGATGGCCAGTGTTTCCGAGCGGGCTCGAGGGCCGTTGTCGTTGCCATCATATTCTTCGTAGGTGGATTCAATCTCGGTAAAGTCCATCTGCACATCAACTTCCGCGCGCACATTGCCCTCGCCGACAACAGGTGTCAGCAAGGTGTCGATGCGATTGCGATAGGTTTCTTCTATGCGCTGCTTGTGCTCCATCTGGGATGTGTTCAGCTGCATGGATTCAAAGGTATTAGCATCAGTGAGCAGCTTGCCGCGGTGATCCACAATCACTACGTCTTCAGCTGCAAGGTAAGGAATGCTTGATGCGACCATATGCATAATGGCCTGCACCTGAGAGGCAGACACTGCACGACCCGGATAGGGGGAAACCACAACCGAGGCCTTGGCCTGAGTGCGATTGCGAACAAAAACACTCTGCTTTGGTGATGCCAGGTGTACCCGGGCAGTTTTAATGGTGCTGATCTGGGTAATGCTGCGCGCCAGTTCCTGTTCCATAGCAGCGACATAACGCACCTGTTCCATAAATTGACTGGTAGTCATAGAGGCGTCGCTATTTAGTGCGTCTATGCCTTCGGTGGCTCCACCCTGTGGCAGGCCTCTGGAGGCGAGGAAAATTCTCGCTTCGTGATAGCGGCTGTCAGCTACTTTGAGTTCACCGGTGGCGCTGTCAATTTTGGCGCCATAGTCTGCACCGGAAAGTGCTTCATAAGCCGCCTGGCGATCTGCCTCTGAAAGTCCCGGATAAACCGTGCGATAGACCGGTTCCTGTACCCAGGAATAGGCCATCAAAAATATAGCCACTGTCAGCAATGCAATAATGGCTGGCATAGATCTGCGCACAGCTGGCTGTTCCAGCACTTCTCGCACACTTGGCAGAGAGGATGTACTGATAGCAGCGGGGCTCTGCACTGCTTGCCCGGGGGCGGCAGTGGTTGCAGGCACCTGAGAGTCGGGAGCACTCTGCGAGCTGGTTGCTAGATCTGTTGGATTTGCGACTGTAGTTGCCATATCTATTTTCTCTTTTCAGTTCTTACACTGGCATGTTCATAATTTCTTCGTAAGCCTTGAGTACTTTGTTTCTAATTTGAAGTGTTGCTTCAAAGGCTAACGACGACTTTTGCATACTTATCACTACGTCTGTCAGGGGAATATCTTCTCCCCGCTCATAGGCGGTACGCATTGCTTTGGAGGTCTGCTGAGTGGCATTCACTTCCTGCAGCGCTCCTTTAATACTGTCGGCAAAACCCGTGACACCTGTGGGTTTTACCTCTTGGGCGGCACCTGCAGTGGGAGATATCTCTACCCCCTGGGTTGCCTGAGCCTGGTACTGGCGAATTTGCCCGAGTACCGCTTCGATATTGCCCATATTGGTTGGATTTACCATTATCTATTCCTCTCTGGCCGCTATCGCGCGTAAGCTCTGGTGACAGAAACGCCCTGTTCACGCAGTTTTTGTAGTTTGTGGCGCAATGTTCTTGGGCTGATACCGAGTTTTTCTGCAGCCTGATCGCGACTGCGAGAAACCTGAAGTGCCGCCATAATGGTCTGGCACTCACTATTTTTAACCGCTTGATTTAAACCTGTTGTTGCATTGCCTGTCTGGCCGGCACCATTGGTGTTATCCACGTAGTAAGGCTGCTGTGTTGGCAGTCCATAATCACCTGCCGGCGTGGAGAAGTTCGGATTAGAAAAGTTCGGCCCAGCTGAATAGGAGCCATCGGACTCATCAGTAATGGGCATGTCATCAAAAATCAGATGCTGGGTGTCTATAGGGGCCTGATTGGCCAGAACCATGGCGCGCAAAATAACATTCTGCAGTTCGCGAACATTGCCCGGCCACGGGTAACTGGCCAACATGTGTTGCGCCTGGCTGGTCAATCTCGCTGGCTGGCCATCGCTGGACTGCTGGGCCACAAACTGTTCTACCAATGGCAGAATATCAAGTGGGCGATCACGCAATGGTGGCAGCGTCAGCTTAAATGCGCTGAGACGGAAATACAGATCTTCCCGGAATGTGCGTTGCACAATGGCATTTTTAAGGTTGCGGTTGGTTGCGGCAATAACACGAATATCCAGATCTATAACTTTTTGGCCACCCAGTCTTACGACAGAGCGTTCTTGCAGAATCCGCAGTAGCTTAGCCTGAAGATGAAATGACATCTCGCCAATTTCATCTAAAAAGATAGTGCCGCCCTGAGCCTGTTCAAATAGGCCAGGCTGGACTTTTGTGGCGCCGGTAAACGAGCCTTTCTCATGACCGAAGAGCATATCTTCAATCAGATTTTCTGGCATCGCAGCGCAGTTAAACGCAATAAAAGGGCCATCATACCTAGGGGATGCATCGTGCAGTATGCGGGCCAAAACTTCTTTACCAACACCAGTGGGGCCGGTGAGCAATACGGTGACATCAACCTGCGCAACCCGCTCGGCCAGAGCCAGCAGATTGCGACTTACCGGGTCGGCAAATACAAAGGCATGCTTTTGCTTATCTTGGGTAATCTCTGACGAAATCATGGTCTGAGCCCACTCCTGAGCGTCAAACTCATTCGCCGTTACCACATTCAATGCGCCTTGAGACATAGCCTGAATACCTAATTCAAAACTGTCCCGCGCCACCCTTGCAATTACGGGCGCTGTTGAATTGGCTGTCATCTGTGCGCTCTGTACCTGCTTCAGCAGATCAGTACATTGGCTCAGATTGACCACCACAACCTGCGCACCAACAAAGGCGTCATCGGACAGCTCTGCAGTAGCAGCGCAATGCACTGCCATACCTTGTTCAGCAAAAGCAGCAATCTGATCAGCCGCTAATGAAGCCTGCTGATCTATCCACAATACTGAGATGTTATTTAGTTTTGCCACATTCAACCCTTTTTACTTAATTGCCACTTTGTGTCTTTGTAATCAGTAGTAGCAATTTGTATGCCAAAAAGGGAAATGCTTTAAAAACATAGAGTTAGCTATATAGTGGCAAAAAACTGTCAGTATTTTGCCACTGGCAAAGGGTCGGCAATCCGACGGTTATCCGTCACCAGAGTGGCAATCAAAACAATGGGGATGACGGCAAACAATAGCCGCCTCAATAGGGCTGGGTGCCACTATGGGTTATCAGAGAGGCCGTACTTGTTAATTTTTTCAATCAATGTAGTGCGCTGTAAATTGAGTAGCCGGGCGGTCTTGGACACATTGCCTTCGGCCTGACCCAGTGCTTTTTTGATAATACTCCGTTCGATCTCGAGCAAATGCTGCTTAAGCTGCAGACCCTGCTCGGGAATATCACTGCCGCCCTGAGCCAGCATAATCACTTTTTCCACTTCATCCTGAGTTGCCTCTTCAGCATCTGCCGCCAGCTGCAACTCTGCCTGTTCAGTCACCATAACCGGCGGCACCTGAGCCTCGGTCGGCTGATCGGCGAGACCACCAATTAATAGGTGAAGCGCGTCAGCGCTCTGGGTATCGGAGATACTGCGTATGCCCTGGGGTACCATGCTTGCCGGTACTTTGCGCAAGTCAATTTCTTGGCCTGCATAGAGTGCGCTGTAGCGATCGGCCAAATTTGATAACTCTCGAACATTGCCCGGCCAATCGTACTGCAGCAATAACTCCAGAGACTTTGGGTGCAAGGTAATAGGTGGGTCATTGTCGCGCCTATACTGGTCGGCAAAATGACTAAATAGCGTCGCGATATCTTCCCTGCGCTCGCGCAGAGCAACAACCTCCATAGGCATAACATTGAGGCGGTAATAGAGATCTTCTCGAAAGTTACCCTGCTGAATCAGAGTTTCTATATTTTTGTGGGTCGCGGCAATAACCCGCACGTCTATAGGCAAACCATGCTGAGATCCAACTGGATCAATTTCCCGCTCCTGCAGCACTCTCAATAGCTTGACCTGCAGATCCATTGACATATCACCAATTTCATCAAGAAATAAAGTGCCCCCATTGGCCAGTTCAAAGCGGCCTTTACGGTCTGAGATCGCGCCAGTAAATGAGCCCTTGCGATGACCAAAAAGCTCACTCTCCAACAACTCCCGAGGTATGGCGCCGCAGTTAACTGGTATAAATGGCCCTTTATTGCGCGAAGAGCAACCATGCAACGCTTTGGCCACCAGTTCTTTACCTGTGCCGCTGTCGCCCAAAATCAAGACGGTAGCATCACTGGGCCCGACCACCTTAATCAGTGATCGTAGCTCGTCGATGACTCTACTGAGGCCAATAATTGAGGTTAATTCAAACAAAAACCGTTTACTCGCGTTGCTCCGGCAGTAACTGGGGCCACTTAATCCATTGACGTGGCTCTAAATTTTGTAGTTTAGGCGTTAACTGTACCTAATGTTGCCCCAACAACCCAGAACAAAACTCCGCTCAGGCTGCTCAATTGTCTGGGAGCTAGGATTATAGGGTAAAAATGATTTTTATTTAAGGTTATCGAATCTGTCTTCAAGGCAATAATCGCAGCTATTAAGGTGCTAAATCTCTCTTTGACGAGGCTTGCGGGACTGGCTAAGCTACAGCTTCATAATAAAAACCTGGCCACTGCATACGCAGGGGGAGTTTTGATGCACAAGGTGCGCGAAGCCTTAATCGAAGTATTTATTATTTTTTGCGTTGGCGGCCTGATAGGCGGCGTGTTGGCTATCGTGTCCAACCTGTTCGTGATGGGCGTGCAACATTTTAGTGAGCAGCGGGCGGCCAGCGATTTGCTCAGTATCAGTATCGGTGATCAAACGCTTTCTTTTTCCAGTGTTTTATTTCTCTGGGTGGCTGCGGCGATTGTGGTCTTTATCAGAACAGCTTTAGGCATTCCTAGATGGGCTGGCCCTGCGGACAGCATGTATTCCGCACATCAGGTTCATCAACCTCTGGATATCAAGCAGGGCTTTGCCTCAACATTGGCTGCATTTGCCTCCGCAAGTGGTGGTGCATCTGTGGGTCAATACGGCCCCATCGTTCATTTTGGTGCCACTATCGGTATCTGGGTTAAGCGCTTTATTTCCAGCCGGCTAACTCATGAAATCTATCTTGGCTGTGGTGTGGCGGCAGCTATCTCTGCCGGCTTTAACGCCCCCATTGCTGGTGTGGTGTTTGCCCACGAGGCAATTTTGCGCCATTTTTCTGTACGCGCTATTGCACCGATCACTGTAGCTTCAATCTCTGCGAGTACCCTGAGTAATTACTGGTTTCCCCATACTGCGACTTTTGAAATTATCAATGAAGCACCAAGTCTGGCCGAGATCGTGCCGTTTTTGGTGGTACTGACACCGATTTTTGCCTTTGTCGCAATCAGCTTTATGCTGTCCTTGCGCTATACCGCAAGACGGGCCGCCAGCAGCAGCCTGTCGCCGATGGTACTGCCATTTGTGGCCGCCACAATCTGTGGTCTTGTCGGTGTCTGGGTGCCGCAGATTTTGGGTCTGGGTATTGATAGCATCAACGATATGATCGCTGGGGAGTTTGCTCTGTCCCTGCTGATTACCGTACTGGTGGCCAAGGTGTTAATGACTGCGCTCTGTCTGGGCTGTGGTCTGTTCGGCGGAGTGTTTTCGCCCTCCCTTTTTGTCGGTGTCGCCACCGGCGCTCTGGCTGGTCAGATTCTGACCCTGCTCGGCTTTGCCGACCTTGCCAGCGTGATCAGTATTGCCGCCATGGCTGCGGTGAGCTCCGCGGTTATTGGCGCGCCATTATCGGCGGTACTCATTGTACTGGAGCTAACGCAGTCCTATGAATATGCTGTTGCTGCGATGATGGCAGTGATGCTCTGTGGACTGCTTACCCATCGCCTGTTCGGCCAATCGTTTTTCGATCGTCAATTGTTGGATCGCGGCATTGATCTGGCTAAGGGGCGAGAAGCTATTGCTCTAGGCCATCAGGCTATTGGCCCCTTCGCCAGTGAAGACTATATCCGTATTGCTGGGGACACCTCTGGTACCCAATTGCAGGTGGAAATGAAAACCCGCGGTCATACTGAAGCCTATATTGTAGATGCCTCTGATCGTCTTATGGGCAAGATAAATATTTATCAGGCGATAGAATGCAATGCTCTGGCGGTCCGTGAGTTTATGGATAGCCGGCCGCTGTGCCTCTACGCTGACGAAGCGCTGGATAGTGCCATGATTAAAGTCAGCCAATTTGTTGGTGAAAGTTTGCCGGTAATTGATAAAGAAAGCGGTATTATGCGCGGCAGTATTGCCGAGGGTGCATTATTTCAAGCTGTTATTGATGTGCAAGCTCAGGCGCGCAACTTAGAGCGTGACTAAATAATAATAAACTGAAAGTGAGATAATTATGAATCTGTTGCTGCGAGCTGCACTTCTGTGCTGCTGCATAACCTCCCCTGTGGCTGCGGCTGATGCCTTTCAAGCCGGCCTCAGTGCTATGGAACGGGGCCATTATTCCACTGCGATGCGCGCCTGGCTAAAACTGGGTAAAGCTGGTGCCGCTGAGGCGCAGAACAATGTTGGCCACCTCTATGAAGAGGGTTTCGGAGTTTCACAGAATTATGCTGAGGCAATGGTTTGGTACCGACAAGCCGCAGATCAAGGCCTAGCTGAGGCGCAGCACAATGTAGGTATGCTCTACTATCATGGATATGGTGTGGCGCAGAACTCTCGCGAGTCATTAAAGTGGTTTAAGCGTGCATCACAGCAGGATCTGGCTGACTCGCAATATATGCTGGGTCTGTCTTACCATCAGGGCAAGGGCGTGGGGCTGGACTATGAGTTTGCCAAATACTGGTTCCATAAATCTGCGGTGCAGAACTATGCTAATGCGCAGTTTATGTATGCCTATATGCTACAGGCAGGAGATGGCGGTGAATCAGAGCCTATTAAAGCTTTGGTTTGGGCTCAACTCGCCGAGCGCAACGGCAAAGCCGATGCCTCTGATATCTCAGATCTTTCTAGGCTGTTAGTTGAGGATGATGAACAAGCCCGAGTGCCCGCGCTGGCTAGCCAATGTCTGGAAACCAACTATAAGCAATGCCCAAAATAGATTCATATTCTTTGTTAGGAAATATTTCAATTTTTAGCTAAAGAAAATCCATCTAGCACCGATCTTATATGTATCTAAAGAACGGTTATGAATGGAGCAAGTCAATGGCGCCAAATAAGAGAGCAATGAATGCCTATCGCACTGTCGGTGTTACCTCTGCAGTAAGTTATGCTGATGCAGTTCAACTTATCCAAATGTTGTTTAACGGGCTTATGGATGCGCTAGCAGAGGCTGAAGGTCATGTCTCGCGCAATGATATTCAGGGCAAAAATCAGTCCATTGGCCGTGCCACAAAAATCATTGTTGGCCTCAAAGGCTCCTTGGATTTCGAAAAGGGCGGCGAGCTTGCCCGCAACCTCGACGACCTCTATGACTATGCCGTTCGACGCTTGCTCAAGGCCAATTTGCGCAATGATATTGAACCGATTCAGGAAATCAGAGGCCTGCTTGGTGAAATCAATGGTGCATGGGAACTACTTCCCTCTCTACTGAAGGACCAGCCGGTCGCATTGGCCTCTTAGGTCATTGAGAGCCTGTCGCGAATAACAATTTGTCTGACTTAACTCTGAATCAGCGATTCCCCCCGCGAACTGAAACCAGAGCGGCCAACCCCAGTTACCACTCTGGGGAAGGCAGTCACAGCGGCAACGATGACAACCACCAGTCCAAAGAACACCCCTATGCGGATATTGAGCTGCTGTTTGATCAAGAAAAACAAATTCCCGCCTCATCTGGCAACAATCAATTAGTCTGCCAGTCTCTGGGTGAACTGATGCTGGTGCAGCAGCTCCGCAAGTCGAGCTTGCCCATCCCCTCTTTTCATGGCCCGAAACTTCACAAGCTAGCCTCATCCCTACTGAGCTATAAAGACTGACCTTGTCAGCATAGTCAGTTGGCACTAACTTCTGCCACCTTGACAGCCTTTGTTCACCCATGGCATAAACAGCGCGCTTACATAAATCAATATTTGCCGACGGTGGGGGTTTGAGTGCTATGAAGACATATCAGCAACGGGTGATGGAAATTCTCAATAAGGGTAACAATGAGGATGCTGTCAGTCGCGCCTGTGATATCTTTCTTTCGATTCTGATTATTCTAAATCTGGTGGCTGTATGCCTCGAGTCCGTCGAATCTATTAATCAGCAGTACCATGGCGCGCTGGTTGCCTTTGAATGGTTCTCAGTAAGTATTTTTCTGGTGGAATATATCCTGCGGATCTGGTCAATTGCGGCAGATAATCGACAGGCCGCCAAAACCGCCACCGGTCGCAGGGCCTCTTACATATTTAGCTTCACTGGTCTTATTGACCTGGCCGCGATACTGCCCAGCATCCTGCCGTTGATTATGGGTGGCGTCGATCTGCGCTGGCTGCGGGTTCTGCGTCTGGTGCGACTACTTAAGATCTCTCATTATTCGTCGGCACTGGAGGATTTATTTTCTGCGGTCTACGAGGAGCGGCGCTCGTTTGCCGCAGCACTGTATCTGATGGCAATCGCACTGTTTTTATCCAGCTCGATGATGTATTTGGCAGAGTATGAGGTGCAGCCAGAAAACTTTCGCTCAATCCCCAAAACCATGTGGTGGTCGCTGATTACTCTGACCACGGTGGGCTATGGCGATGTGTCACCAATTACCCCATTGGGTCAGGTTATCGGTGCCTTTACTGCTCTGATGGGAGTCTGCACTGTGGCACTGCTAACTGGTATTGTGGCCTCGGCCTTTTCCAGTCAGATGGCCCGTCGCGAAGCTATTTTTGAAGCGGAAATTAATGCCGCTATGAGCGACGGTGTAGTGACCTCTGACGAGCGCCAGCATATTGAAGAGCTGCGTGAACGATATAATATTCCGGAAGAACATGCCAAACAGATTTTTGCTCTTTTAGCAGATAAGAAGTAAACCCTGTTTATTGACCGTCAATAATAACTTCTATGCGACGGTTTTTTGAACGCCCGGCGGCGGAGTCATTGGATGCCAGGGGCTTGGTGTCTGCAAAGCCTGTAACTGTCACCCGACCATCCTCAAGATTGCTATTGTTGAGCAGGTAGTCTGCCACAGCTGCGGAGCGGGCAGCACTCAGATCCCAGTTTGAGCGAAAGCGTTCACTAAAGGCCATGGGCACATTGTCTGTGTGGCCCTCAATGGTAATCAGACCAACGGCATTGCTGATGGATGCGCCAACTTTGTTAAGCAGTGGTTTGAAGCCCTGCTGCAAGTCCGCGTAACCGCTGCGGAATGAACCGCGCTCTGCCAGGCGCACAATAATTTTGTCGCCGTCTCGCTCGACCTCGGCCAGCCCCTCGGATATTTCCTCAGATAACTGCATGCGGATACGCTGGAATTGATCGGCGATCGCCTGCTCTTTGCCCTCGGCACTTTCACCGCTCATGTCCTGTGCAACTTTGTCCGGCGATGCCTGCTCGACCATGATTTGAGACGCGACCTGGGCTTGGGCTGCAGCTACTTTGGCATAGACCTCAAGGTCATTCTGGGAAATTCTAGCTCCAGAATTATTTTTGCTGGCGTCCCCAGACTCCCCAGACTTAGCCTCTGAAGCAACCTTCACCACCAGCTTGTTATCTTCAATACGCACCGAGACCTTGCCTTCGGCAATCTCTTTGGCCAGAGCTTTTTGCACGGATTCAACATCGGAATTGTTTGGTGATTCAGCCGTCTTGGTGTCAGTTTTTAGTTCCGGATCAATCGGCGGCTCTTCATCTGTGGTCTGCTCCTGAATAACATCCATCAGGGTAGGGTCCACCTTGGCGGCCTTATATTGCTTGGCAATAATGCTTTTGGCCTTGGGCGGCTCTACAACTGGTACTAGGCGCTGCACACCAAAAGCATTTTTCATGGAACCACTGACCTCTTTGTATTTGGGTACATTCATCTCGGCGAATGACAGCAGCAATACAAAAAATGCCATAAGCAATGTGGCCATATCGGCAAAGGTCGCCATCCATGCCGGGGCACCCCCTTTACAGGGAGGGCAATCGGGATCCGGCGCTGGTTCCTGTTCTTCGGGGGGTTCCGCGTCTTCGAGTTGCTCCTCGTCCTCTGGTACAGGAACCGGCAGCGGTGCCTCTTCAGCCTCTGAACTGTTTTCGGGGTTCTCGGGGTTTGCCGCAAGATCCAGCGCTTTTTCGTCGTCTTGTTCTGCCATTAGACTGCCCCCGCTGTATTGATACGCTGATTATGAACCATCGACAATCACCTCGATCCGGCGGTTGCGCGCACGCCCCGCTGATGTCGTATTGCTGTCAACAGGTTTGGTATCAGCAAAGCCAGCTACAGTTATATTGCCTTGCACAAAGCCTGAATTATTAATAAAGAAATCTGCGACAGATGCGGATCGCGCTGCCGACAGATCCCAGTTGGAATTAAAGCGCTCACTAAAGGCCACCGGCACATTATCTGTGTGCCCTTCGATACGCACTTTACCGGTACTGGCAGCAAGAGATTTGCCAACCTGGGAGAGCAGCTTTCTAAAGCCGGGCTGCACATCTGCGCTGCCAGATACAAACGACCCCTGACTGGCTAATCGCACAATAATTTTGTCGTCTTTTAACTCAACTTCAGCGAGACCCATTTGAATCTCTGCGGCAAGGTCGGCGCGCACTTTTTGAAAGCGGTCTTCAATGTCCTGTTTTTTGCGCTGGGCAACGCCGCCTGCTGTGCCTTCAGACTCTTCTGCAGTGGCGCTTTCGTCGCTGCCTGTGGCCAGCTGCTGCTTGCGCACTTCAACTTCTGTAGACATTTCCGACTGGGCTTCAATAACCTTGGCAGCGATATCCAGAGTCTCTTGGCTAATTGGGCCACCAGAGCCCTGCCCAGCCGAAGCTGCTCCCTCGCCACCGCTGCTCTGGGGTGAGCGCAGCTCTACTATCACCTTGTCATCTTCAAGACGGACCATCACCTGACCCTGCTCAATCTCTTCCGCCAGGGTCTCTTCTAATTTGCGAAAGTTTTGTTCGGTCTCAAAGTCGGCCTTTTTCTCTTCCGTTTTAACAACAATGTTTTTCAATGTCATCTCTTCGGAGCGCTGGCGCTTGCGATCAATCACTGTGGGCGCGGCCACCGCCGGTGTAAAGTCCTCTATGACCAGACTTCGCGCGGTGGGAATAGATATCACCGGGACCACTCGCTTTACACCAAAGGCGGCTTTCAGGGATCCGGCAATCTGCTTGTATTTGGGCACGTTCATTTCGGCAAACGACAACAGCAGAACGAAGAAGGCCATCAACAATGTTGCCATGTCAGCAAACGTTGCCATCCAGGCCGGCGCGCCTCCTTTGCAGGGAGGACAGGCTTCAGGGGCCGGAGGACCAGGGTCGACCGGTGGGCCAGCTTGCTCTTCTGTTGCGTCCTCATCAGTAACCCCTTCAAGGGTTTCTTCAGGCGCCTGCTCTTCAGCCATAACTCAAACGGTCCGTTAGGCTGCCGACGCTAGCTTGGCGCGGGCTTTGGGGCTCAGGAAGGCTCCGAGGAAATCGCTTAGTACTCGAGGATTACCACCTTCTTGAATAAAGAGTATGCCTTCTATAATCAGTTCGTTATTGGATTCTTCTAAGGTCGCCTGATTTTCTAATTTCATGGCGATGGGGAGACAGATTACATTGGCTAGGATTGCGCCATACATGGTTGTTAACAATGCTACCGCCATAGCTGGACCAATAGCTTTTGGATCAGACATGTTACCCAACATCTGTACCAACCCAATCAATGTACCAATCATGCCCATTGCTGGGGCAATTTCACCCCAGGCGGAAAAGATTTTTGCACCCATATCGTGGCGCATCTTGGTCATATCTTTTTCTCGTTCAAGGGAGCCTTTAATAATACCGCCATCAGTGCCATCGACTAACATAGCAACGGCTTTGGCCATAAATGGGTTTGCAATCTCCTGCCCTTCAAGGGCTATCATGCCGTCTTTTCGAGCAATAGTCGCTAGCTCTACAATTTGTTCAATCAATGCCTCTGGCGCGTCGAGCTTATTTTTAAAGGTTTTCCCCAAAACACCAACCGCACCAAGAAACTCTCCCAGAGAGGAGCGAAACATCACCACCATGATAGAACCCGCCACTACAATCAGCATTGAAGGAGTATCAATAAAGGCGGCAAAATCATCGATGGCCATGACAATAAAGCCAAAGGCACCTAGCAGCCCCACTATAGTTGCGATATCCATAAATTCTCCTGACAAATATTAATTCGTTGTTTTTCTGATCGCGGCAAAACACCGCAACTGGTTTAAGCGGGCGCTATTCAATTCTCTATGCTTGTATTATCGACAGCTGCTGAGAATTATTGAGCACAGGATTTCATTTTCCGGCAGTTTAACCTGCGGACCTGAGAGTTGGGAATAATTTAACCTAAACACTCATGGAATCTGTAAAACTGTCGATTATTCTAAAGCAATATATGGTATTTTAAACTGCGCTCGAAGAATATTAGTTACAGGATGGCATTTTAATGTCCGCGGTAGATCACCGGCTAAAGGGGATCGTTTCTCTAACTTACAAGTCTAACTCGTTACATCAAAAGGAGAATACTTGTGAAAGTTAAAATGACATCAGGATCAGCTGTCGACAATGTCAAATCCCACTGCAGTGTAGCGATCTCAAAGTTACTCGGGTTGGTTGCTGCCTGCGCGTTACTGTCCAGCTGTGGTGATTACCGCACTGCTGAGAAATGTGGCGATCAGATTAAAGCAGGTGACAAAGGCTCATTCCTTACCGACCCATCGGGTCTGGCCAAGGACAGCAGCACTGGAACCGTATGGTATCGCTGCCCAGGCGGCAAAACTTTCTCTAATTTTCGCTGTAAGGGCGAAACCCTCTTTGTCAGCTGGGACGATGCGACAGCTTACGCCGTGGAGTTTTCAGAAAAGTCTGGTGTGAAATGGCGACTGCCAACCAATAGCGAGATGAAGTCGATAGTCGAGTCATCCTGTATTGCACCAACCATCAATGAAAATGTGTTTCCAGCAACTGAGGTGACCAATCATTGGACATCCAGCGATGGCTGGCATCAGAAGGCCTTTAAATGTGCTCTTAACACCTATAATGGAAGTCTCTCCTGCCGTCAGGCGCGGGTTATTGAGCAGCCATTTTTATTGGTTCAGGACCGTGGCTAGCTCGGCTGTGTAAGATTGGGAGGTTTGGCGGCAAAGCTCAGGCATTGATCCCCCTGTACTCGCACGACCTCCATAGAGGGCAACATCTTTGATTTGAACCCCATCGCCCTGCAGCCATAGGGCCTTTTGCGATCATGGGTAATATTAAAATGTTTGCAGGCCCAGCAATCAGGCCCGGTTTTTTCTGGCGGCGTCACGTTTTGGTTTCCAATATTCTAGATAAGCCTTCCACAGCACAGTGAGTACGAACATCAATCCAATAAAGCTGGCAAAAAGATCTGTCAGGGCAACGCCTTTGAGGCGGGTAAACTCTGGCTGCACATACATAATCAAAATCATTGGCACAGCGACCAACATGTAAGTACGAATAAGCCTACACACGGCGCATGGTGGTTTTTCGTTTTTCTCTGCCATACTCATTTTGCCCCCATAGTCTTGTTATTTTAGGTAATCCTACCGTTAACGCCAGATAATCTCTATTTAAAGCTTATTTAATCGCCTTGGCTGACAGCACTACAACGCGAAAACGCGGCGACTGCTGAGTATCTTCAGCTGCAGAACCCAGTTCGAGCTGCAAACTTGTGCCTGCGGCTATGGTCTGGGGAATAAGCAAGGTTTGACTGCTTTGTATCTGGTAGGCACTGGCCATTCTGTCCACCCGAACCTGAACCTGTGTCATGGGTACCGGACTGCGATTAGATAATGACACCTGCACAAAGCCGCGACTGTTGATGCCAGCTGAGCCACCGATAAAACTCTGGGGCTGCAATTCTAGTTGCAGTGCCGTGAGCTGCTGTGTCGATTGCTTGCCAATCTCACCCCCAGCTTGGCTGGCCTGTTTAAAGTAGCCCATTGCGGCTTGATATTGCTTGGCTTGAACAGCGGATTCCCCGAGATAGTAGCTAGCTTTGGCCGTAGGTAAAATTTTATAGCTCCGTTGAATATCCTCCAGACCCCTCGCCTTTTCGCCCTGATTGTAGCGCAAGACTCCACGAGCTAAATGTGGGCCGAAGTACTTTGGATTCTTGCGAATCGCGGTGCTATAAGCCTTTTCCGCATTATCTGTTTTATCCATTAAGTTCCAGGCATGGCCGCGCAATTCCCAAAAGGCTGCCTCGCCTGGTTGCACAGCAATCGCGCGGTCCAGCTGATCGATGGCTGCCGCTGGCTGTTCTTTATTTAAAGCTTCAATCGCAGCCTTTTCCGCCTTATAGGCTGACTCATCTTTTCGCAGCTGAGCAATTGCTGCTTGATAACGCTGGCGATAACGCTGGCCCTTTGGTAATTGTTTTGCTTTTGCGATGTTGGCCTCGACCCGTTTTTCAGATGGCGGGTGGCTGGCAAATAACCCGGAAAGGAAATCTGTCTGGCGACCTTCACTTAATTTAACAAAGGTACGCTGCAGTTCCACGGCACCCTGCGGCTCATAACCGGCCAGAGCCATGTAATTCATGCCATAGAAGTCAGATTCAAGCTCATCATCACGGCCATACTTGGCCATCCAAGCTGCAGTACCCATTTGCGATGCCAAACCATATAACTGGCCACCATCTCGGCCCTGAGTCCCTATGGCAACGGCGGCCATACCAATATTGGCCAGAGTGCCACGGCTCATTTGGGAAGCACCATGGCGTGCGGCGGCATGAACTATTTCGTGGGCCAGCACTGCTGCAAGCTGGGATTCATCATCCAAATAACTCAGCAGGCCCCGGTTAATGGCGATTTTGCCCCCGGGAAGAGCCCAAGCATTGGGCACCGAGTTGTTTAGCACGACAAATTCGTAGGGCAGATTTGGCTGATCGCTTACGGCAGCCAATTTTTTGCCTACACCAGCGACATAGGACTGGAGTTTGGGGTCGAGATAATAATCACCACCCTGGGACTGTCTCGATGGAGAGTAATTTTTGCTGCCCAAAGCAATTTCTTGCTGCTGGGACATAAACGACAGTTCATTTTTACCCGTGACCGGATTAACAGAGCATCCACTGAGCCCGGCAGCCATGGCTAAAACCAATAATATTGACCAGCTGTATCTAGTTTTCATAGTGTTTTCCTTTTCGCTTCTTATCCGTACTTAGTGACCGCAACGAATAGATCAATATTCATTGACGCAGGTTTTAATAAGATTGATATAATGACAGCATTATTTGCCGTGAATTTCCACAACAGGGTCATTTTAAATCATGCTTATTGTTATTTCCCCTGCTAAAAAACTCGACTACAACAGCACTGTGGCCGCCAAAAATCACAGCCAGCCCGAGTTGCTCGACCATTCAGCAGAACTGTTGCAAGGTCTGAAGAAGCTCTCACCTCAGGATGTCTGCGCATTAATGGGCCTCAGCGACAATCTCGGTGCACTGAATTACGAGCGCTTTCAAGCCTGGGAGAGGCCGTTTACCGAGAACAATGCCAAGCCTGCGATTCTGGCGTTTAAAGGCGATGTATATCAGGGACTGGATGCGGACAGCATGACTGACAAGCAGCTGGCATGGGCACAGGATCATCTGCGCATTCTGTCCGGACTTTATGGCCTGTTGCGGCCGATGGATCTAATGCAGCCCTACAGGTTGGAAATGGGCACCAAGTTTGCAAATCAACGAGGCAAGGATCTCTATCAGTTTTGGGGCAAGATTATTACCGACGAACTCAACAGCCTGCTGAGTAGCGCCAAAAGCCCGGTACTACTTAACCTGGCATCCAATGAGTACTTTAAGTCAGTGCAGCAAAAAGATATTAATGGTCGCATTGTGACGCCAATATTTATGGACAAAAAAGGTGACAAATACAAAATTGTCAGTTTTTACGCTAAAAAGGCCCGAGGCCTGATGAGCGCCTTTATTATTAAAAACCAAATTATCGTCGTCGAAGGTATTAAGAAGTTTGATGTAGATGGCTATAGCTTTAATCCTGCGATGACGGATGGAGACAACTGGGTATTTACCCGCGACGAGTAATTGCACGGACAGCAAATGGACAAGCCTTTTTCCCTAGCCTGCGAAAATAATCGCGGCCCCATCCTCGAAATTCTGCAGCCTTTGCTAGCGGACAAGTTGTCGGTGCTTGAGATTGGCAGCGGCACTGGGCAACATGCGGTGTGGTTTGCCAAACATTTGCCTAAATTGCGCTGGCAAACTAGTGATCTACAGCACAACCATGTCGGCATCAATCAATGGCTAGATGCTTACCCTTCGCCCAACCTGCTGCCACCTGTAGAACTGGATATGTTAGGCGATAACTGGCCAAAAGCAGACTTTGACTGTATTTACTCCGCCAACACGGCCCATATTATGCCTTGGGAAGCTGTGGTTAATATGCTGGCTCATGTGGGTTTAACCTTGCCCAGTAACGGTCATTTTTGTCTCTATGGGCCAATGCAGTATCAGGGTGTAATAGAGCCTCAGAGCAATAGAAACTTTGATGCCAGCCTGCGCCAGCAGGCCAGCCATATGGGTATTCGTGAATTTCATAAGATTAATCAACTGGCTGCAGAAGCTGGATTAGTTCTGCTTGATGACCATGCAATGCCAGCCAATAATCGCCTGCTGATATGGCAAAAGGTTTAGAGTGGTGCTGGACCAAATTGGTAGTCGGCCGCGAGGCCAATAAAGATCACCATTCCAACCCGGTGGTTGCCTAAAAACGCTTTAAAACAACCCTCGGCATCACGGTTTCTAGCCTGTAGATATTGCCTGATAAAATATAGGGCTGCGACTGCCAGTCCGGTCATATAAATCCAGCCTCGAGCAAATGCCATCCCAGCCGTAAATAGCGCCACCAATGCCAGCAGTTGCAGGCCAACAATAACAACCAGATCATAGCGGCCAAATAAGATAGCGGTGGATTTAATGCCAATCTTTAGATCGTCCTCTCGATCGACCATCGCATAATAGGTGTCAAAGGCGACAGTCCAAAATATCACAGCTATAAAGAGTAGCCATAATGCTGGGGGTAATAGTTGTTGTTCGGCGGCAAATGCCATGGGCACTGCCCAGGCCCAGGCAGCACCGAGCCCAAACTGGGGCAAGTGAGTGACGCGCTTGAGAAAGGGGTAGCTCGCGGCCAGCAGTAGCCCTCCCGCTGACAGCATGATAGTCATCGCATTGGTCAGCAGTACCAGTCCCAAGGCGATCAGCAATAAAGTGAAAAACAACACCAGTGCCTGGGTGGAGGTGATTTCCCCTTGCGGCAGCGGGCGGTTGGCCGTGCGCCGAACGGCTCCATCGACATGGCGATCTGCGTAATCATTAATCACACAGCCGGCAGCTCGCATAACCACAACCCCGAGGATAAAAATAATCAGGTTATGGGTGCTGGGTTGGCCTTCTGCGGCAAACCACAGTGCCCACAGTGTCGGCCACAGCAGTAGAAAAGTGCCAATGGGTCGATCCAGACGCATTAAACGGAGCCATTTATTGGCTTGAGCTGGACTTTGTGGGTTCATTACTTGCGGCCAATGCAAAAACTGAGGCTCTGATTGTAAGGCTTAAACTCCGGTAAGAATATCTCGCTGACCAAAAGCGGCTTGCGATCTAAACGAAACACAGAGCGGCGTGCCCAGAGCGGGGTATTAATAGAGCCAAGGGCACCGGGCAATTTCCCATTGGCACTGGTATGACAGGCGACTTCCACTGGTTCTCTGGTCATGCCGGGACTTTGAAATAGCAATGCGCCCAACGGCCTACTGTCTAGATTACGCAATTTCCGCAGTGGCCCAGTCAATGTACTCAGGGGCAAGACGCTTCTTGCGTAGACCCAGGGGACGCCATCGCCCTTTAGAATAACTTCGCGGATAAGCGCCAGACGCCGCGGCGCCAATGCCAATGCCAGTCGCTCGGACAGTCGCGGCGTATCCAAACATTGCCTGACAATGTGCACTGTTAATTTGCCATTACTGGCATCCAGCAGGCGCTGAGTTAGAGATCCTGTGTCTGACAGCCAGTCTCGCCATTGCTCGGGAATAGCGCGGTCTGACTTTGATATCATAGGTCGCCAAGCCGGCTCAGGGTGCAATCGAAAATTGGAAAATCTGGCAGTGGACAAGAGAATAACCTGCTACTAGAGAAACAATGCCTGGTTATCCATTAAAGGATCCAGGCACTTTAGGGTTGCTATGATGCCGATTATCACAGTTTGCTGGCAAGCTCGTTTTTTAGGTAGTCGCGCAACTCATCTCCAATTTCACTATGGTGCAGACCCAACTCAATATTGGCTTTCAAGAGACCCATCTTGCTACCACAGTCATAGCGGATGCCCTCATATTCATAAGCCAGTACCTGCTCCTCGGTGAGCAATGTCTGAATCGCGTCGGTCAGCTGGTACTCGCCGCCAGCGCCGGGCTTAAGTGCCGCCAGATGGGTAAATAGTTGTGGAGTAAAGATATAGCGCCCGGTAACACCCATATCTGAAGGTGCATCTTCCAGTGCTGGCTTCTCGACAATTTGGTCCAGCAGATGAACCCGATCAGTTTGCTTGGTACCGGAAATAACGCCATAGGAAGAAATCTCTGGCCCAGGGACCTTTTGCACGGCAATCACCGAACTCTTATAAAACTCGTAGATTTCAACCATCTGTTTTACTGCTCCCTTGCCGTGATGAATGAGATCATCGGCCAACAGAACAGCAAAGGGTTCATCACCCACCAAATGAGCAGCGGTTGAAACAGCATGTCCGAGTCCCAAGGCCTCAGTCTGGCGGATATAGGTACAGCTCACACCTTTGGGCACCACATTCTGGGCAATCGCCAATAGTTCTTTTTTACCGCGCTGCTCGAGCTGATGCTCCAATTCATAGGCCTTGTCAAAATGATCTGCAATTGAGCGCTTGGTGCGCCCGGTAACAAAGATCATTTCAGTAATGCCTGCCTCCACAGCCTCTTCAACTGCATATTGAATCAGCGGCTTGTCGACCACCGGCATCATTTCCTTAGGGCTGGCTTTAGTGGCCGGCAAAAATCTGGTACCCATTCCCGCTACCGGGAACACTGCTTTGCGAACTTTCTCGCCATGCCTGATATGAACCATTTCGATCTCCTTAATTACTAAGTCAGCATTTTCCAGCTAGCATTATATCCATAACTGATTGGCTCAAGGCCACTAAATCACTCTATTACCTAAGTATTGCCCTATCTTTCTGGTTGTGCCGGTTTATAATTGCGGCTTTGTATATTTCCATTAAATGTTTCGCACTAAATATTTGTAGGTGATCTTCGTGGGCAATCTCTCTGCTGCTCCTGATACTTTTCAGGAATTGATAGCAAGGCTTCAACAATACTGGGCTGATAAGGGCTGTGTGGTTATGCAGCCACTGGATATGGAGGTCGGTGCGGGCACATTTCACCCGGCGACGTTTTTGCGCTCGATAGGTCCGGAAACCTGGAATGCTGCCTATGTACAGCCCTCCCGTCGACCTACAGATGGCCGATATGGTGAGAATCCTAATCGCCTGCAACATTATTATCAGTTTCAGGTTGTAATGAAGCCCTCCCCGGCGGACTTTCAAGAGCTCTATCTTGGATCACTGGAACATCTAGGCATTGATACAGCCGTGCATGATGTTCGCTTTGTCGAGGATAACTGGGAATCCCCTACTCTCGGGGCCTGGGGGCTGGGCTGGGAAATCTGGCTGAATGGCATGGAAGTGTCGCAGTTTACCTACTTTCAGCAGGTTGGTGGCCTTGAGTGCTATCCAGTGACTGGCGAGATTACCTACGGCCTTGAGCGCATTGCCATGTATTTGCAGGCAGTAGATAGTATTTATGATTTGGTCTGGGCACATGGTCCTCAGGGCGATGTTACCTATGGCGACGTGTTCCTGCAAAACGAGCGTGAAATGTCGACTTACAACTTTGAATATGCAGATGTAGATTTCCTGTTTAGCGCCTTCGACCAGTATGAAAAAGATGCCGAGCGGCTGATTGCGCTAAAACTGCCATTACCAGCCTACGAGATGGTGATGAAAGCATCACATACATTTAATTTGCTCGATGCTCGCAAAGCGATTTCTGTCACCGAGCGTCAGCGCTATATTCTGCGGGTCAGAACTCTGGCCCGGGGCGTGGCACAGGGCTACTTTGACTCCCGCATGGCTGAAGGCTTTCCTCTGGCAGATAAAACTATTGCCGCAGAAGTTATGGCGAAAAATTCTGGAGAATCGACATGAGAGGAGATTTTCTAGTTGAACTGGGTACAGAAGAACTGCCCCCTAAAGCATTATTAGCACTCTCCAATGCCTTTACCAAGGGCATCGTAAACGGTTTTAAGGCAGCCAATCTGAGTTTTGGCGAAGTAACATCCTATGCTGCTCCCCGGCGACTGGCCGTGGTGATTAAAGGCTTGGATGTGCAGGCTCCAGACAGCGAGATTGTCGCATGGGGACCTCCAGTCAAGGTGGCTTTTGATGCTGAGGGTCAGCCAACTAGAGCCGCGCAAGCCTTTGCTAAAAAGAATGCCATCGATGTACCGCAGCTTAACGAACATATAGAGAATGATGGTCAGCAAGATAAACTCTGTGTGCGCCGTATTGAAACTGGCTGCCAAACCAGCAGCCTGCTGGGGCCGGTAATCAATCAATCACTGGCCACCCTTCCCATTCCTAAGCGCATGCGCTGGGGCAGCAGTAAAGAAGAGTTTGTGCGCCCGGTGCAATGGGCTGTGCTGCTGTTTAATGGCGCGGTCTATCATGAAGAAGTGCTGGGACTGACCTCAGGTAATATCAGCCGCGGTCATCGCTTTCACTCTGAAGGCGATATTGTTATTACTTCGCCGGTAAGTTACGCAGAGCAGCTATATAAAGCCCATGTGATTGTCGACTTTAATCAGCGTCGGGATATTATCCGTCAGGGCGTCACCGAGCTGGCTGCAAGCATTGATGGCGAGGCCGTTATTGATGAAGATCTGCTGGATGAAGTGAGCGCGCTGAATGAATGGCCAGTGCCGTTGATGGGTCGCTTTGATGAGCATTTTTTGCAGGTTCCATCTCAAGCTCTTGTTTCTTCAATGAAGGAGCATCAAAAATATTTTCATGTGGTTGATCAGGACAAAAATCTGATGGCCGCCTTTATCACGGTTGCGAATATTGAGAGCAAGGATCCGATTCAGGTTATTGATGGCAACGAGCGAGTGATTCGCCCACGCCTTGCCGATGCCGCTTTCTTTTATCAAAACGACAAAAAAAACACTCTGGAAAGCCGTCGTGAATCATTAAAACAGGTGGTCTTCCAAGCTAAGCTAGGTTCCGTATATGCCAAAACTGATCGTGTTGCCGCAATGGCGGAGACTATCGCCAAGCACACGGCGGCAGACCCAAAGCTAGCCCGACGCGCCGCCGAGCTCAGTAAGTCTGATCTGGTCACTGATATGGTCGGCGAGTTTGATGACTTACAGGGCACCATGGGCAGAGACTATGCACTCAACGATGGCGAGCCAAAAGAAGTGGCAGAGGCATTGTTTGAGCAATATTTGCCACGCTTTGCCGGAGACCAGGTGCCTGCCACAAGTACTGGCACAGCACTGGCACTGGCTGACCGGCTTGACAGTCTTGTGGGGATTTTTAGCATAGGCCAGCAACCCTCTGGCTCCCGCGATCCCTTTGCACTGCGGCGCGCTAGCCTGGGTGTACTAAGAATTATGATCGAACGCAAAATCGATCTGGATCTGAGATTGGCTATCAATGCTGCGGCTGCTCCTTTCGAGCTTGGTAATGAGGGTGATCTATCCTCGGACAAGGTATCGAAGCAAGTACTTACTTACATTATTGATCGCTTCAAATCTTGGTATAGAGATGAGGGCATGGCCGCAGAGGTGTTTATGGCTGTTACCGCTCTTGACCTTTCAAACCCTCTGGATATCAATGCACGAGTGCAGGCAGTCAATCAGTTTTCGCAGCTCCCAGAGGCTGTGGCTCTGGCTGCCGCCAACAAGCGTGTAGCCAATATCTTAGCCAAACAGCTGGGTGACTCTGTCCCAGCTGCAGTGCAGTCAGAACTGTTGCAGGATCCGGCTGAGCAGGCGCTGGCAAGTGTGATTGCCTCTTTGACTCAAGATATTGAGCCACTGGTTCAACAGCGAGACTACAGCGGGATTTTACAGAAACTGGCACAGCTAAGGGAGCCAGTGGACGGGTTTTTTGATCAGGTTATGGTGATGGCTGATGATCAAGCCATACGAGATAACCGCTTGGCTCTTTTGTTCAGCTTGCGACAGCTGTTTATTAATGTGGCTGATATTTCACAGCTGGCGCCATCAAAATAGGGCTCTGAGACTTGCTTATATTGTGGATGACTCAATTCGGGCGCGGACTTCGGTCGGCAGTTTTTTATCTGGGCTTTATCTTGCTGGTGGTATTTATCAGCGCAGTTACCTGCGCTCTGTTCTTTTTGCCCTTCCGCCTTCGCCAGCGCATCGCCACCTTTGGCAATCATATGACGATGCTGTGGTTGCGCTTCACCTGTAATATCCGCATTGAGGTGCATGGCGCAGACAATGTTCCACTAGGCCCCTGCGTGATACTGAGCAATCATCAAAGCACCTGGGAAACCTTTTATCTGCAATGGTTCTTTCAACCGGCCACGGTGATTCTAAAGCGTGAGTTACTGTGGATACCCCTTTTTGGTTGGGGACTGGCACTGATGCAGCCGATTGCCATTAAGCGCTCCAAGCCAGCCCGGGCAATCCGATTTGTACTCAAGAGAGGCACCCAGCGGCTGCAAGCTGGCAATAAGATTGTGATCTTCCCCGAAGGCACCAGAGTAAGCACACATCAGTTGGGAGAATTTAAAACCAGTGGCGCCGCTCTAGCCAAGGCCGCTGCTGTGCCGATAATACCGGTTGCCCACAATGCCGGTCATCACTGGCCTCTGGTGGGTTTTAGCAAACGGCCAGGCATTATTAAAATGTATATTGGCCGGCCCATTGATAGTTCAAACAAGGATGCGAGACAGTTGACAGAAGAAGCACGCAACTGGATCGAACAAGCACTGTAACTGCCATATCCATCACAAAAAAGAATAGTTCTTGCCGCTACAATTACGGATCATAGTATAGAAAACCTGCTCCCAGGAACTTAGACACATGGCTGCAAAAGACACCAAAGGTCAGGGTCGACCCACAGAGAAACGCCGCAAAGCACGACGTATTAAAGTGGATCGCAGAGAAGAGATTCGGTTTGAGCCCAACAGGGATAACCGCCGCAAGGATCCCGGACAACGGTCCAGCGATGGCGATGTATGGAAACCTATTGGCTAGGACGTTCCAATAGGTTTTCTTTATATCTGGATTTAAACGTCCAGATTCACCACAGAGAGGGCGTTGGTTTCAATAAACTCGCGCCTTGGCTCGACATGATCGCCCATCAATGTTGTAAACATCAGATCTGCAGCGATCGCATCTTCAATCGTCACTACCAACATTCGACGGCTCTCGGGGTCCATGGTCGTTTCCCAAAGCTGCTCGGGATTCATCTCTCCCAGCCCTTTATAACGCTGAGTATTGATACCCCGGCGTGATTCCGCCATCAACCAATCCAACGCGTCCTTGAAACTATCCACTGGCTGCTCACGCTCACCGCGCTTCACATAGGCACCAGCTTCAATCAGGCCCTGCAATGTTTTACCAAGCTCCACGATGGCTGCGTATTCATTGGAAGCAAAGAAGTCACGCCCCAAGCTATGGTAATGAGGTACACCATGGGCTGTGATTTCAATATTAGGAATAAATAAATTACGCTCTTTGTCTTCTGCTACAGAGACCATATAGCGATGGGTTCCACTATCAACTTCTGCGAGTTTTACCTGAAGTTCGGCACACCAAGGCTCAAGATCACTGCTTTTTTCCAGAAGTTTACCTTCAAGGCCACTTGTGTAAACTAGTGCCTCGAGCACTTCTTGAGGATATACCAGAGACATGCGATCAATTAAGTCGCCCACATGTCTAAACTGATTAACCAGAGATTCCAAGGCTGTACCCTGAATACCCGGAGCAGTCGCATTAACATGAAGTGTAGCGCCTTCAAGAGCTTTCTGAGTCAGATATACCAGAAGAGCCATATCATCTTTTACATACTGCTCGGACTTACCCTTACTAACCTTATACAGCGGTGGCTGAGCAATAAAGATATGCCCGTTTTCAACCAGCTCGCGCATTTGGCGGAAGAAGAATGTCAGCAGCAGAGTACGAATATGCGACCCATCGACATCAGCATCCGTCATGATAACAATGGTGTGATAACGCAGCTTTTCAAGATTAAACTCTTCCGTACCAATGCCACAGCCAAGAGCGGTAATCAACGTACCTACTTCGGCACTGGATAACATTTTGTCAAAGCGGGCCTTTTCAACATTGAGGATCTTGCCTTTCAATGGCAGGATGGCCTGAGTTTTCCGCGCACGACCCTGTTTTGCAGAACCCCCTGCAGAATCACCCTCCACTAGGTACAGTTCCGATAGCGCAGGATCTTTCTCCTGACAATCTGCCAGTTTTCCTGGTAGCCCTGCAATATCCAGGGCGCCTTTGCGGCGAGTCATCTCTCTAGCTTTTCGCGCTGCTTCTCGAGCACGGGCCGCATCAATCATCTTATTAACAATAGCTCGGGCTTCCTGAGGGAATTCCATCAGGTAATCACTAAACTTGTCGCCCATCTCCTGCTCTACTGCGGTCTTAACTTCCGAACTGACCAATTTATCTTTGGTCTGAGAGGAAAATTTGGGGTCAGGGACCTTGACCGAGATAATGGCCGTTAGACCTTCGCGAGCATCATCACCAGTAGTGCTAACCTTGGATTTACCGTTGATACCCTCTTTTTCAATATAGCTATTCAGCCCCCTTGTCAGAGCCGAGCGGAACCCCGCTAAGTGAGTACCACCATCGCGCTGGGGAATATTGTTGGTATAACACAGGATATTTTCCTGGAAACCATCATTCCACTGCAGGGCCACCTCAACACTGGTGCCGTCATCCCTGTCATTGCTGAAATGCATGATTTTATTAACCGTGCTCTTATTGGTGTTGAGATACTCAACAAAGGCACTTAGGCCGCCATCATAGGCAAAGGTCTCTTCTTTTCCAGAGCGCTCATCCTGAAGTACCACACAGACACCAGAATTAAGGAAAGACAACTCTCTTAGCCGCTTAGCCAACTGGTCATAGTAGAACTTGATATTGGTGAAGGTGCCCTCTGAGGGCTCGAAATAGACCTCTGTACCTGTCTCGTCGGTATCACCAATAACAGCAAGAGGCCCCTGGGGAACACCATGGGAATAGGTTTGCTCATGAACCTTGCCGTTGCGGCGAATAGTAAGGCGCATTTCTTTGGATAGGGCATTAACTACGGATACCCCTACCCCATGGAGGCCGCCAGATACCTTATAGCTGTTGTCATCAAACTTACCACCAGCATGAAGCACGGTCATAATAACTTCGGCGGCAGAAACACCTTCATCGTGCATCTCTGTGGGAATACCACGGCCATTATCTGACACAGTAATAGATTCATTGGGGTGAATAACAATGCGAATTTCAGAACAGTGCCCAGCAAGGGCTTCATCGATAGAGTTATCAACCACCTCGAAAACCATATGGTGCAAGCCGGTGCCGTCATCTGTATCGCCGATATACATACCTGGGCGCTTTCGGACCGCGTCTAGCCCTTTAAGTACCTTAATACTCGAAGAGTCATAATTCGCTTCTTCACTCATAGCTTTTTAATTTCCCGTTATTCAACCTTCTGAAGCCACCCCATGTTCCATGTGGAACATTTGACAGGCCATTCCATCAACCAACAACTCAAAATCTTTCTTATCAACCCCGGTCATAAAGTACTGACAATCAAGGTCGTTTAAACAACTCACCACCTGAGCCCTGTGCTCATAGTCCAACTCAGCAGGCAAATCATCCAACAAAAACAAACAAGACTGCCCCACCTTCTTGCGATAATGGGTAGCCTGAGCCAACTTTAAAGCATAGACCAACAACTTCGTCTGGCCTCTAGACAGGCGATCTGCAGCTGCAACCCCATCTACCTTTATTCTTATATCCGCCTTATGGGCACCATGATTGGTGGTACCAACAGCTAAATCTCTAGCTCGATCCGCCTCAAACACATCAGCAAGCCCCAACTGATCTGACCAACCCTGATAATAACCAAGCTCCAACTCACCTAACCCTTCAAACACACTGGCTAGGTCGCGAACATCTGACACTAACTCGGCCAGATAGCGGCGGCGATATTGGGTAACTTGCTCTGCCAAAGGGACTAGTTCTGCCGTCCAGACGCGGAGAGAATCCTCGTCCATTCTACCATGACGGAGCAGTTGATTGCGCTGTTTTAACGCCTTCTGAAACCTGCGCCACAGCGCCCTGTATTCATGTTCCACGTGGAACACGCCCCAATCCAGAAACTGCCGTCGCTGCAACGCGCCACCCTCAAGTAGAGTGAAGCTATGAGCATCAATTAACTGCAATGGCAGCTCTTCTACCAACTGCACCGCGGACTGCAGGGCGTTACCATCAAGCCGAGCTTCGAATCGACCCTTAGTTGTGCGCTTAATGCCCAGCTGATGACTAGTCCCAGAGGTTGGGCGCTCTATGCGAGCAGAGACCACAAGCTCGTCAGCATTATTGTTGACCACAACACGCAGATCTCTATGCTTAAAGGAGCGGCCACGGCCAAGGAGATAGATAGATTCAAGCAGGCTAGTCTTGCCGCTGCCATTGGCACCATAGATGATATTGGCACCAGGATGACAGGCGATCTGGACGCTCTTAAGGTTTCTTACCTGCAGAACATCCAGCTTAGATAAGTGCATATTTACCGCTTAGACAGTAAGGACTGTCTTAAACCAAGCGCCATCAAAGGCGCATTGGCATAACAACATAGACGGCGCCATCATCCTCAGCGTCCTGCACTAGGGCGCTGCTATTAGAATCAGACAGAGTGAGCTTAATCTCAGCGCCTTTGAGTACATTGAGCACATCAAGCAGGTAGCTGACATTAAACCCAATCTCAAGGTCATCGCCAGCATAGTTAACAGTCGCCTCTTCCTCAGCCTCTTCCTGCTCAGGGTTATTGGCCACCATCTTCAGTGCTCCAGAGGACAGCAGGATACGCACGCCTCGATATTTCTCATTCGACAGAATAGCTGTGCGACCAAAGGCTTGCTTTAGCTCAGCACGGTCGCCAGTAACAACCTTGTCGCCGCCCTTAGGCAGCACGCGATCATAGTCAGGATAGGCGCCATCGACGAGCTTAGAGGTGAAAACGTAATCTGTACCAGTAACACGAATATGGTTAGAGCCCATGGCCACCTGAACCTCCTCGTCACCAAGCAAACGGGACAACTCCATAACCCCTTTGCGAGGTAAGATCGCTGTAGTCGTGCCATCTACGGCCACTTCACAGACTCCGTCACACAGAGCCATACGGTGGCCGTCAGTGGCGACTGCGCGCAGCTTGTTGGTAGACACCTCCCACAGCATGCCATTGAGGTAGTATCTAACATCCTGCTGGGCCATAGCGAATGAAGTCGCCTCAATAAGACCCTTCAGCACCGAGGCTTGCACGGTGAATCCAATACTTTTCTCGCCTTCATCTACAGAGGGAAACTCGTTGGCAGGCAAAGTCGCTAATGTAAACTTACTGCGGCCACTTTTAAGCTGAGCCTTACCGTCGCTGCTAGAGAAATCAACCTGCGCACCCTCTGGCAGGGAGCGACAGATATCCAGAAACTTCCGCGCTGAAACAGTCACTTCACCAGCCTCCGCTGCAGATGACACCTCGGTCGACCCAAGGATCTCTACCTCCAGATCAGTGCCTGTCAACGACAGACGACTGCCCTCAAGGCTCAACAGAACATTGGACAAGATAGGAAGGGTTTGACGGCGCTCAACAACTCCTACAACCAGTTGTAGAGGATTTAGTAATGCTTCACGGGAAAGGCTGAATTTCATGGCGACTTTTGTTCTCCAACACTTTGGGAATAGTTAATTATAAATGATCAGGTGGACAGCGTTCGGTAGAGGTTTTTAAGATCCCGCTGCACTTCCCTGTCAATACTCTCTAATTCTTTAACCTTGCGGCATGCATGTAAGACGGTTGTATGGTCGCGACCCCCAAATGACTCACCTATTTCAGGCAGACTATGGTTGGTCAGCTCTTTAGCAATCGACATAGCCACTTGCCTAGGCCTTGCCACAGACCTGCTGCGGCGCTTAGAAAGCAGGTCCGACATTTTTAATTTGTAGTAGTCGGCTACCACTCTCTGAATATTGTCTATGGTAACTAGCTTATCCTGCAGTGCCAATAAGTCTTTGAGTGATTCTCGAATTAAATCAATATCAATGGTGCGCCCGGTAAATTGAGCATGGGCCATCACCCGCTTCAGGGCACCCTCAAGCTCACGAACATTAGAACGAATACGCTGGGCAATAAAGAATGCTGCATCCTTGGACAGCGCCATACCTACCTGCTCTGCCTTATTCATCAAAATAGCCGCACGAGTTTCCAGCTCTGGTGGCTCAACAGCCACCGTAAGACCCCAACCAAAGCGAGACTTCAGACGCTCTTCAACCCCGTCGATCTCTTTAGGATAGCGATCGCAGGTGAGGATCATCTGCTGGCCACCCTCAAGAAGCGCGTTGTAGGTATGGAAAAATTCTTCCTGGGAACGCTCTTTGCCAGAGAAAAACTGAATATCATCAATCAATAGCGCATCCACCGACCGATAGAAACGCTTAAATTCATCAATAGCCTTAAGCTGCAATGCCTTGACCATATCAGCAACAAAACGCTCAGAGTGAAGATAGACTATTTTTGCATCAGGTTTCTTGGCCCTTAATGCATTGCCCACTGCATGCATCAGATGGGTTTTACCCAGGCCGACGCCACCGTAAATAAACAGCGGGTTATAGGAACCACCAGGATTCTCCGCCACCTGCTGAGCCGCTGCAAAAGCGAGCTGATTAGACTTACCCTCAACAAAACTGTCAAAGGTAAAATTGTTATTAAGATTGGTTTTAAGGCTGGTTTCCGCTGCCGACCGGATAATGGCTGGCGCGTCGACTATAATTTTCGGACTATCAATGCCAGATCTGTCTGATGACAGTTCAGCTGTTACCGATTGTGAGCGACGCGCAAAATTATGCGCATCGCCATTACCGACCTGTGCGTCGGACTGCTGTGTTTTACCTGCTGCGCTCCCCACTACGCTTCCTACTACACCAAGGGAGATTGCCTGACCACCAAAGTCAGCATAGAGCTGCTTGATGCGGGAGAGAAATTTGTTCTTAACCCAATCTTCAATAAACCGGTTTGGGGCCATCAGTTGAACTACAACAGCATCAGACTGGGCACCCAACGGAACATGCACTGTCAGTGGTCTAATCCAAGTGTTGTATTGCTGTTCAGGCAACTCACTACGCAGCTGACTCTGGCACTGAGACCAAACTGTTTCCGGCACATCAAACCCCATTTTCAAACCCTTAACGGCAGCGACAAGTTTCCAAAGAAGTCCTGGAAAACTCAGAAAGGAGCCACAAACCCCAAACTAGAAGACCCCAAATATTAGAACTATTTATTGTTCTTTAAAATATTTTTAACCCATGGAGAATACTATACAAAGCAAGCGCAATTATCCACATCACAAAAAAACAGGGTAAAATACAGAAAACTAAATAAGTGTATATTTTTCAACGGGTTATATAAAAACAAACTTTTTTTTATCAACAGAGCAGGAAATAAAACTGGTTAATTATTAACCAATCAGTGTGGATAACCTGTGTGTATACAGTTAAGAACCAGTGTTTAAACCATAAAATGGGCTGTTTTTTATCATTAGCAGAAACCACCAACAATCGAAGGTGACTGAATAAAGTTTGTTGGTCACTTTCCAATACAAAAGGAAGAAAAGATCCGCCCCAGCAGGTCATCTGAGGAGAACTGTCCGGTAATCTCAGACAGGTGGTTCTGTGCCTGACGCAGGTCCTCAGCAAGCAACTCCCCAGCCCCAGCCAACTCAAGCTGTTGAATGCCAGCAACCACCAGATCCTGGGCTTTGATCAGTGCATCAAGATGCCGCCGCCGGGCTGAAAATAAGCCCTCAGCCTGACCCTGATACCCCGCCATACGGTGTAGATAAGCACCAAGCTCAGCAAACCCTCGCCGATCCTGCGCGGATAATGCAAAGCAGCCCTCGCGGTTGCTAAGGGCACCAGGCGGTTGATCACAGAGATCAATTTTGTTTAGCACCAAAATCACTGGCTGCCGAGCCGCTGGGTAACGGACAAAATATTCCGGCCAAATATCTTCCAGTACAGGTTCACTGGTTTGCATGATATCCACCACAAACACAACCACATCGGCCTGTTCAATTTCATTCCAAGCCCTGCGCACACCCTCTTGCTCGATCTCGTCCTCAGTCTCACGCAACCCCGCGGTATCAACAATATTGAGCGGCATGCCGTCTACCACAACTCTCTCTCTAAGCACATCTCTGGTAGTACCAGGCACCGCAGTGACAATAGCTGTCTCGTTGCCCGCCAGAGCGTTAAGCAAGCTAGACTTACCAGCATTTGGTTTACCTGCCAACACCATAGTCATGCCATCACGTAACAATGAACCTTGCCGGGCTCGATAAAGAATATCCGCCAGCTCAGCAGCAAGGCTGCGTAGGTTGTCGCGCAGATTTTTATCCGCCAGAAAGTCTATTTCCTCCTCCGGAAAGTCAATTGCAGCTTCAACATAGATGCGTAGCTGAATCATATTTTCCACCAGCTGATTAACCAGCTTGGAAAACTCGCCCTGCATCGACCGCACCGCAGACCGAGCCGCCTCAAATGAAGAGGCATCAATCAGATCAGCAATAGCCTCTGCCTGGGCCAGATCCATCTTATCGTTGAGAAAAGCTCTTTCACTAAACTCTCCGGGTCGGGCCAGCCTGGCACCAAGCTCAACACAGCGCTGCACCAAACGGTCCATAACCACTGGGCCGCCATGGCCCTGAAGCTCCAATACATTTTCACCGGTAAATGAATTTGGACTAGGAAAAACTAACGCCATTCCCTCATCAATGCTGTCTCCCAGGGCATCAATAAATCGACTATAGGTCGCCACCCTCGGTTGCAGAATTTTATCGCCAGCCAACAAGCCTGTGATAAAGCGCGACAGATCCCCACCAGATAGACGAACAATACCAACGCCACCGCGGCCTGGAGCAGTAGCAATGGCTACAATGGTATCTGTATTATTTTGTAACTGGTTTCGCTTCATAAAGTAATTATGCCAGAGAAAAAAGGCTCCTAAAAAGGAGCCTTTAATTTACTGCTGATTAGCTTTTCTTCGAGGTCGCTAACTGTTTGTTCACTACCCATTGTTGCAACATAGACAACAGGTTATTGACAGTCCAATAGAGCACCAGGCCAGCGGGGAAAAACATAAAGAATACCGTAAACATTATCGGCATCAACTTCATTACCTTGGCCTGCATTGGATCTGTAGGCATCGGCTGCATTTTTTGCATCAGCAACATGCTGGCACCCATAATTATAGGCAGTACAAAAAACGGATCCTTAGCCGACAGATCCTGAATCCAGAAGATCCAAGGTGTGTGGCGAATTTCAACCGACTCCAGCAGCACCCAGTAAAGCGAGATAAATACCGGCATCTGCAACAGCATTGGCAGACAACCACCAGCGGGGTTAACCTTCTCTTTCTTATATAGCCCCATCAACTCCTGGGACATTTTTTGACGGTCGTCACCATAGAGTTCTTTTAACCTGGCCATCTCTGGCTGCAGATTACGCATCTTAGCCATCGATTTAAGGCTAGCTGCCGACAGAGGGTAAAGGAGAACCTTAATAAATATGGTCAGCAAAATAATCGACCAACCCCAGTTACCCAGTAATGTATGGATATACTGCATGGCATAGAAAATAGGTTTAGCCAGCATCCACAGAAAACCATAATCGACAGTCAGATCTAGATAGTCGGCCAGTTCAGCAAGGGTATCCTGATCCTTGGGCCCCACATAGAACTGCGCCTTATAGTTACCCAAACTGCCCGCGGCAACAGAGAATTTCTCTCCAACAAAGCCCATCAGATAAACATCCTGACCTTTTAACTTGCGCAGACTATAGGAATTAGTATCTTCCCTTGGCGGTATCCAAGCACTAACAAAGTAATGCTGCACCATAGCTACCCAGCCGGCCTCTAACGATTCTTTTAAAGGCTTATCTTCCATATCAGAAAAGTCATACTTGGCAAAATTGGTCTCTTTCTGCCTGAGTGCAGCTCCCAGATAAGGCTGCATGCCACCACTGGACTGGACTAAGGGTTCATTAGAATCCCGTTTAATCTGCCCATAAAATGCTGCTTCCCAAGTTTTGTCGCTAAGGTTGTTAACCTGGTACTCAACACCTATGGTGTAATCGCCTGGAATAAAGTGGAAGCGCTTTACAATACGCGCATCACCCTGCTTAAGGGTGAGATCAACATGCAGGTGCTGGTCACCACTAAGCAATTCATAGCTGTTACTCGCGACAGCAAACTGAGGTCGCCCAGCTGCTGTATCTGTAGCATCCGGACCAATCAAGCCACTTTTGGCAATATATTGATGGCTTATAGAACTGGTCAGCAAGGTAAAAGGTTCGCCGCCATCATTAGCCATAGCCGTTAGATGCTCGCGCAAACGCACCTCAATAATATCCCCACCCAATGTATCAATGGTCACTAGCAGCACATCCGTGGCTACATTAACTAAGCCAGAGGTTTGCTTGATCTGCGGAATCGCGGCGCTCTCAAACTGCATCTGTGGCAAATCTTCACTAATGTCCTGCACAGGCTCTGCTGGGATCTCAGAAACCGCAGTTGCAACGCTTTGTGATTCAACTAAAGAAGCCGATTCACTTTCTCTGGCGCCAAAACGGTCCCACTCAATAATTAAAAGCCAGGCCACCAGACCAATGGCGACTAGGTTTACTGATTTTTGCCAATCCATACTATTTATTACTCTGTGTGATTACTATTGCAGGTAGCTTTTTGTTCTGTGTCTCTGTGCTCAACAACAGGGTCATAGCCACCAGGATGAAAAGGGTGGCATTTTATAAGCCTCAACAACGTGAGATAGCCCCCTTTAAAAAAGCCGTAACGCTCAAAGGCCTCTTCTGCGTAACATGAACAGCTGGGATAAAACCGGCAGTTGCGACCAGTCATTGGACTGATGGCATACTGATAAAATTTAATCAGCTTTATAGCTAGCTTACCCATTCCCGCCACCAACAGCTGCACAGCGCTGCAGCAGTCTGCCCCAAGATTGCCCTAACAACAAGTTCAACTCTTTTTGATTTAGCTTAACAGCGTCTTTGCGCGCCAAAAAGATAATGTCGAGAGATAGTGGAAAACACACCTGGCGAAAAGACTCACGCACAACGCGCTTGATTTGATTGCGGCCGACAGCCGTGGGAACATTTTTCTTGCCAATAACTAGACCGAGTCTAGACAGACTCAGGTCAGTTGGTTTGGCGAGTATAAGAAGTGCGGGATGAGCGACTTTAATCCTATTGCTGTCAAACACCTCTTGAAATTCAGAGGGTTTAAGTAGGCGTCGGTCCTTACTAAAAGCGTAACTGGGCACTGAGCCCACAAACCTTAAGCAGCCAGGCGCTTACGGCCTTTTGCTCGACGACGGCTCAATACAGCGCGGCCGCCTTTAGTGGCCATGCGGGCTCTGAAGCCGTGGGTGCGCTTGCGCTTTAAGTTACTTGGTTGAAATGTTCTTTTCATGACTTCGAATCCAGAGTTTAAGCTTAGTACTGATTTAAGGCGGGCGATTCTAATGAAATTCTTGCATTAGATCAACGGTTTATTGCCTAAATCTCATTTAATTACTAAAACCGCTGCCCATACAATACCAACCACATCAACAACACAACTTATACACAGTAATCCCACACAGGTTGATATTTCCTTAAGCAAAGATTGAATACCTGTCGATAACTGAGGTATAGAAAAAATAACTAACCACCGAAACCACCGACAGCAGCACAAATCCAGACCAACCACAAAATTCCATACAGGACATTACCATAGTAATCACAGGACCAAAGTTAACCTATCCAAGCGGTTATACCGCCTCAAATCCAACATAACCCACTGATAAATATAGTTTTTATAAAGTTACTAACAAAAAAGCCGTCACCTAATAACAATAATAAATATAACTACATACTATATATAGATAATATTACTAACTTACTTATATAAGAAAGGGACGCAAAAATAAACTGCTTAATATTTAAACACACACCCGTATAATGGGCAGCTTAATCAAAGCAGTGTAAAGAGCTATGCTACACCCAGATCAATTTGACGTTATTGTTATCGGCGGAGGCCATGCTGGAACAGAAGCCTGCCTTGCTGCTGCCCGCATGGGTTGCAGCACTCTTTTGCTTACCCACAATATCGAAACTCTGGGTCAAATGTCCTGCAACCCTGCTATTGGCGGTATTGGTAAAAGTCATCTGGTTAAAGAGATTGATGCTCTGGGTGGTGCCATGGCAACCGCCACAGATTTTGGTGGTATCCAGTTCCGGGTGCTCAATGCAAGAAAAGGCCCGGCGGTGCGAGCTACCAGAGCTCAGGCTGATCGCATTCGCTATAAGGCGGCTATCCGCCAGATACTTGAAAATCAACCTAACCTGACTATTTTTCAGCAGGCGGTCGATGACCTGATCATTGAAGGGGATCGTGTTACCGGCGCAGTAACCCAGATGGGGTTAAAGTTTAAAGGCAAAACAGTGGTAGTTACCGCTGGAACATTTTTGGCTGGCCTTGTGCATATTGGTTTAGAAAATCATTCTGCCGGCAGAGCAGGAGACCCCCCTGCCGAAAATCTCGCGAAAACACTTCGCCAGCTGCCATTTCGGGTAGAGCGGTTGAAAACGGGCACTCCACCAAGAATTGACGCCCGCTCTGTGGACTTCACTCATTTGCAAGAACAATGGGGCGATAAGCCAGAACCTGTGATGTCCTATCTCGGAAAGGTTGAGGATCATCCAGAACAGACCTGTTGCTGGATCACGTACACCAATAAAAATACTCACGATATTATTCGCGGCGGTATGGATCGCTCGCCAATGTACACAGGAGTGATCGATGGTGTAGGTCCAAGATACTGTCCCTCCATCGAGGACAAGGTGGTGCGCTTCGCAGATAAGGATCAACATCAAATATTTGTTGAGCCTGAGGGGCTGGACACCCATGAACTCTATCCCAATGGAATCTCCACGAGCCTGCCGTTTGATGTGCAGTTGAACTTAGTTCGATCCATAGTTGGTTTTGAGAATGCCCATATCACAAGGCCAGGCTATGCCATTGAGTATGATTATTTTAATCCGCAGGATCTTAAATACAGCCTTGAGACCAAAGCGATTCAAGGATTATTTTTTGCGGGTCAGATCAATGGCACCACTGGCTATGAAGAAGCTGCTGCCCAGGGATTGTTAGCCGGCAGCAACGCAGCACTGCAGGCCCAAGAAAAAGAATCCTGGTGTCCCCGCAGAGATACTGCTTACACCGGAGTTTTAGTAGATGACCTAATTAGCATGGGCACCTCTGAACCTTATCGTATGTTTACCAGCCGTGCGGAATATAGATTGTTGCTGCGTGAAGACAATGCAGATTTGCGACTCACAGAAACAGGCCGTGAACTGGGGCTGGTTGATGATTACCGCTGGCAGCAGTTTAATGAAAAACGCGAATCTATAGAGTTGGAGCGTCAGCGCCTAAAAGATACTTGGGTACAGCCTGGTTCTGCAGAGGCTGAGAAACTTGCTGAGCATATAGAAAACAAACTTGCTCATGAGTACAACCTGTTTGATCTGTTAAAGCGTCCAGAATTAACCCATCAGATTATTTCATCGGTTTACCCTGACCGTCCGACCGGCCCTAGCCAGACCGTTGCTGATCAGGTCGAGATAGATGCCAAGTATTCGGGCTATATCAATCGCCAGCAAGATGAAATTGACCGCATGCAGCGGCATGAGAATACTGCCATACCAGTGGATTTCGATTACCAGCGTATCAGTGGCTTGTCCAATGAGGTTAAACAGAAACTCAGCGATGCCCTGCCTGAAACTCTAGCCAGAGCCGCCCGTATTCCCGGAGTTACCCCAGCTGCCATTTCACTCTTATTGGTGTCGTTAAAAAAACATGCCGCCTAAAACGCAAAATCCTTATGGCAGCGGCACTGAAACCACCAAGAGAAATCTTTTAGTTGCCGGCCTTGAAACCATGTCTGTTGACTATACAGATACGCAACTGCAACTGCTGTTGAGTTATTTAAATATGCTCGAGCGCTGGAATAAAGCCTACAACCTCACTGCAGTCCGTGATCCGATGCAGATGATACCGTTGCACCTGTTGGACAGTCTGTCATTGCTGCCTCATATTACATCCTGCGAACATATTATTGATGTGGGCACAGGGCCTGGTTTGCCTGGTATTCCCTTGGCGATTATGAGCCCCGGAAAATCCTTTACATTACTGGATAGCAACGGCAAAAAGACCAGGTTCTTATTTCAGGTAATCTCAGAGCTAAAACTAAATAATGTTACAGAGGTTAACAAGCGAGTTGAGCGGTACCAGCCTGCGTCGAACTTCGATACAGTGTTGAGTCGTGCCTTTAGCTCGATACCAGATATGTTGAGTAATTGCCGCCACCTAGCCTCGGATCAAACCTGCTTTATGGCCATGAAAGGTAAAAACCCGGAATCAGAGTTGAGCCAGCTAAAGAAAGACTATATGGTTTCCAGCCTGTGTCGATTAGAAGTTCCAGGAGTAGATGGCGAGCGCCATCTTATTAAAATAAAAATAGCCCCTGGCTCAAATCATTAAATCAAAAGGTGTGTGCATTGGTCCGAATACTCTCAATAGCCAATCAAAAAGGCGGCGTTGGTAAAACCACAACCAGTGTGAATTTAGCAGCTTCACTGGCGGCCTATAAAAAACGCGTGCTTTTAGTGGATATTGATCCTCAAGGCAATGCAACCATGGGCTCCGGCGTCAACAAAGCCGAGTGCAAACTCAGTGTTTATAATGTGCTGACTGAGAAAAACCCCATTGAAGACGTTATCGTCACCGCTGAACTTGGAAAATACCACTTACTGCCTTCCAATGGTGACCTGGTTGCAGCTGAAGTTGAGTTAATGCAAGAAATAGGTCGCGAAAGTCGGCTGCGACACGCGCTCAAAAGGGTTGCCAAAAATTATGACTACATTATTATCGACTGCCCCCCATCACTAAATATGCTCACGGTAAATTCACTGGTTGCCAGTGATGGTGTACTGATACCAATGCAATGTGAATATTATGCTCTGGAAGGATTGTCGGCTCTAAATAACACAATTCGCCAAATTGCTAAATTGATCAACCCAAAGCTGCGTATCGAAGGCATTTTGCGCACCATGTATGATCCGCGCAGTAGTTTAACTAATGCAGTATCAGCGCAACTTAGAAAATACTTTGGCGACCGCGTCTACCGTGTCAGTATTCCGCGCAACGTGCGACTGGCTGAAGCGCCGAGTCACGGCATGCCTGCACTGGTCTATGATAGAAACTCCAAGGGTTCTGTTGCCTATCTGGCCCTTGCTGGGGAAATACTCAAGCAAGCAAAAGCAGAGCAGACCAACACAACAGGAAGCTAACCGTATGACATCAAAACGACAAAGTCTTGGTAAAGGGTTGGATGCTCTTCTGGGTATCGACGCGGGGGATGATAGTTTTTTATCTGACAGCTTATCCCCAGAAACAGTCGGTCAGATGGCGGCTGATGGCGTACTTAAGCAGTTACCTGTAGAGTTTTTGCAGCGAGGACAATATCAGCCGCGTCGAGACCTAAACCCCGAAGCACTGCAAGAGCTGACAAAATCTATTACTGCCCAGGGTGTTATGCAGCCGATTGTGGTCAGACCTATCGGTGATGACCGCTATGAAATTATAGCTGGTGAGCGCCGCTGGCGTGCCACTCAGCAAGCCGGCTTGGATAGTATTCCAGCCATAATTCGCAATGTGTCTGACGAAGCGACCATTGCCATGGCGCTAATTGAGAATATCCAGCGTGAAGATCTCAATGCCATGGAAGAGAGTCTGGCGCTGCTACGTTTGCAGGACGAATTTAGCCTGACCCAGCAACAGGTAGCAGATGCGGTTGGCAAGTCCCGCTCCGCAGTAACCAACCTAATGCGCCTTGCCTCCCTTGAGCCCGCAGTTCAGCAGCAGCTTGAGCGCGGCGAGCTGGAACTGGGCCATGCAAAATGCCTGCTCGGTCTTGAGGGTAATGCGCAGATTTCTGCTGCCCGCACTGTTGCTGCCAACGCTATGACTGTCCGTCAAACCGAAGCTTTGATTAAAAACCTGCAAAACCCCAGCCCCCCATCAACGGAAACTGTAGCCACTAACCCAGATATAGCTCGCCTGCAGGAAGAGTTGTCTGAAAAACTTGGTGCAGCAGTTAATATCCAACACAGTGCCAAAGGGTCGGGCAAGTTAATTTTTAAGTACAACACAGTGGATGAGCTGGATGGTATTTTGGCCCATTTAAAGTAGCCGCTGCCAGACCGACTATAGCTAAGACCAATTCCCGAAATATACCTTATGACGCTGGTTGAATATCACCAACACTATACCTATAATGCCGATCCGTTTTAGGCAGCCCTTGTCGGTGTCACCACGGAACAGTCAAAGGCAGGAAAAAGGTGGGTAATGTATGACTACCATTTCTAGACCTCCAGTATATAAGGTTGCGCTTTACCAGATACTGCTGCTACTGGCTGTATGTGCTCCGGTAGCTTTGGTTGATAGTTTGATAGCCGGCTCTATCCTGGTTGGTGGCCTGATTCAGATCGGCCCTCAAGCTTGGTTTGCCCGGCAGGCTTACAAGTACATAGGTAGCAGACAGGTAGCCAAAGTCGTGCAAGCCATGTATTTGGGTGAGACTGGCAAGATATTACTCACCGCCGCATTGTTTGTAGCGACCTTTATTTTATTGGGGCAGCTAGATTTTTTGACCGTTTTTAGTGCTTTTATCGTAATGTTCCCGTTGCAGTGGGTATTTACCGTAAGCTTACTGAAGCAAAACCGCTAAATACTGCGCGCCCAACCGACTAGATAGCGGTTTGCAGGCGCAAATTAGAATTGCTTAGATTTAACAAGAGTTGAAATATATGGCAGGCGAAAATCCCGCAAGTACAACTGAATATATTCAGCATCACTTAACCAACCTGGTTTATGGCAATCATCCTGAAAATGGGTGGAGCTTCGCTCATGGCGCTCAAGAAGCGGCAGAGATGGGCTTTATGGCTATCCATGTAGATTCAATGGCTTGGTCCATTGGCCTGGGTGTGCTTTTTTGCTGGATGTTCCGCACCGCTGCCAAGCGGGCTACTACAGGCGTTCCCACGGGCATGCTCAATTTTGTTGAACTTATTGTTGAGTTTATTGATGGCGCTGTAAAAGACAGCTTCCACGGCCGCAACAAAATGGTGGCACCGCTGGCGCTGACCATCTTTGTATGGATTTTCCTAATGAACCTAATGGATCTTCTGCCGGTGGATCTGGTACCTGAATTATTGATGTTGGCTGGAGTGAACTACCAGAAAATCGTTCCATCAACAGATCCCAATATCACTTTGGGTATGGCACTAGGTGTATTTATCCTGATGCTCTACTACTCAATAAAAATAAAAGGCACTGGCTTTATCAGCGAGTTGACCATGCACCCCTTCAATCACTGGGGTTTTATACCAATCAACCTGTTTATGGAAACTGTTGGCCTACTGGCAAAACCGTTCTCACTAGGTCTTCGATTGTTCGGCAATATGTACGCCGGCGAAATGATCTTTATCCTGATCGCAACTATGTTTGCGGCAGGCGCAGGGGCTGGCCTTATCGGCGGCGGTTTGCACGCTCAAATCTTTGGGGAGCACACCAGTGCATTGTTCTGGTTGGTTATCTTTATTTTGGTCTGTTCTGTTTGCGGGCTAAACCTCAAAGGAAAAATATCCACGGGCAAAACTGTCTTACTGTGCATGGTCTTTATGGCCCTGGGTGGTGGACTAACAGCTCTGGGTGGCGGATTGATGCAATGGGGCTGGGCAGTATTCCATATTTTGGTTATTACCCTGCAAGCATTTATTTTCATGGTTCTTACTGTTGTCTATCTCAGCATGGCGCATGAAGATCACTAAATTTACTTTATTATTTAACTACTAAAATCGGGAGTCTACGATGGAACTTGTAATCATTGCTGCGGCAATTATGCTCGGATTGGGCGCACTGGGGGCAGCTGTTGGTATGGGTCTGCTGGGCGGAAAACTAATTGAAGGAACAGCTCGTCAACCAGAGCTAGGTCCAATGCTTCAGGGCAAAATGTTCCTGCTTGCTGGTCTGATCGATGCTGTGCCAATTATTGGTGTTGGTATCGCTATGTACCTGATCTTTGTTGTTGCTCCAAGTGTTGGCGCGTAACAAATATAAATGATTTTTAACTCATCTATTAATGAGGTAATGGCGTGAATATTAATTTAACGCTTTTTGGTCAGATGGTGACCTTTGCATTCTTTGTGTGGTTTTGCATGAAGTTTGTATGGCCAGTCATTATTGAGGCTATGGAAGAGCGCCAGAAAAAAATCGCCGATGGACTTGATGCGGCTGACCGTGCCCTGCGTGATCTTGAACTGGCTCAGAACAAAGCGACTGACCAGATGAAAGAAGCCAAGCAGGAAGCGGCCGGCATTATTGATCAAGCCAACAAGCGTGCTAATCAAATCGTTGATGAAGCCAAACAGCAAGCTGTAGCCGAGGGCGATCGCCTGAAAGCCGCTGCCCAGGCAGATATCGAGCAGGAAATTAACCGTGCTAAAGAAGAGTTGCGTGCCTCCGTGGCAGGTCTGGCTCTGGCTGGTGCGGAAAAAGTGCTTGAAGCATCAATCGATGAGAAATCTAATCGCGCGCTGGTCGACAAACTGGCAGCGCAGCTGTAACCGAGGTTTAACATGGCAGAATTGAGCACATTAGCTCGGCCTTATGCAAAGGCAGCGTTTGAATTTGCTGCAGATGCCGGGGACCTGCAGGGCTGGTCGCAAAGCCTGTCCACTGCTGGAGCTGTTGCACAGCAACCGGCAGTCGTTAAGCTTTTGAGCTCACCGAGTTCAACAGCGGCGCAGCAAGCGGCAGCGGTAATAGAAATATGTGGTGACGAGTTGGGCGCAACTGGTCAGAACTTTGTTGCAATTCTGTCTGAAAATCGACGGTTACAACTATTGCCACAGATTTCCCACCAGTTTGAAATCATGAAAGCCAATCGTGAAAAAGCGGTTGATGTGGACCTGATTGCAGCGCATGAGATGGATGCTGAACAGCAGCAGAAACTCAGCGATGCGCTGAGTGCGAAATTAGAACGCAAAGTAAATATGCAGGTAAGCTTAGACAAGAGCCTGCTGGGTGGTGCGGTAATACGCGCCGGGGACACCGTTATAGACGGGTCCATTCGAGGTCGTTTGACCAAACTCGCCGAATCACTAAATTCCTAAGGATTGAGGCCAAAGCATGCAGCAACTGAATCCATCAGAAATCAGCGAAATTATTAAGAGTCGTATCGACAACCTTAATGTTTCGTCAGAAGCCCAAAATGAGGGCACCATTGTTTCCGTATCGGACGGTATCATTCGTATTCACGGTCTAGCCGACGTGATGTACGGCGAAATGATCGAGTTCGATGGCGGTGTTTACGGTATGGCACTTAACCTCGAGCGCGACTCGGTCGGCGCCGTGGTACTGGGTGACTACCAGGCACTAGCCGAAGGACAAAAAGCCCGATGCACCGGACGTGTATTGGAAGTACCAGTCGGGCCAGAACTTGAAGGTCGCGTTGTCGACGCTCTGGGTAATCCTATTGACGGAAAAGGCCCGATTAACGCACCGCTCACCGATGCAATTGAAAAAGTTGCCCCAGGTGTAATTGAGCGTCAGTCAGTTGATCAGCCAGTGCAAATTGGTTTGAAAGCGGTTGACACCATGGTGCCAATCGGCCGTGGCCAGCGCGAGCTGATCATTGGTGACCGTCAGATTGGCAAGTCAGCAATTGCTGTTGACGCCATCATCAACCAGAAAGGCTCGGGTATTAAATGTATCTATGTAGCCGTTGGTCAAAAAGCTGCTTCTGTTGCTGCCGTTGTGCGCAAACTGGAAGAGCACGGCGCAATGGAACATACCATTGTTGTTGCTGCCACCGCTTCTGATCCAGCTGCCATGCAGTTTCTGGCACCGTTTGCTGGTTGTTCAATGGGTGAGTACTACCGCGACCGCGGTCAAGACGCCCTGATTATCTATGATGATTTGACCAAGCAGGCCTGGGCCTACCGTCAGATCTCACTGCTGCTGAAGCGTCCCCCGGGTCGTGAAGCCTATCCTGGCGATGTCTTCTATCTGCACTCCCGTCTGTTGGAGCGCGCGGCACGAGTTAACGCCGACTATGTAGAAAAATTCACCAATGGTGAAGTTAAAGGCAAAACCGGTTCGTTGACCGCCCTTCCTGTTATTGAAACCCAGGCTGGTGACGTATCTGCATTTGTACCGACAAACGTAATTTCGATTACCGATGGTCAGATCTTCCTTGAAGCAGATATGTTTAACGCCGGTATTCGTCCAGCGATGAATGCAGGTATTTCTGTATCTCGAGTAGGTGGTGCGGCGCAGACGAAAATTATTAAGAAACTGTCCGGTGGTATTCGTACCGCTCTGGCCCAGTACCGTGAGCTAGCAGCGTTCTCCCAGTTTGCTTCTGATCTTGATGAAGCCACCAAAGCGCAGCTTGACCATGGTGAGCGTGTCACCGAACTGATGAAGCAAAAGCAGTATACTCCTCAAAGTATCGCCGAAATGGGCGTGATGGTTTATGCGGCTGACAACGGTTTCCTGCAATCTGTTGAAGTTAGCAAGATTGGTGATTTTGAAGCTGCCCTGCTCTCTTATATGAAAGCTGAGCATGGTGATCTGATGGATCAAATCAATCAATCAGGGGATTACAACGATGATATCGGAGCTGGTTTCAAAGCTGCTCTGGATAAGTTTGTTGCAACCCAAACCTGGTAAGCCAGAGTAATCGGACAGGCATAAAGCATGGCAATCGGAAAAGAAGTCAAAACCAAAATTGCTAGTATTGGCAGTACGCAGAAAATCACTAGCGCCATGGAAATGGTTGCGGCGAGTAAAATGCGTCGCGCCCAGGAGCGCATGGCATTGGGTAAGCCCTATGCCCAGCGTATCCGTGATGTGGTCAGCCATATCGCCAATGCGGTTTCTGAATATAAGCATCAGTATCTGGAAGAGCGTGAAGTAAAGCGCGTAGCCTATGTGGTGATCTCAACAGATCGCGGTCTCTGTGGTGGCTTGAACATTAACCTGTTCAAAGCTGCCCTAAAGTCCATGAAAGAATGGTCTGATCAGGATGTTGAGGTTGATATCTGTGTTGTTGGCAACAAGGCAGCAAGTTTTTTTGGTACTGTCGGCGGCAATATAGTTGCAGCCGTTAAAGATGTTGGTGATGAGCCCAATGCGGCTGACTTGATCGGCGGTGTAAAAGTGATGTTGGACGCCTTTGATGAAGGTCGTATCGACAAGCTGTTTGTAGTCAGTAATGAATTTGTTAACACCATGACCCAGACACCTACAGTTGAGCAATTGTTGCCACTGGCAGCTAGTGACGATAAAAGCCTCAGCCACCATTGGGACTACATCTATGAGCCAGACGCTAAAGAAATTTTGGATGGCATGTTGATTCGCTATATTGAATCACAGGTCTTTCAGGGCGTTGTTGAAAACAAAGCCTGCGAGCAGGCAGCCCGAATGCTAGCGATGAAAAATGCCACCGACAATGCCGGTGACATGATTGATGAATTACAACTGCTTTATAACAAAGCGCGTCAGGCAGCGATTACCCAAGAGCTGTCAGAAATTGTAAGTGGCGCAGCGGCTGTTTAGAGCCAAACGAATTTTAAAGGTTTAGTTAAGAGGAACCGGACATGAGTAGTGGACGTATCGTACAAATTATTGGCGCTGTGATCGATGTGGAATTTCCCCGCGATCTGGTACCCAACGTCTATGACGCACTAGTGGTCGATGACAAAGGTCTGACTTTGGAAGTGCAACAGCAGTTGGGTGATGGCGTAGTTCGAACTATTGCTATGGGCTCCTCTGAAGGCATCAGCCGTGGCCTGGGTGTGAACAACACCGCTGCGCCAATTTCAGTTCCCGTAGGTACTGAAACTCTGGGCCGCATCATGGATGTACTGGGCAACCCAATCGATGAGAAAGGTCCGATTGGTGAAAAAGAGCGCATGGCCATTCACCGCAAACCACCAGCCTATGACGAGCTGGCAGCTTCAGATGATCTTCTGGAAACCGGTATTAAAGTAATCGATCTGGTCTGTCCTTTTGCTAAAGGCGGTAAGGTTGGTCTGTTCGGTGGTGCAGGTGTAGGTAAAACCGTAAACATGATGGAGCTGATCAACAATATTGCGACAGAGCATAGTGGGCTGTCAGTATTTGCTGGTGTTGGTGAGCGTACGCGTGAAGGTAATGACTTCTACTACGAGATGCAGGAATCCGGTGTTGTAAATATTGAAACGCCAAGCGAATCGAAAGTAGCAATGGTATATGGCCAGATGAATGAGCCACCCGGAAACAGATTGCGTGTAGCACTGACCGGTTTGACCATGGCAGAAAAATTCCGTGACGAAGGTAAAGACGTATTGCTGTTCGTTGATAATATCTACCGTTACACATTGGCAGGTACCGAGGTATCAGCACTGTTGGGCCGTATGCCTTCAGCGGTAGGCTACCAGCCTACTCTGGCTGAAGAAATGGGTGTTCTTCAGGAGCGAATTACTTCAACTAAGACTGGTTCTATTACTTCGGTTCAGGCCGTTTATGTACCAGCGGATGACTTGACCGATCCATCTCCTGCAACCACCTTTGCTCACTTGGATTCAACCGTTGTACTGAGCCGTGACATTGCCTCTAAAGGTATCTACCCTGCGGTAGATCCACTGGATTCAACTTCACGTCAGCTGGATCCGCTGATTATTGGTACCGAGCACTATGAAGTTGCCCGTGGTGTGCAGTCAGTACTGCAGCGCTACAAAGAGCTTAAAGATATTATTGCGATTCTGGGTATGGATGAGCTTTCAGAAGAAGACAAAATGGCTGTAGCCCGCGCACGTAAAATTGAGCGCTTCCTGTCGCAGCCATTCCATGTTGCTGAAATCTTCACCGGTTCACCAGGTAAGTACGTATCGTTGAAAGACACCATCGCCGGTTTCCAAGGTATCTTGGATGGCCAGTATGATGATCTGCCAGAACAGGCGTTCTATATGGTTGGCTCTATTGACGAAGCGGTAGAAAAAGCGCAAAACCTTTAAATCTATAAACGTATAAATTGCAGAAATCAAAGGCAATAAAGAAATGGCTATAACAGTTCATTGTGACATTGTAAGTGCGGATGAATCACTGTTCTCCGGGTTGGTCGAGATGGTTGTTGCCACTGGATCATTAGGTGAGCTTGGTGTGACAGCCGGGCATGCACCGCTGCTGAGTGACCTGCGGCCTGGTCCAGTCCGTCTGGTCAAACAGAATGGCGAGGAAGAGATCTATTATCTCTCTGGCGGCTATCTGGAAGTTCAGCCCAACAGTATTTCTATATTGGCTGATACAGCTGTCCGCGCCGGAGATATCGACGAAGCGGCGGCAGCAGAAGCACTTAAGGAAGCAGAAGCTGCAATAGCTAACCAGTCTGGCGAGATAGAGTACTCAAAAGCGGCTGCTATGCTTGCTGAGTCGACGGCACAGTTGCGCACATTGCAGAAATTACGCAAAAAACTCGGTGGTTGATAGCTGCTGATAGGGAAAAGGGTGGCTGAGCCGCCCTTTTTTTTGCCCTGAATGTTATCCCGGACCCCAGCCCCAATAAGCTTGTGTTGTCGGTCAATTGTCAGTAACGTAACTTGCTACCAATACTGTTATTCAACGTGCAGGGATCGGAGCCAAGCAAATGCCAAAGACCTTGCCTAACAACAGATACGGACATTGTTATTCTTGCCGCCGGCAAGGGGACTCGCATGCAGTCCGACCTCAGCCAAAAGTCCTGCACAAACTGGCAGGCAGCCCTCTGCTTGGCCACGTGATTAATGCTGCGACAAACCATCTAGCAACGCGCGAGCAGATTATTGTTACCGGCCATGGGGCTGAGCTTGTAGAGCAAGACCTTTGCTGATACCCACAGCCTGTTTGTGAAACCAGACAGAACAGCTGGGTACAGCCCATGCGGTGAAAATGGCAGTATCCCATTTGCGGGACCAAGCAAAAGTCTTGATTCTGTACGGTGACGTGCCGCTGATCAAACCGGCCACCATCGCATAAAATGCTCACTGCGGCTGTGAGCGGTAAAAGCCATTGGATTGCTGACGATTAATCTGGAAGACCCGACGGGCTATGGTCGTATCGTGCGCAATCAGGCCGGTGATGATCGAGTCAATCGTCGAGCAAAAAGATGCCAGCGAAGAGCAGCTGCTGATCAGCGAAATCAATACAGGAGTACTGGCACTCGGAGCCGAGACAGTTAAAAGCCTGGCTGCCCCAGATTGATAACAATAATGCCCAGGGCGAATATTACCTGACCGACCTGATTGCCATAGCCAGGGCCAATGGCTACCACATCGACAGTATTCAACCAACATCAGCCACAGAGGTAGAGGGCGTGAATAATAGAATTCAACTCAGCCAGCTAGAGCGAGCTCACCAGCTGGAACTTGCCGAGGCACTAATGCTCTCTGGCACCACATTGGCAGATCCAAGCCGCTTTGATCAGCGTGGCGACCTAAGCGCTGGCGCAGGACAATTTTATTGATGTGAACTGCCTGTTTGAAGGGACAGGGTAACCATTGGCTCCAATGTCAGCATAGGCCCAAACTGCCAGATTATTGATAGCACCATTGGCGATGGCGTAGAGATTAAAGCCAACACAGTAATCGAGAATGCAGTGATTGGTGACCGAGGCGATTATTGGGCCCTTTGCCCGCATACGCCCGGGCACAGAGTTAGGCAAAAATACCAAGGTTGGTAATTTTGTTGAAACCAAAAAAGCCATCGTTGGCGATGGCAGCAAAATTAATCATCTTAGCTACGTGGGTGACGCAGAGCTTGGGCTCCGGTGTGAATGTGGGCGCAGGTACCATCACCTGCAACTACGATGGTGTAAATAAACATCAAACCAAAATTGGCGATGGCGCCTTTATTGGCTCCAACAGCACATTGATTGCGCCAGTCACCGTAGGTGAAAATGGATTTGTTGCTGCAGGCTCAACATTGACTCAGAATGTTTCTGCCGACGCGCTGGCGGTAAGCAGAACCAAGCAGCGTAATATTGCGGGCTGGAAACGTCCAACCAAAAAGGAAGATTAAAGCATGTGTGGAATTGTCGGCGCAGCCACCAATAGAAATGTTTACAAGATCTTGATAGAAGGTCTTCACCGCCTGGAATATCGCGGCTATGACTCCGCTGGCCTATCAATGATCGACAGTCACCAGCAGCTCCAGACCAGAAAAACTATTGGCAAGGTGGCCCAGCTTGAAGCCGTCGCAAAAAAATCACCGGTCGCAGGTAACACCGGGATAGCCCATACCCGCTGGGCAACCCATGGTGAGCCAAGCACCGCCAATTCACACCCACATACTTCCGGTGGAATCTCGGTAGTTCATAATGGAATTATCGAAAATCACGAAACCCTGCGCCAGGAAATGCGTAACGCCGGTTACGAATTTCTATCTGCCACAGACTCAGAAGTCATTGCCCATCTGGTTAATCATTACAGCAAAACTGAAAAAGACCTGCGTCGCGCAGTACAAAAAACGATTACACGGTTGGAGGGAGCCTATGCTCTTGGCGTTATTTCAACAGCTGAACCCGACAGCTTAATTGGTGCACGCAGTGGCAGCCCATTAGTTATTGGTGTTGGCATAGACGAACATTTTATTGCCTCTGACCAAATGGCGTTACGCCAAGTGACTGACCGCGTGATTTTTTTGGAAGAAGGCGATCTGGTTGAGGCAAAGCACAGCGCCTTCAAGGTTTATGATCGCCGTGGCAAAGCTGTGAAGCGCAATCTGCAGGAGCTTGATGAGAAAGATCAAATTGCAGAAAAAGGTCAGTATCGCCACTTTATGCAAAAAGAAATTTTCGAGCAGGCCGATGTCCTTGCTGACACATTTGCAGGCCGCATTGCCGATAACCACATCCGTGAAGCCATCTTTGGCTATCAGGCCGAAGAGCTTTTTGCCCAATCCAACGCAGTGCATATTGTTGCCTGTGGCACTAGCTACCATTCTGGGCTCGTTGCCAAATACTGGCTGGAAGAATATGCCGGCATTTCCTGTCAGGTGGAGGTCGCCAGTGAATATCGCTATCGCACTGTAGCAGTCCCTTCAGGAACATTATTCGTCACCATCTCCCAGTCCGGCGAAACAGCAGATACATTAGCAGCCCTAAGAAAAGCCAAGGAAAGTGGCTACCTCGGCTTTGTCGCTATCTGCAATGTGGCCAACAGTTCGCTGGTACGGGAATCAGATATTTCATTGATGACCATGGCCGGCCCTGAAATTGGTGTGGCTTCCACCAAGGCCTTTACTACTCAGTTAGTGGCATTACAGTTATTTACTATCGCCATTGCCCGGCACCATGGATTGGCAGCAAAAACCGAAAAACTGCTAGTGCAGAATCTTCACAAACTCCCTGCTCTCTGTGCCAAGGTTCTAGCTTTGGATTCTTTGATTGAGCAGGTATCAGAATCATTTGCTAATAAACACCACGCATTATTTTTAGGCCGCGGCGAGCAATATCCCATCGCCCTTGAAGGTGCTCTAAAATTAAAAGAGATTTCCTATATCCATGCTGAAGCCTATCCCTCGGGAGAATTAAAGCATGGCCCTCTGGCACTGGTGGATGAAGATATGCCTGTGGTCACCGTGGCTCCAAATAACGAATTATTGGAAAAACTAAAATCCAACCTGCATGAAGTTCGCGCTCGAGGAGGTCAGTTGTTTGTGTTTGCTGATCGTAAATCTGGCTTCGCCAGCGAGCCTGGCATCACAGTAGTTGATATGCCTCATGTACCAAAAAGCCTTGAGGCGATTATTTATACCTTACCATTGCAAATGCTCTCGTATCATGTGGCTGTTCTCAAAGGAACGGATGTAGATCAGCCGAGGAATCTGGCAAAATCTGTTACGGTGGAATAAGTTGGAACAGTGATTTAAAGGGAGATCATTATGCAAGGGTTGGCAGTAATGGGGTTTGTGTTTGGAATGGTCGGGGTGGTTGCACTTGTGCGTCTAGAAAAACTTACAAAGACTTTAAAAGAAAAGGGGATTCTCCCAGACGATTACAAGGAAGAGTAAATCACTGTTCGCACTCAATCAGTCACGGTGGAGTAGAAGCAAACGGAGAATATAGAATATAAATAACTATTGTTTATCTCCATGCATTAAGGCAGGTAGGTCTGCCGTTGCAGAAGAGAGATTAAAAGGCGAGCCCAATTCCATGAGCCCGCCAATTGGACTAACAGGCCACCAACCGAACCGCCCAAGGCCATGAGGCTTTTAGTGCAGCATAGGTCGGAAAACCATAGGCTGCCGCAGCGCCCGCTGGATTGGCAGCATAATGGGCTTGTATTGCACAGGTCAGCGCGCGAAAAGCTACTGTACCAAGTAATAGTAATAATGCGGCGACCCCTAAGACAATCAGTGCGATCGCTCCCGGTGCCAGTGCAGCGAAAAATATAATCACTGCCGCAGCGATAGCAATTTCTACCCCGATTAAAGCATTGATGTAAATTTTTGCGATTGATTTTGAAAGTTGAGTACTACCTTCTTCGTTTAACATAGCGTTGCTCCCTAGCGATTAATTAAGACTACTTGAGCCAAATTCCCTCTGGTGTTAACTGCATAAAACGATCAATAAAAAGAATAACAGCCCCGTGCTTTACCGGCGATTGATAAAGGGCCATTGGATTAAACGTAGACTAAAAATGCGGCGGGCACAAAACCGCCAAGACAGGGCGTGTTGCCCTAATAAGTTAGCGAACTTTTAATTGCTGCGCAGAGAGGTCAGACCTTCTTGCAGTTGCTGAAGATGTTCTTGCAATTGCGGACCTTTTTTCTGTGCTACTCCAACGGCCAGCACATCAATCACTGCAAGGTGAGCAATCCGTGATGACAGCGGTGTGTAGATTTGGAAATCTTCCTTGGCATCAACTTCAATAGCAATGCTTGCACTGCGAGCGATTGGAGAGCCGCTCGGCGCTAGGGCAATCACAATAGCGCCAGCTTTCTTAACCAGATCCATAGAATCTAGAAGTGCCTGGGTGCGGCCAGACTGTGAGATAGCCATAACCACATCACCGGCATGCAGAGAGGTGGCAGACATGTTTTGCAGGTGAGGGTCTGAGTATGCTGCGGAGGTAATCTGCAAACGGAAAAATTTATGTTGCGCATCAAAGGCAACAGCGGCCGAGGCGCCGAAGCCGTAGAACTCTACTTTCTGCGCGGCACAGATGGCCGCCACTGCTGCATCAAGGCGTTCCATCACGAGATTCTCGCGAACCTTAAGTAATGTATCTACCGTAGAATCAAACACCTTGTGGGTATATTCCCGAGTAGAGTCAGTATCCGTTACTGCAATCTGCCCATAGCTGGGACTGGATGCCAGCTGCTGAGCCAGAGCCAATTTAAAATCCTGGAAACCCTGACAACCAACGGCCCTGCAAAACCGTACTACTGTGGGCTCACTGACATTGGCCTCCTGAGCCAGATCGACAATGCGCATACGAATGACTTGCAGCAGGTTATTCAGCACAAAGTCGGCGACTTTACGTTCCGATTTGCGCAGATCCGCCAAGGTATCGCTAATAGTCTGGGTGAGTTCAGCTGGTTTCATAAATGGTCCAATTTGATTTATGTAAAAAATTTACAAGAAAAGAGGTGTAAATGCCAGTTTTGTAGTAAAAAAAGCTGAAAAGACCGGGAATATCCAGTATTTAGCCGCTATATAGTCAAAGATACTTACATAAAAAACTGAAAAGAAATTCTCATCCACCCATATTGCCAACACTAACTTGCTAGAATAGCTACCTATGGACGTCACCCCAATACTTAATAATCTCAACGCTGCCCAAGAAGAAGCTGTCACTAGTGATAAGAAGCATCTATTGGTTTTGGCCGGCGCAGGCAGCGGTAAAACGCGAGTTCTAGTGCATCGTATCGCCTGGAAAATACAGGTGGATGGCCTCTCACCCTACAGTATTCTGGCAGTTACCTTTACCAATAAAGCCTCTCGGGAAATGCGCGAGCGCATTGATGAGCTGCTGGGTATGTCATTGCGTGGCATGTGGGTGGGCACTTTTCACGGATTGGCCCATCGCCTGCTAAAGGCCCATTGGCGCGATGTTAATTTACCGGAAAATTTCCAGATTCTGGATTCCGATGATCAGCTAAGACTGGTCAAACGAGTGATGCGGGCTATGGATCTGGACGAGCAGCGCTGGCCTCCAAAGCAGGCACAGTGGTGGATCAATGGGCAGAAAGATGAAGGTCTGCGTGCCGCCCATATGCAGGAGGGCGGTGATCCCTATCTGGCGACTATGCTGCGTATCTATAGAGAGTACGAAGCTACCTGCGAGCGTCTGGGTGTTATCGATTTTGCCGAGCTATTATTGCGAGCGCTCGAACTATGGAAGAACAAGCCAGATGTGCTGGACCACTATCAGCAGCGCTTCCAACATATTCTGGTGGATGAGTTTCAGGATACCAACGCAGTGCAATATGCCTGGTTGAGAATACTGGCCGGCAAGGTCAGTGGAGTGACTGCGGTAGGTGATGATGATCAGTCGATCTATGGTTGGCGCGGTGCCAAGGTAGAAAATATTCTCAGTTACGAGCGTGACTTTGCCGATACCCACACAGTTAAGCTGGAGCAGAATTACCGTTCCACCTCTAATATCCTCAATGCCGCCAACGCAGTGATTGCCAAGAATGCCGAACGCCTTGGAAAAAGCCTGTGGACAGATGCAGGAGAAGGTGAAGCCATCGCCCTGTACGCAGCTTTTAACGAACATGATGAGGCGCGCTACATTGCCGATCGTCTGCACAGCTGGGTTAATGATGGCAACCGTAGGGAAGACTCGGCCATTTTGTACCGGTCCAATGCCCAGTCACGGGTATTGGAAGCAGCTCTTTTACAAGCCGAAATCCCCTATCGTATTTATGGCGGTCAGCGTTTCTATGAGCGCCTTGAAATCAAGAACGCACTGTCTTATTTACGTATGATGCTCAACTGCCATGACGACGTTGCTTTTGAGCGCGTGGTCAACGTGCCGCCCCGGGGCATCGGCGACCGCACCTTGGAATTAATTCGTGAACTGGCTCGTGATCAGGGCAGCTCAATGTGGTCTGCAGCTACTCTGATAGTTAATGAAAAGCGCCTCGCGGCAAGGGCGACCAATGCTGTGGCTGTGTTTATTGAACTGATCAATGAAATGAGCGGTCAGCTGGATGAGTTGCCATTGGTTGAGCAGGCAGAGAACGCCATTCAGCTAAGCGGTCTAGTGGATATGCACCGCCGTGAAAAAGGTGAGCGTGGTCAGGCCCGGGTTGAGAATCTTGAAGAACTGGTCAATGCCTGCCGCAACTTTGAAGCTGAAGATAATGATCTGCCAGTGTTGCCACAGTTCCTTGATCAGGTGGCTCTGGATGCTGGGGACCGACAGGCAGATGAAGATCAGGATGCAGTGCAGCTTATGACCTTGCACAGTGCCAAAGGTCTGGAATTCCCTTTGGTGTTTCTGGCGGGGATGGAAGAAAATTTATTTCCCCACAAGATGTCACTGGATGAACCAGGTCGCCTTGAAGAAGAGCGACGATTGGCTTATGTCGGTATAACCAGAGCCATGCAGAAGCTGTATTTAACCTTTGCTGAAAGTCGCTCTATCTATGGCAATGAATCGTTCAATTCGGTTTCTAGATTTGTTCGCGACATCCCCACTGACGTGATTGAAGAGGTTCGACTGCAAAATAATATCGCCCGACCGACAAGTTATGCCGCCGGTGCTATTCAGAGCGATCAGGGCGAGGCCACCGGATTTAGTCTGGGCCAACAGATTGTTCATAATGTCTATGGCGAAGGAGTGATTCTAAACTTTGAGGGCAATGGCCCTCGCGCCAGAGTCCATGTAAGCTTTGAAGAAGTGGGTACAAAAATATTAATATTGGCCTCGGCTAATTTGAGTGCCATTTAAAAACTAGAAATTTTTTCTATAGCAAGGGGTAAAAAATGCGTATTGGAATTATTGCACTGCTGTCTTTATTTATATTGGGCTGCGGTGAGAAGCCAGCGGAGACATCAGCAGTTGCAGCGGAAAAGCAGCAAAATTTTAAATGGAAGCTGGTGACCACTTGGCCAAAAAACTATCCGGGCCTGGGTTCCGCGCCTGAAAACTTTGCCAAAAAGGTCGAAGCCATGAGCGGTGGCCGGTTGCAGGTTAAAGTCTTTGGTGCTGGTCAGCTAGTGCCTGCGTTTGAGGTTTTTGATGCTGTGAGTCAGGGTACAGCCCAAATGGGCCATGGTGCTTCTTATTATTGGACTGGCAAATCGAAAGCTACTGGCTTCTTTACTGCTGTTCCCTTTGGGCTCAATGCTCAGGAGATGAATGGTTGGCTCCATTATGGCGGTGGCCTTGAGTTATGGCGAGAACTCTACGACCAATTTAATTTGATACCCTTTGCCGGTGGCAGCACTGGTGTGCAGATGGCCGGTTGGTTTAATCGCGAGATTAATTCTATGGAGGATATCAAAGGTCTGAAGATGCGTATTCCAGGTTTGGGTGGCGATGTGATTACTCGCGCTGGCGGCATTTCTGTCACCATGCCCGGGGGGGAACTATACACCTCGATGCAGACTGGTGTGATTGATGCTACCGAATGGGTGGGTCCCTACAATGATCTTGCTTTTGGTTTTCACCAGGTCGCCAAATATTATTATTATCCTGGCTGGCATGAGCCAGGCCCGATCCTTGAGCTAATCGTCAATAAAGATGCCTATGCTACTTTGCCTGCTGATCTAAAAGCCATTGTTGAGACTGCCGCCCGTGCGGTCAATCAGGATATGCTCGATGAGTATACTGCGAGAAACAACACTGCACTGGTTGAGCTGGTGGAGACTCATGGTGTTGACGTTCGCAAGTTACCAGATGAGGTTATAGCTGAACTCAGTAGACTGTCAGACGAAGTATTGGCTGAGCTGGCAACAGATTCAGAGATTGCCCAGCGCATCGCAGAATCTGTAGCTGCATTTAAACAGCAGGCTATGGCCTATCATGGTATTTCGGAAGAAGCCTATTACAATGCGCGCAATCAGTAACGACTAGGTCATTATGTAGTGACTCGAAAGGCCGATTTTTATCGGCCTTTTTTGTATCTGTAAATTGTAAATGAAGCTGGATGACGAAATGCCGGAAGTGCATTATCGCGGCGGCCATATTGTCAATGACCTCGACGCCGTGATTCCCCGCATTCGACCCAGCGCTACATTTTATGGCTGCGCGCTGACCAGACAGTTTGAAAGCATGGGCGTCTATGTGCAAAACAGTTCGTTGGCTATCAGCCAGTCAAGGGACAAGTTATTTTCCCTGCAGCTGTTAATTAAAAGTGGCCTCGACATTCCGCTGACCGGCTTTGCCAATTCCCCTATTGATACCAATGAGCTGATTGAAATGGTAGGTGGCGCGCCGCTGATTGTAAAGTTGCTTGAAGGTAACCAGGGCCGCGGTGTGGTATTAGCTGAGACTAAAAAGGCTACCCAGAGTGTGATCAATGCTTTTAAAGCGGTGAAAGCTAATTTGTTGGTACAGGAATTCGTCAAGGAAGCTGGCGGCAAAGATCTGCGTTTATTTGTGATCAATGGCAAAGTGAAAGCGACTATTGAGCAGCAGCTTAAATGGACTGCTAAAAGTTAGTTTTTCCAAAAGGTTGGGGTGAACAGCACTAGCAAGGTAAAGATTTCCAAGCGCCCCAGCAGCATGCCCCAGCAGAGTACCCATTTGGCAAAGTTGCCAAGGTCGGCATAGTTGGTCGCCACAGCACCTAGACCTGGACCCAGGTTATTGAGCGAGGCTGCGGTGGCTGACCAAGCTGTCACATAGTCTAGTCCAGATGCCAGCAGCAGTAATACCATCAGATAAAAAATTGCTAGATAAACCCCAAAGAAAGCCCAGATAGCATCAGCCACCCGCTCTGGAATTCTGCGATTGCGAATTTTAATCGGCAGCAGCGCATTGGGATGCACCAGACGATATATTTCTCTGATGCCCTGCTGCGCAAGAATCAGCATGCGGCCAATCTTGATACCGCCACCAGTTGAGCCGGCACAGGCACCAAAAAAGGATAGAAACAGTAAAAAGAATGGCAGGAATGTTGGCCAGGCACTGAACTCTGCAGTGGCAAAGCCAGTGGTGGTCATAATCGAGACTAGCTGAAAAATACCCTGACTCAGGCTCTCTTCCCTACCGTAGGTACCGCTGTAGTATAGATAGAGGCAGGTAATTACCATGCCTATCAGCAGCAGATAAATATACATTCTAGCTTCTGGATCGCCCCAGTAGGCTTTTAGATTGCGGCTGTGCCAGACATGGTAGTGCAGGGCAAAGTTAAGCCCGGAGATAATCATAAAGAAAGTACAGATGGCCATAATGGCGCCACTGTCAAAAAAGCCAATGCTGCTGTCATGGGTCGAGAATCCGCCAATTGCCACAGTCGAAAAGCTATGGCCGATCGCATCGAAGCCACTCATACCTGCAGCCCAATAAGCCAGTGCGCAGACGGCGGTGAGGGCGAGATAAATTTTAAACAGCACATTGGCGGTTTCGGTAATGCGCGGCGTGAGCTTGGAGTCTTTCATCGGCCCGGGGGTTTCAGCGCGATAGATCTGCATACCACCAACCCCGAGCATGGGCAGAATGGCAACTGCAATTACAACAATACCAATGCCGCCCAGCCACTGCAGTTGTTGCCGATAATAGAGAATAGATTTAGGCAGATCGTCGAGCCCAGATATCACTGTGGCACCAGTGGTGGTCAGCCCGGAAACAGACTCAAAAAGAGCATCCATAAAGCCCAGTTGTAGTGCCTCAGATAGCATCAGAGGAAGTGCACCAAAGGTGCTGAGTACCAGCCAGAAAAGCACGGTGACAATAAAGCCATCTCTGGTACGCAATTCGCCGGTGCGATTTCGCGATGGCAGCCAGAAGGCCAGCCCCACTAACAGGGTAATGACAAAGGCAATCAGAAAAGTCTGAGCGGTATTTTCACCGTAAATAGAGGCGACGATGATGGGCGTCAGCATAGTCAGGCTGAAGATCATCAAAAGGACGCCAAGTACTCGGGCGGTGATAGCGAAATGCATAGGTTCTATGTCCTAGAAAAAACTGAAACCAACGGCAAACAACTTCTCTACGGCCTTGGTGTTTTCTTTGTCGACCACAAAGACAATCACATGGTCCTCTGCCTGAATGACAATATCATGATGGGCAATAATAACCTCGCCGTCACGCACCAGAGCGGCGAGCGTGGCGCCGGGAGGTGACTTAATGTCACCGATAGCGCGGCCGACTACTTTTGAGCTTTTTTCATCGCCATGAACAACAATCTCTAGCGCTTCTGCAGCACCACGCCGCAGTGAGTGCACACTCACTGTGTCGCCTTTGCGAACATGAGCAAGCAGTGAACTGGTGGTAGCCTGCTGTGGAGAGATGGCGATATCAATTTCGCCCCCCTGCATAAGATCTGCGTAGACTGGGTTGCTGATCAGGGTCATAACCTTTTTGGCACCGAGTCGTTTGGCTAGCAATGAGGCCATAATATTGACTTCATCATCATTGGTCAGGGCGAGAAACACATCGGTTTTATCAATGTTTTCATCAAGCAGCAATTCCTGATCTGTGGCTGATCCATTTAGCACCACGGCACGGTTAAGTTTTTCTGACAGATAGTCGGCACGCTCTGGCGAGTACTCGATAATCTTAATGTTGTATTCGTCTTCCAATGCCTGGGTCAGGCGGAAACCAATATTGCCACCACCGGCAATAACCAGGCGGTGGTAGGGCTTCTCAAGGCGGCGCAACTCACTCATCACCTTGCGAATATTCTTCTTGGCGGCAATAAAGAATACTTCATCGCCATCTTCAATAACCGTATCGCCCACAGGAAACAGAGCGCGATCTTTGCGGTAGATCGCAGCAACCCTAGCATCTGCATTTGGCATATGCTCTTTGAGGGTGCGCAACTCCTGACCCACCAGCGGGCTGTCTTTGACTGCACGCAGGCCAACTAGCTGAATAACACCATCGGCAAAGTCCAGCACCTGAAGTGCGCCAGGCTGTTCTACTAGTTTGCGGATATAGTCGGTCACCACCTGCTCCGGGGTGATCATCACATCCACAGGCATATGTTTGTCATTGAATAGCAGGTTTTTATATTTTGGGTCTGTGTAGTTGCGAGCGCGGACTCGGGCGATTTTTGTCGGCGTGTGGAATAGTGAGTAGGCCACCTGACAGGCGGTAATATTGATCTCATCACTATTGGTTACGGCCACCAACATATCGGCGTCTTCAATCCCGGCTTGCACTAGTACATCTGGGTAGCTGCCCGTACCAATAACAGTGCGTATATCCAGGCGATCTTGCAGAGCGCGCAGGGCATTCTCATTGATATCAATCACAGTGATGTCGTTGTATTCTCGGGCTAGATTCTCTGCCAATGTAGCACCAACCTGCCCAGCGCCAACTATTACTATTTTCATGGTAATTCCGAGTTGTTATCAGCCTTTCTTTTGCAGCCTGGCGTAATAGAAGCCATCGCTACCATTGATTGAGGGAAATAACTGCCGCCCAAAATCTGTTGTTGTGCCCCAGTCTGCATCAATAGTCAGCAGTTCAGCGTCGGCATTATCTGCCATAAATTGTTCGATTACCTGATCATTCTCTTCTGGCAGTACTGAGCAGGTTGCATATAACAAAATACCATCAGTGGATAATGTCTGCCAGAGACGCTCCAACAGACGCTTCTGAATAGTCGCCAGCTTAACAATATCCGCGGGTTTGCGCAGTATTTTGATATCTGGATGGCGGCGAATAACTCCAGAGGCAGAACAGGGAGCATCCAAAAGAATTCGCTCAAAGGGCTGTCCATTCCACCAATGATCTAAATCCGCTGCATCTGTGGCTTTTATTTCAGCTTTGAGGCCAAGGCGGCTGAGATTTTCCTCAACCCGAACCAGGCGCCTTGGCTCCAGATCAATCCCTAGTAAGGAACCCAGATCTGAGCGGGTTTCCAAAATATGGCAGGTTTTTCCTCCCGGCGCGCAGCAGGCATCCAGCACCGAATCACCGGAGCGCAGTTGCAGCAATGTTGCCGCCAGCTGCGCTGCTTCATCCTGCACACTGACAGCACCCTGATCAAACTCGGGCAATTCGCTGACATCTCTGGGGCTGGCCAGAATAATGCCCTGCTCGCTATGCTCAGTTGGACTGGCCTCTATACCGGCCTGTTCGAGCATATCCAGATATTGCGGTCTTGAATTACGCGCAGCATTGACCCGCAGCACCATGGGCGCACGCTCATTATTTGCCGAGACAATGTCAGCGGCCAGATCCTCTGGCCAGCTGGCAGAAATCTGCTTTAATAACCATTTCGGATGGGCTGTGGCAAACACAGGATTATCAGCATGGGCTGCGAGTATATCTTGCTTCTGACGCTGGAAGCTTCGCAGTACCCCGTTGACTAGCCCTTTGGCCCATTGTCGGTTGAGTTTATGGGTTGCTGACACTGTTTCATTAGTTACAGCATGTTCAGCTTTGCGCATGTGCATAAGCTGGTAAATACCACAGGCAACCAGGCCTTGAATCTCGAGATCCTTTTCGCGCAATGGCTTCTTGATTAATTCTTTTAGGATTATGGCAATCTGCGGATACCAGCGCATAGTGCCAAAACACAGCTCTTTTAACAGCGCGCGATCTTTTTCTTCGACCTTGGTGCTGTATTGGGGAAGTAGTGCTGACAGTGACTGACCGCGCAGAACTCCGGCAATAACTTCGGCGGCGGCAGCGCGAACATTCATCGCTTATTGCCCAAGCTGTCGGCCGACAGCAAATAGGTCAGCACGGGATTTTAAGATCTCAGACACCGCCATTCTCGATTTGCCCGCCAGCTGAATTTCATGGACCAACAGGCACCCCTGACCACAGCTAATTAACAAACCTTCGGCGTCGGCGCGGATAATTTCTCCGGGCAGCTGGCTCTGGGCAGCATGGCCTGTAAAGGCGGCCCAGATTTTTACCCGCTGTCCATCGATTTTGCTATAGGTGCATGGGAGAGGGTTAAAGGCTCGAATGCGCCGATCAATAACATTGGCTGATTCGGCCCAGTTAATCTCAGCTTCCGCCTTATCAATCTTTGCTGCATAGCTGCTCAGGCTATTATCCTGGGCTAATGCTACGGCACTGCCATTGTTCAGCTTGTCTATGGCCTGCACCAGTGCTGGCCCGCCTAGTTGCTCAAGGCGGCTATAGATTGAGCCACTGGTGTCAGTCTTGCCAATCGGACAGCGTGTTATCGACAGCATGGGCCCTGTGTCCAGCCCGGCATCCATTTGCATAATAGTGACGCCTGTCTCGGCATCACCAGCTTCCACGGCGCGCTGAATAGGCGCAGCACCGCGCCATTGGGGGAGTATTGAGCCATGCACATTGATACAGCCAAGACGTGGCGTATCCAGCACGGTCTGGGGCAGAATCAGTCCGTAGGCCACGACCACCATCAGGTCGGCTCCCAGCTGTTCAAGAATTGCCAGCTGCTCTGGCTGTTTTAGGGTCTGGGGCTGATAAACCTCTATGCCGCGTTCTTCGGCTAGCAGCTTAACCGGGCTGGCAGTCAGTTTTTTGCCGCGGCCTGCGGGCCGATCTGGCTGAGTGTAAACGGCAATAATCTGATGACGGCCGTCATCAAGTAGAGCTCGAAGATGTGTCGCAGCGAAGTCAGGTGTTCCGGCGAAGACAATCTTCAATTTATAGGCATCCTATGCTCGCTGCTTCTGGAGCTTTTTACGAATACGATCGCGCTTAAGTGGGGACAGATAGTCGACAAACAGCCGACCCTCCAAATGGTCAATTTCATGTTGGATGCAGACCGCTAAAAGCCCAGTTGCCTCTTCTTCAAAAGCATTGCCATCCCGGTCCAGAGCTCGAATCATGACATGGGCAGGCCGATCCACCGATTCATAGAACCCAGGGACAGACAGACAGCCTTCCTCATAGGGAATTGTGTCGGGCTCAATGACCTCGATCTCTGGATTGATATAGACCCTTGGTTCATTGCGCTGCTCAGAGATATCCATAACGATCACTCGTTCCTGCACATCTACCTGTGACGCGGCAAGCCCGATACCCCGTGCCTCTGCCATGGTGTCAAACATATCATCGACCAGCTGCACAATGCGCTCATCGACCTGGGTTACCGGCGCTGCTTTGAGACGCAGACGAGGGTGGGGATATTCAAGAATATTTAGTCTAGCCATAGCGAATGTGATGAATTTCTAAAAATTAAGTTAAAAGCACTGCTACCATTAGGATAGCCTGTGACCATAAAAATCATTATTGGTTGTTCAGGTGCGAATTATACACTAACCGAGTGCAGGGAAAGGACTCGTAGCCATGAAAAAAATCATATTGCGATTTGCTCTTTTATTTGCTGCTGTGGCTGTACAGCTTGCCACCAGTGACACAGAAAACCTACTCAACGAAACAGTGCCCAATCAATACACTGTGGTTAAAGGGGATACATTGTGGGATATCTCTGACCTGTTTTTGCGCGATCCCTGGATGTGGCCAGAAATCTGGCATGCCAATCAGCAGATCGCCAATCCACACCTTATTTACCCCGGTGATCTTATCCGGCTGGTCTATATTGATGGTCTGCCTAAATTAGTGCTCAGTCGCGGCCGCGATGAGAAGTTGTCGCCGAGTATTCGCACTGAGGACCGAGGCGGTGCAATATCTGCTCTGCCGCTGGATATTATCGACAAATTCCTGTCTAAAAATCGCGTTACCAATCGCGCTGAACTGAAAGCTGCACCCTATGTGCTGGGGGGCTATGAGCGCCGCCTGCTGATGGGTATGGGGGATGACTTTTACGCTCGCGGTGATTTTGCTCAGAATCAACTTAACTATGGCGTCTATCGCCCCGGCGACGCCTATATTGATCCTGTTAGTGGTGAGGTGCTGGGTATTCGCGCCGTGGATATAGCCTCGGCCAGAATGAAGGCAGTAAAAAAGGATATTGGCACATTGGGGGTGATCAGGTCTGAGGGCGAGATTCGTCTTCGCGACCGTTTGTTAAACCCTGAAGAGCGTGCCCTGCCCCCTGTTTTCCATCCTCGGGCCCCAGGTCAGGAAATACGCGGCCAGGTGATCAATATTGAGGGCGGCGTGCGCAATGCCGGTGCACTGGATGTGGTGTCTATTAATCGCGGTGATCGCGAGAGTCTTAAAATTGGTGATACCTTAGCTATCTTTAAGGCTGGAGAAGTGGTCAAAGATCCTGTGACCACGCAGCAGGTCCGACTTCCAGATGAGCGTATTGGATTGGTAATGGTGTTTTACACCTACCAAAAGATGAGTTTCGGCCTGGTGATGGAGGCAGATCGTCAGTTAGATGTCGGTGATTTGGTTCGCAACCCCTAATCCATAACGGCTCTGCGCTATGCCCGACAATCGCGAAACCCACTACTGCCTGGTGGCCCAGCATCTCGAGAACTTCCCTTTAAGGCTGCAGGCAGAATTATTGGGTCTGCTGCCTAGTTACACAGCGATTTTTAGCGCCACTGACTTAGATGTGAATAAGGAATTGCAGGCGCTATTGGGAGATCTCCGGCAGCAATATCAACGGGGTGACTGGCGGCCCCGAGTTGAAAAAATATTATCTGCCGCTGAACATTGCGCAGCAACTATTATCAGTATCACCAGTCCCAACTACCCACCCCAGCTCAGGCAGATTAGCGGTGCTCCACCGCTGCTCTATGTTCGCGGCAGTATAGATTGTCTGTATCTACCCCAGATCGCAATGGTCGGCAGCCGACGAATGACCAGAGATGGCGACACTAACGCTCGACAATGGGGTCAGCAGTTAGCCAATGCTGGTTTTACCATTACCAGTGGTTTGGCGCTGGGCGTTGATGGCGCTGCCCATCGCGGTGCACTGGCGGCAAGCGCCGCCTGTCGCGGCACTACAATTGCCATTATGGCTACAGGCATAGACAGGGTTTATCCCCAGCGACACATGGCACTTGCGGAGCAGATACTTGAGTCGGGCGGCGCACTGGTGACAGAGTTTGATCCTGGTTCAGAGCCACTGCCCGCTCGCTTTCCCCAGCGCAATCGTATTATTAGCGGCCTCAGTCTGGGGGTGTTGGTGGTTGAGGCTGCGCTGAAAAGCGGCTCGCTGATTACTGCTCGCTGCGCGCTGGAGCAGGACCGAGAGGTTTTTGTCATCCCGGGGTCTATTCACAACCCGCAGACCAAAGGCTGTCATCTGCTGATCAAACAGGGAGCGCAGCTAGTTGAACAGGTGGATGATCTGGTCACCGAGCTGGCTGGGCCGCTAGCCGGTTTAAAAGCTGGACTTAGCGTCGAGATAAAGCAGTCCTCAGCAGCGCCATTGCCTGAGCCAGCTGTTGATTTAAATGCGGAAGAAGCTACGGTTTTTCAGTCTTTGGGCTTTGATGCAGTGGCCATAGATAGTCTTAGCAGCCCCTTTGAAGCGGCGAAACTGGCGCAATTATTAGTATCTCTGGAGCTCAAGGGGCTGATCGCCAATGACAGTGGATTTTATCGGCGGTTAGTCTAGACCGAATCACCCTAAATTGGTTCTCTATCAGCAGTTGCACCGGGCTCAAACTTCCGGTAGATTGCGCGATCCTTAGATATGGTGACTAAAAAATGAGCAAACCTTTTGTTGCGATTTTGATGGGTTCTGATTCTGACTTGCCGGTTATGGAAGCCAGTTTTGAGATCCTTAAAAAATTCGATATTCCCTTTGAAGTTAAGGTGACATCGGCACATCGTACCCCAGAAGCTACCCATAGCTTTGTAACTGATGCCGATGCCCGTGGCTGTGCAGCATTTATCTGTGCGGCAGGTATGGCTGCCCATCTTGCAGGTGCAGTTTCTGCGACCACATTAAAACCAGTGATCGGTGTGCCAATTAATGGCTCTCTCGACGGTCTGGATGCGCTGCTTTCTACAGTGCAGATGCCTGGCGGCATTCCAGTGGCTACAGTTGCTATAGGTAAAGCTGGGGCCAAGAATGCGGCCTACCTGGCGGCGCAGATTATTGGTGCATCTGACCCAGAAATGCACAGCAAGCTAGTTGCTGAGCGCGCGGCTAATGCTCAGGCTATTCTGGCTAAAGATGCGGCGCTTCAGGAAAAGCTGAAAAACAGCTGAAAACTGCTGTGATTAATTGGAGTAACCACGCCAAAGTATGCCGTGCGGCCGCTGTGCTGCAGGACTTTGGGGTGGTTGCCTACCCCACAGAAGGTGTGTGGGGGCTGGGCTGCGACCCCTGGTCGGAGTCCGCCGTCAATAAAATTCTCCAACTCAAACGCCGGTCAGTCAGCAAAGGCTTGATATTAATTGCTGATAGCGCCGAGGGTTTTGCCCCGTTCCTGCAGGGTCTTGACCCTGATCATTTGCAGCGCTTCGCGGTGGACTACAATAAGCCTATCACTTGGCTGGTGCCAGATAATGGCGTCGCGCCTTCGTGGATTATTGGCGAGCATCAGAGTCTGGCATTGCGCATCACTCGCCATCCCCTTGCCGCAGAACTGTGTCGGGCATTTGGTGGCCCCATAGTGTCCACCTCAGCAAACCCTCAGGGTTTGCCCGCAGCGACAACAGGGATTAAAGTGAAATCATATTTCGGCCGCCGCATAGATTTACAAACTCCTGGCATCGTTGGGCGGGCCAAAAAAAGCAGTGAGATTAGACATTTAATAACCGGTGAGGTTATCCGTGCAGGATAAAGTGCAGCAGGTCGACAAAACTCTGGTTAAGAACTATCTTCTGGGGCTACAGGACAGCATCTGTGCAGCTTTGCGGCTGGAAGATGGCTGCGACTGGCAGGAGGACAGCTGGATTCGCAAAGAGGGTGGCGGTGGCCGCAGTCGGGTACTGGTGGACGGCGCCTTTATCGAAAAAGGTGGGGTTAATTTCTCCCATGTTTTCGGCGACCAGATGCCCGCCTCTGCAACACAGAATCGGCCAGAACTCGCCGGACGCAGTTTTGAGGCGATGGGCGTATCTCTGGTGATTCATCCGAACAACCCCTATGTGCCGACCTCCCATGCCAATGTTCGCTTCTTTATTGCCGAAAAAGAGGGTGCAGATCCGGTTTGGTGGTTTGGCGGGGGATATGACCTGACCCCCTATTATGGCAATGAAGAGGATTGTCGCCACTGGCATAGCACCGCCAAAAATGCCTGTGACGGATTTTCTAATGACCTCTATCCGCGGTTAAAAAGCTGGTGTGATGAGTACTTCTATCTCAAGCACCGAGATGAGCCGCGGGGTGTGGGCGGCCTGTTTTTTGATGATTTTAATGAGTTGGGCTTTGAGCGCAGCTTTGCTTTTATGCGCAGTATTGGCGATAGCTACATTGCTGCCTATCTTCCTATTGTGCAGCGCCGTCGCGATACTGAATATGGTGAGCGAGAGCGCAGCTTTCAGCTCTACCGCCGCGGGCGCTATGTGGAATTCAATCTGGTCTGGGATCGGGGCACATTATTTGGTTTACAAACTGGTGGTCGTACCGAATCCATACTGATGTCTCTGCCGCCGTTGGTGCGCTGGGAGTACGATTGGACTCCAGAGCCTGGTAGCGCAGAACTCGAACTCCATGAAAAATATTTGATTCACCGCAACTGGGTTTAACCATGACTGACAAATACGCCGTTTTTGGCAATCCTATCAAGCACAGTAAATCTCCAGAGATTCATCGCGCCTTTGCCGTGCAGACAGTCCAGGCAATGAATTACAGTCGGCAGCTAGTGGAACTGGATGGTTTTAATGCCGCGGCAGACAGTTTTTTTCACGCCGGTGGGTGCGGGCTAAATATCACGCTGCCCTTCAAGCAAGATGCCTACAGCTATGGCTCAAGAATTACGCCTCGGGCGCGTCGTGCCGGAGCTGTTAACACGTTGGCGATGCAGGATGACGGCACTGTGCTCGGCGATACCACAGATGGTGTGGGCCTGGTGACCGATATAAGAGATAATTTAGGTTGGCAGATTCGCGCCAAGCGAATCTTGATTTTGGGTGCCGGGGGCGCTGTGCGAGGTGTACTGGAGCCACTGCTGGAACAACAACCGCAACACATTGTAATAGCTAATCGTACGATTGAAAAAGCACTGCAGCTGTCCAAGGGCTTTGCCGAGCTGGGTTATATATTAGGTTGCGGTTTCGATATGCTCGATGGGCAGGAATTTGATTTGATTATTAATGGTACCAGTGCCAGTTTGCAGGGTGGCATGCCACCGCTGCCCGACAGTCTGCTGGCGCCAGCCTCTGACAGTGGCAAAAGTGCCTGTTACGACATGATGTACAGTGCGAGACCAACACCGTTTATGAGCTGGGCTCGCCAGCGGGGTGCTCTGGCTGCAGATGGGCTGGGCATGTTGGTTGAGCAAGCTGCGGAATCTTTTGATTTGTGGCGAGGAATCCGCCCAGATACATCCCATGTGATTGATGCTCTGCGTATCAATCTGGCCTCTGAAGCCTAGGCCTGCGCTAGCTGGCCTGTTGCTCCGCAAGATATTGGTCTTTGAGCTTTACATAATTGGCCGGCGAATAGGTAAAGAAGCTTTTCTCGCTCTCTGACAACTCCCTCATCTGTTTGCAGGGATTACCAACATAAACAAAACCGCTGTGCAGAACCTTGCCCGGCGGCACCATACAACCGGCCCCGACAATCACTTCATCTTCAATAATGGCGCCATCATTTACGATGGCGCCGTTGCCTATCAGGATTCGATTGCCGACACTGCAGCCGTGCAGCACGGCGCGGTGACCAATAACCACATCGCTGCCAATAGTCAGTGGCCAGCCATTCGGATTGAAGTCGGAGGCATGGGTAATATGCAGCACAGCATTGTCCTGCACATTAGACCTGGCGCCTATTTTGATGGAGTGCATATCGCCGCGAATAACGGCACCCGGCCAGACCGAGGCATCGTCACCGAGGCACACATCACCGATGACTGTGGCGGCGGGATCAACATAGACCCGATGGCCAAGTTTTGGGCTAATGCCGCGGTGAGAGCGAATTGAGTGATCCATAATCATTGATGTCCGATATAATAAGGTTCCTATTGTGGTGAACTATCCATGGCTTTTACAACTAAAAAACAATTTATTGCTGGCGTCACCTGCCCCAAATGCGCGCAGATGGACAAAATTCTGGCCTTTTCAGAGAATGATGTTAACTACAGAGAATGTGTGAGCTGTGGCTTTAAAGATGAGATGAGGCTTTCATCGACACCTAGAGAACTTGAAACCAGAGTCAATACCAGTGCCGACGAGATCGCCAATCAGACCCAGCCAGTAAAGTTGATTGATCCCAAGGGCTAGCGAAAAAGCAGAGCTAGTGCAGGCGCACTCTGGTATTTTGGCTTTTGAACAGCAGACGGATATTGGATGAGTCTGTCAGGCACGGATAGCGCATCAGAGGGTCCTTGCTCAGATTATTGCTATAGGCTTTAAGCTTCTTTTGTATCGCTGGATCATTGTTGATGGAATCAATCAGCTTGTCGTTTAGCAGCTGTATAGCCCCATCAATTTGATTGGCAAAGGGCTCGCCAATAATGTGGTGCACTATAAGGTTGGATCTGGTCATATCCACCGGAATAATTGGGCAGCCATAGGTCGCTTTAAGGGTGTCATTGAGTTCTTCAAGCAGGCGGTGGGCCAGATATGCTTGGTACATCTGAGCTTCCAGACCCTCCTCGCTGGAGACAATCTCCACTGGAGTATCCAGAAAATCTCTGGCAGTAATAACTTGTCGGGCGATTTCACCGCTGATGTTAGCGCTGTCAAGAAAATCGTCGAAGGCGGTTACGAAATCTGGCACCAGCGCCACATAACGCTCAATAAATGTTGCCAGTGCAGCGGTGCCATCATCTTCCCGCAGGCTTATCGAATGATGCAGGTGCTTGACCCGCTCATTTAAATAAGCAATCAGGAATTCACTGGTCTGTTGTGAAAGTGGCAGCATAAAACCCTCTGTATTCCCTCGGTGATTGACCGCTTTTCACTGTGGCTAACAGCGGCCTCCATTTAAATCTAGCAGATTTTGTGCCCCGTGCCATAAAGTTTGTCTTTTATCATGGTTGATATAGAGCAATAAGCAGACTCTACAGTCAAAATTGATCCTAATGTCAGTAGAGATACGTAACGACTTTTGCTACACTCGCGGCGCATTTTAAAGCGCTCATTGATTTTTTAGAGCGTCCATACAGAGGAAGAGCTTTAATTCCTAATTTACCACGGAGAAACAAGCGATGTTGAAAAGAGCGCAAGCACTTTTCTTGAGACTGCTGAGCCCGGTTATTGCACTAGCAATAGCAGGCAACGTTAGCGCGGAGAGCGCAACGCGGCAGCTCAATATGCCTCAGGGAGTGACCGAAGTTAGTCAAGCAGCCTACGATATTCACATGATAATGATGTGGATCTGTACGGTAATCGGCGTAGCCGTATTTGGCTTTATGTTTTACGTTATGTACGCCCACCGCAAATCACGCGGCGCCGTAGCGGCAAATTTCCATGAAAACCATGTTGTCGAGTTGATCTGGACCATTGTTCCAGCGCTGATTTTGATTGTAATGGCAATCCCGGCAACCACTGCTCTGCTCAAGGTGTATGACACTGAGAATGCAGACATTGATATCAAGGTAACTGGATATCAGTGGAAGTGGCAGTACGAATACATTGGCGAAGGCGTTAAGTACATGAGTGAACTGCGCACTTCCCAGGACGAGATTTACGGTCGCGCCCCGAAGGGCGAGCATTATCTGCGTGAAGTCACCGAACCTCTGGTTATTCCCACAGGCAAGAAGGTCCGTTTCCTGATTACTGGTAACGATGTTATCCACAGTTGGTGGGTCCCTGACTTCGGCGTTAAGCGTGATGCGGTTCCCGGTCTGTTTACCGCGGCTTGGGCAAAAACAGATGTTCCAGGCACCTATGTTGGTGAATGTACAGAGCTCTGTGGTATCGGCCATGCCTTTATGCCTGTTGTTGTAGAAGTGAAAGAAGAAGCTGACTACAACGAGTGGCTGGCGGGCAAAAAAGCAGAAGCCGCTGAATACGCCTCGACTATCGGCAAAGAGTGGACGTTCGACGAGCTTATGGTTCGCGGTGAGGAAGTATATGAGCGTTCATGTGCTGGCTGTCACCAGAGTGATGGTAACGGTATTACCGGTGTCTTCCCTGCTCTGAAAGACAGTCCTATTGCACTGGGCGCAAAAGAAGGTCATATCGCCGTACTTATTGATGGCGTGGCTGGCACCTCTATGCAGTCTTTTGCTGATCAGCTTTCAGAAGTTGATATCGCTGCGGTCGTTCACTACGAACGCAACGCCTGGGGCAATGATGTTGGCGATATTACACAGCCAATCGATGTTCTTAACTACAAACAAGGCCAATAGGGGAGTATTTGATATGGCACATGGTCCCGCAACTCTGGCTGATGGCTGGGGAAAATATATAAGTCGTTGGGTGTTTACCACCAACCATAAAGATATTGGCACACTGTACCTCTGGTTCAGCTTCGCCATGTTTATTATGGGCGGCGCATTCGCAATGATTATTCGCGCAGAACTCTTTCAGCCAGGTATGCAGCTGATCAAGCCTGAGTTCTTCAATCAGATGACCACCATGCATGGTTTGGTCATGGTGTTTGGTGCGATTATGCCGGCCTTTGTTGGCTTGGCGAACTGGTTGATTCCGATGATGATCGGCGCGCCAGACATGGCATTGCCGCGCATGAATAACCTGAGCTTCTGGATTCTACCGTTCGCATTTGCGATTTTGACGTCTACATTATTTATGGAAGGCGGCGGTCCTAACTTTGGTTGGACATTCTACGCACCACTTTCAACCACCTATGCACCGGATACAGTAAACTACTTTATCTTTGGTGTGCATATTATGGGTGCATCATCAATTATGGGTTCCATTAACATTATCGCTACGGTAATGAATATGCGCGCACCTGGCATGACTTATATGAAAATGCCACTGTTCGTTTGGACCTGGGTTATCACCGCGTTCTTGCTTGTGGCAGTAATGCCAGTACTGGCCGGTGCAGTGACCATGATGCTGATGGATATTAACTTCGGTACCAGCTTCTTTGATGCTGCTGGTGGCGGTGATCCGGTACTGTTTCAGCATATTTTCTGGTTTTTCGGTCACCCTGAGGTATACATTATTATCCTCCCCGCCTTCGGAGTGGTTTCGCAGATTATTCCAACCTTCAGCCGCAAGCCGCTGTTTGGCTACTCGTCAATGGTTTATGCCACTGCCGCGATTGCCTTCCTGTCGTTTGTAGTATGGGCTCACCACATGTTCACTGTTGGTATGCCAATCGCCGGCGAGCTGTACTTTATGTACGCCACCATGCTGATTGCTGTGCCTACGGGGGTGAAGGTATTTAACTGGATCACTACCATGTACCGCGGCTCATTGACCTTTGAAACACCAATGCTGTTCAGCATCGCGTTTGTGATTCTGTTTACCTTTGGTGGTTTTACCGGAATGATGCTGTCGATTGCAGCGGCGGATATGCAGTACCACGACACCTACTTTGTAGTGGCTCACTTCCACTATGTCATGGTGGCAGGTGCGGTATTTAGTGGTACAGCTGCTGTCTACTACTGGTTGCCAAAGTGGTGTGGGCGCATGTATGACGAAACCATGGGTAAGGTGCAGTTCTGGATTGCCTTTATCGGTTTCAACATTACCTTTATGCCACAGCACTTCTTGGGTCTGGCTGGTATGCCACGCCGTTACGCCGATTACGGCCTGCAGTTTGCAGATTGGAACATGGTCTCAAGCATAGGTGCATTTATGTACGGTGGTGCTCAGATTCTGTTTCTGTTTAACGTGATCCGCACTATCGGTTGGGGTAAGCCCACAGACGATCCGAAGGTTTGGGAAGGTGCAGAAGGACTGGAGTGGACATTACCCACACCAGCGCCGTACCACACATTCGCTACTCCACCAAAAATTAAGTAAGAGACTGAATAAGCATGTCGGCGCGCCCTAACAATCGTTCGCTGCTGGTCAAGTTGACTGGTCTGGCCGTCGCCATGTTTATGTTTGCAATATTTGTATTGCCGCCGCTCTATGATCTGTTTTGTGAGATCACGGGGATTGGTGGTAAAACAGATGGCGCATATACAGCCGTGGCAGTAGAAGTAGACACCTCTCGAGAAATTGAAGTGCAGTTTGTTGCGACCAACAACGCAACCATGCCCTGGGACTTTTATCCCATTGAAGAGCGCGTGATTGTGCATCCAGGTGAGTCTCGAGAAGTAGCATTTTATGCCCAGAATAGAACCGGGCAAGATATGGTGGCACAGGCTATTCCTAATGTACTGCCCAACAATGCCGCAGACTACTTCCACAAAACTGAATGCTTCTGTTTTAACAATCAGCCCCTAGCGGCTGGCGAAAGTGCCGAACTGGCACTGGTGTTTATTATAGATCCAGATTTACCGGTCAGTGTTAATACAGTAACCCTGTCCTACACAATGTTTGATATAACAGACCGCGCTATAGCGCAGGTCTCACAAGTACAGTAAACGGAGAGTAACAATGTCAACTGAAGGTACTTATTACGTTCCCGACCAGAGTAAGTTGCCCATATTTGCGGCAACCGGTATGGGTGTAATGGCTTATGGCGCAGCTTCATGGGTATTGGAGGGTGGTACTGCCACAATCTTCCTGATTGGCGCACTGATTATGGCCGCTGTTTTATACAAATGGTGGAGCATCGTCATTGACGAAAATATGCGCGGTCTCGCCAGCCCACAGCTGAAGCACTCCTATGTGCTGGGCATGCTGTGGTTTATCTTTTCTGAGGTGATGTTCTTTGCCTGCTTCTTTGGCGCCCTGTTCTATGTTCGAGTTTTGGTGAACTCCTGGATTGGCGGTGAAGCTGCAGTTGGCTGGTTTGATGACACGCCAACCGATGCGGCTGCAGCCAATGCTGTGCATCTCTGGCCTGGCTATGAAGCTACTTGGCCACCCATGATCACTCCAGATCAGGCGGTAAATGGTGATGCTGCTCAATTTAAAGGGCCAGATCAAGCAATGAACAATCCCGGCATACTTAACTGGGGTTCATGGCTACCTTTCTGGAATACTGCTGTACTGCTAACGTCCAGCTTTACCGTTCACATTGCTCACGTAGCACTGAAAGACGGCAACCGTAAAAAGTTTAACAGATGGCTAGGTGTTACCGTTGCTCTGGGTATCTTCTTCCTGTTTCTGCAAGCAGAAGAATACATCCATGCTTATCAAGAGCTGGGTCTGACTCTGGAATCGGGGATCTACGGAACCACATTCTTTATGCTGACTGGTTTTCACGGTATGCACGTGACCCTGGGTACGGTCATGTTACTGATACAATGGCTGCGCGGTCTCAAGGGACACTTTACCGAAGATGATCAGTTTGGTTTTGAAGCGGCCTCCTGGTACTGGCATTTTGTTGACGTTGTGTGGGTAGGCCTGTTTATATTTGTCTACATACTCACGTAGAAGGCACTAGAAGTTGCTATACGGCCAGGTAATCCCTGGCCGTTTTTATCTGTGCAAAAAGTTACTGAGGGTCTTTTTTAGGTGCTGGGCTGGGTGCTGGTATTTGGGCAGGTGGCATAGACTGTTGGCCCATTCTTGTCGCTTCAGGGTGAAGCTTGCGATCCCAGGGGGCGGTACTGCTAAGCTGACCTGTATAGGTGCCGTAAGCAATGGTCCCCAACAGCATAGCAGCCAGTGTGATCCGCGTGCCCAAAGCAAAAAGCAGGCGGCGCTTGGAATTGCCCAGGTCTTTAACCAGAAAATTAAGCCCGCTAAACAGACTGATAAGTACGGCAATAAACAGTACAACGATAATAGTTTTTAACAGCATAATGTTGCCCACTCTTGAGAAAGGTTGGAATTTAAACACAGATGACCACTGAGCCCCAATATTCTACGCAGCGATTCCAATGGCAGCCCAACAGAAACTTGTTGTTACTGTGCCTGTGCCTGTTTCCACTGTTAATTGTTCTGGGGTTCTGGCAGTTAGATCGGGCGGATGAGAAACAGCGCATTGTTAATCAATACAATGCTAATCAGCAAGCGAGCCCTGCTGGTGTTGCTGAATTGCTTGGTCAGAATAATCTGCAGTATCGCAGTGCCTGGCTCAAGGGCGAACTGGATCCTAGCCGACGTATTATTCTTGACAACCGAGTTGCGAATGGCAAACCCGGATACGAAATACTCGAGGCATTAAAGGTCGTTGGGATAGAGCAGAAAATACTTGTCAATCGCGGCTGGGTGCCGGCCTCATTGGATCGCAGTATCTTGCCACAGATTGAGGCAGTTAAAGGCGAGGTACAGTTTCGCGGTGCTCTCTACCAGACATTAGGCGGCTATCGTCTCGATGATGGTATTGCTCAGGTAGAACAATGGCCGGCCCGTGTCGGCTGGGTCTCAGCTGAGCGCGCCGAGCAGCTTTTTGCTGAGCGCTTTTTCCCCTATCAGCTGCGCCTTGATCAGGACAGTCCCGGGGCATTGCAGACTGGCTGGGCTACGGTATCAATGCAGCCCGCCAAGCACACAGGTTATGCCGTGCAGTGGTTCGCCATGGCATTGGTATTATTATTTATGACAGTGATCGCCAACTCAAATTTGGCGGACTGGTTAAAACAGCGCCGGCAACAGGGCTAGAAATAGGCCCAAATAAGACTCTCAAGAGGATAGCTAAATCATGACAGAACAGACGAAGATAACCGCCAAACAGCGTAGTTTTCAGTATCAAATTTGGCTGATGCTTATTATTGTTTTTGGTGTGATCCTGGCAGGGTTTCTTATGGTCCCCAAAACCGAAGAGCAGCGCCAGGCAATGATGGCCCGTCTCGGCACGACCAACCAGGGTGCAATCGTCAGTCCTTCGGTAGATATGAGCCCATTATTGGCAGCTTTGCCCCAGGGCGAAGCACCGAAATGGAAAGTAGTAGTGGCCGGTGGTGAAGGCTGTAATCAGGGCTGTCAGGATGTGCTGGTTAATAGCCGTCAGATCCATATGCTACTGGGTAAATCCAGTCGCCGTCTCGAGCGTATATATCTACCTGATTCGGCCAGTATGCAACTGATTGATTTGGAGGAGTTGCAGGCTGTGCATCCTTTTCTGATCATTAATCAGATTGAGGCTGAGCAACTGCGCTCGCTATTGCAGGGTAGTTCAGCCGAATGGGATATGCTTGATACCCGTTACTTCGTGGTCACGCCTGACTATCAGGCGGTTTTGTATTACACCCAGCAACAGGATGGCGGTGGTCTGCTAGAAGACCTCAAACATCTGCTAAAATATTCACCGAACCGATAATAAGAGCCCTTTGGGATAAAACATAATGTCCAACCTTGAGACCAGTGCAGTAACCGCTTCCTGGCGCGATTACCTCGAGCTGTGCAAGCCAAACGTCGTTGCCCTGATGCTGTTGACCTCTGTCATTGGCATGTTACTGGCTACAGACCAGGGCGTGGCTTTAGAAATACTACTGTTTGGTAATCTAGGTATCGGGCTCTGTGCGGGATCCGCGGCAGCGGTCAATCATATTGTTGATCGCCATGTTGACGACAAAATGGCCCGCACTGCCAACCGCCCTATTGCTCAGGGCCGTCTTGAGGCGCGACAGGCAGTTATATTTGCTCTACTCACAGGCCTCGCCGGCATGGTCATCCTTCTGGTTTTCACCAATGTGTTGACTGCCTGGTTAACGCTGGCCTCGCTGGTGGGTTACGCCTTTATTTACACGATGTTTCTCAAGCGGGCCACACCGCAGAATATTGTTATCGGTGGCCTTGCCGGTGCAGCGCCACCGCTACTGGGTTGGGTGGCTGTGACTGGCGAGATTCATCATAATGCACTGCTGCTGGTACTTATTATATTTGCTTGGACTCCGCCCCATTTCTGGGCGCTGGCGATCCATCGTAAAGAGGAATATGCCAAAGCCGAAATTCCTATGCTGCCGGTCACCCATGGCGAAAAGTACACCAAAATTAATATATTGCTGTATACCATCATGCTGATCGTTATCACCACATTGCCCTATCTCACCGGAATGTTTGGTTTACTCTATCTGGCAGGTTCCCTGCTATTAGGGCTGCGCTTCCTGTACTGGGCAACAGTAATGTGGTTTGACAAAGACAGCGGCATGAAAACGTTTAGGTTTTCGATTATCTATCTGATGGTGCTGTTTGCCTTGATGTTGTTAGACCATTACCTGATAGAAAAAATACTTTATATCGCTTGATAAACTGAACCTGATTATCGGTTCCCAACAAAAGATAAAGGACAGATCATATGCAACAGCAAGCCGCAATTCGTCGGACTATCGCTCTGGTGTTGGCGTTTATTATGCTGGTGGTTTACGGGTTCATCTGGCGGATGAGTCAGCCAGTGGTCATGAATGCTGAGCAGCTACGGGTCAATGGCGCCATTGTTTTGGACACCCCGCGGATCTTTAGTGACTTTGAATTGCTTGATCATCGCGGCGAGACATTTAATATTGCGCGCATGGAAGATGTTTGGACCATGGTCTTTTTTGGCTTTACCAACTGCCCGGATATTTGCCCCACTACCCTGGCAACCCTGCACGACACGTACAGTAAAATGAAAGATAGCGAGAAAGAGAAGCTTCAGATAGTCATGATTTCTCTAGATCCAGAGCGGGATACTGTCGATAAGCTGGCTGAATATGTGCCCTACTTTAATGAGGAATTTATTGGCGTCACTGGCAACAAGCATCTGATTCGCCGCCTCACTGCAGAAATCAATGTTGCCTATAACAAAGTGCCATTAGAGGGCGAGGATTACACTATAGATCACAGCACTCAGCTGGTATTGATCAACCCCAAAGGCCATTACCATGGCTTCTTTAAAGCGCCCCACAGCGAGACAACGCTGCGCAGCACCTGGCGCTCAATCCAAGCCATTTTTTAACACTGGGTTATCTTTTCTGCTGTAATCCCATCGAAAGCGTGAACAGCAGCGCAGCGCACAGCACTACCGCGGGTCCAGCTGGAGCATCTGTATACCAAGACAGCGCCAGTCCCATAACCACCGTCAGCATGGCAATCACACTTGCCGCCATAGCCATCTGTTCAGGGGTATGAGTAAAGCGGCGTGCGGTTGCTGCGGGAATAATTAGCAGAGCTGTAATAAGCAGCACGCCAACAATTTTCATTGCAATGGCGATCACCAGCGCAGTAATTAGCATTAGGGCAGTACGCACCAAGACCACATTAGTGCCCTCCACTGCTGCCAGCTCCGGGTCCACAGTAATATTAATCAACTGTTTCCATAAGACGCCAAGCAATATCAGCACTACGGCAGCCACTGTGTAGATCACCCAGAGGTCATTGACGGTAACAGACAGTAGGTCGCCAAACAGAAGAGACATCAGATCCACTCGCACTTCGGGAAGTAGAGAAATCACCACTAGCCCGGCAGCTAGAGCCGAATGGGACAAAATCCCCAACAAAGTATCCAGTGACAAGAAGCCCCTCTGCTCTAAAAACACCAATCCCAGAGCAATTACCAGAGGTACAGCAGTCACTGCAACATTGAGATTAATTTCCAGCAAAACTCCCAGAGCCACACCCAACAGTGCGCTATGGGCGAGAGTGTCACCAAAGTATGCCATGCGCCGCCAGACCACAAAGCAGCCCAGTGGGCCAGCCACCAGAGCCACACCCAGCCCGGCAAATAAAGCGTAGAGTAAAAAATCAGTCATGATCACAACCCTCGCCATGTTGATGTACTCCGTCGGCATCTAATACTTCACCGTGGACGCTGTGTTGATGGTCATGGTTATGGGCATAGAGAGCGGCCTGACCAAAGATATCGATATAGGCCTGATCCTGAGTCACCTGCTCAGGCCGCCCATGGCAGCAAATATGATGATTCAGGCACACCACCTGATCCGTAGCCGACATCACCATATGCAGATCGTGGGACACCATCAGCACGCCACAGTTAAGGCTTTTACTAATATCCGCGATCATTTTATACAGGGCATTTTGACCATTTATATCGACTCCCTGCACCGGCTCATCTAGAACAAGCAGATTGGGCTGGCGCAAAATAGCCCGGGCTAACAGCGCACGTTGCATTTCGCCGCCGGACAGCTTTTGTATGGGGGTTGACGCCAAATGACCTATGCCGACCGAGTCCAAAGCATTGTGGCAGGCCTGCTGTGAAGCGTCGGCCAGTTGCAAAAACCTATAGGTTGAAATAGGTAATGTTGGATCAATATGCAACTTCTGGGGCATATAGCCAATACTCAGGTTGGCTGAGCGCTGAAGGGAGCCAGATTCAGCCGTCAGCAAACCCAAAATAATTCGTACCAAAGTAGATTTGCCTGCGCCATTGGGCCCGATCAGCGTGGTGATCTCACCCTGATTAAGCTGCATACTGATATTTTGCAGTACATGGTGGTCATCAAAGCGCTTATTGACCCTATCCAACGTTATAAGTGGACTACCCATTGCTTGATTCCTCGGTATCTGCAGAGCATTGGGGGCATAGACCAAAAAGCTCCAGAGATTGACTTTTTAAGGTAAAATGCGCCTTATCACTGATACTCTGTAAAAGATCATTAATAGTATTATGCGCTACTTCTGCAGTACTGCCACAATCTGTACAGATCATAAATAGATTGCTGTGTTCGCTATTGGGAAATGGGCAGCCAATATAGGCATTTAATGAAGCAATGCGGTGGATAAGCCCCAGTTGCAATAAAAAATCAACGGCGCGATAAATGGTTGCTGGTGCCACGGGCTTGTTGAGAAGCTTAGATAGTCGATCCTGTAGCTGATAGGCGCCTAGAGGTTGATGGCTTTGCCATAGTAGACGCAGCACCGACTCGCGGGTTGCGGTCAGGCGAGCATTTTTCTCAGCACACAAATTGTTGGCGCTGGCCAGCGCGGCATTGATGCAGCGGCTATGATCATGAGGCTGATGTACCAAGCGTGAATTTGTCAGCATAGCGGGCCTATCAGTTGGGGGCTCAGCAAATGATACGTTATAATATAACATTAATAAACTGCTTAACTGCTCCCCAGCCGAGCATTTAGCCGTAAAAATAGCTGTGGCTTATTAGAGAAAGCAATGTATGAAAGATAAAGTGATATATTATAACATTTATGCGGCCTTTCTTTTTCTGTGCATCGGTCTTATGAGCCTGCAGCCCTCTGCAACTGAAAGCGCGAAACCTAGCATTAGGCCAATGGTCGTCACTACCATCAAACCCTTGGCGATTATTGCTCGATCTGCCGTGGGGGATGCTGCAGAGGTTGAGTACTTACTGCCCGGCAATCAGGCTCCCCATGATTTCGCTCCGCCAGCCTCGGGGTTACGCAAAATGGCGCAAGCGGATCTGGTGCTTTGGGTTGGGCCGGGATTTGAAACCAGAAGCGCTAAAACTATTCAGCGTCTGCCAAGCGCCAAACGCATCGCCGCCATCGACTTCGCCGACGAGCCACAGGGTTCTAGCCCCGACGATCAACACAATCACAGTCTGGCCACCGACCCACATATCTGGTTAAACCCGAACAAAGCTAACAAAATAGCCGCCCAGTTGCAGGCCCATTTGGGCTTGCCCATCGCGGCCATTATCAGTCAACAGAAAATCGCACAGCTCGAACAGCAGCTTGCTGCGGATAAGGACAAAACCTATCTCAGCCATCATGATGCCTATGGCCACTTCGCCGAGGCTTTCGGTCTGGCGCCCGGGCTGTCTATTAGGGACGCAAGCGGTGAAGTGCAGGGGGCCAAAAGCCAATATCAGCTGCGTAAAAATATCGCCAGTGCCAATGTCAGCTGCATCTTTGTAGAGCCCCAGTATCAGGACAAAGATGCTTCTGTGATTGCTGACGAATTTGGTCTGGCCCTGATTCAGCTCGATCCCCAGGGTATGGCTCAGTCGTTAAACAACAACGCATACCTTGAATTTATTGATAATCTGGTGGAGCAATTTAAGGTCTGTTACCAGTAAATCATGTATCCTTTAGCACTAAATCCTGATTAAAAAGCCTGTACTCATGTCCACAAAAACACCAGTGATACTCGTCGATGGCTCCTCCTATCTGTATCGAGCATTTCATGCATTGCCACCGCTAACCAACAGCAAAGGCAAGCCCACAGGTGCGGTTAAAGGTGTGATTAACATGATGCGCCGGCTACAGAAGGATTACCCCGAAAGCACCCATGTCGTGGTCTTCGACGCCAAAGGTAAAACCTTTCGCGACGAAATGTATAGCGACTATAAGGCCAACCGTCCGCCTATGCCGGATGATCTGCGCCTGCAGATAGATCCTATCCATAATATTATCCGCGCAATGGGTATGCCCATGTTGGTGATTGAAGGTGTCGAGGCCGATGATGTGATCGGTACTCTGGCGCTGCAGGCCACTGCGGCAGAGCAGCCCGTAGTTATTTCCACAGGGGACAAAGACATAGCTCAGATGGTCAATGAGCATATTGTTATGGAAAACACCATGACCAATACAGTGATGGACAGGGAAGGGGTGATAGAAAAATTTGGTATTCCACCCGAATTAATTATTGATTATCTCGCCTTGCTGGGTGATAAATCAGACAACATTCCTGGCGTCCCCGGTGTGGGTGAAAAAACCGCACTGGGACTATTGCAAGGCATCGGTGGGCTGGATGATATCTACGCCCACTTGGATGAAGTTGCAGCCTTAACATTTCGCGGCGCTAAAACTATGGCGCCAAAACTTGAAGAACATAAACAGCTAGCCTATCTCTCTTACCAGTTAGCCACTATAAAAACCGACGTTGAAATGCCTCTGCAATTGGCAGAGTTGCATAACGCAAACCCAGATCAAAGCGCCTTACTTGACCTCTATAGGGAGATGGAATTTAAAACCTGGGTTGAAGAGGCCACAGCAGCCATAAATACCCCAGAGAGCTTTGAATTATCCTCAGTGACAGAAGTTGCATCCGACGAGCCTGCTGAACAAGTTTTAGTCTCCGAGGATGAGGTTGAAAAGGATTATCAAACTATCTTAACTAGCGAAGAGTTTAGTTCTTGGCTGGAAAAAATAGAAACAGCATCCTTGGTGGCGGTAGATACAGAAACCACCAGCCTCGACTACATGCGTGCCAAGCTGGTGGGCATCTCTATTGCGACAGAGCCTAACCAAGCAGCCTATATTCCGTTCGGGCATGATTATTTAGGTGCCCCGGAACAGCTGGATAGAGATTATGTTTTAAACAATATAAAACCCTATTTAGAAAATGAAGACATTAAAAAAGTCGGCCAGAATTTAAAATATGATATGAGTGTTTTGGCTCAGCATGGTATTAATTTGCAGGGCATAGCATTTGACACAATGCTTGAATCCTACGTCCTTGATTCAGTGGCAACCCGTCATGATATGGACAGCCTAGCGTTACAATATTTAGATCAAACAACAATAAGTTTTAGCGATGTAGCAGGGAAGGGCGCTGGCCAACTTACTTTTAATCAGGTTGCCTTGGAGGAAGCCGGTCCCTATGCCGCAGAAGACGCTGATATAACCTTAAGGCTTCACGATGCTCTATGGCCCAGGTTGAGCCAACAGCCAACCCTAGAAAAGGTATTTAATGAAATAGAGCTACCATTAATATCAGTGCTGTCACGCATTGAGCGCACTGGAGCAAAAGTAGACGACACATTATTGTTTACCCAAAGCCAAGAATTATCTGAACGACTGGCTGCACTTGAAACCCAGGCTTGGGATCTGGCAGGCCAGCAATTTAATCTTGCATCGCCAAAACAGCTGGGCGAAATACTGTTTACGAAACTCGAAATTCCAGTGTTGAAAAAAACCGCCAAAGGCGCACCCTCGACCAAAGAAGAGGTATTGCAGGAACTAGCGTTGGATTACCCATTGCCAAAAGTAATCTTGGAGCACCGCGGGCTGGCCAAGTTAAAGTCGACCTACACTGACAAGCTGCCTACCATGATCAATCCGACCACTAAACGCATCCATACTTCATATCACCAGGCGGGAACTGCTACAGGCAGGCTGTCCTCTTCAGATCCGAATCTGCAAAATATTCCCATCCGCACCGCCGAAGGACGCCGCGTCCGCCAAGCGTTTGTTGCTTCCCCAGGCTGCAAGCTGGTTGCCGCAGATTATTCTCAGATTGAACTGCGTATTATGGCGCACCTCTCCGAAGATCCGAGTCTGTTGAGTGCGTTTGCCGCTGGCCAGGACATTCACCGTGCCACAGCTGCCGAAGTATTCGATGTTGAGAGCGACGCAGTCACCATCGACATGCGCCGCAGCGCCAAGGCGATCAATTTTGGCCTAATTTATGGTATGTCAGCCTTTGGCTTAGCGCGGCAGCTAAACATTGGCCGCAAACAGGCCGCAGAATATATCGAGCTGTACTTTGCCCGCTATCCGGGGGTGCAGAATTATATGAACAACATTCGCCACAATGCCTCAGAAAATGGCTATGTAGAAACCGCCTATGGGCGACGTCTCTATCTACCCGAAATTAATGCCAGAAACGGCATGTTGCGTCAGGCCGCCGAGCGCACGGCGATCAATGCGCCCATGCAGGGCACCGCCGCCGATATTATTAAGATGGCAATGATTAATGTGGATAGCTGGTTAGAAAATAGCGACCTCAAAAGCCGCATGATAATGCAGGTACATGATGAGCTTGTGCTGGAGGTGCCAGAGTCCGAGCTGGAGGCCGTAAAACAGGGTCTTACCGAGCTTATGGAGTCAGCAGCCGAGTTGCGAGTACCCTTAGTGGTAGACGTGGGAGTAGGTGACAACTGGGATGAGGCCCATTAATTAGGCCAAATAAAAATAATTTTAATTATTTTCAAACAGCTTGGAACTTATATACAAAGCTGTGTCTAATTAAAGGCAAGTGGTTATTGCATCATATTCTCTCCCCCCAAACTAGAGTATGCAAAGTAAGACTCTCCAAGTAGTAAAGCAAGCCCTGATCCAGCTACTGGATCAGGGCTTTTTTTATGCCGCGAGGACTTACCCACTTAGGCCAGCCTGGTAAGGACTTGTTGTTACTGCCCCACATAACATATTAAGGGCCATGTTCGGACAATAAAACCAGTATTCATTACATCCAATAATCACCCCAGCATACGTGCCAATATCAAACAGAAATTTCGATTATATTGCGGGAAAACCGCACTATGCCGAGCTTTGAAAAGCTTTGCGACAATGTAGGTCAATCCCAGCAGGTGGCGCGTCCTCGGCTCAGTGTTGAAGGTAGTTGCTACCAACCATTCAAGGATACTGTGTGCCAAGACCTAGCACTTGAGTTGCTCAATCACCAAACACTACCTATTTCCGCTGTGGCAGAGCAGGCAGGTTTTTCTGCGCCTGCTGCCTTTAGCCGGGCATTTAAAAAATGGCAGCAGCGGAGCCCTGCTGATTATCGGCAGTCCCTTGCCGCCAATGGCTATACCAAGAACTATCCTATTTCACAGTTCTATCTCGACGCCCGAGTTCAGCGTATCTATGGCGGCTCTAACGAGATAGTGAAAGAGGTTATTTCGCGATCTCTATAAAAGAGCTGAAACTAGCCCTGATCTGCAGGGGCTTCAAAGTCGGTGTTTAACCAATGGCTGAGTTGCACCTCAAGCTGTTCAAGACCCTGCTTTTTGAGGGAAGAAAATGTCTGTACCGAGAGCAGAGTGCGCCCGGGATCCATATCTCGCAGGTGCTTCTCGACCTTGAGCTTCGTACTCTCGGCAGGGCCGCGCTTTAGTTTGTCCGACTTGGTCAGCAAAATATGTACCGGCAGACCGGCTTGAGCAGCCCAATTGAGCATCTGCAGATCAAAGTCCTGAAGCGGATGACGGATATCCATTAACAAAATAAGCCCGGCCAGACTTTTGCGCAGTTGTAGGTATTCCGCCAAATGACGATCCCATTCGGCCTTCATGGCCTTGGGCACCTTGGCATAGCCATAGCCGGGCAAATCGACCAGATGGGCACCGTTGGCAAGCTGGAAGTAATTGATCAACTGGGTGCGCCCCGGGGTTTTACTGGTGCGGGCCAACCGTCCATTGCGTGTCAGAGTATTAATCGCACTGGATTTACCCGCATTAGAGCGTCCGGCAAATGCCACTTCACAGCCAGTATCCTCCGGACATTGCTTTATTGAGGGTGCGCTGGTCAAAAATGCGGCGCTCTGAAAGTTAATTGCTGTTGAATCCATAAAAGACATCGCCAAGCGGCTGTAAGAAACCGGGTTTATTGGTATATAATGCGCGCGATTTAGCCGATAGGGCTAATGTCCAATGGTCGCACGTATAATCAGACGACTATTCTAGCGGATTGCGAGAGTTGAATAACCATGAAAAAAAGCTTTTTAAGTATTATTTGTTTGCTGGCAATATTCACAGCGAACCAGACACTGGCGGCAGGCGATGCCGCGGCGGGTGAATCTAAGGTTGCTATGTGTGCCGGCTGCCACGGCAGCGACGGTAACAGTATGGTCCCTGCATTTCCTAAACTTGCGGGCTTAGGCGAGAAGTATATGACGGCGCAGTTGCGCAATGTAAAATCGGGCGAGCGAGTGATTGTTGAGATGACCGGTATGCTGGATGCCTCTTCAGATCAGGACCTCCAGGATATGGCCGCCTATTACGACAGCCAGACCCGTCAGATTTCCGGCGCTCAAGACATCACATTGGTGGGGATCAGTAATCCTGAGGAAGCTCTGGATTACGGTGAAAATGTCTATCGCGGTGGCAATATCAAAACCGGTGTTGCTTCATGCACAGGATGTCATTCACCAGCGGGCAATGGCAATAATCCGGCGGGCTATCCTGCATTGGGAGGCCAGTATGCTGACTACATTGAAAAGCAGCTTTTGGCCTATCGCCGCGGCGAGCGCGCCAGCGGTGCAAATGCTAAAATTATGCAGGGCGTAGCAGCCAACCTCAGCGACAAAGAGATTAAGGCAGTTGCCAACTATATTTCTGGTTTGAACTAAGCAGCCAGCCCTAAATTCAAAGACTAGGAGAGACTGATGATTCATTGGATTAAGCGTATTGTATTTCTTGCCTTGGTTTTGCCAATGGCTATGTGTCAGGCTCAGAGCGACAAATATCAGGCTGGTGTGCACTATGAGGTATTGCCGCAAAGTATTAGAACGGCCAACCCAGATAAAATTGAAGTCAACGAAGTGTTTTCCTATACCTGCGGCCACTGCTACAACTTTGAAGCTGTAATTCATCCCTGGTCAGAAAAGCTTCCTGCCGATGTGGATTTCCAACGCACTCCGGCAGTTTGGCAGCCGGCTCTTGAGCCCTATGCCCGTGCTTACTACAGCGCCAAAGCTTTAAAGGTACTTAACGAAGTGCATATACCAATCTTTGAAGCCATCCACGTGCAGAAAAAATCTGTGCGTTCCGAAGCTGATCTAGCGGCTATCTTTGTTGCCCAGGGTGTTGAAAAGGCAAAGTTTACTCAGGCTTATAATTCCTTCGGCATGAGCAGCATGGTTAATCAGGCCAAGTCCCGAGTACGCGGTTATCGCGTGCAGGGTACCCCCGAGGTCATAGTCAACGGCAAATATCGAGTTAGCAGTCGCAATGCTGGCGGATTTACCGGGATGCTGAATGTTGCAGAATTTCTGATTGAGAAAGAGCGCAGTGCTAATTCAAACTGATTTTCAGTTTTAGGCAGTTTTAAAATACGCTGTCTGCACAGCGTATTTTTTTGCCTAGCGCATTTTAATAGCAGCCCTTACATAGCGACTATATTGGGAAAACGCTTTATCTATAAGCGACCTATGGGTACTATGTAGCCCCTTTTTTTGACCCATTCAGCCGAGTGTCATCATGAAGCCAACAATCAAACCCAACAACCCTAATTTTTCATCTGGGCCCTGCTCCAAACGTCCCGGATACGATGTTGCCAACCTGGATACTTCCACCCTTGGCCGCTCACATCGTTCTGCCGTTGGAAAAACAGCTCTGGGCCGCGCCTGTACTGATACTGCAGAGATTTTGGGCCTGCCGGAAGGCTACCGCGTTGGCGTTGTACCAGCATCGGATACCGGTGCAGTAGAGATGATTATGTGGTCCGTGCTGGGTGCTCGACCTGTGGATGTTTTTGCTTGGGAATCCTTTGGATTAGGTTGGCTTACTGACGCGACAAAACAGCTGAAGCTGAATGACCTCAATACTTACACCGCCGAGTATGGATTGTTGCCAGATATGAGTCAGGCTAATCCTGACCACGACTGCGTCTTCACTTGGAATGGTACTACAGCTGGTGTCAAAGTCCCGAATGCTGACTGGATTAGTGACGACCGTACAGGCCTGACGATTTGTGATGCTACCTCGGCAGTATTTGCCATGGATATGCCATGGGAAAAACTCGATGTAATCACCTATAGCTGGCAAAAAGTGCTGGGTGGTGAAGGTGCCCACGGTATGCTTATCCTTAGCCCCCGCGCAGTGGAGCGTCTGGAGAGCTACACTCCAGCCTGGCCTATGCCAAAGATTTTCCGCTTAACCAAAGGCGGCAAGCTGATTGAAGGTATTTTCCGCGGTGAAACCATCAATACACCATCTATGCTCTGTGTCGCCGACTATCTGGATGCGCTGGATTGGGTTCGTTCCATTGGTGGGCTGCCCGCAGCTATTGCCAAATCAGAAGCTAATCTGGATGTCCTAAAGGGATTTGTTGCAAGTCGCAACTGGGCCCACTTTTTGGCCCAGGAAGAAGATGAAACTTCAAATACTAGTGTCTGCTTGACCCTTGATCTTGAAGCTGAGCAGGTCAAACAAATTGTTAAGCTACTGGGTGCTGAAGATGTCGCCTACGATATAGGCGCTTACCGAGATGCCCCTGCTGGTCTGCGCATCTGGTGCGGAGCCACTGTTGAAGAAGCTGATGTTAAGGCATTGTTGCCATGGCTCGACTGGGCCTACGAGACAGTCAGCCAATAATTTATTAGATACTTTTTGATACCTGATACTGAGAGAAAAGATGTTTAAAATTCGTACCTACAATGCCATTTCTTCCAAAGGGTTAAGCCGTTTTGCTGAAAACAAATATACTGTTTCCAGCGAGTCTGATACCCCTGAAGGCTTTATTTTGCGCAGCCAGAAATTGCACACCGAAGAAGTGCCAGCCAGTCTGGTGGCAGTGGCTCGCGCCGGCGCCGGCACTAATAATATTCCCACAGAAGCCTACACAGAGCAGGGCATTGTGGTATTTAACACGCCGGGCGCCAATGCCAATGCGGTGAAAGAGCTGATTGTTGCTGGCCTGCTGTTGGGCTCTCGCGACATTTATGGCGGCATGAATTATGTTCAGGAACTGGGTCACATGGATGACTCTGGTGAAATGGGCAAGCTATTGGAAAAAGAGAAGAAGCGCTTTGCCGGTTCAGAAATCACAGGCAAAACCCTCGGTGTAGTAGGCCTTGGTGCCATTGGTTCCATTATCGCCAACCTGGCATTGGATCTGGGCATGAATGTTATTGGCTATGATCCAGCTATCTCCGTTGAAGCGGCGTGGCAACTGTCCAGCCGAGTACAGCGCATGGACAGCATAGAATCACTGCTAGCCAACGCCGACTTTATCACGCTGCATGTTCCAGCGATTCCAGCGACCAAACATTTGATCAATAAAGACACATTGGCGCTGATGAAAAGCAGTGCCAAGATCCTAAACTTTGCCCGCGAAGAAATTGTCAGCACTGAAGATATGGTAGCTGCTTTGGATAAGGGTACCATCGCTGGTTATATCAGTGACTTCCCCGCACCGGCTCTGCTGGGTCGTAAAGATGTATTGCTGATGCCGCACATTGGTGCCAGCACTGAAGAGGCGGAAGAGAACTGTGCGGTAATGGCTGCCGACCAGCTTATGGATTATCTTGAGAATGGTAACATCCGTAACTCAGTCAACTACCCGCCGACTAAAATGGCACGCAACGGTGGTGCCCGCATTACCTTCACTAACAATAATGTGCCAAAAGTATTGGGCAGTGTGTTGTCGGTTCTGGCCGATGCTGAGCTCAATGTTGTGGATATGGTCAACAAAAGCCGCGGTGATATTGCTTATAACATTATTGATGTTGAAGGAGAGCTGGGCCAGAGTATTGCTGAGGCGATTGCTGCTGTTGAAGGCGTAGTCCGGGTTCGTATTATCTAGATCGTAGGGCTGCGGTCGCGGCCCTTTTCTTTTTCGCCTTATTCAGCTGAACAGCTTGGCACGCACCGTATTCCTATAGGCTTTGGGTGTATTGCCGGACCATTGTTTAAAGCGCGATGAAAACCAGCTGGCTTCCTGATAGCCACTGTAGCTGGCAATGTCTAAAATCGATAGATCAGTATTTTTTAGCAGGTCGCAGGCGAAAGTCATGCGCACCTCGGTTAAATAATCGCTGGGTTTGGTGCCTACCGCCTGTGAAAAACGCCTGTGAAAGGTGCGCTGTGTCATCCCAAATTGACTGGCAATATCAGCTATCAGCAGCGGCTTGCTTAAATTATCCTGAATCCAGATTTGTGCCTGAGCAATAGTTTCATCCCCATGTTTGTTGTGCTGCTCGCCAGTCATTCCAATAGGCTCCGAAATATTACGAATCTCATGGAAGAAATTGCGCTGGGCTTGCCTTGCTATGACTCGGCCAAAAATTCGTTCTACCTGATAGACGATCAACTCTGCCATGGCATTGACGCTGGCGGCACAGAACAGGTTGCCAGCCTGGGTGGTGAAGTGCTGTCGTTCAAGTTGCACCTGTGGATAGGCTTCTTGCAATTGATCAAAATAATGCCAGTGGGTGGTGGCCGGTTTGCCATCGAGAAGGCCGGCCTCGGCGAGAAAACAAACTCCGGTGCCCACAGCGGTCATACTTATATTTTTTTGATGCTGCTCCTGTAGCCAGGGGATATAGTCATGGTATTTAGCAACCGCAGGCCGGGGGTTGCGCCACAACGCAGGAATATGAATCAGGTCGCTGCTGAACTCGTCATCAAGGCTATGTGTTGCATGTAATTCAAACCCTGTAGAGGTTTGTACTGGCCGCCCATCCGGGGTGACGCGCTGGATAATGACATCCCGTGCCGCAGGATGTTTTGTGGCATGCGCCATGGACTCGGCAAAATTAAACAGCTCTGCGGCCAGGCTAGTGCCAGTCACGAGCATATTGTCACAGAGTAAAAGGGTAAGGTGAAACGCCATAATCCCGAAAATATAGCACATAATGGCTATATAATTGACTTAAATGGCCATAAAATTAAATAAAACAATCTGTTTAAGGCCTAAACTTTAGTCTTAACATTAGTTAATCCTAAAAAGGTTCTGTATGACTCAATCCCTGCCCGTTATTGTTGGTTTCGGTGGTTACAATGCCGCTGGTCGCAGTTCATCTCACCAGGGCTTCCGCCGAATGGTATTTGAATCACTGCCAGCGGTTGAACAGACAAAAACAGTGGTTGGTCTGGCTTGCCTGATGGGCTGCGTGACAAAGCAGGATCAGGGATACGTCGACTCACAGGGCAATGTATTGACCGCAGAGGCGGTAGAGACTGAATTTCGAGCCGAAGTTTTGGATGGTACATTGGTACGCCGCATAGAAAGCTTCGATCCAGCGGCGGTACCGGGCAATAAAAAGATTACCTTTAGTCATGAAGAAGGCGAACAAATTGTGTTCACCATGATCAAGCGTGATCTGCCCAGTAACTGTCCACAGGACTGGCAGGTCCGAGATCTAGATGATGGCAGAGTAGAGGTTACAGCTTCAGCACTGAGCGATTATTTGATCGAGTCTCATTATGAACTGGTTTCGAAAGCCGGCGGCCAGTTGCCCCGGGGTTTCGATCCCGCAAATCATTACAACAGTCGCTTCCACCCCAAGAGCTTGCAAATGGCTCTGCTGGGTAGCAGTGACGCCATTCATTCTACTGGTATTGATTGGGAGGTTATTGCCGCCAATGTGAATCCGGATCAGGTGGGGGTTTATTCCTCTAGCGCCCTGGGTCAGATGACGGAAGAAGGGTTTGGCGGTCTGTTACAGGGGCGTCAAAAAGGCAACCGCACCACAGCCAAACAGATGCCTCTGGGCCTAAACACTATGCCCGCGGATTTTATCAATGCCTATGTGCTGGGTAGTGTTGGTCATACTGAAGCGATTACTGGCGCCTGCGCAACCTTCCTTTATGTGCTGCAGGCAGCGGTCCGTGATATTCGCAATGGCCGCCGCCGAGTGGCTATTGTTGGCAATGCTGAGGCTGCATTGGTGCCTGAAATTTCCGAGGGCTTTGCCAATATGAGCGCCCTGGCCAGCGACGAGAATCTGTGTAAACTGGATGGCTCCGATACGCCAGACTGGCGTCGTGCCAGTCGTCCCTTTGGGCAAAATTGTGGCTTTACGCTGTCTGAGGCCACCCAGTATTTAGTGCTTATGGACGATGCTTTAGCCGTTGAGCTGGGTGCCGATATCCATGGCGCTGTGCCAGAGGTGTTTATTAATGCCGATGGGGTTAAGAAATCTATTTCCGCACCTGGTGTGGGTAACTATATTTCTTTCGCTAAAGCCGTGGCCTCAGCGATTAGCATTGTTGGCAAAGAAACGGTCCAGCAGCACAGCTTTGTCCATGCCCATGGTTCAAGTACTCCGGCCAACCGCACCACTGAGTCGGAGCTGATTGATCGTGTCGCAGATGCATTTGATATTTATGACTGGCCAGTAACTGCTGCCAAGGCTTATGTGGGACATTCCCTCTCTACCGCCAGTGGCGATCAGCTGGTATCTGCACTGGGTACTTTTAAATATGACCTTATTCCCGGCATAAAAACCATCACCGCAATCGCACCAGATGTTCATCAGGAGCGCGCACGCTTTACACTCAATGATATGGATACTGCTGAGCGAAAAATGCATGTGGCCTTTATTAATTCCAAGGGCTTTGGCGGCAACAACGCCACGGCTGTAGTGCTGTCACCTGAGCAGGTGGATTCGATGCTGGCTGTTCGTTATACCGATGGCTATGCCGACTATTTGACTCGACGGAAGAAGGCCATTGCCAATGCTGAGGCTTATGCCGGTCGGGCAGATAATGCTGAGCTGGATGTGATTTACCGGTTTGGTGAGGCGTTGATTGATGAGGCCGAATTAAGTCTGTCTGAGCAGGGCATTGATATCCCAGGCTTTGTTCGCTCGGTTGAATTTAATCTACAGAATCCCTACTCAGATATGCAAGGAACTCCTGCAGACGCTGAAGCATAGCCGAGTCTATTTTGCGCGCCTGATTAATCCATCGCTCCGGCTGCACAACTGCTCCCGGGGCAGCATGGCCGATGCTGGACAGCGTGCCTCCATGGATGGCCACCACCTGATTCTGACTATTGCCATATTTCTGATCTGGCCCTATTTTTTTGAGTAGCGGTCCTCCAGAAGAACCACTATCTGCGTCACAGTTATGTAGCAGTAAGCGCTCACTTTTAAAATTATTTGAATTATATATCTGGCAATCAGTGCTGATATCAATGCGCTCAGTGTCACCGTTATATCCGAGCAACAGCAGACCTGTGTCAGTTGCTACTGGGGTAAGCCTAAGACCTTTTTGGTAGAGTCGGTGCTGCAGAGCCACAAACACAATATCTGTTTCTGACTGGCGTAATTTATCGCTGATTAAAGGCTGGTAGCTATGACTGGAAATCTGCGCAAAGGGCACGGATTTGAGCCGATTATTCTCTGGTCTATAGCTGCAGTCGATAAAGGGCTCGCCTGTATTTGCGTCGAATAATACATGGGCGGCAGTGACAATCACGGCCTGCTGTTTATTATCTGCCGCCGTGCCCATATCAATATGAGTACCAGTACCACGCAGGCCACCATCACAAAAAATAGTGCCCACACCGTTAAGTAGATGAGATGGGGCAGAGGTGCGTTCATCTTCAATACCATTGCCTAAATCGCCGTCGCCAAAGATCGCCCCCTGAGCCAGTTGGTTGGATATTAACAAAAGCGTAAAAAAGAATTTTCCATTGTGAAGACTGCAGGTCATGGATTAGTCAGCTATGGGCCTAACCCATATCGCCCCAGATTGACTGAATAATACTGATTGCAGCCAGGGGTGCAGTTTCTGTGCGCAGTACTCTGGGCCCCATAGCCAGCGGTTGAAAGTCCCGCGCCATCGCCTGTTCAATTTCCAACTCAGAAAGTCCGCCCTCTGGGCCGACTAAAATACCTATGCTGTTATCTGTGTTGGCCATTTCGTGGAGACGCTTATCCGTGCGATGGTGCAGTACTAATTTTAAACTTGAGTCGCAGTTGGTTAGCCAGTGCTCCAGACTGACCGCTCTGTTAATGGTTGGCACAGTATTGCGTTGCGACTGCTCGCAGGCGCTGATGGCAATCTGTTGCCAATGCCTAATTCTTTTATCGAGTCGCTCGCCGCTTAGCTTTACCTCGCAGCGCGCACTAAAGATGGGGCTAATCTGGCTGATACCAAGTTCCGTGGCTTTTTGCACGATCCAATCCATACGCTCGCCGCGGGAAATACCAATACCTAGATTAAGTTGCAATTGAGACTCTCGATCAGCTTCAGTAAACCCAGTGATCTTCGCTGTGGCTTTGTCTTTTTTAGCCTCAACTAACTCAGCAGAAAATTCTCCTCCTTGGCCATTAAATAAAATTAATTCCTGACCTGAGGCCATCCGCAACACAGAGGTAAGATGCCGCGCTGCACCTTTATCAAGATCGATAAGGCTGCCGACATCTAACTGCTCTGTGGTGAAGACTCGCGGTATGCGCATGGTTCGCTCTTAGTTTAAAGAGCCTTGATAGGAAGGCCCAGATTGCGGCACAAGGTATCAGAAATCTGCCATTGATTCATAGTATAAAAATGTAATCCCGGTGCGCCACCAGCCAACAGGTCTTCGCATAATTTACTGACCACATCAATTCCATATTTGATTAGATCATCGTTATTGTCGCTGCGCCCTTTTAATTGCCAGCGCAACCAGCGAGGGATATCGGCGCCACAGTTATCCGAGAAGCGTACTAGATTATGATAGTTGGTCAGCGGCATAATGCCAGGCACTATGGGTTTATCAATGTCAGCTCCAGCACAGTCATCTAGAAAACGAAAATAGGCATCTGGGTTATAAAAGTATTGTGTGATTGCTCGATCGGCCCCAGCCTTAAATTTTTCGCCAAGCCAAAAAACATCTTTGCTGTAACTTTCAGCCTCTGGGTGAATCTCCGGGTATGCCGCAACATTAATTTCAAAATAATCGCCGGTGTGTTCACGGATTAGTGCGACCAACTCATTAGCATGAACCAGCTGTTTGGTGCCGCCAATACCAGATGGCAGATCACCGCGCAGCGCAACTAGCTTATTGATACCCGCATCTTTGTAGGATTTCACCAGTTCAATAACATCAGCCTGACTGTCGCCTCCCACAGATAGATGGGGCGCGGCTGCGTAGCCATTAGTTTGAATATCCAAAACGATATCTTTGGTCGTATCTCTGGTGGAGCCACCAGCACCGTAGGTCACTGAGTAAAATTCAGGACTGAATTTATCAAGTTCTCTGCAGGTGGTTTTCAGTTTCTCGCGACCCTCTGGGGTCTTTGCGGCAAAGAATTCGAAACTGATATGTGGGTTGTTCTTCATGAAACTGCCTTCCTGTTTTGGTCTGAGTCACCCCGAGCGCAGCGAAGAATTTCCATGGAGTTCAGCCTCCCCAACTTCTCTTCACTGAGCCCAGAATGAATGGGCATTGATACTTTTCTATTAATCAATACTTGTAGCTATCGCCTTTAAACGGGCCTTCAACAGGTACATTAATATAGTCGGCCTGAGCCTGGCTCAGTTTGGTAATAACGCCACCAAAACCACCAACCATATGGCGAGCCACCTCTTCATCAAGATGTTTGGGCAAGACTTCTACGCGCAATAACTCAGCCTTGGTGCCAGCATCTTGAGCCGCAAACTGCTGCTTGTAGAGTTCGATTTGTGCCAGTACCTGATTGGCAAAAGAACCGTCCATAATGCGGCTTGGGTGACCGGTGGCATTGCCCAGGTTGACCAGACGACCCTCGGCTAGCAAAAGCAGATGATCATTGTTAGCGCGGTCGCGATAAACCTTGTGTACCTGAGGTTTGATTTCGTCCCATTCCCAGGTGGTGCGCATATAGGCAGTGTCGATCTCATTGTCGAAGTGACCAATATTGCACACTACACAGCCGCTCTTAAGGGCAGCAAGAATGTCTGCACCGCAGACATTATAGTTACCAGTGCTGGTAACCAGCATATCTGTATTGGCCAACAGGTCTGCATTTACACCATTGGCAGCATCGCCATCGATGTAAGTTGATACAACTTCAAAACCATCGAGGCAAGCCTGCATGGCACAGATTGGATCGCACTCGGTGACTTTAACGATCATGCCTTCCTGACGCAGTGACTGGGCAGAACCTTTGCCCACATCACCGTAGCCAACTACCACTGCTTTTTTACCTGACAGCAGGTGATCAGTGGCACGCTTAACCGCATCATTGAGGCTGTGGCGACAGCCGTACTTGTTGTCGCACTTGGATTTGGTCACGGAATCATTAACATTGATTGCTGGGACTTTTAATTCACCAGACTCCAGCATTTCATAGAGGCGATGAACACCAGTGGTAGTCTCTTCAGTAATACCATGGACGGCATCCAGCACCTGAGGGTATTTCTGATGCAGCAACGCGGTTAAGTCGCCGCCATCATCGAGAATCATATTGGCATTCCAGGGCACGCCATCTTTTAATACCTGCTGTTCAAGGCACCATTCATACTCTTCTTCAGTCTCGCCTTTCCAGGCAAATACTGGCGTACCATTGGCGGCAATGGCTGCTGCTGCATGGTCCTGAGTGGAGAAAATATTGCACGAGGTCCAGCGAACTTCGGCACCCAGAGCTTCCAATGTCTCAATCAGTACCGCGGTCTGAATGGTCATGTGGATACAACCCAGAATGCGAGCATCAGCGAGAGGTTGCTCGGCGCTGTATTTCTCACGCAGGGCCATTAACGCAGGCATTTCTGATTCGGCAATAGAGATTTCTTTCTTGCCCCAATCCGCAAGGCTGATATCTGCTACTTTATAGTCGTCGAACGCCTTTTTATTGCTATCGATAGATTGTACGGTTGCGATCATGTTAGTTACCTATTAAAAGTCGGTTTTCAAAAAATAGTTACAGCGCCTGTCTCAGCGCCGCTGCTTTATCGGTTTTTTCCCAGGTGAAGTTTTCTTCCTCACGGCCGAAGTGGCCATAGGCAGCTGTCTCCTGATAAATGGGTCGGCGAAGATCGAGCATTTCAATCAGGCCTCTTGGGCGCAGATCAAAGTTGTCACGAATCAAGGCAATAATTTCATGGTCTGGCAATTTTCCGGTGCCAAAGGTATTGACGCTAATTGAGGTAGGCTCCGATACACCAATGGCGTAGGACACCTGAATCTCACAGCGATCAGCAATACCAGCAGCAACAATATTTTTTGCTACATAACGACCTGCATAGGCTGCTGAGCGATCCACCTTGGTGGGATCTTTGCCGGAAAAAGCACCGCCACCGTGGTGAGCCATGCCACCGTAGGTGTCGACAATAATTTTGCGTCCGGTTAAGCCGCAATCACCCATGGGTCCACCAATCTCAAACTTGCCAGTGGGGTTAATATGATACTGAGTACCGGCGTGGAGCCATTCTTCAGGCAGCACCGGGCGAATAATTTCTTGCAGCACCGCTTCACGCAAATCCTCCAGTGCAATGCTGGGAGCATGCTGTGTGGACAGAACCACTGCGTCTATAGCGACAGGCTTGCCCTGGTCATAACGCAGGGTGACCTGACTCTTTGCGTCGGGGCGCAGCCAATCAAGAGTCCCTGCTTTGCGTAACTCGGCCTGCTGCTCCACCAAACGATGAGCATAAAAAATCGGTGCGGGCATCAGTACTGAGGTTTCATTATTAGCGTAGCCAAACATCAGGCCCTGATCGCCAGCGCCTAAATCTTTATTCTCCGCAGTATCAACACCCTGAGCGATCTGACTGGACTGTTTGCCAATAGCATTGAGCACAGCACAGGAGTTGCCATCGAAACCAACATCGGAATGATCGTAGCCAATGCCCTTGATCACTTCACGCACAATCTCTTCCAGATCCACATAGGTATCTGTGCGTACTTCGCCAGCAATCACGGCCATACCGGTTTTTACCAATGTTTCCACGGCTACTCTGGCATGGGGGTCGTCTTTGAGGATGGCATCCAACACGGCGTCAGAAATCTGATCGGCCATCTTGTCTGGGTGGCCTTCAGACACAGACTCAGAGGTAAATACATTGTAGCTAGACATCACTTTTCCTTTTTAAATAGCAGTGCTTCCGGCACTGAACTGCCGCAACTGAATGCGGAAACCATTGCGCTGAGTCAGATACAGACTATTGCCCTCAACCAGACCAGCCAAACTTGCCCAGTGGGTTAATTCTTCTGGCTCAAAGCCCAGCCAAAAGTCCCCACAGCTTTCTTTAACCCATTCCTGATCATGAGCACAGAGATCTGTCACCAGCAACACCCCCTGGGGTGCCAACAAACTGGCGCAGTCAGCAATAATCTCTGCCGGTGCCGGATTGTGGTGCAGCACCATATTCAATGACAGGCAGTCGGCCTTAGCGCCGCGCTGCTGCGCCACTGAGGTGTCACCCAAAATAAACTCTATATTTTCCAGGCCCTGCTGGGTTGCTCTACTCTGACATTGCTCAAGCATCTCGGCGCTGTTATCCAAAGCGAGTACCTGATCGAAACTAGAGGATAGCTTGCCCAAAAACTGACCATAGCCGGGGCCTACTTCAATAGCGGTACCGCTGGCGTTAATACTGCTCTCAAGAAAACTCTCAACACTGTCTCCATAGTCGGACCAGCTAGCAATCAGATCCTGATTCTCTTCAAACCGTGACACATTGCGGTTAAAGAACTCAACCGATGCTGCGGCGCGCTCTGCATTGATCTGCTTTAAATGTTCTGCAAGTCCCGTATCCAAAACGGCTTTATCAATGCTGTTAAACAGAGCCTGCTGCAATTGCTGCAGGTCCGGGCTAGCGTTGCGTGGGTTGCGGCGATAAAAAATAGTCGTGCCCTCACGTCTGGTTGCCACTAGTCCGGCATTAGCCAAAATCTTTAGATGGTGGCTCATAGCGGACTGGCGAATATCAAAAATCTGGCATAACTCCAGTACACCATAGGCATTTTGCTGCAGTACCTTTAAAACCTGCATGCGCAATGGATCGCCCGCAGCCTTACTCAGTGCCGTAATGGCGCTGATATCAAGGGCAGCATGATCCTGTGCAGGGGCCGACTTTAAGCTCAGATTGGTCATAGCGCGGGACTTTAACACAGCAGATTTGCTATATCAAAATATTTTTATATAAGCATCGCTGTGGTTGTTGGCATTAAGGTATCTGGCCACCTAAAAGGTGATACAAATAATGAATATCGGTTTACTGACAACGCAGTCTGAGGGACAATAGCCGCTTCCCAATTTCCCGTTTCAGGAGTGATAATTCATGGCCTCACGTCGAGACCTTGCTAATGCTATTCGCGCCCTCAGTATGGATGCTGTGCAACAGGCTAACAGTGGACATCCAGGTGCCCCCATGGGCATGGCAGATATTGCTGAAGTACTCTGGAACGACTACCTAAGTCACAATCCGGCAGACCCCAACTGGACTAACCGCGACCGCTTTGTACTGTCTAATGGCCATGGCTCGATGCTGCTGTATTCATTGTTGCACCTCAGCGGCTATGATCTGCCCATTGAAGAAATCAAGAACTTCCGACAGCTGCACTCGAAAACTCCAGGGCATCCGGAATACGGCTATGCGCCTGGCGTAGAGACCACCACTGGCCCTCTGGGTCAGGGCATTAGTAATGCTGTGGGTATGGCGCTGGCAGAAAAGGTGCTGGCGGGCCAGTTTAATCGCCCCGGCCACGATATCGTAGATCACAATACCTACAGCTTCCTTGGCGATGGCTGCCTTATGGAAGGTATCTCTCATGAGGTGTGTTCCTTGGCCGGCACATTAAAGCTCGGCAAGCTAGTCGCTTTCTACGATGACAATGGCATCTCTATTGATGGTGAAGTTGAAGGCTGGTTTAGCGATGACACACCGGCTCGGTTTGAATCCTATGGCTGGCAGGTTATTCCCAATGTGGATGGCCATGATAGCGATGCTATTAAGGCGGCGATTGAACAGGCTCGTGCCGAGACTGGCAAGCCGACATTGATTTGCTGTAAAACCATTATTGGTTTTGGCTCACCGAACAAGCAGGGTAAAGAGGACTGTCACGGTGCTGCACTGGGTGTTGACGAAGTGGCGCTGACCCGCGAACAGCTGGGTTGGGAGCACGGGCCCTTTGAAATCCCCGCCGATCATTATGCTGGTTGGAATGGCGTTGAAAAAGGCACTGCTGCACAGGCTGCTTGGAATGAGCAGTTAGTGGCTTATCGCGCGGCTCATCCAGAGCTCGCGGCTGAATTTGAGCGCCGCGCCAATGGCGACTTGCCTGCCCACTTTAGTACTCAGGCCGATGCCTATATTCAAGAGTGCCAGGATAAGATGGAGAAAGTGGCCTCTCGCAAAGCCTCGCAGAATTGCCTGAACGCCTATGGCCCCATGTTGCCAGAATTACTGGGCGGCTCTGCCGATCTGGCCGGTTCTAATCTTACTATCTGGTCAGGCTGCAAGGACATTACTGGCGACAACGCCGACGGCAACTATATTTACTATGGTGTACGCGAATTTGGTATGAGCGCCATGATGAACGGTATTGCGCTGCACGGTGGCTTTATTAACTACGGTGCCACCTTCCTGATGTTTATGGAATACGCCCGCAATGCCGTGCGTATGGCTGCACTGATGAAGCAGCAGAGCATCTTCGTGTACACCCACGATTCTATTGGTCTAGGTGAAGATGGCCCAACCCACCAGCCGGTAGAACAGCTGAGTGCATTGCGCTCCACACCGAACCTGCACACCTGGCGTCCCTGTGACACGGTGGAATCTGCAGTGAGCTGGAAGAGTGCTATCGAGCGTCGCGATGGTCCAGCCGCGCTGGTGTTTAGCCGTCAAGGTTTAGCACCAATGCCACGTACTGCTGATCAGGTAGCCGCAATCTCTCGCGGTGGCTATATCCTTAAAGACTGCGATGCACCTCAGGCGATCTTAATTGCTACGGGTTCAGAAGTTGAGTTGGCAATGCATGCTGCAGAGCAGCTGGCTGATAAAGGCATTCTGGCTCGTGTTGTATCTATGCCCTGTGCTGAGATCTTCTCCGCTCAGGACGCTGCCTACCGCGATACAGTATTACCGCCTTCAGTACGTGCTCGCGTTGCTGTGGAAGCTTTGCATGCGGACTACTGGTACAAGTTTGTAGGCCTCGATGGCCGCGTTGTGGGTATGACCAGCTTTGGTGAATCGGCTCCCGGCGATTTACTGCTAAAAGAGTTTGGTTTTACCGTCGACAATGTTGTCTCCAACGTGTTGGAGATTGTTGGTTAATGATTCGCGTAGCCATTAATGGCTATGGCCGTATTGGCCGCTCAGTGTTGCGAGCCCTGTATGAATCAGGTGCTCGTGGCCGCGTCCAAATTGTGGCGATCAATGAACCAGCTGACAGTAAAACAATTGCCCATTTAACGCGCTATGACTCAACTCATGGCAGGTTTAGCGGAACTGTTGATGCAAGTGAAGACTTACTTACAGTTAACGGCGATGAAATAAAAGTCCTCCACAATCAACAGCTTGATCAGTTGCCTTGGAAGGCGTTGGCCATTGATGTGGTATTGGAGTGCAGTGGCTCCTTCACTGATCGCCCGACCGCAGAGCAGCATTTAGCCAGTGGCGCAAAACATGTTCTGTTCTCCCAGCCCGCTGAGCCTACGGTGGATGCGACTATTGTTTATGGTATTAACCAGCACCTGCTGACTGGAGATGAAACTATTGTCTCGGCTGCGTCCTGTTCTACTAATTGCGTGGTCCCAGTGATCAAGGTCTTGGATGATGCCTTTGGTATTGATGGGGGTGTGATAACTACCATCCACTCTGCCATGAACGATCAACCAGTGATTGATGCCTACCACCACACCGATCTGCGCAAGACTCGCGCGGCGATGCAGTCGATTATTCCGGTAGACACTGGCTTGGCACTGGGTATTGATCGTCTGCTGCCAGAGCTGACGGGGCGTTTTCAGGCACAGGCCATGCGCGTTCCTACATTGAATGTGTCGGCTATTGATCTCTCCGTCATGCTTAACACTGACGTGGATACTGCGGCAGTCAATGGAGCCTTATCAGCCGCGGCTAATGGCAGCCTCAACGGTGTGCTGGGTTATACCGAGGAGCCTCTGGCCTCCTGTGATTTCAATCATGACCCACGCAGCGGCATTGTTGATGCCAGCCAAACTAAAGTCAGTCAGAAAAAATTAGTCAAAGTGTTAATTTGGTTCGATAACGAATGGGGTTACGCTAATAGAATGCTTGACACTTTGCTGGCTTGGCGGGGGTAATCCTCAGCCAACTATTCAGCCCAAACCACAGCTATTAAGGATTACGATGACCGTCAAGTTAATGACCGACCAGAAGCTCGCAGGCAAAAGAGTTCTTATCCGAGAAGATCTAAATGTTCCTGTCAGAGATGGCAGAGTCACCAGCGACGCGAGAATCAGAGCTGCGCTACCCACCATCCAATATGCCCTTGATGCAGGCGCAAAAGTTATTGTGATGTCCCATCTCGGGCGTCCCACCGAAGGTCAATATAACCAGGACTTCAGCATGGCCCCTGTGGCTAAGCATCTCGGTGATCTATTAGGTCAGACCATAAGGGTAGAGCAGAGCTGGACCAATGGCTTGCAGCAGGCTGAGGGTGAGATTCTGATGCTTGAAAATGTGCGCTTTAATCCCGGTGAAAAAAAGAACGATGACATTCTCGCTAAAGGCTATGCCAAGCTTTGCGATATCTTCGTGATGGATGCCTTTGGCACAGCCCACCGTGCTCAGGCTTCCACTTACGGTGTTGCTGAGTTTGCACCCATCGCCTGTGCGGGGCCACTGCTAGCACAAGAATTGGATGCCTTGGAGCAGGCGATTGCCGCACCAGCTGCGCCAGTTGCTGCCATAGTGGGTGGCTCAAAAGTGTCGACAAAATTAATGGTGCTAGAGACTCTGGCTGATAAGGTTGATCAATTAATTGTTGGCGGCGGTATCGCCAATACTTTTCTCGCCGCTGCGGGTAAGCCGGTTGGTAAATCTCTCTACGAGCCCGGTTTGGTTCCAGCTGCACAGGCATTAATGGAAAAAGTAAATATTCCATTGCCAACAGATGTTGTGGTCGGCAGAGAGTTTTCTGAAACAGCAGAAGCTAGGACAATCTCTGTGGACGAGGTTGCCGACGATGATATGATCTTTGATATAGGCCCGGATTCAGCCCGCAATCTGTCGGGTATTATTGCCTCCATGGGTACTATTATTTGGAATGGCCCAGTGGGCGTATTTGAGTTTGATCAATTTGGTGAAGGGACCAAAGCGATCTCTTTAGCCATTGCCAAAAGCCATGGCTTCTCCATTGCCGGGGGCGGAGATACTCTTGCTGCAGTGGATAAATATGACATCACTGACCAGGTATCCTATATTTCTACAGGGGGCGGTGCATTTTTGGAATACGTTGAAGGCAAGGAGTTGCCCGCGGTTGCCATTCTTGAGCAGCGCGCGCAGAGTTAAAAGTACTATAAGATTTAAAGGAAGGAAGCGACCATGGCATTAATATCACTACGACAGATGCTGGATCATGCAGCAGAGTATCAATATGGGGTACCTGCATTTAACGTCAATAATCTTGAACAGATGCGCGCCATTATGCTAGCGGCAGAACAGACCGATAGTCCGGTGATTGTTCAGGCATCTGCAGGGGCGCGAAAATATGCCGGTGCGCCATTTTTGCGCCATCTGATACAGGCTGCAGTGGAAGAATGGCCAGATATTCCTGTCTGCGTGCATCAGGATCATGGCACCAGCCCGGCGATTTGTCAGCGTTCAATTCAGCTTGGTTTCACTTCAGTGATGATGGATGGCTCATTGATGGAAGATGGCAAAACTCCTTCCAGCTATGACTACAATATTGATGTCACCCGTCGCACTGTAGAAATGGCCCATGCCTGTGGTGTATCCGTTGAGGGAGAACTGGGTTGTCTCGGCTCTCTGGAAACTGGACAGGCAGGTGAAGAGGATGGGGTTGGTGCTGAGGGTACCTTGACTCAGGAGCAGATGCTAACCGATCCGGAAGAGGCAGCAGATTTTGTCTCCAAAACCCATGTCGATGCACTGGCGATCGCTTGCGGTACCAGCCATGGTGCCTACAAATTTAGTCGCCCACCCACAGGTGACATTCTTGCTATCGATAGGATCAAAGCTATTAACCAACGTATTCCCGGTACTCATCTAGTGATGCATGGTTCCTCCTCTGTGCCTCAGGAATGGCTGGCAATTATTAATCAATACGGTGGTGAAATCCCGGAGACCTATGGTGTGCCGGTTGAGCAGATTTGCGAAGGCATTAAACATGGCGTGCGCAAAATCAATATCGACACAGACTTACGGCTCGCGTCCACTGGTGCCGTGCGGCGCTATCTAGCAGAAAATCCAGCGGCCTTTGATCCGCGCTCCTATCTAAAAGAAACCATCACTGCAATGAGAGATATTGCCATGGCCCGTTATGAAGCTTTTGGCACAGCGGGCAATGCCAGCAAGATAAAAGCTATGGGTCTGGACAGCATGACTAGCCGTTATGAGGCCGGTGAGCTGGACCCCAAGATCAATTAATAATAGCTGTATTGAAAAGGGCACTTCGGTGCCCTTTTTTATATCCATAAATTGTTACATTCCTCAAATTCATGGTCTATGGTTATCTGAAATCTAATGACAATTAGGCCTAGACCATAAGCCATCGTTTGTTACGCGGTACTTAGTTGTTGTCAAAAGAGTGAAACGATTTGATCACAAACTCTATGAGCTAAAGTATTCCATAGAAATCACGGCACCAAAAGTAGCCACTATTTTTGAGAATACAGGAGAGTATATGGGTCATGGATCAGGACAGGGAGGATACACGGCTGCGCCGAAGACATTCTTTTTCGAAACTCTAATGGGCATAGCCATTTTTGCTACCATAAGTACTCCCGCCATTGGGATAAGCTTTTTTGTGTCGTATCTAGAAACAATAGGCACCGAGAGAGTGATCATTTATGGTCTAAAGTTTGCTGAATATCTCATTTTTTTAGTAGACTTAATATTATTCTCACGGTTTATGTGGCTCACGTTTTGCCGAACGTGGAGGAGATTGTAATGCTATCAATGCGCCCAAAAGGTGGAAAAGATATCGCGAGAGAAGCGCTGAGAGACTTCTTCTTTCCAATATCAAGTTTTATCCATTTTTTAAGTTATTTTTTCAATGCGAAGGCTCGTCATGAAGAAACAATTTCTCGCATTGCATCGGAATTTCACGCACAAAATAAAAGCTATGTAGAAGTAAAGGAACTCATTAATACCTTCTACACCAAATTATCTCAGCATGAAAAAAAAATGCTTAGCGTCAGTAAAGATATCAGCGATGCTAGAAGGTTTATTGGGCGACAGACTCTGTATTCAAGGGCTTTTGAAGATCAAGACCATACCCTTGCCAACCATCTCGGTCTGCTTGCCAACAAAACCCTTGATTTGAAAACTAGAACATTAACCCGTGATCAAATTTTGACGACCGCCGCTGCGGAAATTGGATTAGCGAATATCGAGTTTATACTTAAGGGAATTGCGCAAAAAGAGAAAGCGGCACCTTATTTATTTGGCATTAATAAAGGCGGAAATTTTGTAGCAACTTATCTTGGGCACAGAATGCATTTGCATAGTAGCCATATCATTAAATGCGTCTATAGTAACGCCGAGCCTGATGTCTACTGTGAAGATTTAGATATTGCAGGTCCCATAGTGTTAATTGATGATGTCACAAGAACTGGCGATACGATAGTAAAAGTAAAAGACTATTTGAGAGACAAGTACCCGGACATCACGGTTGTAAGTGTCGTTTTAGTGACAACCTCTTTGACACCGGATATGAGTGACGAATCCACTAATGTAGTTGATTACTCTCCTTGGGTGAGCGCTAATCCCTCCATTGCTCTTCCATGGAGTACTGCGTCCCCAGAGTCGGAAATAGACGCTAGCATGTATTTTAACGATCTAGAAATGGATCAAATTGTCGCTCGCCTTAAGTTTGATAATTGACAGTGAACGATGATCGAATATAGGTGCCCTTGTCGGGCACAATCAATACTGGCATAGGCGATAGACCTGACATACTATAATTGTCATTCACCAAAAATAATAATAAGAGCTTGATGCCATGTCTATCATCTACCCAATCTTCACTCTTGTTCTGCTCACCTTTGTAATTGTCTTTGCCGTCGGCATCTCAAGGCTTATCAGTGTGCGCAGGCGAGAGGTCAATCCCAAGCTGTATAAGTTAATGTCAGGCTATGAAGCGCCGGACTATGTACAGAAGGTTACCCGCAATCTATCCAACCTTCTGGAGATGCCCATTCTATTTTATATGTTGGGGGTGCTGCTGGTTGCGCTGCAGATTGAAGATCCAGGCATGATTTATCTGGCCTGGCTGTTTGTGGGTCTAAGGTTTGTTCACACAGTGATTCATATTACCTACAACCATACTATTCACCGCCTTATGGTGTTTGTGGCATCAGTGCTGACGCTGCTCGCCATGTGGATTAAATTTATCCTATTTGTGGCTTTGATCAGCAAATAACTAGAGGAGACCCCTATGGCGATTGATACTCTTGCTACCTGGCACCGCATTGCCAAGGCTCGCGATGTTGCAGGACTTGATGAGTTACTGGCCGATGAATGTGTGTTTCATTCGCCGGTGGTGCATACACCCCAGGTGGGTAAAGCCGTTACCACGCAGTATTTGGCCGCTGCTTTTCATGTGTTCTTTAATGACACCTTTGTCTATGTCCGTGAACTGATCGGAGACAACCACGCCATGCTCGAATTTAAGGTCGACATTAATGGTATTACTGTCAATGGCGTAGATATGATGACCTGGGATGAAAATGGTCAAATCATTGATTTTAAAGTGATGGTCCGTCCGCTCAAGGCGGTTAGCCTTATCCATGAAAATATGGGCAAAATGCTGGCAGCGAAACAATAAGATGCGGTTACCAATACTGCTGACTCTTGCGCTCGGTCTGGGGGGCTTTAATGTAACAGCCGCTGAGACTGAAAACCCCTATCTCTATGTGCTGGGCGTAGCTCAGGACGCTGGCTACCCTCAGGCAGGCTGTTATCAGCAGCATTGTATGCCCGGTTGGGCTGAGCCACGACTGGAGCGAGGTGCAACCGCATTGGCTCTCGTTGACCCCCAGACCAGTAAAAAATATCTGTTTGAGGCGACCCCACAGCTGCCTCGACAACTTTACATGCTTGACCAGCAAGCCGCGGATTATGTACTTGCCGGTGTATTTCTCACCCATGCTCATATTGGCCATTATGCAGGACTGATGTTTTTCGGCCATGAGTCAATGGGAGCTAGTAAAGTGCCCGTTTATGCGATGCCCAGAATGACGCAGTTCCTCAGCAATAACGGCCCCTGGAGTCAATTGGTGGCATACAACAATATTGCTTTGCAGCCCTTGGCCCACAATCGGACTGAAACTTTTGCCAGTGTTGGCGTTACCCCTTTTCTGGTTCCTCACCGTGATGAGTTTTCCGAGACAGTGGGCTACTCCATTAAGGGGCCTGATAAAACTGCTCTATTTATCCCGGATATCAATAAATGGTCGGTCTGGAAAAAGGATATTGCCGAGGTTATCAAGACCGTCGACTACGCCCTGCTGGATGCTACCTTCTTTGGTGCCGGTGAATTACCTGGCCGGGATATGTCCAAAGTCCCTCATCCTCTGGTCACTGAGACCATGGAAACTCTAGCGCACCTGGGCCCGGAGCAGCGTGCAAAAGTCTGGTTTATTCATATGAACCACACTAATCCATTGTTAGACTCTCAGAGTAGAGAGGCGCTGCTAGTGCGTGCTGCTGGCTATAATATTGCTACGCAAGCCACTCGTCTGAACCTCTGATAGTGCTTCGGTACAACAGATATGAGCGAACATCATGCATATTCCCGTGAAACCATTGAAACAATATCCCTTCTGGCTACGGCCCTTTTTTTATAATCAGCGGCGTAAATATGGTGCTGTACTTGACCCGGGCTTGCTCTGGGGCCGGGTGCCAAAGTTATTTGCCGCAGTGGCACTTCTCTATGGCGCCATTGACCGCAGAACATCGCCCATAGATCAGGTGCTTCGCTCGCTGGTAACCGTGCGGGTCTCGCAGATTAACTGGTGTCATTTCTGTGTGGATATCAATTCTGCCACATTGGCCACCAGAGCTGGTTCCATGGACAAGGTTGAGCAACTTGAGCAATGGCGCGACTCTCCCCTGTTTGATGAGAAAGAGCGGATTGCTTTGGAGTATGCGGAGGCAGTCACCTATTCCGATCAGCAGGTCAGTACTGAATTGATGGCAAGGTTAAAAACATTTTTTAATGATGATGCGGTGATTGATCTGACCGGGTTGATTGCCTTCCAAAACCTCTCCAGCAAATTTAATGCAGCATTGGATGTGCCGCCTCAGGGCTTTTGTCAGCCGACTAAACAGACTAAATAACTTCAGCTAAAAGCTTTCTCAATTAAAAGCATTCTGAGTTAAAAGACTTATGAGGTATGCTACGCGCCTCCAATAAAGCTGGCCTGTTGCCGGTGCTTAGATTACTTAAAAGGTTGTTATTTAAATGTCAGAATTTGCCAATGTCAGCGTTAAACTTGAGGCCAATATCTACTTTGATGGGGCCGTAACCAGCCGCGGAATTACCCTTGCTGATGGCTCAGTAAAAACTCTTGGGGTGATGTTGCCGGGGGAGTATGAGTTTGGCACAGAGGTCAAAGAATTAATGCAGATCTCAAGTGGCCAGCTAGACCTTTTGCTGCCAGATAGTTCGGAATGGCAGGCTATAACCGACGGTATGCAGTTTGAAGTGCCTGCTGCCGCCAAGTTCAAAGTCCGTGTTCACCAGGTGACCAACTATTGCTGCTCGTACTTTGCCTGATGCTCAGCTATGAGTATTGAAGTACAGAATCTGATTGATCCGACGATTAGCTGTTCCAACTGTAAAGCTGCCTGTTGCAAGCTGGAGGTCATGCTAATCACCGACACCGGTGTACCCAGAGAATATATCAGAGTTGATCGCTGGGGTGCTGAAACCATGGCTCGTCTGGATGATGGCTGGTGTTCAGCGCTGGACCGCAGCACAATGCTGTGCCAGATTTATGATCAGAGACCCTGGATATGTCGGGAGTTTGAAATGGGTGCCCAGGATTGTCAGAGAGAATATATAAAGGTGGATTGAATGGGTCTTCGAAACTCGGTGAACCATCTAATTTACAGCGATCTCTATTATATATCTGTCTACTTTGGTTTCACTATGAGTCTGTTCAACGGCTCACTCGCCTTCGAGCATACTGGCAATAATAATTTCTTTGATGAGCGACTGCGTATTATTATCGGTTCGCTGTTTTCAGCTATTGCCGGTTATCTGGTGCCGCGCAAGAGCCTGCCGCGTTAAATCGCTGTATAGTGGATGCCTCAGACTTTAGGCCAAACAACATGTCCGACCCGCAACCCAACAATCCACTTCATGGTATTAAACTTGAGCAGGTGGTCACGCAGCTGCAAGAGTATTATGGCTGGGATGCGTTGGCTGAGCGAGTCAATATCAATTGCTTTAAAAGTGACCCATCGGTGAAGTCCAGCCTTAAGTTTTTGCGCAGAACTCTGTGGGCAAGAGAGAAAGTTGAAGCGTTGTACATCAGTACTTTTGCTAACCAGTCGAAGGAAAAAACAGCCACTAAAGGCTCTAAATCTGTCGATCCTTGGGCCAATAGCCGCAATAAAAAATCCTGACTTCGCAGCCTATTGAAATCTGGTCTATCTTTAGATAACTATCTTATTCCGGCTACAGAGATCGCTCTCTAACTTGTAGCCAAATTCTTAAAATTCGAATTGCTTTAAGTATCACGGTTCAGCCCCGGCGTGAGTCTTTGTGTACCTTTTCGGGGCAAAAAAGGATTTGAATCATGAAATATAACGATGTGCTTGTCCTCTGCATCTCAGCATTCTTTAGCCTCTCTGCCTGTGCTGATAACAGCATTGCTGTGCCGTCATCCTGGGAGAGTACTACTGAGCCCTGTATTTCAATTACTTCCTGGGCCGATTTTCTATATCAGGGACAGATTAGTACCTTTTGGAATCTATCCCAAAATGGCTCTTCCAGCACTTCTCAACTACTACAGGGCAAAGGTACGTTTAAGCAGGTGAGCACTGAGCTTAAAAAATCATTGATCGCAAAATAACCTCTCGCAGCGTTAGTACAACAGTACTCCCGTGACTTTTAATAAACCTTATTACAGCAAAAAGGAGTTATAAAAAATGGATTTATTAGATTCAAAAAATGTTAATAATCGAATTAAAAAACGCAGCATCGGCCTTGCTGTCCTTATACACCTGTATCTGACAATAGGCAGTCTCGGGATCTGGCTTATTATCCTCACCGTCGTTACCTTGATTACCTCAACCCTGTTGCGGAATGATATTGATGAGGCTGTTGCCAGCTCCAAAAATTTTAACAAAGCATTACCGTTTAAATATTTTGGTCAGGTGTATACCCATATTCAACATGTGTTTCATCACCCGATCAATATTGAGGAAGATGTATTTTCTACCATTGAGCAGGAGCTCAAAACTAGGACACCAATCAAAGAGCTTGATGCTATTGCGATCACTGACAGCGACAAAGATCTGCTGGCTCCGGAGCAACGCGTTTTTTTAAAGGGCGATGCTAATTCAACTGAGCGTGGTACTACCTTAACGCTGATTTTAAACCAGAGTAGCTTTGGTGCTGTCCGATCTTTTGAATGGCGAGTGGTGGTGGGAGGCTATGTGGATAAAAATGCCAAGTTTAATTTAATTGCTTACTCGCCATTTACATTATGGTTTTGGATTATGCCTTATATAAAGCGTGAGACTAACCTGTTGAACAGAGTACGAACCGTTTATTCTAGTGCCTATAATGATGTTGATGTCTCTACCCAGGTGCGCTCGATCAGTGAAACTGTGTTTGATGCCATGGTCTTGGCGCTGGATAAAAATGGCATTGATACCAGTGATTTGAAAGCGCAAAAACTACAGACTATGAATATCAATATTACCGGGGGCAAGGTTAATATGGGCAATGTGGTGCAGGGTGCAATGAATAAAATAAGCGGTGCTGTAAAAGGTGCTAAGGCATGAGTAAATCCGCTATTCATATCAATGTCTCTGGCGGCAATGCGGTAGTGGGCAATGTCAGTCAAGGAAATGATAATCAGCTTGATAATAGGCAGACTAATAGTATTGCCGCCGCGGATCTGGAACAGTTCTGTGTTGCTATAGAATCACTCGCCTGCCAAAGCAGTACTGTATCAACAGCAGATTATATGGCCCTCAGGGCGGAAGTCGAAAGCCTTGCACAGGAGTCAGAAAAGTCAGATGTTGTTGATCGTTTAAAGGGCCTTTATAAAAAGTATGCCTGGGCAACTATTCCATTAAAGGCGTTGTTACAATTGCTGATACCCTAATATAATTGCTCAATATTCAGCCTGGAGAATACAGGGTGCCGAGACTAGCTGTAACAGATGATGAGATACTAAATTGTTTTCATGCTATTGCTGAGCTTAGGCCACATCTTTCCCGTGACAGTTTTTTGACCACTGTGCGTGCTATGGAAGACGAGGGTTTTAAGCTTGCATTTATAGAGGAAGGCAATCAGGTGGTTGCTGTAGCGGGCTATCGTATTTACAGTAATTTATTTATGGGCAAGCATTGCTATGTTGACGATCTGGTGACAGTAGAGCAGCATCGCTCAAAAGGTTATGGCGAGCTTATGATTAAATGGCTGCGCCAGCAGGCGGTTGCACAAGGGTGCAATGTTTTGCATCTAGATTCTGGGACTCATAGAGGCAAGGCTCATAGGTTCTATTTTGCGCAGAACTTTACCATTGCCAGTTATCATTTTTCTGAGGAATTGTAATAGTGCCAGTTACCTACGCTTTGGTGATGATTAATATTCTCTGTATTGTTGTCTGTTATCAGATTGCTAAAGAACGCCAGGCCAATATTCGTTTTTGGGGTTGGATGGCAGTTTTGTTTGGCCCATTTGCAGTCCCGTTTGTATTCTTCGCTAAACCAAAAGATAAATAATATGTCCGGTGAAACTGATTTAAAAACTTTATTAAGAAGTCTCTCGCCAATATTGCTGGAGCCTCGTTATGTGTTCTGTACCATTGCCTCGGGGCAGTACGGGGATGGCAAGGAAGCAATGCCGATTGCCAGTTTTCAGGAGCCGGAAGGTCTTACTTTGGTGGTTACCGCTGAAAACGCAGATGCCTGTGGGTTAGACTATCAGGGCGCCTTTCGCTGTATTAGCTTGCAGGCCCATTCCAGTCTAGAGGCTGTGGGTTTGACGGCGATAGTTTCGGGTAAGTTAGCGGCGTATGAAATCAGTGCCAATGTGATTGCTGGTTATTACCATGACCATGTGTTTGTACCACAACAGTTTGCCGATGAGGCTCTGGAGTTGCTGCGAAATTTAAATCGGCTCTGATAGCATACTCCCATAGCCAGCTTTGAATGGCATAAAAAAGCCCGACAGATTTTTTAATCGTCGGGCTTTTTTGATACTACGGATACTTAGCCTCCAAACACGCCTTTAAAGAAAAAGAAGAACAGAATCGACAGACCGGCACCGGCTGGCAGTGTCACTACCCAGGATAGGAAGATAGAGCCGACCATTCTAAGATTAATGGCACCTATACCCCGTGCCATGCCAACGCCCAGCACCGCGCCCACTAATGTGTGGGTGGTAGAAATTGGCAGGCCAGTGCCTGAGGCCAACACTACGGTGGCTGCAGCGCCTAGTTCAGCAGCAAAACCGCGGCTGGGAGTCAGCTCGGTAATCTTGCGACCGATGGTGCCCATGACTTTAAAGCCATAGGTGGCGAGACCGAAGACAATACCAGCACCGCCCAACAATAAAATCCAGCTCGGCATCGAGCTCTTGGCCGCAATATCACCACCGGCATTGACCACATTAACTACTGCCGCGAGAGGACCAACGGCATTGGCCACATCGTTAGAACCATGTGCAAAGGCCATGCTACAGGCGGTAAATATCATCAGTACAGCAAAAACTTTTTCAACATTATAAAAACGGTTGCCTTCTTCTTTAGTGAGATCACGCTCTACTTTACTCAGCAGGTAGGTACCAATAATAGTCACTAGAATACCAAAGCCCACCGCCACGAGAACATTGTCGCCGTAGCTCATATCGATGCCGACATCTTTAAATACATGTTTCAGGCCTTTGAGCAATGTCACCATGGCCATCAGGAAGCCCACGGCAAACATATACATAGGGGCGTATTTCTTGGCTCGGTCAAAGGGGTTGTCTTGAGTAAGAATCAGATGTTGCACACTTCTGAAGATGGCAAATGAAATGGTGCCCGCCATCACAGGCGACACCACCCAGCTAGCGACGATGGTGCTTACCTTTCCCCAGTTTACGGCATCATTGGAAACGCCAACGGCCGCAAAACCAACGATAGCGCCGACAATACTGTGGGTGGTAGAGACAGGCCAACCCATAAAGCTGGCAATGGCCAGCCAGGTGCCTGCTGCGAGCAGGGCCGATAACATGCCAAATACCAGCAGGTCTGGCTTGTCGCTAAACACGGCGGAGTCAACAATGCCTTTGCGGATGGTAGAAGTCACTTCGCCACCTGCCAGGTAGGCACCGGCAAATTCAAACACCATCGCAATTAAAATTGCTTGCTTGATGGTTAATGCCTTGGATCCAACTGAAGTACCCATTGCATTAGCTACGTCGTTAGCTCCGACACCCCAAGCCATAAAGAAACCAAAACAGGCCGCTAGAATAATTAAAATGGTGCCGTATTCGCTGAATAATTCCATGGTTACTAGGTCCGAAAGTTATTGTTATTTGGCTAGCAAAAGCTCAAGCCGATTACCTACACGTTCCGCGGTGTCTGCCACAGCACCAATATTGTCAATGGTGCTGTACAGGAACATTACGTTTACCGGTGGCATATCAGCTTCAAGCTTGAATAGGCGATGACGGAGTTTGCGCTCTTTTTTGTCGACTTTTTGTTCCTGAGCGTCGAGATCCCGAATCAGTTTTTTGACGAACTTTACTTCCTGACCACTAAAACCAGTCTCCAGAAGTTCATCCAGTTCGTTGATCGCTTTGAGTGCTTTCTCGCAGGTTTCGATAGCGCTTTTAACAAAGCCCATGAGGTCGGATTGCAGTACATTGGGAATATCCATCTCGCGACCCAGAACAATGCCGCAGACATCTTTGCTGGTATTGGCTATATCATCTTGCTGGGCAAGTATGCTGAGCAGGTCAGTGCGTGACATTGGCATAAACAGGCTTTTGGGCATATTCAGACGAAATTCTTTCTTTAGATCGTCAGCGCGGTTTTCACGCTCAGCAATCTGATCAAAAATTTTACTGGCGCTCGGCCAGTTATCATTGATAACAGCTTCAAAGAAGGGCTCCAGCAGTGAAGCACAGCTCACCACCAGCGACATATGCTCTTGCAGTGGTCTGATCGGCGATTTGCCGAACAGATTTGAAATGGGATTACTAAACGCCATAAATTCACACTCCTGTTTTTAGCGCAGTATAGGGAATTGCCGCGAAAATGAAACAATTTAGGAACAAGTCTTTGCAGTTAAGTCTGCCCTAGGCTTGTGCGTACTGTTCGCTATGGCCTAACCAGCGCATAATCAGGAGGTCGACATTGTTTGGATGATTGAGAAGCAGAGTTTCTGCTGTTGATTTGATCTGTGGCAGCAGATGGGCATCCCGCTGTAGATCAGCGATATGCAGCTGCATATCACCTGTCTGTCTGGTGCCCAGTACTTCGCCGGGGCCCCGTAGCTCGAGATCCTTTTCCGCGATCTTAAAGCCGTCATTGGTTTCATGCATAATTTTCAGCCTTGCGCTGCCATTGGCTGAGATAGGCATGCTGTAGAGCAGCAGGCAATGACTGCTCTGCGACCCACGGCCGACACGGCCTCGCAGTTGATGCAGTTGGGACAGGCCAAGGCGCTCAGCATTATCAATAATCATCAGGCTGGCATTGGGTACATCTACCCCCACTTCGATCACTGTGGTAGCCACCAACAGATTAACCTCACCAGACTTAAAAGCCTCCATCATTTCGAGCTTTTCACGGGGTTTGAGGCGACCATGAATCAGGCCAATACTTAGCTCTGGCAGCATCAGCTGTAGTTCACTGGCTGTTACTTCAGCGGCCTGTGCTTCCAATACATCGGATTCTTCGATTAATGTACAGACCCAGTAGGCCTGACGGCCTTTAGCGCAGGCTACCTTTAGTCGCTCGATAATATCGTTGCGCCGCAGATTGCTCAGCACCAGGGTCTCTACGGGCGTTCGCCCTGGAGGAAGTTCATCAATAACCGAACAGTCCAGATCAGCATAGGCACTCATAGCCAATGTCCGCGGAATGGGGGTGGCAGTCATAATCAGCTGATGGGGCGCTTGCAGCTGATGTGGGGCCAGACCATTGAGTACTGTGTCCTCTGAAGCAAAGCCTTTATTGCGCAGAGCTAGTCGTTGGTGAACACCAAAACGATGCTGTTCATCAATAATACTCAGGCCAAGGTCGCTAAACTCGACACTATCCTGAAACAGTGCATGGGTACCTACTATCATCTGAGCAGAACCGTCAGCGATGGCTTGAAGTTGCATTTCTCGGGCCTTGCCTTTGACTTTGCCCGTCAAAAAAGCCACCCGAATACCCAGTGGACGCAGCCATTGTTCAAAGTTAATTCTGTGCTGATCGGCAAGAATTTCAGTAGGCGCCATCAGCGCAGCCTGCTTGCCATTGGCGATGGCCTGTACTGCAGCCAAGGCGGCGACCACGGTTTTACCCGAGCCCACATCTCCCTGCACCAGTCGCAGCATAGGTATAGCGGTGCTGATATCCGCACTGATCTCAGCGCCGACGCGCTGTTGCGCAGCGGTCAACTCAAAGGCTAGCTGGGAGAGGAATTTATGCTTCGCGGTTTTATCTTCCAAAAGCGTTGGTGCGAGCTGTTGCTGTACCTTTTGACGCAGTTTTAGAAGACTTAAATTATGCGCCACCAGCTCTTCAGCGGCCAGGCGTTGCTGGGCCGGATGCTGACCCTCGGCCAGTAAATGCAATGCTGTACCCGGCGGCGGATTGTGCAGCAGACGCAGAGCCTCCACCAGACTGAATGACAGGGGGCTGTTCTCACCCCAGCTCAGCTCTGCTGGCAGGAGTTCTGCAATGGTTGATTGACTAAGCTGGGCCAGCGCCTGACCACAGAGATCGCGCATGCGCGTCTGAGAAATGCCCTCGGTAGCGGGATAGATTGGGGTCAGGGTTTCTTCAAGCTCCGCTGGGTTAGGTGTATCCAGATATTGATATTCCGGATGATACAGCTCAAGGCCAGACTTGCCTCGGCGCACTTCACCAAAGCAGCGCAGGCGGGTGCCTGGTTTAAGCCGTTCCTGCTGGGCGCGGTTAAAGTGAAAAAACCTCAGGCTGATGACACCGCTGTGGTCTTGTACCCGGCACATCAGACTGCGGCGTCGACCGAATACCACATCGCTAGCTCGCACCTCTCCCTCAATCACCACTTCGGTCATGGGTTGAATACCGCCAATGGGAGTAATCTGGGTTCTGTCGATATAGCGCAGAGGCAGATGGAATAGCAGGTCCTGCAGGTTGTACAGTCCGAGCTTTTTTAGTTTGGTCGCCAGCTGCGGGCCTACGCCACGCAGAGTATCGACGCTGATTTGATGGAGAAAACCGGACATTACTGTATGCCTGGCAGGTTGCGTTTGTAGATGGCATTGCGCAGAGCATCAATGGCTTTGTGTCTGGGAAAGCTGGCGCGCCATGCCAGAGCTGCTGTTCTGCAGGGCGCTGTTCCGGCAAATGGGCGTGTGACCAATGATGTGCCCCGGTATTCCGCGCCAATGGCGGCAGACTGAGGCAATATAGTAATACCCAGACCTGAAGCGACCATATAACTCAATGTCTCTAATGAGCTGCCTTCGGTCATAGTACTGATACTGGCCGTTTTAACGGGATTGCGATTGATATTGGGCAGAGCTTCAATCACTTGATCTCTAAAGCAATGACCTTCACCCAGCATCAAAACATTTTCCCCATCGAGATCGCTGTGCTGTATTTCTTTTTGCTCGGCGAGGGGGTGACTGTCTGGCAGCAGCACTACAAAAGGTTCTTCGTAGAGAGGCTGAACAACCACGTCTGACTCAGTAAATGGCAGGGCAACAATAATGACGTCTACCTCACCGCTACGCAGACGCTTGCGCAATGTGCTGGTATAGCCCTCCTCAATAACCAGAGGCATTTCCGGGGCACTTTCTTGGAGTGGTGGTATAAAGTGCGGAAACAGATAGGGACCAATGGTAAAAATCGCACCAACATGAAGCGGGCTGTTGAGCTGGTCTTTGCCTGAACTGGCAATGTCTTTAATAGATGCGGCTTCTTCCAGCACCCGCTGAGACTGGGCGACAACTTTTTGCCCTATTGGGGTCAGACGCACATTACTTTTAGAGCGCTCAAAAAGATCAATCCCAAGTTCACGTTCGAGTTTCTTAACCGCTATACTCAGAGTCGGCTGGCTGACATTGCATCGCTCGGCGGCCTGGCCAAAGTGCTGGACCTGAGACAATGTAACTATGTATCTGAGTTCTGTAAGGGTCATTGATAGATCCGGGAAAGTGTTTAAATTTAATGATCTAATGATAGCTAATATTTATTAAAGAGAGAACCTTAATTGAAAATTTTGTTAGCCGGTTGTGGCGATATTGGTCAGCGTACAGCTGCGAAGTTTGCCCAGCTCCCTTCTCAGCATCAATGTTTTGGACTAAAGCGCAATGCGCAAAATCTGCCGTCATCCATCAGGCCTATTGCCGGCAATATGACGGATATCGATCAACTGACCACAGTTCTCAATCAGCAGTTTGATGTGGTGATTGTTACTCTTACGCCGCAGAATTTTACCGAGCAGGCCTATCGAGATTCCTATGTGGCTGGGGCTGAGGCTTTAGCGACAGCTATTGAACAGACCCAATCAAAACCCAGGCTAGTGCTATGGGTTTCCAGTACTAGCGTCTATGGCAATAATCAGGGCGCCTGGATAGATGAGAGTACAGCGACCAACCCGACTTCATTTTCCGGCAAGTTACTACTGCAAGCCGAACGAGCTATTGGTGGGCTGTCCTGCGCCCACAGTATTGTGCGTTTCTCTGGTATTTATGGCCCGGGCCGCACTAGAATGCTAGATCAAATCAAGGCGGGTAAAGGCCGGCCAGCGCAGCCGGAACAGTGGAGTAACCGTATTCACAGCGAGGACTGTGCCGGAGTGCTGGCTCATTTGGTCGAGCTCTATGATCGTGGTGAGAGCCTTGAGTCGGTTTATCTGGGTACTGACAGCAAACCAGTGACTCAGCACGATATGCGTCGCTGGATGGCCAGTCAGATGGAGGTGCAGTTGCATGATGAAATTGTGGTGCAGAATGCGGTTCGGCGCTGCAGTAATCAGCGCCTTTTAGATAGGGGCTACAACTTTATTTACCCGACCTATAAAGAGGGCTACCTAGCATTGATGAAGGAGCGGAAGCTCCTCAATTAGATCACCAAAATCCCATCCATCTCGACCTCAGCACCTTTGGGTAGTTCTTTAACCCCTATAGCGGCACGTGCTGGGTAGGGTTCCTGAAAATACTGGCCCATAATTTCATTAACAGTGGGGAAGTGGCTGAGATCAGTGAGGAATATATTTAGCTTAACGATATTGCTCAAATCGCCACCTGAGGCTTCACAGACTGAGCTGAGATTTTTAAATACCTGATCAATCTGGGCACTGATATCGCCTTCAATGAGTACCATGGTTTCTGCTACCAATGGAATTTGCCCTGACAGATAGACCGTATTGTTGACCTTAACAGCCTGGCTATAGGTGCCGATGGCCGCTGGCGCACTTTCGGTATGAATAATCGCTTTGTTTGTCATTACTGTCTCCTTGTCTTACTGGTTTTTAACACGGTATATACGGCGCACTGGCGTCAGGCTGCGTGCCCGGCGCAAAATATCGGCCAAATGAATTCGGTCTCTGACGGTGAGTACTACATCGACGATACTGGTGTAGGGGTCTTTCTCATTAACGCTGATCTGCTCGATGGTGGCATCTTCTTCGGTTATTCGTGATGCCAATGCAGCAATAAATCCTCGCTCTGGGGTAATCTCCACTTTGATTTCGACCGGGAATTCACCGGTCACCACGGTGGACCAAGTCAATGGCATACATTTTTCTGGATTAGAGCGAATCTCTTTAAGGTTACGGCAGGACTCAAGATGAATAACCAGCCCTTTTCCTGGTGTCATATGGCCTAAGATCGGATCCCCGTGGATGGGGTGACAGCAACGGGCATATTGCAGCAGCAGGCCTTCAGAGGCATCAATAACCACTGGCAATGTAGAATTTTTCTTATCGTCAGATATTTTTCGCTTGTTGGCGGGGATCAGCAGATTGGCGACGGCAAACGGCACGCTGTTGCCCAGGCCGATCTGTTGCAGTACATATTCAAAGGTGGGGGCGCCAGTTTCTTTAAGCAGACTTTTGATCTGGGATTTCTTAAGTTCGTTGTACTTGGTGCCCAGATTGGCCAGAGCCTGATCCAGCAGGCGCTTGCCCAGGTCTACAGATTCGTCATGTTGCTGGTTCTTGAGGAAATGGCGAATGGCACTGCGGGCTTTTGCAGTGACCACAAAATTGAGCCAGTTGGGATTTGGCTGGGCACCAGCGGTGCTGATAATTTCAATTTTCTGGCCGCTCTGCAGGTGCTGCGACAGCGGAGTGAGTTCGCCGTCCACCCGACAGGCAATACAGCGATCGCCCAAGCCTGTGTGTACTGAGTAGGCAAAATCAATCGGTGTGGCATTGGAGGGCAGCTCTACAATGGTGCCCTTGGGGGTGAATACATAGATCTCATCAGGGAATAGGTCGGCTTTTACATGTTCGAGGAATTCCAATGAGTTGCCGGCCTGCTTTTGCATCTCCAGCAAACCTTGGATCCAGCGGGTCGCTCTGCGCTGATGACCATCGCCAGTTTTGCCACCCGCTTTGTATTCCCAATGGGCAGCGATACCATAGTTGGCCATTTTTTCCATTTCTTTAGTGCGAATCTGCACTTCGATGAGCACTCCGTGCATACCCACCAAGACTGTGTGCAGGGACTGGTAGCCATTGGCTTTAGGGATGGCGATATAATCTTTAAACTCACCGGGCACTGGCTTAAATATATTGTGCATCATGCCTAGCGTTCTGTAGCAATCATCAACATTATCGACCACCAGACGAAAGGCAAATACATCCATAATGTCGCGGAAAGATTTCTTCTTTGTGCGCATTTTCTGGTAGATGCTCCAGAGATGCTTTTCACGACCTTTTACCACTGCATCGAAAGACTCGTTCTCCAGGCGCAGTTCAATGGCTTGGTGGATCTCGGTAACAATTTCTTTGCGATTTTTGCGTGCGGCTTTCATGGCTTCCCGCAGGCGCCGATGGCGCAGGGGATACATAGCGGCAAAACCCAGATCTTCAAATTCAATACGAATATCATTGATACCCAGACGCTGGGCTATAGGGGCGTAGATATCCAGAGTTTCTCTGGCGACTCGACGGCGCTTCTCTGGCGACAGACCGCCGAGGGTGCGCATATTGTGCAGCCGGTCGGCGAGCTTAACCAACACCACGCGGATATCTCTGGACATGGCCAGAGTCATCTTCTGAAAACTTTCTGCCTGCTGTTCGGCCTTGGTTTCAAATTCAATTTCTGTGAGCTTGCTGACGCCATCGACCAGATCGGCGACGGTGCGGCCAAAGCGTCGGCTGATCTGCCCTTTGGTCACCCCTGTATCTTCGATCACATCATGCAGCAGAGCAGCCATCAGACTCTCGTGATCCATATGCATATCAGCGAGAATATTGGCGACGGCCAGAGGGTGGGTGATGTAGGGGTCGCCGCTTTGGCGCATCTGGCCAGAGTGGCATTTTTCAGAATAGGTATAGGCGCGCTGAATTTTAGCGACTTCTTTTTCGTCTAAGTAGGAGGACAGCTTATTGATAAATACTGTAAGCATGGTTAGGCCGCCCTCCCCTGACTTTAACTGCTTTGTTAAATAGCGGGCACTTCAGGAACTTCGACAGCGTCTTCAGCATCAACGATTTCATAATCCTGCACCACTTCGGTGAGAATATCTGCATTGACCAATCCCTGTGCGATCTCGCGCAATGCGATAACCGTGGGTTTGTCGTTTTCTTCGTCAACCAATGCTGGTCGACCTTCGATCGCTATTTGACGGGCGCGTTTAGAGCCAACCATCACTAATTCAAAGCGGTTATCTACATTGTCTAAACAATCTTCTACTGTAATACGAGCCATCTTTTATCCGCCAAACGTAAAAATTTATTCGAAAATGCAGCCTGAAGCTGCAAAGGTCGGCCAGTTTACCTAATGCGCGGGTTTACGACAATAAATCTGACAGTAATTTTTCATGCCCCAAAACCGGCATTTTGCAGCGCTGGGCACTGATAATGCTCTGCAACTGCTCCAGCGCCAAGGCAAAAGTATCATTGATCACCAGATAGTCTGCCTCTACATAATGGCTCATTTCTTCGGTGGCTGCTGCAATTCGTTTCTCAATCACCTCAGCATGATCCTGACCACGGCCATTGAGACGCTCTCGCAGCGCCGATTTACTGGGCGGTAGAATAAAAATACTCTGGCTATCGACAAATTTGCTACGCACCTGTTCGGCGCCCTGCCAGTCAATTTCCAGAATAACATCGATGCCTTTGTTTAAGGTGGTTTCTACCCATTCTTCTGAGGTACCGTAAAAGTTACCGAACACTTGGGCATGTTCAAGAAAGGCATTGTTTTCAATCATTGTTAAGAACTGCTCGCGACCGACAAAATGATAATTGACGCCATCCTGTTCCCCCGGTCGACATTCTCTGGTGGTATGAGAGATAGAGGCCTGGATATTGTCTGTCTGGGCCAGAATTTCTGCGACCAGACTAGTTTTGCCTGCGCCCGAGGGGGCGGAGATAATAAACAAAGTGCCTTTAGCCATAGCTTGTAGGGATCCGTTACTTAAAAGTGACTGTATTGGGGGATTATTCCAGATTCTGTGGCCACTGTAATAAAAATTTTAGCTATTGCGCCTGTGGATCATAAATCCGGTTGAGATATCCAGCCAGACGGATCCCTGCCATCAGCAGACGCTGCTCGACAATTGGTTTATTGCGCTCAATATAAGCTGTGCCAATTGAGGTGCGTTTGCGCTGTATTTCGGGGCTGAAGTTATACACCTGATTGCGTAGGGCTTTGGATTCTCTAGCCCAGTACAAAAAGTTGGTCTGCTGCCATTGAGCAATCTGCCTGACACTAGCTTTATCCAGATGATGACTATACTGGTGCGGGGTTTTGTTTTCCTGATCTAGAATCAGACTATCCCAGACCCTGTGCAGGTTATTCCTCTTGGACTGTTGCAGCCAAACGATGTCTATACTGTTACCGCCGCGATCGTCCCGACGCCCCACATGCAGAGGCTGGTGAATATCAGCGACAAAGTGCATAAAGAATGCCAGCGCCTCAATTTGTTGTTTGTTGCTGAGTTGAGGATCCTGCAGTTGAGTATAAAAGTGCTCCAGCGCGGAGAGTACATCGCCATCGCTACTGCGCTTTAAGCCATTAAACTCTTCGCTGTCATCAATGCTGATGTAGTGCCAGTATTTGGATTGTTCCCAGGCCGGTAAATAGCGAATTTTATCTGGCCACAATGACAGTTTACCCAGATCAGCATCCCCGGTGATGGTCCTGATCGCTGCGGCAGTTTTTGGACTGAGATGGCTTTGCGCAATGTTGACCACAATGCGGTGCCCGTCGGCGCCAAAGGAAAATGACATACTACTGCACAGCAGCATCCAAGCAGTGAAAAAAGGCAGTAAACAGCGGGTTATGGTTAACATCTCAATTCTATCCACAATGGTGATAAAAAAGGACTACATATAAGCAAAGCCCCATTTTGCTGCAGCATAGATCATTCTATATTTTGAATCTGCTCGCGCATTTGTTCAATTAATACCTTGAGTTCGACGGACGCCTGAGTGGTTACTCCAGCGATGGATTTAGAGCCCAAGGTATTCGCTTCGCGATTTAACTCCTGCATCAAAAAATCCAATCGGCGTCCTATTGAATCTGTGCTCTGCAGAACCAGCCGTATTTCCTTGATATGTGCCTCGAGTCGATCAAGCTCTTCGTCGACATCGGCACGATTAGAGATAATCACCATTTCCTGTTCAAGGCGATCTTCGTCCAGTTGTGATTTAAGGTCGTTGAGTTTGTGATTCAGACGCACGCGTTGCTGGGCGAGAATCTCTGGCAGATGCTGTCGCACCAGTGCAACCTGCTCTTCTATTCCAACCAGCCGCTGCTCAATCATATCGGCGAGCAAGTCGCCTTCGCGCTGACGCCCTTCGAGCAGTTGGTCCACGGTCGCTGAAAAAGCCTCCAACGCCGATTTGTGTAAGGTCTCAGGTGCTACTTCAGAATCCTGAAGAATGCCCGGCCAGCGCATAATATCCAGTGCCGAAATAGGCGCTGGGTTGTGCAGCTCAGCGGCGATTTTCTCGGCAATATCTATGTACCGTTTGGCCAGTTCTAAATCCGCACTGACTTCTGCATCGGTATTATTAAAGGCAACCTGAAGTGCGCAGTCGACTTTGCCGCGGCTGAGCTTTTTACGGGCAATTTCCCGCAGCTGCATTTCTTTTTCTCGCAGGGTTTCCGGCAGACGAAAACCAGTCTCCAGAAAACGATGATTAACTGAACGTAGCTCACAGGTAATTGAACCCCAGCTGAATTCGAGGGTATTTCTGGCAAATGCCGTCATGCTACGAGGCATATTTTCTCCAAACGAAAAATTAATAGTGCGCCATGGTAACAAAGGCGGCCAATGGGTTGGTAGATTTGCTACAATTCCGCAAAATTTTTAAGCCTACTTAATCCAGGATAACCATTATGACCAGACCCAGCGGGCGTCGCCCAGAGCAACTTCGGCAAGTAAAGATCACCAGAGACTATACCTGTCATGCCGAGGGCTCTGTATTAATCGAGTTTGGCAATACTAAGGTAATCTGTACTGCCAGTGTTGAAAATGGTGTGCCCAGATTTTTACGTGGCACAGGCCAGGGTTGGGTAACCGCGGAATATGGCATGTTGCCGCGTTCAACGAACAGTCGTATGGGCCGTGAAGCTGCGCGGGGTAAACAGAGTGGCCGCACTCAGGAAATCCAGCGACTTATCGGCCGATCCCTGCGCGCTGCTGTCGATTTGAAACAGCTAGGTGAGCACACCATTAATATCGACTGTGATGTTATTCAGGCCGATGGCGGCACTAGAACCGCCTCTATCACTGGTGCCTGTGTCGCACTGGTTGATGCCATTCGTTATCTGCAGCGCAAGAAAGCCATTGCCGGCGATCCGCTGGTCGCTATGATTGCGTCAGTATCTGTTGGCGTTTACAAAGGCACACCAGTGCTGGATCTGGATTATCCGGAAGATTCCAATGCGGAAACTGATATGAATGTGGTGATGAATAGCGATGGTGGTTTTATCGAGGTTCAGGGTACTGCTGAAGCAGCACCATTTAGCACTGAAGAATTAACCCAGATGTTAGACCTAGCCAAGCGCGGTATTGCCGACCTGATTCGAGTTCAGCAAATGGCATTGGCCCAATAATAGATGACAATTATGATTAATTATAAAACCCAGTTTATCGATAACGCCATTGCCAGTGGCGCTCTGAAGTTTGGTCAGTTTAGGCTTAAGTCTGGTCGTGTTTCGCCACATTTCTTTAATGCTGGTGAGTTTTACCGTGGCAAAGCGCTTGCGGCTTTAGGCCAATGTTATGCGGCAGCTATTGTTGAGTCCGGCATTGAATTTGATGTGCTGTTTGGGCCAGCTTACAAAGGCATTACTCTGGCTGCAGCCACTTCTATTGCTCTTGCCGAGCACCATGATTTGGATGTTCCGTATTGTTTTAACCGCAAGGAAGCTAAGTCCCATGGCGAGGGAGGCACTATTGTTGGTGCGCCTCTGGAAGGCAGAGTGTTAATTATTGATGATGTGATTACTGCGGGTACAGCAATCCGCGAAGTTATGGCGATGGTTGATGCGGCCGGTGCCCAGCCTGCTGGCGTAGTGATAGGCCTAGATCGCAAAGAGCGTGGCAACACTGACAAATCGGCGATTCAGGAAGTGGAACAGCAGTTCAAGATTCCCGTGGTCAGCATTATTGATATAGACGACATATTGACCTATCTTGATGCTAAGTCAGATATGAAGTCACTGATAGAACAGATTAAAGACTATCGACAAGAGTACGGCCTGTGACAAAACTGGTATTACTGGTAAGTCTATTGTTAGCCAATATCGCGGTGGCGGAAGAGCTTTACCGTTATCGTGATGGTGCTGGCATTATTGTCACTGCAGATACCATCCCTCCCAATGCCGCGGTCGACGGCTATGAAATTGTTAATGAGCAGGGCGCTGTGCTTGAAACCGTGAAGGCCCGGCAGCCGGCCGGAATTAATCAGGGTCAGAGCAAGCAGGACCAGTATCTGCTTGCCAGCTTCAGCCATGTGGGTGAAATCACCCGCCTCAAAGAGCGCAAGCTGGCATTGCTGGCCAGAGACATTCAGAATCTGAGCAATAATTTATCCAGTCTCGATGCTAGAGAAGAGAATCTGGTGGCGGAAGCCGCCAATATGGAGATGGCCGGTGAAGAGGTTGCTGCTGATTTACTTAAGCAAATCAGCCAGGCCCACCTGGACAGGGCCGAGGTTCAAAAGCTGCTGGTCAATCGCAAGACTGATCAGCTCAGTATTGAAGCGGTCTACCATGGGTACGAGCAGCGTTTTCGTGAGCTGAAACTAGGTCCTAAGCAAACATCTGAGTAGTAATTAATGTCCATTGTTCAGGCCAGTGGTCAGTGGGAGCCTGTGCAAAGCCACTGCGCACAAACTGACTGACCTTGCCCTCTGCGGTCACCAACATAAGATTTGCCGCGACACTGACTGGCACAGACAGCTTTAACCCTTCCCGCACTTCGGCTTCGCGCAATGTCTGCTTAAGCTGAGCTTCCAATCGATCCCAAAACTGAGCGACTCGATCATGCAGTCTGCTGGTTTCGCCTGTTAGGGCGTCTCCATTCAGTATTCTGGTAATACCTGGATTTTTCTCGCTAAACGCCAGTACCAACCCCAAAATTCTGTAGCACTGATTAACCGCGTCGGGCTCATCGCTGACAATAGTGCGTACCCGGGCAAAAATGGTCTCTTCAATAAAATCAATCAGCCCCTCATACATACGGGTTTTGCTGGGGAAGTGACGATATAGAGCGGCCTCTGAAACGCCGATCTCTGCTGCCAGAGCAGCCGTAGTGATGCGGCCTCCCCTAGAGACTTCCAGCATCCGCGCCAGCGCTTGAAGTATTTCCTGTGCCCGAGAACCTTTTTTACCCGCCATCACGATGCTCCGTTGTGTTCTTGATTGGTGATCAGAGTGCCTACACCTTCATCGGTAAAAATTTCCAGCATCACCGCGTGATTGACGCGGCCATCAATAATATGAGCGTAGGGGACACCAGATTTTACTGCATCCAAAGCGCAGCGAATTTTTGGCAACATGCCACCATAAATGGTGCCATCTTCGATCAGTTCGTCGACACGACCTACAGAAAGCCCGGTAAGTATCTGGCCCTGCTTATCTTGCAGTCCGGCCACATTAGTCAGTAGCATCAGCTTTTCAGCTTGCAGTACCTCTGCCACTTTACCGGCCACCAAATCTGCATTGATATTGTAGGAAGTCCCATCCGTGCCCACACCGATTGGCGCTATCACAGGAATAAAGTCGGCCTGTACGAGCATATCAATAATAGATTTATTAATTGAGGCGACCTCGCCCACATGACCAATATCAATAATCTCCGGCGCTGACATTTCCGGTGTTTTGTGGGAAACCACAAGCTTCTTAGCCTGAATAAGTTGACCATCTTTGCCAGTGACACCGAAGGCTCTGCCGCCAGCGCTGCTAATCAAATTAACTATTTCTTTGTTGATGGTAGCGCCCAGCACCATTTCGACGACATCCATCGTCTTGCTGTCGGTGACACGCATACCATCGACAAATCGGGATTCGATAGACAGTTCATCGAGCAGCGCACCGATCTGCGGGCCACCACCATGGACAACCACCGGGTTTATACCCACGGCCTTCATCAGCACAATATCCCGGGCGAAGCTCTCTTTAAGGTGGTCGTCGACCATGGCGTTGCCGCCATATTTAACGACCACGGTCTTGCCGGCAAAACGCTGGATATAGGGCAGAGCGCGGGAGATAACCTGCGCCGTAGTTTGTGCTTCGTTAAGACTCAGTGACATAGCTATATATAATCTTCTATATGGTTAATAAATGGCGCCAGTTCGTGCCGGAACCGCTGCTTGATGTCTTCCAGATTGATATCATCATCTGCTTCAAAACGCAGGGTCAAGTTGGCTGAGGTGTTTGAAGCTCTAATCAGACCCCAGCCGCTGGGGTATTCTACCCTTAAGCCGTCGAGAGTAATAACCTGAGCGCCATTAAATTGGCAGCCAGCCACTAATGTGTCGATAAGGTTGAATTTCTCAGCTTCATCTATAGGAATCAAAATTTCAGGGGTGTAGCTGCTGTCGTTGAACTCCGCAATCATACTGTCGAGAGTCAGGTGGTCTTGCTGAGCACAGAGAATCTCGAGCAGACGCACAGCAGCGTAGACTCCGTCATCAAAACCTTTCCAGCGATCATTAAAGAAAATATGGCCACTGAATTCGCCACCCAATGGAGCATTGTTATGGTGCACCGCCTTGCGAACATGGGCGTGGCCGGTTTTGCACATCACCGGCCGACCAGAATGTTTGCGCACTGTCTCTGCCAAGCGCTTGCTGCTTTTTACATCAAAAACAATATCTGCGCCTGGATTGCGAGCGAGGATATCTCTGGCAAAAATCATCATCAGCCTGTCTGGCCAGACTATTTCGCCATCCGAAGAGATCACAACAAGGCGGTCGCCGTCGCCGTCAAAGGCAAAGCCAAGGTCAGCTTTAACGTCTCTAACTTTGGCTATTAATTCTTGCAGATTTTTTTCGTCTGCCGGATTGGGTTCATGATTCGGGAACCGACCATCCACCTCGCAGTGCAGCGGAAATGCCATGCAGCCCAAGCTGTCAAATAATTTTAGTGCCACAGGCCCAGCGACAGCATTGCCGCCGTCGACTACTATTTTGAAGGACCTGTCGATGGAGCTCTCTTCAATAATATGGCGCACATACTGTGTACTGATATCCCGGTTAAAGCATTGGCCGCCATCGCTAACTGTAAACTCTGCCGCATCCAACATGGGCTTTAGCAGCTGCAGGGTCGGCCCGGCGATAACCTGACCTTTAATAATAATCTTAAAGCCATTGTAATGGGCCGGATTATGACTGGCGGTCACCATGATGCCGCAACTCGATTGACCACTATGGTGAACGGCAAAGTTGAGTATGGGAGTGGTTATTTCGCCGAGGTCAATCACATTGCAGCCAGTGGACAGCAGACCATTTCGCATAGCTTCACAAAGCTGTGGAGAGCTCAGGCGGCCATCACGGCCAATATAAATCGCGCTGTGACCATTTTTAAGAATAATACTGCCAATGGTTTTGCCTAATCTGGAGGCAAACTCTGGCGTAATTTCTGTCCCTGCAATGCCGCGAATATCATAGTCGCGGAATACTACATCTGGCACCGCAAAGTTGGGGTCACCTCGATTGTCGTGAAGTTCTGCTACAGCTAATGGCTCAGAGGCTGGCATTGATTCTGACTGTTCAAACAACTCTTCCTCGGGCTCAAGTGCTGGTAGCTCAGTCGGGTCGAGCTCTTCGACAGATTCAGGGTTTTCAAGTTGCTCAGGCTCAATTGCTGTGGTGGGTTGCTCGACAGGTTCAGCATTGTGTTGGGGCTGAGGCTCTGGGTTGGGCTCTTCGATAGATGCCGGGTCGCCAACGACCTCTGACTCTAAAGCAGGCTTGGGAGTTTCAGGCGGCTGAGCCTGGACAATAGGCTCAGGGTGCTCGTTTAGCTGAGGTTCTTCACTCGGTGGCGGCTCTTCAGCATCTTCTATCAGCGACTCTTGTTCGATCTCTGGCTCGAGTGGGCTGATGTTGGTCGGGTCTTCATAGGCATCCATTGCTGGGGCAAACAAAGCATCTTCGGCATTGTGATTTTCGATAAAAATAGCGGTTATCGTCTGTTTGCGTTTGGCCCTGAAAATTACCAACAGATACAGCACACCGATCACAGCTATAAATACAGCGGCAAAAAACAACCAAAATGGCGGTAGTTGTTTGTTGATCTTGGCAATTAAGGTCTGAGAGGGACTGAACGAAATTTTCCAAAGTGCATTACCGGTTTCAAACATTTCAGAGCTAAACCCTGATGCAGGAGCTTGCGGCTCGCCCTCGCCAAGAGATACCAGCACTATATTACTTCGATTGGGAACCAACTGTTGCAATTCAAGAGTGCCATTAGAGGTATCTACGCCACTGAGAGCAGACTGCACGCCAGTCATGGGAAGTTGCAACAGGATAACACCGGTGATTATGGCGTCATTATTAGTCAGGGCGCGACTGATCAATATCTTCCACTGTTTGTCTATTTTTATAGCTCTGGGGGTGACTGATTTACCATTCATCGTGAGCCGCACCATCTGCATCGCCGCGAATCCCAAATGTTGTTTATGGCGCTGCAGCTGCGAATCAATCACATAGACGGCCTCTGCTTCTGTTAGCAATGCCGAGGCTGCGGTTTCTAACGGTTGTAGATCATCAATGGAGGCTGTTTGACTGAGAAGCTGATCCAGAGACTGTTGATACTGATCGAGGTAGGCATCGACGCGGCTGGAGGCGATTTTCATATTGAGGCCGTAGTGGAAATTAACTGCCTGCTGCCTAGCTTCCACAACGAGAACTTGCCACATCACCATAAACGTCGCTATCAGCCCGACAAGGCTCATAGCAGCGCTACTAAGGACTATTTTGTCCCCTTTAGCCTTAGAAATAGTTTCTTTTACATTCAATGTAATTGGTTGACTCAGCACCAGAGGACGACACTAGAGGCTGTGGTGGTTCACCATATGCTCAATAATATCCCTTGCCAACTGCGTCTTGCTCCTTTTGCTAAATACTGTTGATGAGTCTGCGTCTATCCAGCAGGCTTCATTGTCATCCGCATTAAACCCGACATCACTGCGAGAGACATCGTTGGCAATAATTGCACTGAGTTTTTTGCGATTCAGTTTATCTCTGGCATAGGTTTCGACATTCTCGGTCTCCGCCGCAAACCCCAGCACAAACAACTGACTGTTAGCTGCGGCAACAGCGCTGACGATGTCTGGGTTTTTTTCCAGATCCAGGCTTATGCCATCATTCTGTTTTTTAATTTTTTGCTCGGCGACAGTCTTGGCTCTGTAGTCTGCCACCGCTGCCGCTGCTATAAATATATCGGCACCAGCTGCTGCCTCTAAAGAGGCATCGAGCATATCTTTTGCCGAGACCACTGCAACCAGCTGGCAGCGATCGGGACAGGTCAGATTCACTGGCCCAGAAATAAGCACCACTTTGGCCCCTGCTTCACTGGCGGCCTCAGCTAAAGCGTAGCCCATTTTCCCGGAACTGTGATTGCTGATGTAGCGCACAGGGTCCAGTGCTTCGCGCGTTGGGCCGGCAGTGATAACCACTTTTTTGCCGGCTAGAGTGCCGCGATTAAACAGTTCCCCTGCCATCGCAGCGACAGTGTCCGGCTGTTGCATTCTTCCTGGGCCAACATCGCCGCAGGCCTGAATGCCATTATCAGGATCTATTATGCTGACACCCCGCTGTTGCAAGGTCTCAATATTGGCAGTGGTGGCCTGATGTGCCCACATAGCTTGGTTCATAGCCGGTGCCACGGCGACTCTGGCTGGGGTTGCCAGATGTATTGCACTGAGCAGGCTATCGGCTCTGCCATGGACCATGTTGGCGATAAAGTCGGCACTCGCAGGGGCGATTAACAGCAGATCAGCCCAGCGGGCCAGCTCTATATGGCCCATGCCGGCTTCTGCTTCTGAATCCAGTAATTCTGTATGTACGGGATGACCAGACAATGCCTGCATGGTCAGGGGGCGAATAAACTCTGTCGCCGCTGGTGTCATCACCACGCGGACCTCAGCACCACTGTCCTGTAATCTGCGCAACAGTTCTGCACTTTTATAGGCGGCAATACCGCCGGTGACACCGAGAATTATTCGTTTGTTTGACAGGCTGCTCATTAATTGTCCAGACAGGCCATAGGAAGGAGCGTAAGATAACATTTTGTAATGCAATTCTGTAGTGATAAATAAGGACTCACTATGGCTATAAGCCGCTGGCCACTCGAAGAGAGGCCCAGAGAAAAGCTTTTAGCAAAAGGAGCGGCAGTTCTATCCGATGCTGAATTACTGGCTATATTTTTACGCACAGGGCGACCTGGAGTCACAGCTATTGATTTGGCCCGAGACCTGCTGGCCCAATTTGGCGGACTGGGACCATTACTCAGCGCTGACCAACAGGCATTTTGCAGTGCCAAAGGGCTTGGGCCCGCCAAGTTCTGCCAGATTCAGGCTACTCTCGAACTGACCACCAGGTATTTACAGGAGCAGCTGCGTGGCAATCCTATATTTACTCGGCCCGGTCATGTGCGGGACTATTTAGCAGTACAGATGCGCGACTATCAGCGCGAAGTCTTTGTGGTATTACTGCTTGATACACGCCACCAGTTGCTGGAGTTTCGCGAGTTATTTCAGGGCACAATTGACGCTGCAAATGTGCACCCTCGAGAAGTGGTAAGAGTTGCTCTTGAGAAAAATGCGGCGGCCGTTATCGTGGCCCACAACCATCCGTCTGGAAATGCCGAGCCCAGTCAATCAGATATTGCCATTACCGGTCAGCTCAAGGAGGCTCTCAAACTGATGGATATACGACTGCTCGATCATTTTATTGTTGGCCGTGGAGAAGTGGTGTCTTTGGCGGACAGAGGGCAGTTATAGTCCAAAACACAACTGTTTTACCGCTATTCGGCGGTTTTCGTTTGATTCAACATTGGCTTTCTGGTATAAAACGCGCCTCCTTGCGGGACGGTCCCGTCAATGGATAGATTAATCACAGAATTCTTTTGTCTTTAGGAACTTTCCCAGGGCAAAAATCGGAATCAGAGGCAGCAACAATGTCCAGAGTATGTCAGGTCACAGGCAAGCGCCCAATGGCTGGAAACAATGTATCTCACGCGAAGAACAGAACTCGTCGTCGCTTTGAGCCAAATCTTCACACTCACCGTTTCTGGGTTGAGTCTGAAAAGCGTTTTGTGAAGCTGCGTGTATCGACCAAAGGTATGCGCATCATCGACAAAAATGGTATTGAACAAGTCTTGTCTGGCCTACGTGCCAATGGCGAGAAGGTCTAAGGAGAACAACCATGGCTAAGTCAGCTCGAGAAAAAATTCGTTTAGTGTCCAGTGCAGGTACTGGCCACTTTTACACTACAGATAAGAACAAGCGCAATATGCCTGAGAAAATGGAGATCAAAAAGTATGATCCCACGATCCGCAAGCATGTGATCTACAAAGAAGCCAAGATCAAGTAATTCGGTTTTTCTGTTGCGTGAAAGAATCCTGCTATTTAGCGGGATTTTTTTTGTCTGCAACTTCGTGGCAAAGCGAGAAAGCGCAGTCAACGCGAGAAAGCGCAGTCAACGCGAGAAAGCGCAGTCAACGCGAGAAAGCGCAGTCAAAAGAACACCTATAAAAAAAGCCCCAACAATCACTTGCTAGGGCTTTTTAATAATTTTAGTACTGCTATCTAGTGACAGCGACAGAAATTATTCGGCAACTACGTTCTCAGCTTGTGCGCCTTTTTGACCTTGAGTAACTTCCATAGTTACTGCTTGGCCTTCTTTCAAAGATTTGAAACCATCAGCTTGAATAGCGCTGTGGTGTACAAATACGTCACCGCCGCCTTCTTGCTCAATAAAACCAAAACCTTTGCTGTCGTTGAACCACTTTACAGTGCCAGAAACTCTCTCCGACATAACTAACCTCACTTATAAAAAATTGTATACCGTTTAAGGCGTTTAAAATATCCAGCCTCATAACGGGGCTAGCCTATACCTCAAGCCAAATTTAGTTGTAACTTGAAGGCATTGCTGAATCGGCAATATCTAAAAAACTTAAATTTTGCTGATTAAGCACCGGGGATTGTATTGCTTTTTTTCCAATTTAGCCAATTTTGTGTGTTTTTAAATCAAAAAAAAGCAGTTTTCCCCTGTTTTTAGCCTGTTTTTCGTTATTTAGAACAAAACGCGGCAGCGAATGGTGCCCTCAATTGCTTTTAGAGCCGTTATTGCGTCATTGCTATATTCGGCTTCAATATCGACTACCACGTAGCCAACCTTATCGTTGGTCTGCAAATACTGAGCGGCCACATTGATATTGTATTGAGAAAACAGCTGGTTGATGGCGCTTATGACCCCCGGAATATTGCGGTGCACATGCAGCAGTCTGTGAGTGTTGGCATGGGCGGGCAGTGCGACCTGAGGAAAGTTAACGGCGCTGGTACTGGTGCCATTGTCGCTGTAGACAACAATTTTCTCGGCGACTTCAATGCCGATATTGGCCTGTGCCTCTTGGGTCGAGCCGCCTATATGGGGCGTCAATATCACATTGTCGAACTGGCGCAGGGGTGACAGAAACTCTTCTTGATTAGATTTGGGTTCCACAGGAAAGACATCAATGGCAGCGCCGCCCAGATGTTTGCTCTCCAGTAACTTGCACAGGCTGTCGATATCGACGATCTGGCCTCTGGCGGCATTGATCAGCATAGCTCCAGGTTTCATAGCGGCTAATTCCTTAGCGCCCATTAGCCCGCGGGTTGAATCGGTGTCCGGCACATGCAGTGAAACCACGTCACTTTGTTTGAGTAATTCCTCCAGATTACGAATCTGTTCAGCATTGCCCAGAGGCAGTTTAGTAACAGTGTCGTAAAACCGCACTTTCATACCTATGGATTCTGCCATAACACTGATTTGGCTGCCAATATTGCCATAGCCAATAATGCCCAGAGTTTTGCCCCGCACCTCATAGGCATCGTTGGCAGACTTTAACCAGTCCCCGCGATGAGCTTTGGCATTCTTTTCTGGAATGCCGCGCATCAACATAATAGCTTCGGCAATGACCAGTTCGGCAACACTGCGCGTATTAGAGAAGGGCGCGTTGAATACGATAACACCGTGCTCAGTGGCAGCCTTGAGGTCAACCTGATTGGTGCCGATGCAGAAGCAGCCGACAGCAATCAGCTTTTTAGCTGCGGCAAACATTTGGGCATTGAGTTGGGTGCGTGAGCGGATACCGACAAAATGCGCGTCGGCAATTTTTTCCAGTAGTTCGTCTTCTGGCAGAGCCGCAGGCAGGTAGTCAATATTTTCATAGCCAGCGGCTTTGAAAACTTCCACCGCTGAGGGGTGTACCCCTTCGAGCAGGAGAATTTTGATTTTTTGTTTGCCGAGGGAAAAATTTAGCATAATTGATCAAGCCTGTTGGGCAGTCAAAATAAGGCCGCTATGATAACATGACTGGCTGCAAATCAACTTTATAAACTAGCAGCATAATGAGGATTTCCGAATGTTATCGGAACAGATAATTGAGCGTTTAAACAGTATCGTTGGCGCCCAGAGAGTTTTATTAGACGAAGCAGATTTGCAGCGTTTTGGCGTTGACCGCACGACTATCTGGCAGGCTAATCCCTGCGCAGTGGTTCTGCCAGGCGCTATTGAAGAGGTGCAGCAAGTTGTGCTTCTAGCTAATGAGTTAAATCTGGCGATTGTGCCATCCGGGGGCAGAACTGGCCTCAGTGGTGGTGCTGTGGCCAAAGATGGCGAAATTGTTGTGGCCATGGATCGCTTTAATGAAGTTATAAACTTTAATCCTGTGGATCGCTCGGTCACTGTAGGTGCTGGTATGATCACCGCAAACCTACAGGATTTTGCAACTGAGCAGGGGCTGTTTTATCCGGTCGATTTTGCAGCTGCGGGATCTAGCCAGATTGGTGGCAACATTGCGACAAATGCTGGTGGTATCAAAGTGATTCGCTACGGCATGACCAGAGACTGGGTAATGGGCCTCAAGGTAGTTAATGGCGCTGGAGATATTCTCGAATTAAACAAAGGACTGGTTAAAAACAATACCGGCTATGATTTCCGTCATTTGTTTATTGGTTCGGAAGGTACTTTGGGGCTTATTTGTGAAGCCACGATTGAGCTGGCAAGGCCACCTGCGGATTCCACTGTTCTGGTTCTAGGTGTCGATAGCTTTCCTGCAATTCTCGATGTATTGCGTACTTTTAGTGCGCAGATGGATCTCAGTGCGTTTGAATTCTTTAGCCAGTCTGCACTGGATAAAGTGACTGCGCAGATGGGTCATGCGGTGCCCTTTGCGACCCAAACTCCATTCTATGCGCTGCTGGAATTTGAATCTGCCGCCGAGGCTGAGTTAGACAAAGCGATGACTTTGTTTGAGCAGACTGTTGAGCAGGGCTGGGTCCTCGATGGGGTACTTAGCCAGAGCCTGTCCCAGGCTCAGGCGCTGTGGAAGTTGCGCGAGGACATCTCGGAAACATTGTGGCACTGGCAGCCCTATAAGAATGATATTTCGGTGCTGGTATCGCGAATGCCTGGCTTTTTGCGCGAAGTGGATGAACTGGTGGAAAAAAGCTATCCGGATTTTGAACTGGTTTGGTACGGCCATATTGGTGATGGCAACCTGCACCTGAATATTCTCAAGCCCCAAGCATTATCGAATGAAGACTTTGTTGCCCGTTGTGTGCCCGTGAGCAAAGAGATTGGTCAGTTGCTAGCCAAGTACGAGGGTAGCGTCAGCGCTGAACATGGTGTGGGGCTTTTGAAAAAAGATTATTTACATTATTCCCGCTCGCCACTTGAACTTGAATTAATGAAACAGATCAAGAAGGCCTTTGATCCTAATGCTATCCTTAATCCAGGGAAGCTATTCGATTGAATGGCTATTGGCTTGGCAGGAGCTACAAACAGGAGACTGAGATGACAGAGCACATGACGGACCCGCAGATCAAAGATTCCGAGACTCAGCACAAAAATCTGGCGATGCTGGTCTATCTGTTGCAGGCTCTTGGTTTTGTTACCGGTGGTCTGACCTGCATAGCCGCACTGGTGGCTAACTATCTAAAAATGGATGCTGTGCGCGATACCTGGTTGGAAAGCCATTTTCGCTGGCAGCTGAACACCTTTTGGTACGGGCTGCTGTGGTCTCTGTTGGCAGCGCTCCTCTGGCTGGTGCTGCTGGGCTGGTTGGCTGGTGGGATCGTGACTGTCTGGATTATTTACCGGATTGTAAAAGGCGCCCTGTACCTGCATGACGATAAGCCGATTATTTTTTAAATTGGCCGGATTATAAGTAACCCTGAGGTGATTTCTGCAGGGCAAAGGAGAGGGACTATTGAATTACCGCCATCGAGTTAATGGTGCCGAGTTAGATCTGCCAGCGGGAAAAGCAGTCTGTGTTGGCAGAAACTATGCCGCCCATGCAAAAGAACTTAACAACCCAATCCCAAAGGAACCGGTTTTATTTATTAAACCCAACACCGCCTTAGTGACGCTCGGTGAACAGGTCTTGATTCCGACTCGGTTAGGTGAATGTCATATTGAAACTGAAATCTGTATTTTAGTTGGCGAAAAAATTACTAGGGGTTTTGACCAGGCTCAGATTGAGGCATCTATTGCCGGTGTGGGTGTGGCGCTGGATCTAACCCTGCGTGGTCTGCAGCAGCAACTCAAAGATGATAGCTTGCCCTGGGAAAAGGCCAAGGCCTTTGATGGCGCCTGTCCAGTATCTGAGTTTGTCAGCTTGGATAAAGTGGCGAATCTGCAGCAGCTGCAGATTCAGCTGCGTCAGAACGGCCAAATGCAACAGGACGGCAGCAGTGCCGATATGCTGACTCCTGTAGTGGAGTTGCTGGTATATATCAGTCAGTTTTTTACTCTGTTGCCTGGTGATTTGGTTTTGACTGGCACCCCTGCGGGAGTCGGGCCATTAGCGCTTGGTGATCTGTTGGAGGTCTCTCTGGTGGATCATGTTTATTGTCAGACTCAAGTTTGCGCCGCAGTATAAGGAGGCGATATGAATCTCGAAAATGGAATTTACAAGCATTACAAAGGCAACCTCTATGAGGTGCTGGGTGTTGCCAGACACAGTGAGACTGAAGAACAGCATGTGGTTTATAAAACGCTTTACGGTGACTACAGCATGTGGATACGTCCGCTGGCAATGTTTATTGAGCAGATTGAGGTTGATGGAGAGCGGGTTGCGCGATTTGAATTTGTTGAGCCAGCCCCAGAGCCAAGGCTCTGATGCTTTTTATTACGAGCAACATTTCTATTGCTGATACAGAGATCGAATTTACTGCCATTCGTTCTCAGGGCCCGGGTGGGCAGAATGTTAATAAGGTATCCTCGGCCATCCATCTTCGCTTTGATATTCGCGCCTCTTCTCTGCCGGATATGTACAAAGAGCGTATGCTGAAGCTCAATGATCACCGCATTACTAAAGAGGCAGTAGTGGTTATCAAGGCGCAGCGTTACCGCAGTCAGGACAAAAATCGTGCCGAAGCTTTGCAGAGATTGCAGGAATTACTGCAGTCGGTGACTCACAATCCGAAAGTCCGGCGGCCGACCAAGCCGACCAAAGGTTCTCAGTTGCGACGTATGGATAAAAAAACCCAGCATGGCAAGAAAAAGACTATGCGTTCAAAGCCATCTTTGGACTAGACAATTAGAGGATTAGCCGCCAATGACTGAACTCACTAGCAGCCATCCCTTTGATGCGCTTACGCCAGATCTATTAATTGATGCAGTGGAGAGCCAGGGTTTTGTTTCTGATGGCCGTTTTATCGCGCTCAACAGCTATGAAAATCGGGTCTACCAGATTGGTATTGAAGACCAGACGCCAATGATTGCCAAATTCTATCGTCCCGGGCGGTGGACAGATCAGCAGATAATGGAAGAGCATGAATTTTGCTTTCAGTTGCAGGAGCAGGAGCTGCCGGTAGTCTGTCCCTGGGTCAATGATGAGGGTAATTCGTTTAGCCATTATGCGGACTTCAGGTTTGCTTTATATCCCCGCAAAGGCGGACGGGCGCCGGAATTAGATAATCTAGATAACCTTTTTATTCTTGGTCGTCTGCTTGGGCGCTTTCACGCAATTGGGGCGATAAAGCCGTTTGCACATAGACCTATTTTGGATGTTGAAACCTTTGGCTGGCAGTCTTATCGCTTGATCAGCGAGCAGTTTATGCCACCTGAATTGAGTCCAGCCTATGATTCTCTGGCGCTGGATCTGCTTAAAAAAATTGATCAGACCCTGTCGGAATATGGGCCGGTAAATAATATCCGGGTCCATGGTGATTGCCATTCCGGCAACATTTTGTGGCGTGATGACAATCCTCATTTTGTCGATTTTGATGATGCGCGCATGGCGCCGGCAGTTCAGGACCTATGGATGCTGCTGTCCGGGGATCGCTATGAACAGCAGCTGCAGATGGCTGAACTGATTGAGGGCTATTCCGAGTTTTATGACTTTGACTACGGCGAGCTACGCCTGATTGAGGTGTTGCGCACGCTGCGAATAATGCATCACAGTGCCTGGATAGCGAAGCGATGGTCTGACCCGGCATTTCCCCGGGCCTTTGCCTGGTTTGATACACCGCGCTATTGGAGTGAACATATTCTGATACTGCGCGAGCAGCTGGCAGCGCTCAATGAGCCGCCATTGCAAATTCGCCCCTAGGCTACCAGCTGTAACTAACCCCAATGGTCAATTGACTGTCGCTGGGGTCGGTTCCCAGAACAGGCAGGTTGTCGTAAATCCATTCAAGTTTTAGCTCTGTGTATATGTTTTTTATTAATGGTGCCTTGAGGCCCAGATCTGCTTTGATTTCGGAATCGCGTACATTGTCCAGAGAGACCAGCAGACTGTGGCGATGAAATAATTCCAGATTGGGGGTGATCATCTGGCGATAGTCCGCAGCCCAGCTCCATGTCAGGCGATTATCTGAGCTGTTGTCTTGGTAGTCTTCATTGATCCATAGCAGACCTGTCTCGGCGGAAAGGGCACCAGATTCTCGATTCCAGAACTGCCGGCCTATGGCACTGCCCAGGGTGTAGTACTGGTCGATAGCCCGATTATCATTGGCGCCCCAGGTCAGATTGTTGCTCCAAAACCACTGATCTTGAAAAAACCAATCTACGCCATAGTCTGCAAAGTACTCCTCATTGGCGGGAATATTGTCTAGGCTGTGGCTTTCATAGTTGATACCACTGTGATGTCGAAAATCACCACTGCGCCATTCCACAGTGCTTTCTATATCCCAGTCTTCGCGCTCTTCATTACCGCTGGCGTAGGCGCCTGTTGCTGAGATATCGCCTGTATAACTGGTCCTGAATTGGCTGACACTGGGCTCTGGATTGCTGGGTTTGGCCTCGGGCGCGATACCATTAATTGTTGCGACTCGGTCCCAAGCAATACTCAGGGGCCCAAAGTTATCGGACTGCCAGAGTATCCTACTGCTGTCTGCATCTGTGTTTTGGGAGGCCTCTACCAGATGTCCCTGAATAACATCACCGTTGCTGAGTATCAACTCATCAGCTGAGATTGCGGTGCTTAGGGCTAGCAAAAAAACGATCCATGATTTGTATTGCATAATGCTCTCTAAAGGTAGGTGGGGAAACTGGCGAAGGCACATTTTACAGAGTTGCATTGAATGTTCATTAGTTGTTGAAATTACTTTCTCTTTTAATCCAATCCTAAGTAGAATAATGGCGACATATTTTCGGGGTGCGGCTAGTCGGTTTAGTTGACTCCCACGCGGAATAAATAAAAGTAAGTTAAGGAGAAATGTATGAGCGACCTTCCATCAGAATTAAAATATGCCAGCAGCCATGAGTGGGCGAGATTAGAGAGTGACGGCACCGTAGTTGTGGGTATTACTGACCATGCACAGGAAGCACTGGGTGACATCGTCTATATCGAACTGCCGGAGATGGGTGCGGCTGTGGATGCTGGTGCTGAAGTGGCTGTGGTTGAGTCGGTGAAGGCTGCCTCGGATATCTATTCGCCGATTACCGGTGAAGTGGTTGAGATAAACCCAGCTTTGGAAGACGAACCAGAGACGGTGAATAGCAGCCCCTATGCCGATGGCTGGCTTTTCCGTGTAAAGGTTGCCGGCACCGATGAACTGGAAGAGATGCTGGATGCTGATGGTTATCAGGCCGCTGTTGACGAGTCCTAATTGAGTCGCTGTGAAAAGCCCTGGCCTGCGCCGGGGCTTTTTTATGCCGTTGCTTTTGTGTACGTACTAATCTCGCAGCGAGATAATCTCCCAGCCTCTTTCATTGGCGGCGTTTCGCAGAGCATCATCTGGATCCACCGCTACGGGGTGGCTGACTTCCAGTAACAGCGGCAGGTCATTGATTGAGTCAGAATAAAAATAACTGCCCGACTTACTGGCATTGTTTTCTTGCAGCCATTGGTTGAACCGCTCGACCTTTCCCTCCTGATAGGTTGGCGTGCCGACCACCTTACCTGTATAGCGGCCGTCGATCATTTCCGCATCTGTTGCCAGTAGTTCATCAATCCCCAGAGATCGACAGATGGGTTCAACAATGAAATGATTGGTCGAGGTGATAACCAGCAGCTGATCTCCGGCATTGCGGTGCTTCTCGATTAGAGCCTCTGCCCTAGGCAGGCGCATTGGTGCAATAATTTGCTGCATAAATTCACTGTGCAGCTCAGTCAGTTGCTGAGGTTCCATTGCGGCCAGTGGCGCTAGAGAGAACTCTAGGTAGGCGAATATATCCAGCTGACCGGCTTCATAATCGGCATAAAAGCGATCATTCATGGCCTGATAATGGTCGCGATCAACTTTATTTTTGGCGACCAAAAATTGTCCCCAGCCATGGTCGCTGTCACCAGCTATCAAAGTGTTATCCAGATCAAAGATGGCGAGGGCCATAGGGGAATCCTGTGGAAATAAAGTTGTGATTAATCAACGTGGCAGGATAGCGATGATGTAAGATGGGCTCAAGAGAAAATTGCTGGTCCGCAAAGACTATGGATCAATGGTTTGGCAAATATATATTTAAAGCAGGGTAGACGCAGTGGTTGATAAGGATGGTTTTCGCTCGAACGTTGCTATCGTCATTGGCGATGGTCAGGGCAAGGTATTTTGGGCCAAGCGACTTGGTCAGAATGCTTGGCAATTCCCTCAGGGGGGTGTCAATGCGGGTGAGTCTGCTGAGCAGGCACTGTACCGCGAGCTCTACGAGGAAGTGGGTCTCGAATCCACTGATGTAAAAATCATCCAGCGCTCGAAAAAATGGCTGCGTTACCATATCCCCGTGCAGATGCAGCGCAAGCACTCGAAGCCCTTGTGTATCGGGCAAAAACAGAAGTGGTTTTATCTTCAGTTAACCGGCGATGCCGACAAGGTGCGTTTTGATGCTACCGGCAGCCCCGAGTTTGATGGCTGGCAATGGGTCAACTATTGGTATCCGATTGAGTCTGTGGTGCCCTTCAAGCGCAATGTCTACCGCAATGCACTGACCGAGTTTGCTCCGGCCAATGTGCGCTTCGAAAAGAATACCCGGAGCAGCTAATGAATATGCTCGGTTCTCTGAGGACCATAGTCCAGGAAGTTAACAGCGCCCGAAGCTTGCCTGAGGTGCTGAGGATTATTGTGACCGAAGTGCGAGCAGCAATGCAGGCCGGTGTCTGCTCTGTCTACCTGTTTGACGAAACTGATCAGCGCTATGTGCTGACCGCCACTGAGGGCTTGCGCGAGGAATCCATCGGCAAGGTGCGACTGGCCATGCGTGAGGGCCTTGTGGGTTTGGTCGCGGCCAAAGAGGAGCCCCTCAACCTTGAGGATGCAGATCAGCATCCCAATTTTGCCTACTTTGAAGAGACTGGTGAATCACCATTCCACTCTTTCTTGGGTGTTCCCATTATTCACCACCGCAAAGTACTGGGGGTGCTGGTATTACAGCAGCAAACTCAGCGGCGTTTTGCCTCTGAGGAGGAAGCCTTTGTGGTGACGGTATGTGCTCAGCTATCCGGCGCTATTGCTCATGCTGAGGCCACAGGTGCCCTGCGCAAGCTTGCTTCCGCTGGTCGTGGCAAAAGCCGAGAAGCCACTTTCCGCGGAATTCCAAGCTCGCCCGGTGTAGGTATTGGTCGGGTGGTGCTGGTTGCCTCCAGTACGGATCTGTCCTCTGTGCCAGAGCGCTTTACAAACAACCCTGCAGCCGAGGTTGAAACCTTCCGCCTGGCGCTGGCTGCAGCTAAAAAAGATATGCGCGATCTGGGCGATGGGCTGGTTAATAAGCTTAGCTCTGAGGAGCTGGCATTATTTGATGTCTATATCCGCATGCTTGATGACAGCTCTCTGGGAGGCGAGGTTATCGCCACTATTACCGCGGGCCAGACAGCACAGAGTGCCTGGAGCTCGGTGATTCTCAAGCATGTGCGGACCTTCCGCCAGATGGATGACCCCTATCTGCGAGAGAGAGCTGCAGATGTTAATGATCTGGGCAAGCGAGTACTTGGTTATTTGCAGAGCAGCTATAAGAAGGAAATGCCCATGCCTCGTCGCGTGGTGCTGGTGGGTGAAGATTTATCCGCCACTGCACTTGCAGATATTCCGGTCAATCGGCTGGTTGGCATTATCTCCCTCAAGGGCTCGAGTAACTCACATATGGCTATTGTTGGCCGTGCCCTTGGCATTCCCACAGTAATGGGCGCCATTGATCTGCCCTGGGCTGAACTTGATGGTCAGGAACTGATTGTCGATGGATTTACCGGGGATGTTGTCTGTAGCGCGACTCGCACCCTGCGGCGCTCCTATTTGCAGCGCCAGCGCGAAGAAAAAATACTCAACAAAGATCTGCAGAAACTGCGAGATATACCTTGCATCACACCAGATGGTTTTCGTTTCTCCCTGTGGGTCAATACAGGTCTGCGTCAGGACACCATGATGTCATTGAAAAGTGGAGCTGAAGCAGTTGGTTTGTTCCGCACTGAGATTCCTTTTTTGCTGCGCTCAAGTTTCCCCACAGAAGACGAGCAGGTTGCCATATATCGAGAGCAGCTGGTCGCCTTTTCTCCGCGGCCAGTGACCATGAGAACATTGGATATAGGTGGTGATAAGGATCTGCCTTACTTCCCTATCGAAGAAGAGAATCCGTTTTTGGGTTGGCGTGGCATTCGCATCTCTCTGGATCACCCAGAAATTTTCCTCGTGCAGATTCGCGCTCTGTTGCGCGCCAGTCAGGGCACTAATAATTTGCGTATTATGCTGCCGATGATCAGCAATGTGCCAGAGCTGGATCGAGCCTTGGAGCTGATTGATCGCGCCTATCGAGAGCTGACCCTGGAAGAGGGTTATCAGATTGAGCGCCCGCCAGTGGGCGCTATGATTGAGGTACCTGCTGCTGTTTATCAGGTCAAAGAGATTGGTCGTCGGGTGGACTTTTTGTCTGTGGGCACCAATGATTTGACCCAGTATCTGCTCGCGGTGGACCGCAATAACCCCCGAGTTGCTGATCTCTATCACACATTGCATCCAGCTGTACTGCGCGCGTTAAAGGTGATCTATGAGCAGGCTTCATCAGTCAATTGTCAGCTCAGTGTCTGTGGCGAAATGGCCGGTGACCCCCTGAGTGCTGTGGTGCTATTGGGGCTGGGTTATGAGAATTTTTCGATGAGTGCCAGTACCTTGCTGCGGGTAAAGTCGGTGCTGCTAAATATTACTCGCAAGGAAGCTCGCGAGTTGGTGAAGCGGGCACTGCGACTGTCTGATGCAGCTTCGGTGGCAGAGTTTATGTCGGCTTCCTTGCATCAGCCGGAAGTGGCTAAATTGATACGCCCCTCTAGACCTAATCAGCGTTCAGAGGCGTTAAAGCGAAACGTCTGACTACCCAGGGTTTCACCTGCCTGGTAGCTCTGCTCTGTCACAGTAATTTCCCCAGAGGCTGAGATAATTACTGCTGCTGAAGCTCTTGTGCCATAGCCTTGGGCGACAATAAAGGGCGATGACAGCAGCTTTTCCCATTCTTCTGGCACCCCGGTATTGGGCAGCAATTCCGCGGCATAGGTTTTCTCTAATGATAATGTCGCCATAATTTGTCCAAGCTGGGCGGTGCCCATCTGTGGCTGGTCAATAACGGTTCGCAGCTGCTCGCGGGCATGTTCAACTTTTGGCCAGGGGCTGTCCAGTGCCCCGTTACTCAAGGCATAGAAGCCGGGAGGCAGAATTTTAGGTTGCTCGTCATCATGATTATTTAGATAGACTAGCTCAGCACCGTCATAGATCAGCAGGTTAAAGCCGCCAAAGTCTTTGGCTGTTGCAGCAATGCTCTGAGCCCATTGGCTGGCGCTTAATGGGGAGGATAAAAACGCTGTGACCAGATCGCCGCGGGATAATTCTGCCGTCTCAATTGTGCCGCCCTCTGGCACATAGCGATAGTTAGTGACTGCGGCAAAACGTCCATTGCGCGACAGGCCCATCCAGGTACCGTTGGCTTGCTGATCTCTGCCAGCCAAAATCGGAGCGTCGTCCCACCAATGCATGGGCAATGTGGGTCGGGCATAAAATTCATCGCGATTAGACGCTACTATTAAAGGGGCGTTGCGATGTTGGTCAAAAGCAATGGCAAGTAAACACATGCTGGGCAGTGTAACTTTTTCTCGCCATAGCTGACATCCTCCATGGCAGATAATCGAAGAACCCGCTATTATCGGCCCACTAAAACCAACGGATAAACCTGCTCATGATCATGCACCCGAATATAGACCCGGTCGCCATTTACCTAGGTCCTCTTCAGATCCACTGGTATGGCATTATGTATATGGTTGCCTTTGCCGGCGCATGGTTTTTGGCCACGCGCAACAGTCAGAGGCCATGGTCTCCAATCAAGAAAACTCAGGTAGAAGATTTAATTGTTTATGGCGCCTGGGGGGTAATTCTGGGTGGGCGTCTGGGTTACATGTTTTTCTACAATACCGAGAAATGGCTGGCTGATCCGGCCATGTTGCTGCGTATCTGGGAGGGTGGCATGTCTTTCCACGGCGGCTTGATCGGTGTGGCAATTGCCATGTTTATCTATGCGCGCAAACATAGGCTATCGTTTTTATCACTTACAGATTTTGCTGTGCCACTGGTGCCTGCTGGTCTGTTTTTTGGTCGCATCGGTAACTTTATCGGCCAGGAACTTTATGGCCGAGCGACAGATGTGCCCTGGGCAATGTTATTTCCCTCCGACCCCACTCAATTGCCTCGTCACCCTTCGCAGCTCTACGAGGCATTGCTAGAGGGCTTGGTGTTATTCCTGATTATTAACTGGTTTGCTCGCAAGCCGCGGCTGTATGGTGAGGTCACTGGTTTGTTCCTGGTGCTGTATGGATTCTTCCGCTTTATGGTTGAATTTGTGCGTGAGCCAGATGCTCAGTTCGCCGGACAATCGGCCCTGCTTGAGTCATTTGACTGGATAACTCGCGGTCAGACTCTGTGCATTCCCATGATCCTGCTGGGGCTTTGGTTTATGCGCAAAACAGTACTGCGGCAGACCAGCCCGCAAGCTAACTAGCAGTTGCGCATAGAGAGTAGATGATGAAACAGTATTTAGACTTAGTCCGTCATATTCGAGACCATGGTATTGCTAAAGAAGATCGCACTGGCACTGGTACGCGAAGTATTTTTGGCCACCAGATGCGCTTTGATCTGGCTGAAGGTTTTCCTTTGGTGACCAGCAAAAAGGTCCACCTAAAATCGATTCTCCATGAGTTGTTGTGGTTTATTCGCGGCGATACCAATATCCGCTATCTGGTTGAAAATGGTGTGGGTATCTGGAACGACTGGCCCTATCAGAGCTGGCTGCGTGAGACTGGGCAGGACGATGATTTGCCGATGTATTCCGAGGTCTGGAAGGCAGGTATGAAAGAGTTTGTCGAGCGCATCAAAACCGATGCTGCTTTTGCTCAGCAGTACGGTGATCTGGGGCCGGTATATGGTCATCAATGGCGCAATTTTGAAGGCGTGGATCAGCTTGCCCAGTTGGTGGACGATATCAAGTCCAACCCTGATTCTCGACGCCTGATAGTGTCAGCCTGGAATCCCAAAGATATTCCCATTATGGTCAAGTCTGGCCTGCCCCCCTGCCATAGCCTGTTTCAGTTTTATGTGACTGAAGGGCGGCTATCCTGCCAGCTCTATCAGCGCAGTGCCGATGTGTTTTTGGGGGTGCCGTTTAATATAGCTTCCTATGCGATTCTGACGTTGATGATTGCTCAGGTGACCGGCCTTAAGCCTGGCGACTTTGTGCATACTTTTGGCGATGCCCATCTCTACAGCAACCATATGGATCAAGTGGAGGAGCAGTTATCTCGCACCACCTTCCCTCTGCCCCAGCTGATGATAAACCCTGCGGTGGATAATTTATTCGACTTTGTTTACGACGATTTTGAGTTGCAGGGCTATGAATCCCACGGCCCAATCTCCGCGCCAGTGGCGGTTTAAGCGATGATAATCTGTTTAATAGTGGCGGTCAGCCGCAATGGTGTTATTGGTCGCGATAATCAGCTGCCCTGGCATCTGCCTGAAGATCTCAAATACTTCAAGTCCGTGACCATGGGCAAGCCAATCTTGATGGGGCGCAAAACCTATGACAGCATTGGCCGCCCGCTGCCCGGCAGAACCAATATTGTTATTACCAGAGATCCCCAGTGGCGAGCTGATGGTGTGGAGGTGGCTGGCAGCTTGCAGGACGCTCTGGCTATGGCTGAGAAGGCCTGTGCCTCAGCCGGTGCGGAGGAAATTATGGTGATTGGGGGGGAGCAGATTTACCGCATGACCCTGCCTGCCGCTGACCGGTTATACCTTACTCAGGTCGATGCTGAGGTTGAGGGTGATGCCTATTTCCCGGAAGTAGATGCAAACTGTTGGCGGCAGGTCAATGAGCAGCTGCCCGAGATAACCGATACTCACCCTTACAGGTTTCTCACTCTCGACCGCGTCTAGTTGGCATAGCCCGCAAATCTAGCACTCATTGCTTGAGATGTTACGGAAGGTAACAACAGCTTGTATTCTCTCTTTTATAAGGCTGCATTCTCTGCCGCCAAATTGCTTCTTGATCGCGAGACTGTTACAAAGATGGCCCGAAACACTGCTTGCCTGATATTAACCTTCAGGCAGGCTGATTTTAGGCAGTGACACATAATTAAACCGGTAGACCCAAATTGAGGGAACTATGAATAAGCAACCACTAAAAGTATTGGCCTTTGTTGCCGCTCTTGCTAGTGGTCTGACTGTTAGTACAGTTCAGGCTTCAGAAGTAAGTGATGTGCTCAAAGCTGGTGCCGTTAAGGTCCAGATCGCTAAAACCGCGCAAACCAAAGTTGATCGTATAGCTGATCAAACTGATAGTCTTTTGCAAGAATTCAAGCAGGTCAACAAGCAAATTGAATCTCTGCGGGTGTATAACTCCCAGCTAGAGCGCCAGATTGCTAGCCAAAAGCAGATGATGGCCGAACTGAAAGAGTCGATTGAAAACGCTACAATTATCGAGCGTGGTATTTCACCACTGATGATGAGCATGCTCAAAGGCCTTGAAGAATTCGTTGCTCTGGACATTCCGTTCAAGAAAGAGCAGCGTGAAAACGCCATTGCAGACCTCTATGTCAATATGGACAGTGCTAAGTTCTCTGCTGCTGAGAAGTTCCGCCAGATTCTTGAAGTGTACGATATTGAATCTGAGTACAGCTCATCCCTAGAGTCTTACCGCGATCTGGTTGATATTGATGCCAACGGTTCCGAAGTTGAAGTAGAAATGCTTCGCATCGGCCGTGTCGCTCTGATGTACCAGACTAAAGATAAGTCTCAGACTGGTGCTTGGAACAAAGAAACTGGTTCTTGGGAGACTTTGGGCTCTGAGTACCGTCGCCCAGTTGATCAGGGCATCCGTATCGCGAAGAAACTTTCGCCTCAGGATGTAATGCAAATGCCAATTACTGCTCCGGAGACTGCACAATGAATAAATTTGTTAAAGTTTGTGCCGCTTTTGTAGCTGCTGTTGCTTTTAGCACTCCAGCCCTGGCACAGGATGCAAAGACTCTCGATGAGCTTCTGCAAATGATTCAGAGCGCTAAGATTTCTGAATCTACTGAATATCGCAACCGAGAAGCTGCTTTTAAAAGCGACCAGCGCAAGCAGGCTCAGCTGTTAAAGCAGGCTCAAAACACCAAGGCTGCTGAAGAGCGTCGCTCTGACCGTCTCGAGCAAACTATTCGTGATAACGATCAGATTCTTGCCGGACTGCGCGAGCAGCGTGACAAGCGTCTGGGTTCTCTGAAAGAATTGTTTGGTCATCTGACTGGTGCTGCTGGTGATATCCGCGCCAATCTTGATCAGTCAATTGTCAGCGCGCAGATTCCTGGCCGTACTGAGTTCCTCGATAGCTTGATTGAGAAAATGAGCAGTGATACTCGTCTGCCTTCAATCGAAGATATCGAAAAACTGTGGTATGAGCAGCAGCGCGAAATGATTGAAAGTGCCCGTATCGTCAAGTTCAACAGAACCGTTCTGAGAGCTAATGGCGAACAGGAAGAGATGGAAGTGGTCCGAGTTGGTACTTACAACCTTTTGGCTGATGGCATGTACCTTGAGTACAGCACCGAAAACGGTCTGGTTTCTGAGCTAGCTCGCCAGCCGTCTGCGCACCAAGGCAGTGCTGAAGACCTGCAAGAAGCGACTTCTGGTTTCACTAAAGTTGGTCTGGATCCTACTGGTCCACTGGGTGGTGGCTTGCTGCGTGCTCTGATCAATACTCCAACGCTTGTAGAGCGCTGGCATTTTGGTGGTATCGTTGGTTATGTGATCACTGCCGTATTTGCTGTAGCAATTGGTCTGGCCATCTGGCGCTTTATCGTGCTGTCTGGCATGTCTAGCAAGGTTACCTCGCAGCTTAAGTCTGGCAATGCTACTGGTGACAACCCGCTGGGTCGTGTACTTAAAGTAGCTGCGGCTAACCCAGGTTTGGATCCAGAGTCTCTGGAACTGAAGCTGCACGAAGCTGTGCTTAAAGAGCGCCCAGAGATTGAATCAGGTCTGAACCTGCTCAAGATTATCTCTATGGTAGCGCCTCTGTTGGGTCTGCTGGGTACAGTAACCGGTATGATTATTACCTTCCAGATGATTACTCTGTTTGGTGCTGGTGATCCCAAGGCAATGGCCGGTGGTATCTCTCAGGCATTGATCACTACTGTATTGGGTCTTGTGGTAGCTATTCCTACTGTACTGATGCACACATTGGTGAATGGTAAAGCACAACGCATCCTGCATGTTCTTGAAGAGCAGAGCGCAGGTATTGTTGCTGGTTCCATCGAGGGTAAATAAGATGTTTTTCGTTGATACGATGGCGGAAGTTGGGAAGTTTATGGATTCAGGCGGCATGGTCCTTTGGGCTATTGTCGTCCTGCTGTTCGTTATGTGGACTCTCATCTTTGAACGTGCGTGGTATCTCCGATCCAGTGTTGTCCTTGAAGTTCAAGGTGCCCTTAATGTTTGGGAAAAACGCACAGAGCGCAAATCCAAACATGCTCACCAGATTAGAGAGAAGTTGATCTCTGAGGTGAGTGTTAAAATCGACGAGAATATTATGATGATCAAAACATTGGTAGCTCTGGCTCCATTGTTTGGTCTGCTGGGAACAGTGACCGGGATGATCGTGGTATTCGATGTGATGGCATTTACTGGTGGTGGTGATGCCAAGGCAATGGCTGGTGGTGTTTCTCAGGCAACTGTTCCGACAATGTCAGGGATGGTTGCGGCTCTTTCCGGTGTATTTGGTTTGACCTATATCGAACGGCATGCAGAGCGTGAAAAGCACCTATTGGAAGACCATTTGACCATGGATCACTAATTGGAGCCCGCCAGCTTTATGGCGGGCATCCTGTGAGAGAGAACTATGCGTAACAGAACAAGTAAAGCAAGCCCCCAGGGCGAGACTATCGATCTGACCCCTATGCTTGATGTGGTTTTCATCATGCTGATCTTTTTCATCGTGACAGCATCATTTATTAAGCTGCCAGGTGTAGAAGTCTCTAAGATTGATGCAAACACGGCCCAGTCTTATAAGAAAGTAGGTATTCTGGTCGCAATTAGCGAGAACAATGAATACTGGATTGATAAGAAGCGGGTTGAAACTACCGCACTAAAAATTAATCTAACTAGATTATTTAATGACAATCCAAAGGGCGGCATGGTGATCCAGGCCGATAATGAGTCAAACATTGAAACAGTTGCTAAGGTAGCTGATATCGCCCGCGATATTGGTATCAATCCGGTGGCTATTTCTGTAGAAAAAGACTGAGTTAATAAGATGACCGCAATCAGAGTTGCTGCTTCTGCCGCACTGGGCATTCTTGTTACTTTCGCGTTGATTATCTTGATGTATAAGCTAATTGACTCTGGTAACAAGGATCTGGATGAAAAAGAAGCATTTAAAATTCCAGATTTCCTCCATGTCGACAGACAATTAACCGAGAACGCCAAAGCTTCTGACGTTGAAAAACCTGAAGATCCTGAGACGCCTCCACCAGACATTCCAGAAGAAAATCTGGAGTTTGAAGTGCCAGACAATGCTGTAAACATGGCGGCACCAAGAGCTGGTGGTAACCTTAGTATTGGTAACTCAGGTTTTGCCCGAGATTCTGACTATATCCCTGTGTATGTTCCACAGCCACAGTATCCTCGCCGCGCTCAGACCCGTGGTAAAGAAGGTTATGCTGTAGTGGAAGTAACTATTACCACCACAGGTGGCGTTCGCGATCCCGTTATGGTTGAAGAATGGCCAGAGGGTTGGGGTTTTGGTCGAGCGGCTATCAAAGCAGCCAACAAGCTAAAATATAATCCAAGAGTGATTGATGGCACCGCTCAGGAAGTCCCTGGTGTGCTGTATAAATTCACCTTTCAGATGGCTAAATAAGGGGTATCTGATGTTTAGAAGCACCAAAATATTAGCCGTTTTCGGCGCTGCTTTTATGTTGCCCTTACTGGTAACAGTGGCAGACCCGCAGTCGGTGCTTAGCACCACAGCTGTGGCGGCAGAAGAAAAGAAACAGCCAAAGTATAAAGACGTAAAAACCCGTCAGCGGCAATCTGTAGGGGCAAAGTGTGCGAAGGCTCTGGAGAAGGTTCAGGTTGTTCTTGAAGAAGAGCAATGGGTTGAGACTCTCGGCATGCTGACCACCATTGAAGTCAACCCAAAGACCTGTGCCTCTGACTACGAGCAGACTCAGATCTGGAAGTTTCAAGGCTACGTGCATTATTCATTAGAAGACTTCGGTAGTGCTATTGCTGCTTATCGTAAAGTGATTAATGGAGCTGGCACTCCTCCGGAGTTGCGTCTGGATACTCGCTACACATTGGCGCAGCTATTTACCGTCGAAGAGCGTTATGCTGAAGCGGCCAAAGAGCTTGAGATCTATATGCAGGAGGCCACGATTGTTGGTGCCGATGCAAAAGTGCTGTTGGCACAGATCTACTATCAGCTAGAGCGCAAGCGCGACTCCTTAAGCATGCTGGAAGAGGCGATTAATGATGTCGAAGCCAAGGGCATCCTACCCAAAGAGGGTTGGTGGTCATTGCAACGAGTTCTGTATTACGAGAAAGGCGACTACAAGCGTGTCGTCAGCATTCTTGAAAAGCTGATCAAGCACTATCCAAAATGGACTTACTGGAAGCAAGTAGGCGGCATGTATGGTGAGCTTGAGCGTGAATCAGATCGTCTGGTAGCTACAGAGGTTGTCTACCTAAACGACCAGCTTGGTAAAGAAAGCCAAGTGATGAGTATGGCCTACATGTATCTTGGTGCAGAAGTGCCTTATCGTGCTGCTCGAATTATCGAAAAGGGCATGAAGGACAAGATCATTGAGCGCAATGCCAAGAATCTCGAGATCCTGGGTACGGCTTGGTATCAGTCTAAAGATCTGGTTAAGGCACTTATGGCTCTTGAGTCTGCGTCGAAGTACTCCGATACAGGTAACCTGCAGTCTCGACTTGCCGGTATCTATCTGGATCTGGGCCGTGACAAGAAAGCCTATCAAGCAGCATCCAAAGCAGCAAAGAAAGGCGGTGTTAAACGTCCTGAAGCCAACTATCTGGTGATGGGCAACGCACTGATTAATTTGCACTGCTACAAAGATGCGGTCTCTGCTTTCCAGAAATCCTTGAAGGCGGCTAAAGATGCAAAAAGCAAACGCTATCCGAAGCAGTGGATTCAATATGCGGATGCCGAAGGTGCCCGTCTGGGCAAACTTCGCGATGTAGGTGCAACAGTGCCTGGATGCGATAAGAAGTAATTGTTCAGAATATAAAAAAAGCCCAGTTTTAACACTGGGCTTTTTTTATGCCTTTAGACTAATAAAAACTAGAGCTGTGACAGATCTCTTACCGCACCTTTATCGGCACTGGTAGCTAGTTTGGCATAGGCCTTTAATGACGCCGTTACCTTGCGTGGACGTTCCTCAACCGGTTTCCAACCTAACTTATCCTGCTCTGCACGGCGAGTTTCAAGCTCTTCATCAGACAACAGCACATCAATACTGCGGTTGGGAATATCAATACGAATGCTGTCTCCTTTGCGCACCAGACCAATATTGCCACCGGCGCCAGCTTCTGGAGAGACATGACCAATGGAAAGGCCGGAAGTGCCGCCAGAAAAGCGGCCATCGGTAATCAGTGCACAGGCCTTCCCCAGATTCTTCGACTTGATATAGCTCGTGGGATAGAGCATTTCCTGCATACCAGGTCCACCGCGCGGGCCCTCGTAGCGCACAATCACGACATCTCCAGCTTTAACTTCATCATTGAGAATGCAGGAAACAGCCTCATCCTGACTTTCGGTAATAAAGGCCGGGCCTTCAAACACATGAATTGATTCATCTACGCCAGAGGTTTTAACCACACAGCCGTCTGGTGCAAGATTGCCAGTTAATACTGCAAGTCCGCCCTCCAGGCTAAAGGCATTCTCAATATTGCGAATACAACCCTGCTCGCGATCTGCATCCAGCGATGGCCATCTTGTGCTTTGACTAAATGCGGTCTGGGTTGGAATGCCTGCGGGCCCCGCCTTATAAAAGGTTTTCACCTCTTCGCTGACATGGCCGCTGACAATATCCCATTTATCCAGAGCCTCTTGCATGCTTGCCGAATGCACTGTGGGCAGGTCACCATGAATTAATCCAGCGCGACTCAGTTCGGCCAAAATACCCATAATGCCGCCGGCACGATGCACATCCTCAACATGATATTCAGGTGTATTTGGTGCTACCTTGCAAAGCTGGGGAACCACTCGAGACAGACGATCAATATCCGCCATATCAAATTCAATGCCCGCCTCCTGAACTGCGGCCAACAAATGCAGGATCGTGTTGGTTGAGCCACCCATGCAGATATCTAATGTCATGGCATTTTCAAACGCCTTAAAGTTGGCGATTGAACGCGGCAGCACAGAGTAGTCATCCTGCTCATAATGCTGGCGAGCCATCTTAACGATCGTGCGACCCGCTTCCTGGAATAGCTCGCGGCGATCGGAATGGGTGGCCAGGACGGTGCCATTGCCCGGCAGCGACAGCCCTAGAGCCTCAGTAAGACAGTTCATGCTATTGGCGGTAAACATACCGGAACAGGAACCACAGGTCGGACAGGCCGAACGCTCATACTCAGCGACCTTCTCGTCGCTGGCGGAGTCGTCCACGGCAATCACCATGGCATCAACTAGATCCAGCTTATGATCAGCCAGCTTTGTCTTGCCGGCTTCCATGGGGCCACCGGACACGAAGATCACTGGGATATTAAGGCGCATCGCGGCCATCAACATTCCCGGGGTAATTTTGTCGCAGTTGGAAATACACACCAGTGCGTCTGCACAGTGGGCATTGACCATATATTCAACAGAGTCAGCAATGACATCCCGGGAAGGCAGGGAATAGAGCATGCCATCATGACCCATAGCAATGCCGTCATCTACAGCAATGGTGTGAAATTCACGGGCAATACCGCCGACTTTGGCGATCTCTGCGGCAACCAGATCACCCATATCCTTAAGGTGCACATGACCAGGCACAAACTGGGTATAGGAGTTGGCGATGGCAATCATCGGCTTGTTAAAATCGTCGTCTTTCATGCCAGTGGCACGCCAAAGGGCGCGAGCACCGGCCATATTACGCCCCTGGGTGGTAGTGTGTGAACGATACTTTGGCATCGAATTTCCCTTGTTAAGATACTGTGGTTAGGCGCAACTGCAGAGCCTAAATGACTTTGCTAAAAATTCTCGAGTTACGCTGATAATTATACAGCGACTGCTTCTGTGCTGGCAGGTCACTGAGTTCTGCCTCAATAAAGCCTTTCTCTAAAAACCAATGAGCGGTTTGGGTGGTCAGTACAAACAATTTGTTAAAACCATTTTGCTGAGCATTATCGGCGATCGCGTCGAATAATCTTGAGGCAATTCCCTGGCCATGAAACTCCGGATGAGTAGCCACACAAGCCAACTCGCCAATGGTCTGGTCAGAGGTTGGGTAAAGTGCCGCGCAGCCGAGCAATAAACCCTCTGGATGAACGACCAGCATAAAGCGTGAGATCTCAGTCTCCAGCAATTCCCGCGAACGTTTAACCAGAATTTTTTGATCTTCCAAAGGCGCAATTAGATTGAGTATGCCACCCACATCATCGACGGTTGCTGGCCTGATGACCTCTGAATGATCTTTCATCACCAATGTGCCACTGCCATCTCTGGTAAACAGTTCCGACAGGAGCCCACCATCCTCTGCACAGCCAACCAGATGCACTCGATCTACACCGTTGCGACAGGCCTTGTAGGCGCAGTCAAGCAGCTGCTGCTCTGATGGTTCTGACTTGGCGATTAAATCCTGTACTTCTAGGAGTGATAAATTACGCAGGAGATCAGCACCATCAAATATCCCCTCAGCCTCACTGACCAAAATGAGCTTTTCTGCATTGAGCGCGATAGCAGTCTTTGTAGCCACGTCCTGATAACTGAGATTAAATGCCTCTCCAGTAGGCGAAAAGCCCACCGGTGACATCAGAATCATGGCCCCATCAACCAGCTGCTGTTCAATCGCTGGTGCATTGATGCGACGAATTTCACCACTGCGTTGAAAATCAACGCCATCGCGGATACCCACAGGCTTAGCAGTAATAAAATTGCCGCCAATCACGCGGATCTGCGCGCCATGCATAGGTGAGTTGGGCAAACCCATACTCAACTCTGATTCAATCTCCAGTCTGGTACTGCCGACGGCTTCTTTCACGCAGGCCATGATTTCAGCACTGGTAATACGCAGCGACCCATGAAACTTGGATTCTATCTCTGACAGCTGCAGGCGTTTGTCAATCTGCGGACGGGCACCATGTACCAATACCACACGGATACCAAGACTTTGCAGCAGGGCAATATCATGGACCGTACTGTGAAAGTTGTCATGCAAAACAGCATCACCGCCGAGAGCGATAACAAAGGTCTTGCCTCTGTGGGCATGGATATAAGGAGAGGTCTGGCGAAAGAACTCTACATAGGTGTTTGTATTCATGTCACGATTATACCACGCGTTGTCTTACAAACAGCCCCAGAGATTACATTGCGCTGCGGATATTGCCCAACCATACTTAGAGCTGTGGATTCATAGCTTGAACAAAATAGTTTGGATAAGTAAGGCATAGGGAGTTGTGCAATGAATAAGATTAAATCAGCTGGGCTATATCTCAGTCTCAGTGGTCTGCTAAAAGATTTGGTTGCTGAGGGCCTGCTCAATCAGGCTGATGCCAATAGTCTGGCTGCTGCTCAGCGTGGGCAGGATGAAGCGCTACTGCATCCGCTGCAAATTATTGCTGGGCGGCAATACAGTCATGCCCAGACCAACAGCCCACTCAGTCTGCAAGTACTGAGCCAGTGGCTCGCAGATAAGGTCCAGCTGCAGCTTAACCATATAGATCCGCTCAAAATAAATGTACCGGCAGTCACCGGAGCCATGTCATTCGCCTATGCCCAGCGCTATGGCATTCTCTGTCTTGAGGTCAGTCCACAGGAACTGGTGATAGCCTGCACAGAGCCCTTTGATTGCAGCTGGGTAGAGAGCCTTGAGCAGACCTCAGGCCGCAGTATACGTCGCGTGTTTGCCAGCCCCGCCGATATCAAGAAATATACCGTAGAGTTTTATTCTCTGGCCAAATCGGTGTTTGGTGCTGGCGCCACTAACTCGGCAAAAGGCATTGCCAATTTCGAGCAATTGCTTGAAGTGGGCAAGCTTAAAGATCCAGATGCTCAGGACCAGCACATAGTAAATATTGTTGACTGGTTGCTGCAATATGCTTTTGAACAGCGTGCCAGTGATATTCACTTAGAGCCCCGCCGGGACAAAGGCAAGGTGCGTTTTCGCATAGATGGCGTTCTGCATCTGGTTTACGAGCTACCCGACAATGTTATGACCGCCATGCTCAGCCGCCTCAAAATACTGGGACGCATGGATGTGGCCGAAAAGCGCAGGCCTCAGGATGGCCGTATCAAAACGGTGGCCCCCAACACCAGAGAGGTAGAGTTGCGACTCTCCACCATGCCAACCGCCTTTGGTGAAAAATTGGTGATGCGTATCTTTGATCCGGATGTGTTGTTGCGCAGCTTTACCCAGCTGGGTTTAGTAGACCAGGACTATGTGCACTGGCAAGCGATGACTCAGCGCGGCAATGGCATTGTGTTGGTCACTGGTCCTACAGGGTCGGGAAAAACTACGACCCTTTATTCAACATTAAAGAGTCTGGCCACGGAAACAGTGAATGTCAGCACCATAGAAGATCCCATTGAAATGGTGGTTGACGACTTTAATCAGAGCCAAATTCAGTCCGTTATCGAGTTTGATTTTGCCGCAGGCATTCGCACATTGATGCGTCAGGATCCAGATATTATTATGGTCGGTGAAATCCGCGATCGGGAAACCGCAGAGATGGCGGTTCAGGCAGCACTGACAGGCCATTTGGTACTTTCAACCTTGCATACCAATGATGCTCCGACTGCCATTAGCCGGTTATTAGACTTGGGTCTGCCCGCTCATTTGCTCAAGGCCACTCTGAATGGAGTGATGGCTCAGCGATTGGTGCGAACCCTGTGCACTAGCTGCAGGGTGGAAATCACTCCAGATCCCGCCGCATGGCAGGAGTTAGTGCAGCCAATGACAATATCGATACCCAAGGTTATCTATCAGCCCGGAGGCTGTTTAGAATGTCGCAATACTGGCTATTCAGGTCGACAGGGTGTTTATGAAATAATGGCTCTCAGCAAACCATTGCTCGCCGAGATTAGCGGGCATAGCGATATTCAATCTATTCGCGAGGTTGCAGTGAAACTAGGCATGAAGCCCCTGCGACTCGCGGGGGCAGAAAAAGTCGCGGCCGGCATTACTTCAATTGCAGAAGTGATGCGTGTGACACCAGAGTCGGGGCGCTAATTTAACTATGGGCAGATGATGACAGTAGCGACAGCAGAACTATTAGAAAAAACCTATCGGCGTCATCTGGACCAGTATCAGCAAGCGACTTCCAACTCAGATTGGCTGGAGCAGCAGCTGACCAACCAAGATTTTGCTGAAGAGCTAAAATTGCTGTGGAGCTGCAGTGACTTTGTTGCCGCTCAGGCGGTTATGGATCCGGCCCTATTCCAGCAGCTGGTTGAGTCCGGTGATCTTTGGCGCAGCTACAGCACAGAGCAGTATCTTGATTCCCTGAATATCCAGTTGGGCGATGATTGCACAGAAGAACAGCTCAATGTGCAGCTAAGGCGTTTTCGCCGCCGAGAAATGATACGCATTATCTGGCGTGACTTTAGTCGTCTGGCGCCCATGCTTGAAACCACCAGAGACGCCACATTGCTGGCTGAGGCTTGCGTTGTATCGGCACTGGATTGCCTACACGGGCTGACTGTTAGTGAGCTGGGCTCACCAGTGGATGCTTCTGGCAGTGAGCAGCGGTTACTAGTCATCGCTATGGGCAAAATGGGCGCCTACGAACTGAATATCTCCTCTGATATCGATCTGCTTTTTGCTTACCCAGAGTCTGGGCAGACTGCAGGTGGCAGCAGGAGTATCGACAATCAAGCATTTTTTATCCGACTGGGACAAAAATTGATTGCATCTCTGGATAAGCAAACCGCAGAAGGCTTTGCATTTCGGGTCGATATGCGCCTGCGCCCCTATGGTCAGAGTGGCCCCCTGGTAATGAACTTTGCCGCTCTTGAGGAATATTACCTCAGCCAGGGTCGTGACTGGGAGCGCTATGCCATGATAAAAGCGCGGGTAGTGGCTGGAGATAATGAGTCAGCGACTTATCTGCAGCAGATGCTGCGACCTTTTATCTATCGAAAATATCTGGATTACGGCTCGATTGAATCTCTGCGGGATTTAAAGCGCGGCATTACTCGGGAAGTTACCCGCAGGGGAATGCAGGATAATATCAAACTGGGCGCCGGAGGAATTCGCGAGGTTGAATTTATTGCCCAGACCTTTCAGCTAATCCGGGGTGGGCGCAGTAACGCTTTGCAAACTCAGTCTCTGCATCTGGTGTTAGAAGCTCTGGTGACAGAGGGAATAATGGACCCCAATGAACAGCAGGCACTGTGCAGTGCCTATGAGTTTTTACGCAACACAGAGCATGGGTTGCAGGGAATGGCGGATAAGCAAACCCAGCAGTTGCCAGGGGATGAGCTGGGGCAGGCGCGCTTGTCGATGATTATGAATTGCTCCGACTGGGCTGATTTTTCCGCACAATTACAGGGGCATCGCCAGCGGGTCAGTCATAGCTTTGCTGCTATTATCAGCGAGCCCAGCGCCACAGATGAACTGATCCAGTCCAATGCAGAGTTGCAGCTCGATTGGCCGCCAAACCCTGAGCCCGACGAAATCTATCAGTACCTGCAGCAACTGGGTTATGAACAGGCACAGCAGTTGGCTGACAAACTGATTAGTTTTTATCAGTCCAGGGCTGTGCTGACGCTGGATAATTTACCCCGTACCCGGCTGGACAAATTAATGCCCAGACTATTGCATACCTGTGCTGGACGGGAGCCCGAGACGTTACCTAGAGTGCTGGGACTGATTCAGGAAATAGTGCGGCGCAGCGCCTATCTTGCCCTCCTGGTTGAAAATACCCAGGCCCTTGAGCAACTCTGCTTGCTCTGCGAGCGGAGCAGTTGGATTGCCGATGAGCTCACCGCCTACCCCGCGCTTTTAGATGAACTGCTGGATCCACGAACTCTGTATACCGCACCAGAGAAACCTTTTTTGCGCGATCAGCTACGTCAACAGACCACGCGTATGGCCAGCGAAGATACAGAACAGCAGATGGAGGTCATTCGCTACTTCCGTCGCTCCTTTACCCTGCGAGCCGCGGCCTGCGAAGTAACGGGGGCTCTGCCATTGATGCAGGTCAGCGATTATTTGACCTGGATTGCTGAAGTAGTGGTCGAGCATGTCACCGATGTGGCCTGGGATCAGCTTCAGGCAACCTATGGCGAGCCCTTGCTGAGTAGTTCTCTGGCCACCCAGACACCTGGATTTATTGTAGTTGCCTACGGCAAGATGGGAGGCATAGAAATGGGCTACACATCAGATCTTGATTTGGTATTCCTGCACAATGCCCAGTCTGGTCAGGTGACTGATGGTTCCCGCAGTATTGATGCCAGCACATTTTTTATCCGCCTTGGTCAGCGCATTATTCATCTGCTCTCCACCTCGACGGTCTCGGGGATTGCCTATGAGATCGATATGCGGCTCAGACCCTCTGGAAATTCTGGCATGCTGGTTTCCAGTCTCGGCGCCTTTGAAAAATATCAGCAGTCCCATGCCTGGACCTGGGAGCATCAGGCACTGGTGCGTGCCAGGGTGATTGCAGGGGATATTGACTTGGCAGGTCTGTTTGCTCAGGTGCGTAAAAATAGATTAGAGCAAAAAAGAGATTTGCAGATTCTCGCTACAGAAGTACAGAAAATGCGCGAAAAAATGCGCAAACATCTAGGGCAAAGGGTTAAAGATGGCAAATTCTCCCTTAAGCAGGGTAGAGGAGGTATCGTCGATATTGAATTTATGGTTCAATTTGCGGTCTTGGCTTGGTCCGGTGAATATCCACAACTGACTCATTGGACCGATACCATCCGCATACTGGAAGTGCTAGCTCAAGTGGGTTTGATAACAGAGCAGAAATCACAGCAGCTAATAGGCGCTTACAAGCTTTATCGTTCCGCAGGACACCGGTTACAGTTGCAAAATCAGCGGGCAGAAATGCCTGCGGCGGAGTTTGTTGAATGCCGCGAAATGGTAACGGGCCAGTGGCACGCATTATTTAATATTAATTAATTTTATAGAGAGGTTAGGGTCGATGTCGTTTTCAGACCGCGATGGATTTATTTGGATGGATGGTGAGATGGTTGATTGGCGAGATGCGCAGACACATTTCCTCACGTCTTCATTGCATTATGGCAATGCTGTTTTTGAAGGTATTCGTGCCTATGAAACAGCCAATAATGGTACATGCATATTCCGTCTCGAGGATCATATTAAACGTCTGTTTAATTCGTCGAAGATTCTGCATCTCCAGGTCCCATTTACTCAAGAAGAGATCTGTGAGGCCCATCGTGAGGTTGTTCGCGTCAACAATCTGGATGCCGCCTATATTCGGCCTCTGGTGTTTTTAGGTTCAGAGGGCATGGGTCTGCGTGCAGAGGGACTTAAAGTGCATGTCGGCATTGCCGCGTGGGATTGGCCCTCATATATGTCACCGGAAACTCTGGAGACAGGGCTTAAGGTGCGCACATCTTCCTATACCAGGCACCATGTCAATATCACCATGGTCAAAGCCAAGGCCAGCGGCAACTATATTAACTCCATGCTGGCACTGCGTGAGGCTCTTGATTCAGGCTGTGATGAAGCGATAATGCTCGACCCGGAAGGCTACGTAGCAGAGGGCAGTGCAGAGAACTTCTTTACTGTGCGCAACGGTGTTATCTATACACCGGATCTGACGTCTTGCCTCGATGGCATTACCAGAGATACAATCTTCAAGCTGGCTGGAGATCTGGGTATTGAAGTCCGTGAAAAGCGCATTTCCAGAGATGAGGTCTATATCTCTGACGAGGCATTCTTCACTGGTACCGCAGCAGAGGTAGTTCCCATCCGTGAATATGACAGCCGTGTTATCGGCTCAGGAAAGCGTGGACCGGTTGCCACTGCACTGCAGGCTGCCTATTTTGATTTGGTGCGCGGCAAGAGCGATAAATATCAGGAATGGCTCGCGCCGGTTGCTGATTAGGTGGTTGCGCTGCAATAATTAAGTCAATCCAAGGTTATCTGATGGCAACACAAAATGACGTCGTTAATGTTCTATGTATGAAGTGGGGTACGAAGTATTCCGCGGAATATGTGAATACCCTATATTCTATGGTCGCTCGAAATCTGACTCGGGAATTTCGTTTTGTTTGCCTGACAGAAGATGGCCTCGGGCTTGATGATCGGGTTGAGGTCTTTCCTCTGCCAGAACTGTCCATTGATCTGGGCGGCCCCGAGCGTGGTTGGAATAAATTGGCAGTGTTTGCCGAGACTCTCTACGATCTCAAGGGAAAGGTTCTGTGTCTTGATTTAGATCTTATTATTACCGGCAGTCTCGATGATCTGTTTGATTATCCGGGCGAGGTAATGATTATCCGAGACTGGATTAAAAAAGACGGTACAGGTAACTCCTCTGTGTACCGTTTTGAAGTGGGTGCCCATGCCGAGATTCTGCACGAGTTCGAGCGTTCATTTGAGCAGATTAAAACTACTCACCGCAATGAGCAGGAATATCTGTCTGCTGCAATGATGGCCAAAGATGCTTTGGTCTACTGGCCGGACAACTGGTGTCGCAGTTTTAAGCGCCACTGTATCAAGCCACTTTCTTTCCTTATCGCTCGGGAAACTGAGATGCCAGACGACACCAGAGTTTTGGTTTTTCATGGCAAGCCAGACCCCCATGAGGCTATCACTGGAACTAGTGGCAAATGGTATCGTCGCTTTAAACCTGCCACCTGGGTATTGGCGCACTGGCAGTAAAAATAAAAGAGCTGGTAATTTTTTCGCTAAAATTAAATATGTAGCTGATCAATAGTTTTTCCCGATTTTGAAAGTTAACGATTCGATGGGATAACAAAGAAAAGGGGCCTAAGAAAGTTGCAGCTATTTAGCGAAGATCACAAAGTCATAAGATCAAATGGTGTCTCTGTCTGGGCGACAGATGCGGTGGCTCTCGATGACATAAGGGCTTTATTTCCAGTGATGCCCGACCCCTCCTCCGAAATATTAATTCAACGCACTAAGCTGTTAAAACAGGCTGACCAGCGTCTGGTTTTTCAAGCTGAAGCAGTCGGCCTGCCGAACGATAAAGCCGTATTTAAAATGTTTCCCTTGCGGAATCCTTCCTCCATATTGAGATATAAAAAGTACGCGCGGCGTGAATTTATAAATTATCACAAAGCGCAGCAAAGAAATGTGCCAGTACCAAAAATCTACGCCTATCTCGAGAAGCGTTGCTTTGGGTTTGTCACAGGCTCGGGCATCATCATTGAATGGCTGGAGGGTCAGCGCGACTTGCTGGAAATTGCCAGTCAGAGTAGCAAAGGTTATGCCGAGGCGGCGAAACTTGGAATTCCAGCCCTGGTTGCTCTATATAATGCAGGCGCCATGCATATTGACGCGAGAGATGAAAATATATTTTTATCGGCCAATAGCTCCTCAACTAACTTCTGTGTAATAGACTGGCAATATGCCAGTTTCCATCCCCCCCGCTCTGAGTGGATGTTGGAGCATCTAGCGGCTTATTACATTCGCAATGCTCCAACTATCGAATGCGAAGCGCTGTGCAGTGAATGGCTGTTGGAGCTGCATGCCCAGGCAGTGCATAGCACTACATTTGAGACCTTTTTAATTAGAGTGAAAGCGTTGATGAGTGCCCGTCAGTCGGTGCGAGCACGATTGAATTTGCGCCCAGCAAAAAATATTGGAAATCTATAATGAGCTTAGTCAGCAAGGTTAAAACCCTCTGGGCAACGCTAGAATTTAATGTCCGATTGGCTCATGCAAAAATTAAAAAAGGCACTGTGCGTTTCAAGATAACCGACCTGACCGGCTTCTATGAGCAGATGCATGGGGCAGATATTCCCTATGTTGTATTGCGCTGGGCCGATGATGTACCCATGAGCGCAGAGCAGGAGCGGTGCAACAAGCATGATATCGATCATCTAATTGGAGACCACCAGATCAAGACTGCTCTGAGGTTTGCAACCCCGCGGCCAGGAAAATCTAAATGTGATTTTTATTCAGCTTCAGGACAGTCTGGCACCACATATAATGGTATGCCCTACTATATGCCAGTGCATGCTCATCGTATTCTGACTCGACGAGTTATAGATCAGCGAGGATTTTTTCGCCCCAACCCAGAGGATGAATTTTTCGCTTTTGCCTTTCATCTCTGCTATCACAAAGGACATCGCTGTGGTATCGAAACTGGTGTGGATGTAGCCCATGAAATATCCCCGCAGAGAGATTATCTGGCGGGTTTACTGTCTATGGGGAAGATTGCAGGAATTACCCTGTCTCCCAGTATCAAATTGGTACAGCTGCACGCGCTGCTCGCAGAGCATGGTTGGGGCATGTCCAATGATCTTATGTTGCGCTGGCCTGATCAGCATCCGTTTATGAAGGCGCTGATTGATCTCGAACAGCAGGCCGCAGCAGAATATATTGATGCAGCAAAGAGCTTAACCGTATTTATCCTTCGCGATGACTGCGACAGCGCCGACCTGCAGCAAAGTGCACTTGATATGATCGCCGAGCGCTTTACGATTCTAGAGAAAATCGGTCTGGATACTGAGGCCAAAAATCGCATTATGAGTCAGACTAGAGGTGGCAATTGGATTGAGAAATATCGCCCTGAACCGGTACAGCCCATTATTGCCATTATTTGTCGCCAGGCGACCGAGGCCGGCCCATTGCCGATTGTCATGTCCGCAGCCAAACTGGCGAAACGCTACCCTCATTTGGACAATACTGATGTATTAATCAAGCGTGTGATTCGTGATCATATTAATAAAATTGCGCCTCTTAAACATGACAGAGTGGCTATACATGCCACCGACAATGCATTGGAAACGGTTGAGACAATGCGGGCAATTCTTGGTGACCAGATGAAAACCTTTATCGAAACAAGATGTAATTAATCATGTTGCTCTGGGGATAACAGGTAGCACTATGTCGAGATTGATCTACTTAGTTTTATTCTATCTTTTATTGCCGATGATTCTTCTGCGGCTGTTATTTCGCGGGTTGAAATCGTCGGGCTATAGGAGTCGCTGGGCAGAGAGATTTGGCCTAGTTGCCAGCACTGCAGGCAAGCGCACTATTTGGTTGCATGCAGTCTCTGTGGGCGAAACACTGGCCGCTGTGCCATTGGTTCGCGCTCTGCAAGAGCAATATCCACATCATCGTCTGCTGGTGACCTGCATGACGCCCACCGGCTCGGAGCGCATCCAGGCAGCCTTCGGCAATTCTGTGGATCATTGTTATGCTCCCTATGATATGCCAGATGCCTTAGCGCGGTTTCTACGTCGGGTTAATCCGGAAATTCTAATTATTATGGAAACCGAGCTGTGGCCCAATACTATTGCAGCCTGCCACAGACGCAATATCCCCGTAGTTCTTGCCAATGGCCGCCTATCGCAAAAATCTGCTCAGGGCTATGGACGCATTAAATCTCTAGTTAGTCCTATGTTGCAGTCAATGACCGCGGTGGTAGCCCAGCATGCCGATGATGGTGCAAGGTTTGTCGATCTTGGACTACCAGAACTGAGATTGAGCATCAGCGGCAATATTAAGTTTGATCTCGATCTGGATGCGCCGCTAAAGCAATACGCGCAGCAGCTCGGCACTCAATGGCGCGGTGCCGATGGTCGAGTAATTTGGTTGGCAGCAAGTACCCATCGCGGCGAGGATGAAATTATTCTGCAAGCAATGTCACAGATTAAAGCCTGTATAGAAGAGCCTCCGCTGCTGGTTCTGGTGCCAAGGCACCCAGAGCGCTTTGATCAGGTAGCAGAGCTTTGCAGCAGTGCAGGCTTTACTCTGGCGCGGCACAGCAATGCTGATGCAACAGGGGAAGCGGATATTTTATTGGGCGATACCATGGGTGAGCTGATGGCCTTTTACGGTGCCTGCGATATCGCTTTTGTCGGGGGCAGTCTGGTCCCGTCCGGCGGGCATAATATGATTGAACCTGCTGCCTGGGGAGTACCTATTCTTGCCGGCCCCCATCTATTTAACTTTGCTGAAGCGTCGAGATTATTGTTGGAGGCTGAGGCCATGCAGGTCTGCGATAATGCCGATACTCTGGCACAGCAATGTATCGCGCTGTTAAACAATCGACAACAGCGACAGGCTATGGGTAGTGCAGGGTTCAAGGTGGCAGAAGCCAATCGCGGCGGCCTAGAAAGACTGTTAGCAGTGATAGCTAACAGTCTTAAATAGCAGTTATTTTGCAATAACCAGCTGCGGGTCCAGCCATGCATTAAGTGCTGCAACATCATCTGGAGATAGTTGACCAGCGACTTCTTTAAGCCCCATCATCGACAAAATGTAATCGTAGCGGGCATTGGCATAGTTGCGCTTAGCTTGGAACAGCGTGCGCTGCGCGACCAGCACATCAATAATATTTCTGGTGCCCACTTCATAGCCAGCCTGTGTAGCGCCCAGTGCGCTAGTGGCTGAGACAATAGCCTGCTTGCGGGCTTTTACTCGGGCGGCGTTGGTAACTACTAGCTGGTGTTGGGAGCGAGCTGCTTGAACTGTATTACGTTTGGCCGCACTGTAACTCTCAGCCGATTGAATAGAGCGCTGCTTGGCCTGACGGCGCTGAGCATCTACGCCTCCACCCCAGATTGGCATGCTCACAGAAACGACAAACTGATGACCATCCTGCAATGATTCAGTTGGTAGGCCTGCAAAGGTGCCATCGAGATCTGAGTCATAATAGCTTGCTCGACCAGAGATTTTAGGCAGGCGCTCAGCTGCGGCGGCTTTGGCCTGGTTGTACGCGGCATCTTTGCCAAGTTCGGCAACCTTTAGCTGGAAATTATTGCCCAGAGCTAGATCAACCCAATCTTCACTGGTTATCGGGACCGGCGCATCGGCAGTGAAGTTATCCTTCAGGCCAGCTAGTGCGCCATGGCTTTGGCCTGTGAGTACTTCGAGACCCTCAAAGGCAATATTTAGGGCCCCTTTGGCCTCAAGGCTGTTGACTGCAGCATTATCAAACGCAGCCTGCGCTTCATGAACATCAGTCACAGGCAGCAGTCCCACTTCAAAGCGCTCTGTGGTCTGCTCGAGCTGTCGCTGAATGGCCAGTTCTTCAGCATTGCGAGTTTCTCTATTGTCATAGGCGCGCAACACATTGAAATAGGCCTGACTCACTCGAATAATTAGTGCCTGCTGATCCGCGGAGAACTGGGCTCTGGCGCTCTGGCTCAGGGCCTTGCCACCTTTAAATCGGTACCACGAAGGCATGTCAAAAATTGCCTGACTTAGGGTGGCGGTGTAGGCAGTAGTAGTGGTATCTGTTAGCCCCTGCCGTATGGCCAGCAATGAGTCTTCGGTATTTTCCTGTTCTGTGTAATCACCGGAGATAGAGATTCGCGGCAACAGAGCAGCGCGGGTTATATTTTTATTTTCACGCTCAGCGTTAAAGCTAGCTCGAGCGGCCCGCAGCACTGGGTCATTCTGCAGCGCGTTTTGATAAATATCGTTTAGGGAATCTGCCCAGGCAGTCTGTATTGTGAGAAATGCAGTACATACAAATACCAGGCTTTGCTTAGAGCGGGGGTTTAACAAGGGCATAAAATCTCCGGGGATAACGCTGTTATTATTCGCTAATAAGTTTAGCAGACTTGGCGCAGGGTTCTGGCCATAATTATTATATGATTAAGTATATAGACTGGTACGTATGGGAGTAAGAATTTGATTAAAAATCATCGGTTTGGTGGACAGGATTATCAGGTCGAATCTGAACAGGTCCTGTTCAAAGGGTTTTTCCGGATTAGTAAGTTGTTGGTGCGTCATCGACTGTTTGCCGGCGGCTGGAGTGAGACATTATCAAGGGAGATATTCCAGCGAGGCGATGCGGTTGGTGTCCTGCTCTATGATCCTGTCAATAACCTTGTGGGTCTGGTAGAGCAGTTTCGTGTTGGCGCCTTAAAAGATCAGTATGGTCCCTGGCAGTATGAGGTGGTAGCGGGCATGGTTGAGCCAGGAGAAACACCGGAACAGGTGGCAGTGCGAGAGTTACAGGAGGAGGCGGGATTAGATGTGGAAAAGTTATTGCCCATCTGCGATTATCTCGTCAGCGCTGGAGGGACAGATGAAAAGATGCACATGTATTGTGGTCTGTGTAATCTTACTGAACGTGGTGGAATCTTTGGTTTAGAGAGTGAAGCTGAGGATATTCTTTTCCAGGTATGGTCCTATGACGAGGTTATAGAGGCTCATGGCCGGGGTCTGCTGAACAGTGCTGCCGTTACCATTGCACTGCAGTGGCTACAATTGAACATCGCCAATTTACGCGACCAATAGAGTCGCAGGGTCTAGAATAAAAGTAATCGGCTAGATAAAAAGGAAAGCAAAACCTTGTCAGTATTTGAATCGCGCAGACAGCAGCTTGATTTAGCGCGCTTGCATAAAGAATGCGAGCATAATTACCAGCGCCTGCACCGGGTGATTCCTGACAGCAGGCTGATGGATGCCTGCTTCTCACTGCGCTACAGGGATGAGCCTCGCGCCGGCATAGAGCTTAAAATTATCGAGGTCTCAAAGTACACCAGCACCTTGCACATAGTGGCTGATCGCGCCGGGCCCATGTGGCTTCCTGAAATTGAGATAAAGGTGCGGATCTACCGAGATGCCAAAATGGCGGAGGTCATTGAATGGTGCACAGATCGAACCATCCCCTGGGCGATGGTCGAAAAGAATGGCATGCAGGCAAGAGATGAAAAATGGCAGTGGAATATGTTTCTCAGTGAGCTGTTATGTCATGGGTTGCGTCATGGAATTATCGAACTGGAAGCCTAGCTGTTAATGGATATTCTTCGTCTTACGCAAATTACCGACCTTCATCTTGGTGCTGATGCAGCGGCCACCCTCGGGGGTGTGCCCACCCAAGCGAGCTTTGAGGCGGTACTTGCGGCTGTTGCCGCGCAGGGGCGGGGTGAGGATCAGCTACTGCTGACGGGAGATCTCGCCAGTGATTGTCAGCCTGAAGCCTATCAAATACTTAATCGCATTTTAAAATCTCACAACAAGCAAGCATTCTGGTTGCCAGGCAACCATGATGATGCCGGTGTAATGGCTGAGCATTTAGTAGATTTTCCTGGCCACAGGGTGGCGGACCTCGGCCCCTGGGGGCTTTTGACATTGGATAGCTCTCAGCCGAACAAGCCAGGCGGCCATATCAGTGACGAACAGTTGCTGCATGTAGAGCAAGGTTTGAAAACACTGGCATGCAAACCATATATTTTGCTGGCGATGCATCACAGTCCAGTACTGTTGAACTCAGCCTGGCTGGACAGCCAGCAAATTGACAACCGGGACAGACTCTATGAACTGTTGCAGTCATCGGGCAATGTTAAAGCCGTGATCACAGGACATGTGCATCAGCAGTTTGAAGGTCGCTGGGAGGATATACCTGTCTACTCTGCTCCTTCAAGCTGTGTTCAGTTTAAAGCCCAGTCAGATGATTTTGCCCTTTCTGATCAGCCTCCAGGTTACAGATGGCTAGATCTGCATGGCGATGGTCAGATTGTGACAGGGGTAGAATTTTTGGCTGACTTTTCTCCGCAACCAGATCTTGGCTGCGCCGGATATTAAGCGCAAATCAGTCGCTGACAATACCGCTGCTTTGGCTATAATGGAGCTTGATTTTCAGGTTCTCTCAATATGCCAACGCTGCTATATCTCCATGGGTTTAACAGCTCGCCTCAGTCGAAAAAGGCCTTAGAGACCCAGCGTTGGTGTGCCGAGAATGCACCGCATATAAAGTTTGTCTGCCCTGCGCTACCGCCTTTTGCCAATCAGGCTATGGTTATGTTGCGGACACTGGTTGAAACAGAGTTGCCACAGCAGGTGTATGTTGTGGGCAGTTCCATGGGTGGTTTTTTCGCCACCTGTCTTGCTGAGGCGTACAACCTGCGGGCGGTGCTGATTAATCCAGCAGTTAGTCCGGGTCGTGGGCTGAAAGATTGGTTGGGAGAGAACAGCAACTATATCACTGGTGAGACATGGGTTTTTGAGCCACAGCATATAGTGGAATATCTGGCACTGGACCCGGCTCAGATAGAGCTTAAGACTAATTACAGAGTGCTGTTGCAAACCGGGGATGAGGTTTTAGATTACCGCGATGCACAGAAGCGTTATCAGGGATGCGACGTTGTTATTGAACAACAGGGAGATCACAGCTTTATAAATTACCATCAGCATCTGGCGCCTATGTACCAGTTTCTGATTTCCGCCTAGCGCAGCAAACAACTAAATTGATCTAAAGAGCAGATGAGCAACTACAACGCAAAAGATATCGAAGTTCTGACTGGCCTGGATCCGGTGCGCAAGCGTCCCGGTATGTATACAGATACCAGTCGCCCCAACCATCTTGCCCAAGAGGTGATTGATAACAGTGTGGATGAGGCCTTGGCTGGTCATGCCCGCCGCATTGATGTCACATTGCACAAAGATGGTTCATTGTCGGTTTGTGATGATGGCCGTGGTATGCCGGTAGATATTCATCCGGAGCAGGGCCTGCCCGGTGTCGAAGTAATTCTCTCGACCCTGCATGCCGGTGGCAAGTTCTCCAATGACAACTACCAATTCTCTGGTGGTTTGCACGGTGTGGGTGTGTCCGTGGTCAATGCCCTATCGAGCAAGCTGGATCTGATTGTTAAGCGCGAGGGCAAGGTCCATCAGATATTGTTTGCCAGTGGCAACAAGACCTCTGATCTGGCGGTTATTGATAGCTGCGGCCAGCGCAACACGGGCACCATATTGCGCTTTTGGCCAGATGGGTCCTATTTTGATTCGGTCAAGTTTAGTGTCTCGCGACTACGCCATGTATTGCGTGCCAAGGCGGTACTCTGTGGCGGCCTGACCATGAGCTTTCACGATGAAAATACTGATGAGAGCGAAGAGTGGTTTTATGAAGATGGGCTTAAGGATTATCTGGCGGGCTCATTGCATGGCTGGGAAGTCCTGCCCGCTGAACCATTTATAGGGACTTTTAGTTCAGAGAATGAAGCTGCTGACTGGGCTATCCAATGGCTGCCTGAAGGTGGTGAACTGGTCCAGGAAAGCTACGTCAATTTGATTCCGACGCCTCAGGGCGGCACCCATGTAAATGGCCTGCGCAGCGGCCTGTTGGATGCCATGCGCGAATTTTGTGAATTTCGAAACCTACTGCCCCGCGGTGTCAAACTGACCCCGGATGATATTTGGGATCGCTGTAGTTTTGTACTGTCATCGAAATTAGCGGATCCACAGTTTTCGGGTCAGACTAAAGATCGCCTGTCTTCAAGGGAGGTGGCGGCCTTTGTTTCCGGCGTGGTTAAAGATTCTTTTAGTCTGTGGCTAAACCAGCACACAGAAGATGCCGAGAAACTGGCAGAGCTGTGCATCTTTAATGCCCAGCGCCGCATGCGCGCGAGCAAAAAAGTGGTGCGTAAAAAGATTACCCAGGGCCCCGCTCTGCCGGGCAAACTGGCGGATTGCTCGAGTGGCGAGCCGGAACAATGCGAGATATTTCTGGTTGAGGGTGACTCGGCTGGGGGTTCTGCCAAGCAGGCACGCAACCGTGAAAACCAGGCGATTATGCCATTGCGCGGTAAGATCCTTAATACCTGGGAAGTAGATTCCCAAGAAATTCTTGGCTCTCAGGAGGTGCACGATATCTCCGTGGCACTGGGTGTGGATCCCGGTTTGGAGTCAGTTGATTCACTGCGTTACCACAAAATTTGTATCCTCGCCGATGCCGACTCCGATGGCCTGCATATCGCCACCTTGTTATGTGCGCTGTTTGTGCGTCATTTTCGACCACTGGTAAGTGCTGGTCACGTGTATGTGGCCATGCCGCCACTGTTTAGAATTGATGTGGGCAAAGAGGTTTACTATGCGCTGGATGATGCCGAGCGTCAGGGCATACTGGATCGCATTCAGGCCGAGGGCAAGCGCGGTAAGGTCAATGTTCAGCGTTTCAAAGGGCTGGGCGAGATGAACCCCCTGCAATTGCGGGAAACTACCATGGACCCGGATACCCGTCGACTGGTGCAGCTGACCCTCGAACCTGGTGATGACACCAATAGTATCCTCGATATGTTGCTGGCAAAAAAACGTGCGCCGGACCGCCGTTCGTGGCTAGAAAGTAAAGGCAATCTGGCTGATGCATCCAATCTTTAATCAGAATTTATCACAGGAAAAACGATGAACGATATCGTCACCTTTAACGACCAGGGCAATGAGAGCCGACCCCTGAGTAGCTATGCCGAGCAGGCGTACCTGGATTACTCCATGTACGTTATTCTCGATCGCGCCCTGCCGCATATTGGCGATGGCCTCAAGCCGGTACAGCGGCGCATTGTTTACGCTATGAGCGAGCTGGGACTGAAAGCCAGCGCTAAGTACAAAAAATCCGCACGTACGGTGGGTGATGTGATTGGTAAATTCCATCCCCATGGTGACAGTGCCGCCTATGAAGCCATGGTGTTGATGGCCCAGCCATTCTCCTACCGCTATCCGCTGGTGGACGGTCAGGGTAACTGGGGTTCTCCAGATGATCCAAAATCCTTTGCTGCCATGCGATACACAGAATCCAAGCTATCAAAATATGCCGATGTTCTGCTCTCTGAGTTGGGACAGGGTACAGCCAACTGGCGCCCGAACTTTGATGCCACCATGGATGAGCCCGAGATACTGCCCGCCCGAGTGCCCAATGTGCTGCTCAATGGCACCACAGGTATTGCCGTGGGCATGGCCACGGATATTCCGCCCCACAATCTCAATGAAGTGGTTAATGCCTGTCTGCATCTGCTGGATCATCCCAAGGCTACAGTGCCTGAGTTGATGGAGTATATTGCCGCGCCGGACTTCCCCACAGATGCAGAAATCATTACCTCCCAGAGCGACATTCTCAATACCTATGAGACCGGCCGTGGCTCGGTGAAGATGCGCGCCATCTGGACTAAGGAAGATGGCGATGTAATTGTCACCGCCCTGCCGTTTCAGTCCTCTGGATCGAAGATACTGGAGCAGATAGCGGCGCAGATGCGCAATAAAAAGCTGCCTATGGTGGAGGATCTGCGCGATGAATCAGATCATGAGAATCCCACCAGATTGGTTATTACTCCCCGCTCCAACCGAGTGGATATCAGTGCACTGATGGACCATCTGTTCGCCACCACAGATCTTGAGCGCAGCTACCGCATCAATATGAATATTATTGGTATTGATGGGCGGCCCGCAGTAATGAATCTGCGCCGTATCCTCAAGGACTGGCTGAGTTTCCGCATTGATGTGACTCGCCGCCGCCTCGACTACAGGCTGCAGAAAGTTGAGAAGCGTCTGCACCTGTTGGATGGTTTGTTGGTTGCGTTTTTAAATATTGATGAAGTTATTCATATTATTCGCACTGAAGACGAGCCCAAGCCCGCATTGATCGCAAGGTTTGATCTGTCAGATACTCAGGCAGAATATATCCTTGATACCAAATTGCGACAGTTAGCCCGCCTTGAAGAATTTAAAATTCGTGCAGAGCAGGATGAACTGGCCCAGGAAAAGGCTGAACTCGAGCTGTTGTTAGGCTCCGATGCGCGATTAAAGACATTGGTTAAAAATGAACTTAAAGCCACAGCTGAAGAATATGGTGATGAGCGTCGTTCGCCTCTGACTGAGCGCGGTGAAGCTCAGGCATTCAATGAAAAAGACCTGATGACCGCTGAACCTATTACCGCCGTGCTGTCAGACAAAGGCTGGCTGCGGGCAGCCAAGGGTCATGAGATTGACCCCGGCAGCCTAAGCTATAAATCCGGTGATAAATTCCTCTCCGCCGCCAAAGGCAAAAGCAACCAGAATGTATTTTTGCAGGACACCACTGGCCGCTACTATGCACTGCCCGGACATACTCTACCCTCAGCGCGAGGCCAGGGAGAGCCGGCGACCGGGCGTCTTAAAATAGCGCCCGGAGCGTTATTTACTGATGTAGTAATGGGTGCCGACGAGCAGAAAATTTTGCTGGGTACAGATGCGGGCTATGGTTTTATCGGCACCATTGGTGATCTGTTCACCAAGAACAAAGCGGGTAAAGCAGTGGTGTCGATTCCTAAAGGCGGTCGTATCTTGCCGCCAAAAATGCTGTTTGATGAAAATGCCCTGATTGCGGCCGTGAGTAACGAAGGCCGTATGCTGGTATTCCCAGTTGGCGAATTGCCCCAATTAGCCCGAGGCAAAGGCAATAAGATCATTAATATTCCAGGCTCGAGACTGCAATCCCGCGAAGAATATGTGGTCGACTACGGCATTATTCCGGCTGGTGGCGCCCTGGTAGTCCATTCTGGTAAGCGCTATCTGGTGATGAAAGAAAAAGACCTTGAGCATTATCGTGGTGAGCGTGGACGGCGCGGGCACAAATTGCCTCGGGGTTTCCAGAAGGTCGACAAACTGGATATCGACGCCAACTAAATCGATCTTTCGAAAAAATCCGTTTAATCAACTACGCTTAATAAGAGTGCCTGATCGTCCAGATCAGGCACCTTTATAACGATTAAAAGGAATTAGATATGGGTGAGACGATTGCAGCAATTCAAGCTATGGTGCTGGTCTATGGCATCAAGATTATTACCGCGCTGGCTATTTTTATTATTGGTAGATGGGTGGCGAAAAAACTCTCCGTTGTAGTACAGAATATGCTGGCTAAAAATGCGGTTGATCCAGCAATTCAGCATTTTGTAGGCAGTTTGGTGTCGTGGGTACTGCTGATTTTCGTGGTGATTGCCGCGCTTGGGCAGCTGGGGATTCAAACGGCTTCCTTTGTCGCGATTGTAGGTGCCGCTGGCCTTGCAATAGGTCTGGCGCTGCAAGGGTCACTGGCTAATTTTGCCGCCGGCGTATTGATCCTTATTTTCCGCCCCTTCAAGGTAGGCGATTTTGTTGAGGTAGCCGGGGTCTCTGGTGTGGTACAAAAGATCCAGATATTTACCACAGAGCTACATTCTCCAGACAATAAAAAAATTATCGTGCCCAATGGCGGCGTTATCAGCGGCAATATCACCAACTATTCAGCCAATGACACCAGGCGTGTGGATCTGGTGTTTGGTATTGGCTATAGCGATGATATAGATGCAGCCAAGGCAGTGCTTGAGTCTGTAGTCGCTGCGGAGGCAAAAATTCTTGCTGATCCAGCGCCGACTGTTGCTGTGGTCGAATTGGCTGACAGTAGTGTCAATTTGATCTGTCGCCCATGGGTGAATACTGCAGACTATTGGGATGTCTATTTTAATGTCACCGAGTCGGTCAAAAAAGCCCTGGATGCCAGAGGTATCTCAATTCCATTTCCCCAGCGCGATCTGCATTTACACAATGCCGGAGCACTGGTTCAGCAACCTCAGGCTGAAGCATCAACAGCCTAAAGAAACCACATAACGACTAACTAACGAGGAGAGATAAGATGGGTATTTTTTCATGGATTTTGTTAGGCCTGCTGGCAGGCATATTGGCTAAATTTATTATGCCAGGTAAGGATGGCGGTGGCTTTGTGGTGACCACATTGCTAGGTATAGCCGGCGCCTTTATCGGTGGTTGGATTGGCTCATTGGTTGGCCTTGGCGCCGTTGGCGAGTTCAGCCTTGGTAGTTTGCTAACCGCAGTGGTTGGCGCATTGGTGCTGCTATTTGTCTATCGCACTTTCAAAAAATAATCACTGGTAAAGCAAAAAACGCCGCATGTGCGGCGTTTTTTTGCTTACTGGCGATTGCTCAACAGATGAAAGCCTTTAAGTAGATTCACTGCCTCGTAGAGCTGATTATCGGTACTGTAATCTTCGCTCTCAGATTCACCATCACCCGACTCTGCTTCGCTCTCTGCGGTTTCAAGATGACCTTCAAGATCAGCTTCACGGACTCTTGTACGACTTTTATAGGGACGAATTTCTGCCCGTTCTACAATAATATCCGGCACGATTCCCTCAGCTTGAATAGAGCGACCATTTGGCGTGAAGTAGCGGGCGGTGGTCAATTTGACTGCTCGGCCATCTCCCAATGGAATCACTGTTTGTACCGAGCCTTTGCCAAAGCTTTGAGTGCCTAGAATAGCGGCTCTGCCGTGGTCCTGAAGGGCGCCAGCAACAATTTCTGAGGCCGAGGCGCTGCCACCATTTATTAATACCACTACCGGCAGGCCATTGAGCAGATCTCCGGAGCTGGCCTCGAAGCTGCGGTTGGCACTTGGCAGACGACCCTCGGTATAGACCACTGTGCCACCGTCCAACAGCGCGTCGGATATTTCGACTGAGGCAGGTACCAGGCCGCCAGGGTTGTTGCGCAGATCAATTACCAGTCCTTTGATGGGCTGCTTTTCAGTGCTCGGTTGAACCAGTTCTTCAATTGCGGCCACAAAGTCAGCGCCGGACTTGGTTTGAAACTGGGACACTCTAATATAGCCAATGCCGGGTTCCAACAGGCGGCTGCGCACAGCACTGATCTGGATAATATCCCGCACCACTTCAATATCTAATGGCTCCTTTTCACCTTCCCTGTACACCGTAAGTTTGATGCTGGTGCCTTTTTCGCCGCGCAATTTGTCGACAGCTTTTTGCAGGCTCATGCCGCGCACTGGATTGTCATTCATCTTTACAATAAGGTCGCCGGCCTGAATTCCGGCCTTGGCTGCAGGGGTGTCATCGATGGGAGAGACTACTCGAATAGCGCCATTGTCAGTGCCTACCTCGAGACCCAGACCACCATATTCGCCATTGGCATGCTCCTGCAGTTCACCATAGTCCTCTTTGTTGAGGTACACAGAATGTGGATCCAGTTCGGTGAGTAGCCCGGCAATCGCATTATCTAATAGCTCTGTATCGGTGACTTCCTCTACATAGCCGAGGCGTATCTGTTCAAAGACCTGAGTAAACAGCCGTAATTCCCTTAGCGGCAAGCGTTCTTGCTGCCCTGTACTCGCTTGTGACACTGTCTCTTGGGATAGGGAGAACAGGCTGAGAGATAAAAGCCATAGGCTCAATATGATTTTCAACATAGGTTTGTTCCTTTATTTAACCCTTATTTAACTCTAGCTTGGATTGTTAAAACCCAGCTTGGTTGCACTGCTATTGGGAAGAGATTATCTTTTACCCAACCAGGCTTTAGGGTCGGCTGGCTTGCCCTGTTTGCGAATCTCAAAGTATAGAGCAGGCTTGCTGAGTCCGCCGGTATCTCCAGCGCGAGAAATCACCTCATTACTCTGCACCCAGTCGCCAGTCTCTTTCAGTAACTCCTGATTGTGGGCATACAATGTCATATAGCCCTCACCATGATCGACAATAACCAGCAGCCCAAAGCCGCGAAGATAATTGGAAAACACCACCCGTCCATGATGCACGGTTTTGACATTGTCGCCGGCACTGGCACTGATCAGCCAGCCCTCCCAGCGCAATGAGCCGCTGCGGGTGCTGCCAAAGCTATGGGCAACTCGGCCCTTTAGAGGCCAGGCCAGTCGACCTTTGCGTGAGATAAAGGACTCATAATTTGAGGGCAGTACCAGTTCAGCCGCGGCTTCTTCGACAGCCTTGATGATTTCTTCTAGCGCGGTGCGCTCTTTTTGCAGTTTGTTGAGTTTTTTGGTGTCGCTGCGCAGAGATACCTGCAGTTTATCCAGCGTCTGTTTGCGCATTTTCACGCGGCCGGATAATTTCTTATTGTCAGCTTCCAGTGCAGCTTTAGACTGGTTGAGGGCCAGTTTTTGGTTACTGATCTCGGCAATCGTCTGATTTAGCTCATTAATATCCTGTTTATAACGCTGAATCTTTTCTGCCCGGGCCTTTAAAAAATAGTCATAGTATTTAAAAACTCGGGCTATTTGCTGGGGGTCTTCCTGGTTGAGAAGCAGCTTTATAGGCTCCTGATCACCTAGCTGGTGGGCAGCAGAAATCTGCTCGGTAATCGCGTCGCTTTGCTGGCGAATATTTTGCTGCAACTCTTTTTCCCGCTGACCAAGCTGTCCCAGTGTATTTTCCAGCTTGTTGATCTTACTGCGTAGGCTACGCACATTTTTATTGATGGCGCTGCTCTCTAGCTCGACCTTTTTAAGCGCTGACTGCAGACTGTTGCGCTCTTTACCGCGGTCCTCAAGCTGCTTTTCCAGATTGGAAATTGAACGCTTAAGACTATCCAGCTCCTTCTGTTGGCCGTCATCCGCATTACTGACATGGCTAAACAGCAGCAGCGCGCAGCTTAAAACAAGACCTATCAGCGCAGTCTGTCTGCGGATAAATGCCTGTCTCAACGCTGGGTCAATCATTAGATTATTAACGATCGGCCGGTCATCTCGGCTGGTTGTGGCAGATCCATCAGCGCCAGCATTGTCGGGGCAATATCTGCTAGTGAGCCATTACTATCTAGGCTTATCTGGCGATGCCCGGCATAGACCAGAGGGACTGGCAATGTAGTGTGTTGGGTGTGGGGTTGGTTGCTTGCCTCGTCGAACATCTCCTCGACATTGCCGTGATCTGCGGTAATTAACAGTTCACCTTTAGCTGCAGTAACCGCTTCCAGTATCTGCGCCAGACAGACATCCACTGCCTCCACTGCTTTTATCGAGGCTTCAAAATCCCCGGTATGACCGACCTGATCGCAGTTGGCATAGTTGCAGATAATCGTATCGAACTGGCCACTGCTGATGGCGGCGACCAGTTTATCAGTGACCTCTGGCGCACTCATTTCGGGCTGCTGATCATAGGTGCTTATATCGGGAGAGGGTATTAGCACTCGCTCTTCACCAGGGTAAAGTGATTCGCGCCCACCACTAAAAAAGAAGGTGACATGGGCGTACTTCTCGGTTTCCGCAATACGCAGCTGTTGTTTGTTGTGTTTGGCTAGATATTCGCCCAGAGAGTTAACCAGTGTTTCCGGTGGGTAGGCACAGGGCACATCGAGGTTGGCTTCGTATTCTGTGGTCATCACAAAGCATGCTAGCTTGGGTACTGAAGCCCGTTGAAATCCAGAAAACTCTTGGTCCACTAGAGCATGGCTGATCTCTCGAGCCCGGTCTGGGCGAAAGTTCATGGAGATAATCACATCGCCATCTTCAATCGTTACCACCTGCTGGCCATTGCCAACAATGCTGGTGGCCTGCACAAATTCGTCATTTTCGTTGCGCTCGTAGGCAGCCTGAAGAGCGCTTTCCGCATCGCTGGCAGTAAAGGCAGCTGCGCCATCGGTCATCAATCTGTAGGCCTGCTCTACGCGATCCCAACGATTATCGCGGTCCATAGAGTAAAAGCGGCCAATCACTGAGGCGATGCGTCCCACGCCCAGCTTGTTGCACAGTGCCTGAGTCTTTTGCAGTGAAGGCATAGCGCTGCGCGGAGGACAGTCGCGACCATCCAGTGAGGCATGAATATAAACTTTGTTGGCGCCGCGCTGTACAGCCATTTCGAGCATGGCATTGATATGGTCTTCGTGGCTATGCACGCCACCTGGGGACAGCAGCCCCATAATGTGCACTGCTTTATGCGAGGCCACGGCTTTGTCTATGGCATCGCAATACATTGGGTTGGTGAAAAAGTCACCATCTACAATAGCTTTATTAATACGAGTAAAGTTCTGATACACCACGCGCCCAGCGCCCAATGTCATATGTCCTACTTCAGAGTTGCCCATCTGTCCCTCAGGCAATCCCACTGCAAGGCCTGATGTATGAATCAAAGTTTTGGGGTTGTGAGTCCAGAGTTGCTCCCAGATTGGCGCATTGGCACTGGCAACAGCATTGTATTTTGCGTCATTGCTATAGCCAAAACCATCAAGAATTAGCAGTACTAGTGGAGATTTCTCTGTGCTCATAGGGCTCTGTGTATACTCTGTTAATTAGGTTGATAATTCTAAAGCTAAGTCAGGGTTTTCGCTACGCTGGAGCGGCAATAAAATAGCCTACTGGGCATCCAGCTGTTCCCAGCGCTGGTAGCTTTGACTGAGCTGCTGTTGCATATCAGCCAGCTGTTTTTCGGTTTTCTCTATTTCGGCCCGCTCAGACTTATAAAAGTCCGCCTGGCTCATATGTTCTGAGATTTCATTAATTTTGCCTTCCAGACCTTCGATCTGTCCGGGCAAGCTATCCAGTTCCCGCTGGTCCTTGTAGGACAGTTTTTTCGCGGTAGATTTAGGTTTGTCAGGTACTGCAGTCGCCGTTGCCGTGGCAGGCTGTTCGATTTTGCGCTGACGCAGCCAATCATCATAGCCGCCAATATATTGATTGATGGTGCCGTTTCCTTCAAACACCAAGGTGCTGGTGACTACATTATTGAGGAAGGCGCGGTCGTGGCTAACCAAAATAATGGTGCCAGTATAATTAATAAGCAGTTCCTCAAGCAGGTCGAGAGTGTCGATATCCAGATCATTGGTTGGTTCATCGAGAACCAGTATATTCGATGGCTGGGTAAATAGTTTGGCTAATAGAAGACGGTTGCGCTCACCACCGGAGAGAGCTTTAACTGGCTGGCGGCAGCGGTCTGGAGCAAACAAAAAGTCCTGCAGATAGCTGATCACATGGCGAGGTTTGCCACCAATATCGAGCATATCGCGGCCGCCGGAGACATTGTCCTGCACGGTTTTTTCTTCGTCCAGGGCAGATCGGTACTGGTCAAAATAGGCCACGCTCAAATTGGTGCCGGTTTTAATGCTACCCTGCTGGGGGCTGAGTTCACCGAGCAATAGTTTGATCAATGTAGTTTTGCCGACGCCATTGCGGCCAATCAGGCCAACCTTGTCGCCGCGCTGAATCAGGGTAGAAAAATTGCGTACCACCTGATCGCTGGAGTCAACGCCGTCAAAGGCAAAGCTGATGTTGCTGGCTTCGGCCACGATTTTACCTGATTTTTCTGCCTGCTGAATATCCATGCGCGCAGTGCCTAGCTGCTTGCGGCGATCGGCGTATTCTCTGCGCATGGATTCCAATGCCCTAACACGACCTTCATTGCGGGTGCGGCGGGCCTTGATACCCTGGCGAATCCAAACTTCTTCCTGAGACAGACGCTTGTCGAATAGGGCATTCTGGCGGTCTTCAACGTCGAGAATTTCTTCTTTGCGCTGAAGATAGGTGGCGTAGTCACAGTGAAACTCTGCCAGCTGGCCGCGATCAATTTCAATAAAGCGGTTAGCTAGATTATCCATAAAGCGACGGTCGTGGCTGATAAATAACAATGAGCCTTCCCATTTCAGCAGGAACTGTTCAACCCATTGAATAGCATCGATATCCAGGTGGTTGGTAGGTTCATCCAGCAACAACAGGTCCGGGTCGCAAACCAGAGCCCGTGCCAGCAATACGCGGCGCTTGTAACCACCGGAGAGGCTGGAGATATCCACATCGGCATCGAGATCCATCTTGGTAATGATAGATTCTACACGCTGATTAATATCCCAGCCATTGACCCGATCCAGTTCCGCCTGACAGGTTTCCAAGTCACGCATGGTTTGATCGCTGGGGTCATTGCCCAGTTCTACAATTAGATGGTGATAGCGTTTTGCCAACTCACCTTCAGATCCCAGCCCCTGGGTAATAACATCAAAAACAGAACCCTTGGTATCCTGGGGTACCGACTGCTCAAGCTGGGCAATTTTCACCCCTGAGGCGCGTTTTAATATGCCGTCATCGGCAATAATCTGGCCGTTGAGTATTTTTAATAATGTCGATTTGCCAGCACCGTTACGTCCGATCAAACAGACCCGTTCGCCGCGCTCAATAACCAGATTAATGTGATCAATCAGCGGTGGCTGGCCATAACTCAGGTAAATATCCTGCAATGTCACCAGAGGCATAAAACTAGTTTCCTGAGTTTGAGGTTTGCTCAGGAATAGTTTCTTTCCCCAAGGGCTGCGTCATCAAAATTAATTTAGGCAGCAATGTCATGGAGCCCAGTAGCGCCGCGATCATCGCAAGGCCAGTCAGCAAGCCAAAATAGATTGAGGGGATAAAATTGGATAGCGCCAAAATGGAGAAGCCCACAATAATGGTCATGGCGGTGTAAAACAGTGCCTTGCCAATGCTGGCATGGGCGCGGTGCATAGAGGCCAGGTAATTGCCGTCGAGAGCAAATTCCCGCTTAAACCTGCTGATGTAATGAATCGCATGGTCCACGCCTATGCCAACGGTAATTGCGGCAATGGTGATAGTCATCATGTCCAGTGGAATACCGGCAAGGCCCATGCCCCCAAGTACCACTCCAGCTGCCAGGAAGTTAGGCAGTATCGCGATAATTGAGATTTTGACTGAGCGAAACAGCACCAAAAACATTAGCATAATGCCGACAAACACAGCACCCAATGTGACTATCTGGGACTTGTAGAGACTCTGCAGCATGTTGTTGTACAGCACCAGTAGGCCTGTGTAGCGAATATCCGCCTGGGCAATGCCCACTTCATTGACAGCGAAATTATTGATTTTTTCAAGCAGGTCGGCGCGGCGCAAACCGGCGGTTTCCATCGCGCGCAGCTGTATGCGAGCCTCATCAATATCTTCGATCAGATAGGGTGCTACCATTTGCTGATATATTTCTGGCCCCAGACTCCGGCGCATAAAGGCGAGTTCAAAATCATTGAGTTTGTGGCCACTAAGATCAGTGGCTACCTGATAGATCTGTACCAGACTACTGACTTTGCCAATCTCTGGCTGGGCTTCGAGGAATTCCTGTAATCGGGCCAGATCGGCCAGACCGGCAGAGGAGAACCAATAGCTGTCTTTTAGGCTGCTGGCGTCATCTTGCTCGGCATATTCATCGCCGTACTCTTCATCGCCGTACTCGTCTTCAGCATATTCATCGTCCGCATACTCGTCCTCTTCATAGCCATACTCGTCATCTTCCACCCAGTTCTCCTCGCTGACTGGGGCGGCATAGGTGGGTGCCTGAAGAATGATATCCAGTGGCGTGGTGCCACCCAATGAGGTGTCAATGACCTCCATGCCCTGATATATCTCGGTATCGGCGCGGAAGTAATCAATAAAGCGGTTTTCCACTTCAAGTCTAGAGATGCCATAGGCTGATAGCACGCCCAGCAACAGAGCGACAATTAGAACTACAGAGCCGTAATGTTCAGTAAACCAAGAGAATTTACTGGTGATGGCAGCACTATTATCTTTGTCGGCAGCATTGGGGCCTTTGCCAAACAGCATCATGCCTGCGGGAATAACCACAAAGGCGACAACCAGTGCCAGACTGATACCCATGGTCATCATCCAGCCAAAATCAATTACTGGACGAATATTGCTGACCACCAAAGAGGTAAAGGCAACAATGGTGGTCAGCACTGTATAGAGGCAGGGTTTTGCCATTGAGCTAACCGTATCACTGACCAGCTGACGCTGATCTGCATCTGGCTGCAAGGCTTGCAGTTCCCGATAGCGCACGATCAGATGAATGCAGAGTGCCAATGTAATAATCAGCAGCAATGAAACAAAGTTTGATGAAATAACGGTCAGTCGCCAGTCGATCCAGCTTAAAAATCCAAGAATCATTATCAGGCAGACTGTGCAGGTTGCTAGAGGTATCACCACCCAGCGCAGCTGACGGAATATCAGCGCCAGAGTAGCGATGATAAATAGTAATATGCCAGTGCCGAAGATCAGCAAGTCACTCTTGATAAAGTCCACCATGTCGGCAGTGATCATATCGGCACCACCAAGGAAAATTCTGGCGCGATCGCGGTAGCCATCCATCAGCGCCCGCACCTCGGCAACCCGCCGGTGATCTATCACGGCTTTTGCGGTGCGGTAATCGAGAAACTCTTGGCTGACATTGGCCAGCTCTGCTTCTTGCTCTGGACTCAGGCCCTCGGTGCTTCTAATCAGGCGCAGTTCATCGCGCTCGGTGACCAGCCGCAGATAGGTTGTATCCAGTGCCATGGTTGCCAGAATACCTGTGGTTTCGCCATCGGCGCTGAGTAAAACATCTTTGTAAATTGGGCTGTTCAGAAACTCCTGCTTTGCCGCCTGTTTGTCGACACCATCCGAGAGCAATGTATTGAGCTCCTCTTTTAAATCGGCGATACCAATTTTGGGGCTGTACAGCAGTGGAACATCGAGCATAGAGAGCATGCTTTCAACCCCGTCAATTTTACTTAGGTCGGTGCGCAGCGAGGCCAAAGTGTCGAGATTTTTCTGCTCAAACAGGTCTCCTTCTAGTGGCGAGAATGTCACAATCAGAAAGTTATCACTGCCGTAGCGCTGTATCACCTCACGGAAAAAATTAAGGTCTTCATCATGCTCCAATGTCAGGGAGTCGGCGGAAGCATCGAGTTTAAAGTTGGGCAGGCCCATAGCCATAGCAAAGGTCAATGCAAGCATAACGAGTAGCGCTTTGACCGGATTGTCGAGGATGGCTTTTTGATAAAGATTGAATGGCGATGACATTAAAATGAGCTTCCTTCAGGCGAATTTAAACAATTCGCCATTATGGGGTTTTACGGGCCAATATCATAGACCTGCGATCAGCATCTGTAGTTTGCTCAAAGGCTGGTTTCAATTACACTTCCCGGCTCTAATTCATTAATCAGTAGCTACTTATGCGCGGTATTATTCTCGATTGCGACAGTCTGGGTCCAGATGACCTCGACCTCAGTACCCTCTATGATTTGCCGGTGGAATGGACGATTTACGGGGACTCTGAGCCCCATCTAGTGGCAGAGCGTATAGCCGATGCCGATATTGTGCTGACCAACAAGACTCCAATTGATGCCTCGATCCTGGCTCAGGCGCCCCAGTTAAAACTGATCAGCCTCTGTGCTACGGGAACCAATATGGTGGATCTGCCGGCGGCAACGGCTCATTCAGTCGCTGTGTGCAATGCAGTTAACTATGGCACCGCCTCTGTGGTGCAGCATGTTTGGAGCTTAATTCTGGCCCTGACCACTCAGCTGCTGCCCTACAGCCGCACTGCTGTGGATGGCACCTGGGCTGAGAGTAAACTGTTCTGCTTGCTGGATCACCCAGTGCGCGAACTGGAGGGTAAAACCCTGGGTATTGTCGGTGTCGGCGACCTGGGTAAGGGGGTAACTAAAATTGCTCAGGCCTTTGGCATGAAGGTTATTTTTGCCGCTCTGCCAAATCGACATTACAACGATGACTTGCCTCGATTACCGCTGCAGGAACTGCTGCCCATGGCGGATGTTCTCAGTCTGCACTGTCCATTGACCGAGCAAACACAGGGTCTTATTGCTGGCCCAGAGCTTTCGCGGATGAAAAATACTGCCGTATTGATTAATACTGCGCGGGGCGGAATTATTGATGAGCCTGCGGTTAGACAGGCTTTAATTGAGGGCCAAATAGCAGGGGCTGGACTAGATGTGCTGTCGGCGGAACCGCCGGTGAATGGCAATGTGCTGATTGATCCAGCTGTGCCAAATCTTATTATTACTCCCCATACCGCCTGGGCTGCTGCGGAGGCCAGACAGAGACTGGTGGGGCAGATGGTCGACAATATCAGCGCCTTCCTCGATGGCGAGACGCTGCGTCAGGTCAATTAGCCGCCAAATTCAGTTGCCAGTTTTTTGGGGGCCAGCACTTTCTTTAGTTTCGGATAATGGGGTACCCCATTTTTATAGGGCGGATAATCTTCGCCGACAATTAATGGCTGCAGATAGTCGCGTGCTTTTTGGGTAATACCAAAGCCATCTTTACTGATAAATGATCTGGGCATTTTCTTTTCTACATTGGCCACTTTGAGCAATGAGGATTCACCCAAGCCCCAGGAATACTTTTTACTGTCTTTACGCTCTATGGTTACCATAATCGCATTTCTCCCTTCCAGGGCTTTTTCTACTGCGGCGCGGCCCACAGCATAGGCTTGCTCAACATCAGTTTTAGAGGCCACATGGCGAGCAGAGCGCTGAAGATAGTCGGCAAGGGCATAATGGTATTTATAGCCCAGAGAATGTTTGACCATGCTGGCTAATGTCGGGGCCACGCCACCGAGCTGTTGGTGCCCAAAGGCGTCTTTGTTCAATGAACCAGAGATCAGCGCACCGTCGGCATAGCTGGCTCCTTCAGAGGCGACAACAACACAGTAGCCTTTTTCGTTGACGGTCTTTTCGACACGGGCGATAAATTCCTCACGCACAAACGGAATTTCAGGGAACACAATAATATGTGGCGGATCACCAGCTTCTTCAGCGGCCAAACCGCCAGCGGCGGCAATCCAGCCCGCGTGACGACCCATAACCTCAAGAATAAAAATTTTGGTAGAAGACGCGGCCATAGAGGCAATATCTAGACTCGCTTCTTTGGTGGATACAGCGACATATTTAGCCACTGAACCAAAGCCAGGAGAGCAGTCAGTAAAGGGCAGATCATTGTCGATGGTTTTGGGAATATGGATAGCCTGAATAGGGTATCCCATCTTGGCTGAAATCTGTGACACCTTGAGGCAGGTATCTGCAGAGTCGCCACCACCATTGTAAAAGAAGTAGCCAATATTATGAGCTTTAAACACCTCGACCAGACGCTCATATTCGGCGCTGCTGTCCTTTAGGTCTTTCATTTTATAGCGGCAGGAACCAAAGGCACCTCCCGGTGTATGTTTGAGTGCAGCAATGGCACTGGGGGTTTCTTTGCTGGTATCGATCAGATTTTCGTGGAGCGCGCCCAAGATGCCATTTTGGCCAGCATAGACTGTGCCAATCTTGTCCCTGTGTTCCCTGCAGGCTTCAATAACACCGGATGCTGAGGCATTGATGACGGCGGTCACTCCTCCTGATTGAGCATAAAACGCATTTTTTTTGGTCATAAAATCCAGTTTTCCCAGTAGTCCATTTAGAGTGGACGCCATCTTACTGCACTGGCGACCCGGGTAACAGTGCAATCGATTAATCGATGGCTATGCTCAGGGCCAACCTCATTTCGAATTGACTGGGCCGCAGGTCACTGTGCTCAGGCTGGTAAATATAGCCAGCACTGGCTGATAACCAAGCCGCTTTTTTTGCTACCTGCCAAGGCCTCTGATAGTTCAGTTCCAGCTGTTGCTCACGGCCCTGAGGCTGGAGGTCGAAGTGCAGATCCTGATAGATAACCTGTCGATCAATGGTGCGACCGCTGGCGACACGAAGTTGGCCCGCGCCATCTTCAATGCGCATTGGCTGACTCAGGTAAAGGCTTAGCTGGTCATTGCTGTGCAGCAATGAATTACCCTTGAGGCCAAGAGCCCAGGAGTTACTGCTGATTTGCTCGTCGATGCGGAGGAATTGACTATTGAGCTCAGTATCTGTGGTGCCAGAATAAAGGGCAACAATCGCCTGCCACTGACTGCCGAGCTGAATATAGCCGTTAATGCCAGTAAAAAAGGTATCGCCGCTGTCCACTGAGCCTAGCGCCGATCCTATGCTAGTACCGAGAAAACTATCTTGCTCCTGAACAAATCCGGCCTGAATGCTTAGGCCGTTAGCCCCTGACAGCAATGCATATTCCAACAGTGCACCGCTGCTCTGCTGGTTGCTACTGGGTTGCCACTGATTCCAGCTTGCGGTGCCATTAAATAACCCAATTCTCAGCTTGCTGTTGCCTGAACCCAATGCCATGGCACCACCACTGCTCCAGCCCTGTCGTGCATAGCGCAGCCAGGGTGCGGCAAAGCTACTGTCATCTTCGGTGGAACTCGGGGCCATTACGCCGTCAGCGTAAACCCCAAAAAACCAACCCGGATTGGCATTTAGCCCGGCAAATTGTTCGCCCCCCTGCTGGTCTTGAAAGTGTAGGGCGAAGTAATCCGCCTGTACCTGATCATTGGGGTTGCCGGTTGTGCGGAAGCTCCGTTGCCATGGGTCGGAGGCTACTCCAAGCTGGAGCCTGCCGCTGCCGGCAATATTCTGACTGCTATGGCTGAGTGGCGCTGGGATAACTGCAGTGGAGACGGACTGAACCATCGAGCTAGCACTGTGTTGAAAGGGAAAGCCGAGCTGGTCGAACATTGTCACCGAAAACTGACTGAGGTTGTGAGATAGCCCTTGCCCCATTGCGCCGCCGAACACAGCGATGCCGGTTTGAGCTGGGTTGACCATGCCACTATCCAGATTGGCACCAGTTGCGCTGGCCATTGCCCCGACGGGTCTGGTGGCTGCATCCAGATCCAGCAGCCCCTGACCATAGATGCTACTGTCGGCATAGATGCCATTTTTATTGGCGGTTTCCAGAAGGCGGTTGACCAATTCATTATTTCCCACCGTAGGGAAAAGCTGCTTTAACAGCGCCAGAGAGCCGCTCACCAATGGTGCTGCAAAGGAGGTGCCTATGGTGCGGCCATAATAATTCTCTCCAGCCTCACCATCTTCTGGAGGTGAGGCCGCAGATAGAATTAACTCATTGTCGGCAAAGTCTCCATCGCCATTGGCATCGCCACCACCAGGTGCCGCGAGACAGAAGCTGGCAGCCACACCGCAGTGATTGGAATAGGAAGAAATAACGCCGGATCTATCCACTGCTGCAACGGCGAGCATATGGTTCTGCAGTTCGGGAAATAAATAAGGCAGTCCCGGCAGCAGTTCAGGTGAGCTGGCGTCGACTACATTATTAAACTCGTCCAGATCGCCAAATGCATTGCCCGCGGAAATCACAAATATAGCGCGATCGCCCTGTGCCTTATTCTGCTGCCTGAGAGCATTTACAGTGTTGCCCAGAGAGTTTGCTATGGAGTCGGCGCTGTAGGAAGTCACCACGCCGGAGAAGCCAAAACTCATATTCACAATATCCACCTGATTAGCCATGGTGGTAAAGCGCTCGGCAAAGTAGTTGTCATCGCCAAACGTGAGGCTGGTTTCATCGAGAGGCTCGTAGGGGCCACCCCCAGAGCCGAGGGGGATTTCATAGGCACGGATATTAGCCTTGTAGGCCACGCCGTGCATATTGAGGCTGGTGTTAATATTATTGTCTCTGCTGGCAGCGATCACGCCGGCAACCAGAGTGCCATGGTTAATTGCTTCATCGGTTCTGGGGTTGGAGCCGCCATAATCAGAGCCTGCGTAGCTGACTTTATCGCCGCTGGCAGTGCTGAATTCAATGTGCTGTTCGTAGACGCCCGAGTCTATAACCCCGACCGTAACTCCAGCTCCGGTGGCTCCTCGCGCGTAGGCACTAGAGGCATTGATTGCTGCCAGTCCACCCATGCCTTCGTACTCGGCGGTTTCAAAGCCAGCTGCGGTGGCAGCAAAGTTATCTGCATCTTCATCCTGGGCGCTAAAGCTGCTGTAGGGAGGGCCACTAAGGGACGCATTGTTGGCCGCTGGAGCTGGCACTGTGGCTGTACCGGTCGACTGCACTGTGCCGCCACCACCACCGCCACAGGCTGATGCGCTTAATGCGAGGACGGTCAGCATGGCTATGCTGATTGAACGGCGAGGAAAATCTACAGCATCCATTTTTTTGGGCCTCAGTTTTAATGACTAATCAATCCCTATTTAGGCTATATTAGCAGCATTATCAGCTGGATAAGAACAGACAGGAAAAACACAGGTATGCATATTCATATCCTTGGTATCTGCGGTACTTTTATGGGTAGTCTGGCACAGTTAGCCAAGGCTGCCGGACATTCGGTTTCTGGCTGTGATGCCAATGTCTATCCGCCCATGAGTACACAGTTGGAGAAGGCAGGTATTGTTCTTGTTGAGGGCTTTGACCCCGAGCAATTGCAGCCAGCTCCAGACCTAATTGTAGTCGGTAATGCATTGTCTCGAGGAAATCCCTGTGTTGAAGCCATGCTCGACCAGCGGCTGCCCTATATCTCTGGTCCTCAGTGGTTGGGAGAAACTATCTTACAGCATAAGCACGTGCTCTCCGTTGCCGGTACTCACGGCAAAACAAGCACCAGCAGCATGCTGGTCAAAATTCTCGATAGTGCCGGGCTGGAGCCTGGATTTTTGATCGGTGGTGTGCCTCAGGATACGGGGCAGTCGGCGCGCCTGAGTAACAGTGATTACTTTGTTGTGGAGGCTGATGAATACGATAGCGCCTTCTTCGACAAGCGCTCTAAATTTGTCCATTACCACAGCGATACTCTGGTGATTAATAATCTTGAATTTGATCATGCAGATATTTTTGATGATCTGGCGGCGATACAGAAGCAGTTCCACCACTGTGTGCGCACAGTGCCCAGTACTGGCACTGTTATATACCCTGGTGGGAATAAGAATATTAGTGCAGTGATTGATCAGGGTTGCTGGAGCCAACAACAGCCATTTGGCGAGCACAGGGACTGGCATTATAAGCTGTTAGCGGCCGATGGTTCGCAGTTTGAAATTGTCCAGGGTGCTGAAAGAGCCCTGGTGAATTGGCAGCAAACGGGCCTGCACAATGTCTCAAATGGTCTTGCTGCTGTGATTGCGGCCTATCAGGTGGGTGTCAGTCTCGAGCAGGCCTGTGCCGGGCTTAGCAATTTTGTCGGTGTTAAGCGGCGCATGGAACTGATCTATCAGGATTCTCGGGTCAGTGTTTACGACGACTTTGCCCATCATCCCACGGCGATCAAAACCACTATTGCAGGGTTGCGTGCCAAGGTCGGGGCAGACAGAATTATTGCTGTGATTGAGCCCCGTTCAGCAACCATGAGACTGGGGATTCACAAGGACAATTTAAGTGCTTCTGTGGCTGAGGCCAATCAGGTGCTGTGGTATCAGAATCCGCGCATTAACTGGGATATTAATGCTGTTGCCGAGGCCTGTCCTGTGCCTGCACAGGCTACTGAAAGCATTGATAATTTGTTAGCGCTTACTACTGCTGCTGTATCTGCAGATACTCATATTGTGATTATGAGCAATGGTGGCTTTGAGGGTTTTCACCGTCGTCTGACTGAATGCCTTGAGGCAGGTTCCTAGACTCTTAAATTAAAGGTCACTGGCCCGTCGTTGCACAGCGATACCTGCATATCAGCAGCAAAAATACCGCTTTCAATCTTACTGTGCTGTGCCCGGGCCTGGGCCAAAAAGTAATGGTACAGGCTCTCTGCCTGCTCTGGGGGTGCCGCTGAAGAGAAGCTGGGGCGCAACCCTTTGTTGGTATCTGCAGCCAGGGTGAACTGGGAAATAACCAGCAGACCGCCGTTAATATCGAGCAGCGAGAGATTCATCTTATCCTCTGCATCTGAAAATACCCTGTAGTTCAGCACCCGTTGCAGCAGCTTGTCGGCTGTACTCTGGGAGTCGGTTTTTTCAATGCCCAGAAGCAGCAATATGCCCTGATCAATCTGACCATTAATTTGCTGCTCTATGGCTACTGACGCTGAGGATACGCGCTGAATAAGTCCGTACAAATGTTACTCGCTCTGTGTATTAATCTGGTATGCCAGTTTTTCCGTGGCTGCAATTAAAGCATCAGTGGTGCTCGGTTCGCTAGAGGAATGGCCTGCATCGCCAATTATTTTTAGTTCGGCCTCAGGCCAGGCGTCACTCAGTGCTATCGCCTGATTAACCGGGCACACCATGTCATAGCGGCCGTGCACTATGGTGCCAGGAATATCTTTTAGCCGCCCGGCATTGTTGAGGATCTGATTGGGCTCAAGAAAAGCTTGGTGAACAAAGTAATGGGCCTCAATACGCGCCATTGCCATGGCCAGGTGGGGGTTGGAAAAATGGTCGACTAGATTTTCATTGGCATGCAATGTCGAACAGCGGCCTTCCCAGATGGACCAGGCTTTGGCTGCCGCCATGCGCTCAATCTCATTATCTCCGGTGAGGCGTCGATAAAATGCACCGAGCATATCGTCGCGCTCTTCGGGCGGAATTACGTGGATGTACTGCTGCCAGTACTCGGGAAACACATGGTTGGCGCCCTGTTGATAAAACCAATGGATATCTTCATCGCGGCACAAAAATATTCCGCGCAGAATCAAACCCATGACTAGCTCAGGATAGGTTTGTGCATAGACCAGCCCCAGAGTTGAACCCCAAGAGCCACCAAAAACCACCCAGCGCTCAACCTTAAGCGTTTTGCGAATAGTTTCAATATCGTCGACCAGCGCGCTGGTATTATTACCTTCAAGTTCGGCATGGGGCTTGGACTGCCCGGCACCGCGCTGATCAAATAAAATAATGCGATATTTATCTGGATCAAAAAAACAGCGGTCTGCTGTTCTGGTGCCACCCCCTGGCCCGCCATGTACAAACAGAACGGGAATTCCGTCTGGATTACCTGACTCCTCCACATACAATTTATGGGGTGGGGTTACGGCAATGCTGTGACTCTGATAGGGGCGGATGGAGGGAAATGCTTTTCGCATGGGGCTTTAATTCCTTGTGCTGTATTCCTTGGGGGCGGTTTGCCAATCTATGTGCAGATTAATATAGACAATCCTGACTGGCTAGACTATTTTTTTACCCTTTATACCCAAGGGCAAGGCTTTGTTATGAATGAGATTAATCGCTGTAGGCGTTGTACTTGGTGCGGAGATGATCCGCTGTATCAACAGTATCATGACCAGGAATGGGGTCTGCCCTGCAAGAACGACAAGAAGCTATTTGAGTTTGTACTGCTAGAGGGGGCCCAGGCTGGGCTGTCCTGGATCACCATTTTGCGTAAGCGGGAAAATTACCGCAAAGCTTTTGCCGATTTTGAGGTGGAGAGGGTTGCTGCATTTAATGAGCAGGATATAGAGCGCTGTGTTGCCGATGCTGGCATTGTGCGCAATCGATTAAAGATTAATAGCGCCGTCTCTAATGCGCGCTGTTTTATGGACGTGCAGGCAGAATTCGGCAGTTTTAGTAATTATTTCTGGGGCTATGTCGATGGTACACCGATAGTTAATCACTGGGGCAGCCATGCTGAAATTCCGGCTTCAACAGCCCTGTCAGATAGCATTAGCAAAGATATGAAAAAGCGCGGGTTCAAGTTCTTTGGTACTACTATCTGTTATGCCCATATGCAGGCCATGGGCCTGATCAATGATCATACGACAGACTGCTATCGCCATGCCGAGTGCCGTTAAACGCTAGCCTACTACCACCATATCTCGGCCCATATGCTTGGCCTGATACAGGCCATTCTCCGCTGTCGACATCAAATCATCCACGCCGGTGCACTTGTCGATTGAGGCAACACCCACACTGAGAGAAATTCGCAACCTATCGCCCTGTGCCTGCATTTCAATCTCTGTGGCTTTGGTGCGCAGGCGTTCGGCAATATTGACGGCAGCCTCGCTGTTGGCGGTAGGCAGCAGTACCATAAATTCATTACCGCCCCAGCGCGCGACAATATCTTCATCGCGCAGTGGCTCCCGCAGCATCTGGGCAATGGCATAGAGAATTTCATCTCCGACATCATGGCCATAGCGATCATTGATGAACTTAAAGTTATCCAGATCGGCCAGCAGTATCGAAAATGGCTCATTTACCAATCGGTACTGCTGGTACTTGAGCTCGAGGCGGCCCTCCATACTGTGGCGATTAGGCAGCTGGGTCAGCACATCCTGATGGGTGATTTCATCCACCCGCGACGACAGGTCCTGATATTTACTCAGGCTGTCAAAGCGTGAATTGTCCATGGCAATCGCAAAGGCGGCGATAATGGCATAGGAAGACAGAAATCGAACCACCAGAATGTCGCTGTACTCGGGCATTGCAAATGGCATTGCACCGCCACAGAGAATCCAGGTGGATGTGGCAAACAGAGCAATTAGCATGAAAAGGCTTTGGCGGTGGCCAAATGCGCCTACCAATACCGGCACAATAGTCAGGCACCACATTAATGATGTTGGATCGGAGGCGCCCACCAGCAGAAAGAAAAAGCCGACAAACAATGTAGTGGCCAGTAGTAGTCTAGCCAGACTGTGATGTTCGAAAATATAGAAGATACCCATTGCAACAATAAGCACCCCAGCGATAGCTAGGTAGAATGTCGCTAGGCCCATTTCACCTTGGCGGTAAGAGTAAAAGGCGAACATGATGGCAATGATTTCCTGCGCCATCAGAGAAAATGACAGAAAACCGCCAGTGGCTAAATCCTTATTATCCTTCTTGGACATACTTCGACTTCCATGCATTATTCACTTAATAATAGTTCACAATTGCACAGAAATCGAAGTTTAGACCATAGGTCAGCCGCTTATTTTGGTGCGCGTTTGCGCAGATTCTCAGTTAGCAGCTTTTTGCGCAGACGAATGCTCTGAGGTGTTACTTCTACCAGCTCATCATCTTCGATAAATTCCAGCGCCTGCTCGAGGGTATGTTTAATGGGTGGAACCAATGTCAGTGCCTCGTCTGTACCTGAGGCACGGACGTTGGTCAGCTGCTTGCCTTTGATCGGGTTGACCACCAGATCATTGCCGCGAGAGTGAATGCCGACAATCTGGCCTTCATATACATCGATTGCATGGCCGAGGAACAGACGCCCGCGAGCCTGGATATTAAACAGGGCAAAGGCAGCAGTTTTACCCTTCACCATGCTGATCAGTGCACCATTTTGGCGACTGTGGGCTTCGCCGACTTTCAATGGGCCATAATGATCGAAAACGCTGGTCATAATGCCAGAGCCACTGGTCAATGTGAGGAAGGCACCGCGAAAACCAATCAGCCCGCGTGAAGGAATCATAAATTCCAGTCGCACGCGACCTTTGCCATCTGGCTCCATATTGGTCATCTCGCCTTTGCGCATGCCCAGCTCTTCCATCACTGAACCCTGATGCTGATCTTCGACGTCAATCACGACCTGCTCGTAAGGCTCCTGAATTTCGCCGTCCACTTCTTTGGTCACAACTTCCGGACGCGATACGCCCATTTCGAAGCCTTCGCGACGCATGGTTTCGATGAGTACGGAAAGATGCAATTCACCGCGACCGGACACAATAAACTTATCCGGTGAATCACCCTGCCTAACGCGCAGAGCAACATTGTGAATTAGTTCTTGGTCGAGACGGTCTTTAATATTTCTGGTAGTAACAAACTTGCCTTCCAAGCCAGCAAACGGAGAGTTGTTAACGATAAAGGTCATACTTACCGTAGGCTCATCTACGCTCAGTGCTGGCAGTGCTTCAATATTTTCTGGGTCGCATAGGGTGTCCGAGATACCCAGTCCATCAATACCATTGATACAAACAATATCACCAGCGGTTGCTAGCTGAGTCTCGATCTGCTCAAGACCCAGATAGCCCTTAACATTAAGCACCTTGCCTTTGCGCTCGCTGCCCTCGGAAGTCTTTACGATCACTTGCTGGCCGGGTTTGAGCTGGCCTCTGGTAATTCGGCCTACACCGATAACACCAACATAGCTGTCATAGGCCAGTGCTGATACCTGCATCTGGAATGGACCATCGACATCAACCTTGGGAGAAGGGACGTCGGCAACAATCATTTCGTAGAGTGGCGTCATATCTTCTGCCATAGAATCCACATCGTGACCGGCAATACCGTTTAATGCGGAGGCATAGATTACCGGGAAGTCGAGCTGCTCATCTGTGGCGCCGAGGCTGTCGAATAGATCAAATACCTGATCCATAACCCAGTCTGGGCGAGCGCCGGGACGATCAACCTTGTTGATAACAACAATCGGCCGCAGGCCCTGCTCAAAGGCTTTGGAGGTTACAAAGCGAGTCTGGGGCATTGGCCCATCAACTGCATCAACTAGCAGCAAAACAGAGTCGACCATGGATAGAACACGCTCAACCTCACCACCAAAATCGGCGTGACCTGGGGTGTCTACGATATTGATACGGTAGTCATTCCAGTTGATTGCGGTATTTTTAGCCAGAATGGTGATGCCGCGCTCTTTTTCCTGATCGTTGGAGTCCATCAGGCGCTCAGAGCCGACATCTTTGCGGTCGAGAGTCCCGGACTGACTCAGGAGTTTATCAACCAAAGTCGTCTTACCGTGGTCAACGTGGGCGATGATTGCAATATTACGCAAGTTTTCAATGGACATGGGGATACCTAAGATTACCGCACAGGGCGAAAAAGCCGCGATTATACGAGAATCCACAGGAACTGCTACCGATCTTTTTAGCCGGGGGTGACTTCTTCTCTGGGACTTGAATTTCGCTCAATCAGCATTCGCGTGATTGAGGTGGATGGCGAGGGTGGTGCAATTAGATTCCCCTGCAGAAAAATGCAGTCTAAATCTAGTAACTGGTGATGGATATTAGCATCTTCAACGCAGGGAGCAATGCAGTTCAAGCCCACGGATTTACTAAGTTCTACTAGTCCTTTTACCAGATTCCACGAGCTTTCAATATCGCCGGATTCGGCCATAAGCCGATGGGATATGCGAATGGTTTCTATCTGTAGTTCGCGGAGTTTTTGTAGGGGCAGGCTCTGATAACCAACATTATCGACCAACAGGCCGCAGCCAAGTTCGACCAGGCGGCTGAGTTGCAATTCTAGAGAAGCATTCAGTTTCGGCAGAATCTCGGTGTGCAGGCCAAACATAAAGGCACCGGGTTTTATGCCATGCCTCTGAGTAATATCTTTTAACTGCTGAATAAATGCTGGATGCCCGAGTTCACGCAGGCTGAGGGTAAAAAATATGCGCTGCTGATCCTCCCAGATGCCCTGGCTGCGCCACAGATTGACCTGTTTGCACACCTGGTCGATCAGGGACAATGTGATATCGACAATCATTGACCCAGATTCCAGCACCTGAATAAATTCATGGGCCTCGACAATATCGCCTTTGGGGTTTTGCCAGCGCAAAAAGATTTGTAGGCCGCTGATCAGGTTACTTTCGGTATTGAGCACCGGTTGATAAAAAGGCAGAAAAGACTCGGCCTGAGACTCATCTCGCAGTCGCTCGAGCAGTTCCATCTGTTTTTGCATCTCAATAGACAGCTCGCGATTATGGAAATAATAGTTCGACTTGCCCTGGCGTTTAATGGTGTAAAGCGCCTGATCCGCCTGTTCGAGAATACTATTGCCATCGCTGCTGCCGTCGTTAAAAAAGACAATGCCAATGCTGCAGCTAATTTGAAACTTCTCTCCTTTGATAATAAATTGCTCATTGGCGGCATCGATTATTTTCTCTGCTACCTGGGCAATTTGCAGTCTTGCCGTCTCGCCCTCGGTGCCCAGCCTTTCCAGCAGCACCACAAACTCATCACCGCCGAGTCGGGCGACAGTCTCTTGAGTACGGATGACCTTGCGCAGTCTCTGGGCAAACATGGTTAGGGCCAGGTCGCCGTAATGATGGCCGCGACTATCATTAATCTCTTTAAAATGGTCGAGATCAATAAATAGCAGAGCGCAGAAGTTTTGTGTGCGCTGAGCCAGTGAAATGACCCGGTTTAGCTCTTCCATCAAACGGTGGCGATTGGGCAGGCCGGTCAATGGGTCAAAATATGCCTGTTGTTTGATGCGAGTTTGCATGCGTACACGGTCGGTAACATCTTCGACAAATGAGGCCGCACCGATAACATTCATATCATCGTCAAATAATGGGGTTTCATTCCATTCGCAGATAATAGTGGCGCCATCGCTGGTGATATTTTCCGCTGTGCCGGAAAAGTCTTTGCCGAACAAAAACAGATCATGCTCTGCCTGCTGCATCAGGAAGGTTTTTTTGTCTTCGAATAAAAAATCCGTGGTTCGACTCAGTGCCTCAGCTTTGGAGAAGCCAAAAATCGTGGTGGCTGCCGGATTCCAGCTAATAATTTCCCGATCCTGATTCCACTCAATAAAGCCCAGCGGCGTCTGTTCGATCAGGCTGGTAATCTTTTTGCTGGTATTGACCGCCTGGCGGGTCAGTTCGTCGGCCCGCTGAACTCTGTCGATATTGGCAATAAAGGCGCGGCGATAGACTGTGCAGGAGCGGTTCACTGCCAGATAAACAATGGCAATCATAGCCACAGGAATAAGGCTTTTTTCTGGCAATCGCAGTACCAGGCTAAAAGAGGTGGATGAAAATATGCTTAGCAGGAACAGGTGTCGATAGATAGGCAAATGCAGGTATAGCATGGGCCACAGAGAGGCAAAGCCAATAATAATGGCGCAGGCAGTCAGACTATTGGCAAGCTGATCTGAGTTGATAAAGACAGGCCCCGCCAAGCTGCAGAACAGGGCGCAGATAATCATTGTGATCTTGGCAACGACTTGCTGCTGCGGCTTTGTGTATTGCCAGACCCAGAGATACAGGCTGCTGATTGCCAGTCCGGCAAGCCACAGGAAAGCTAAAGGGTTACTGGACTGATATTGGCAAATCAAAAACAGCAGAATGCCAGCAATGACAAAAACCACCAAACCAGACTTCAGGTCGGCTGTAATCTGCTGGTCTAACTCAACCTGTACGGAGGGATCTGGAGGTGAAGGGCTGATTTCTCTAGCATCCTTGCTACCACTGGGATCTGAATCTCTGCTTGTCATCGGCTGCATCCTGCGGCTGATTCTGTGACTTAACCTGTTTCTCGATACTTAAATATAGCCGCTAATCTTAAAAAGTGGGCATGATTCAATATAATACTGTGACTTAGCTCTTATTTTGGTTTTGGAACTGTGCGCTGGTCTAGATAACCTGGATGAAAACAGCGACCTGTTCAAAGCCTCTATCGCGCATAAGCTGGGCCTGCAGGCGGCTCATGATGCCTTTGTCGCAGTACAGTAGGTAACTGCTAGATTTGTCCAGATTATCCAGCTGCTGCTCAAGATTAAAGAATGGAATGCTGATTATTCGCATATCAGGCAGGCTGATTGGCTGCTGCTCGACGTCGGCTGGATGTCGCACATCAATCAGTATGTCTGCGATGCTGATCTCGGATGTATGCCGGATATGGGTTGTTGGAGAATCGATAGTCACAGCCCTATGGTTGTGAGGCTTGCTAAAAACCCCGTTAAAAGGTGACAGAAGTCGCGGAGGTGGGCATTATAGCGAGCCAGCGAAAAATAAATCTAATTTAAATAAATTTAGCACCAAAACGGTGCGCGCTATCAGGGTAGGCACCGTTTTGGTGCGCCAATAATGATTCTGCTGGACTTCGTTAAGTCGTTAATTGTCAGTAACGTCGGGCTGCTGTAGGTTTCAGCGCTGTTAATTATGCCACTGGGTTTTGATCTTCATTGGCACGACTATTGCACTTATTTAAGCTGAGAAAACCAAATGGTAACCAGATCAGATCGGTTTCAATGCGCCGGCTGATTTTTTAAACAAAGCATTACTGATTCCATAGTGGAGGAAACAATGTCTGAGAAGACTCTAAATCTGATTAAAGATAGCGAAGCTCGTTGGGTTGACCTTCGATTCACTGACACCAAAGGTAAAGAGCAGCACGTATCGATTCCAATCGGTGAAGTGGGCGATGACTTTTTTGTTGAAGGTAAAATGTTTGACGGTTCGTCTATTGCTGGTTGGAAGGGCATTAACGAATCAGACATGATCCTTATGCCTGATGACAGCACTGCAATCCTGGATCCTTTCACTGATGAGCCAACAGTTATCATCCGTTGCGGAATCGTTGAGCCTTCCACTATGCAAGGCTACGAGCGCGATCCTCGCTCCATTGCTGAGCGAGCAGAGCAATACCTGCAGTCTACTGGTCTCGGCGACACAGCATTCTTTGGCCCAGAGCCAGAGTTCTTCGTGTTTGACGATATCAAATGGGGTGCCGACATGAGCGGCAACTTCTATAAAATTAATTCTGACGAAGCAGCTTGGTCTTCATCTATGGAGCTGGCTGACGGCAACATGGGTCACCGTCCAGGCGTTAAAGGCGGTTACTTCCCAGTACCACCGGTTGATAGCCTGCACGATCTGCGTGCTGCCATGTGTGGCGCTATGGAGCAGATGGGCCTGGAAGTAGAGGTACATCACCACGAAGTAGGCACTGCTGGTCAGTGTGAGATCGGTATCCGTTTTGACACTCTGGTTAAGAAAGCCGACCAGGTGCAGATTCTAAAGTACTGTGTACACAACGTTGCTCACGCCTATGGCAAGACAGCGACCTTTATGCCTAAGCCTATCGTTGGTGATAACGGATCTGGTATGCACTGCCACATGTCTTTCTCGAAAGATGGTGAAAACCAGTTTGCGGGCGATGCCTATGCTGGTCTGAGCGAGATGGCTCTGTACTACATCGGTGGTATTATCAAGCACGCCAAAGCGCTTAACGCCTTTGCCAATGCTTCTACCAACTCTTACAAGCGTCTGATTCCAGGCTTTGAAGCCCCAGTGATGCTGGCTTACTCAGCTCGTAACCGTTCAGCGGCGATTCGTATTCCTTACGTTTCAAGCCCCCGCGGCAAGCGTGTTGAGGTTCGTTTCGGTGATCCTACTGCTAACCCTTACCTGATGTTTGCCTCTATGCTGATGGCAGGTCTGGACGGTATTAAAAACAAGATTCACCCTGGTGATTCAGCGGACAAAGATCTCTATGATCTGCCCCCTGAAGAAGCAGCGGCAATTCCACAGGTTGCTGGCAGCCTGCGTGAAGCGCTGGATGCACTGGACGGTGATCGTGAGTTCCTGACGGCCGGTGGCGTATTCACCGACGACATGATCGATGCGTTTATCGAGCTGAAGATGGAAGAAGTCTACCGCGTTGAGCACACCACTCACCCGGTTGAGTTTGATATGTACTACAGCTGCTAAGTTTTTAGCGCAGGCTGTTTTGCAGCAAAATCGGACGAGCCCGTCATTCTTAGAATGATGGGCTTTTTCTTTGCCGGTGATAAATCTAAAATAGGTCTAATCTTTATATATACAGAACTAGCAGGTAAATCTGGATCGGAGGATGCAATGTCAGGGCAGCTAACAGCGGTTGTAATACTATTAACCATAGCGGTCGTGACCCAGGCTGCAGAGGTCTATAAAGTCATAGATACTGATGGCAATGTCACCTATACAGACCAGCCTGATAGCAGTGCTGCTAAGCCCTTAAACCTTCCTCAAATTAACCAAGCTGCAGCACCAATACCAAGGGCCGAGGATGACCCAGCGGCAAAAGCCGAAGCTGTTTTTTCCGGCTATTCTAGGGCGCGCATCACGTCACCACAGGATCAGGCGGTTATCCTGCACAGTCAGGTTAACATTATTGTCCAGCTAGCCCTTGAGCCTCAGCTCCAGCCTGGCCATCTGGTGCAGTTTTCAGTTAATGGGGTGGCTGTGGGCCAGCCCATAGGCGCAACAGCCTATCAGTTGGATAATATTGAGCGTGGCAGTCATCGCATTGGCGCCACCATAGTCGATAGAAAGAGCCGCGCGCTAATGGTCGCCAAGCCGGTAATCGTCCACGTTAAGCGCCACTTCAAGCGCAACCAATCAGGTTTTCAGCTACGGCCCAAAAAATAACCACAACCTTGCGTGCACCAATCTGGTGCATTATGCTGAGTGCCAATAGAGTCAAACCTTTCGACCTGCACTGCAGGCCCCATTTTTAGGCTTGAATTGCTCGTCTGTGGGTGGATTACTTGGCTCGCTTATTGCTAGCTCTAAGTTAAGAGAGAAACCCTGAATAATAAAACTGCTGATTACAGAGCCTATGACGTCTGACCAGTTACATCGCTTATTATTGGATAATCTGAATACCGCTGTGCTTTTGCTCAACGATAAGCTGAGTATTGATTATATTAATCCAGCGGCCGAGGCCCTGCTTCAGGTCAGCAGTGCGCGGCTCTGCGGCACCTCGGTTGCCGACGTTTTTTCTGACCGGGAAGTGATTCTGCAAGCTCTTCGTGAGGGGCTGGACAGCGGTCGCCCCCATACCCGCCGCCACGAGTATTTGCGTATGCAGGGCTTGGAGGCCTCTCAGGTTGATTACAGTATTACCCCGGTTGAGCTGGGCGCGAGACAGATGCTGCTTATGGAAATGCAGCCCATTGATCGGTTTTTAAAAATTAACCGAGAAGAAGCGCTATTGTCAGTTCACGATACCTCGAAGAGCCTAATCCGTGGTCTTGCCCACGAAATTAAAAATCCTCTGGGTGGTATTCGCGGTGCAGCCCAGTTGTTGGGTCAGGAGATTGCTGAGCAGGATATTGGCGGCGAAACAAAAGAATTGTGCCAGATTATCACCACCGAAACAGATCGCTTGCGCAATTTGGTTGATCGTCTGTTGGGCCCCAATCATTTACCTCAGGTTGCAGCGCTGAGTATTCATGAGGTGACTGAACATGTTGCGGCTCTTATAGAGGCTGAGGTGCAAGGCAAACTGCGCTTGGTGCGCGACTATGATCCCAGTATTCCGGATATAGAGGGCGACCGGGAGCAGTTGATACAAGCCGTGCTCAATGTTGCCAGAAATGCTATGCAGGCGTTGATGGAAACCGATCAGACGGATCGGAGCATTATTTTACGTACCCGAGTAAAGCGTAGTTTCACCATCGCTGGTCAATATCATCGGGTGACCTGTCGTCTAGATATTATTGACAATGGCCCAGGGGTCTCGGAAGACATTAAAGAGCGTATCTTTTTCCCTATGATCAGTGGTCGCAGTGAGGGCTCCGGGCTTGGTCTGACTATTGCTCAAACGGCAATAAATGGCCATCAGGGCATTATCGAATGTGAATCGGAACCAGGTCGTACCTGCTTCTCTACCTACCTACCAATAAAGGCATAGTATGAATAACCCATCACAAATATGGATTGCCGAAGATGACCGTTCGCTGCGCTGGGTAATGGAAAAGGCGCTGGTGCGAGACGGCATTGCAGTGCGCAGTTTTGAGACTGGAGACGAGCTATTGCAGGCGCTGAAAATAGCTCAGCCAGAGATCATTATTTCAGATATTCGCATGCCCGGTATTGACGGTCTTGAACTGCTTAAAGAAATTCACGGCAGCCATAGCCATATACCTGTGATTATTACCACAGCCCATTCTGATCTCGATAGCGCCGTTGCCGCCTATCAGGGTGGTGCCTTTGAATATCTGCCCAAGCCCTTTGATTTAGAAGAGCTGGTGGATGTCGCCCGACGTGGCCTCTCATTTGCTAAGGAAAACAGATCTGAGCCAGCACCCCCAGCGCAGCTCGAGCAGGTCAAAGAGATTATTGGTGAAGCGCCGGCCATGCAGGAAGTGTTTAGGGCCATAGGCCGGTTGTCCAATTCCAATATCACCGTATTGATCAATGGCGAATCCGGTACAGGTAAAGAGCTAGTCGCCCAGGCACTGCACAAGCATAGCCCGCGGCGACGCAATAAATTTATTGCCCTGAATATGGCGGCAATACCAAACGATTTAATTGAGTCCGAACTATTTGGTCATGAGAAAGGTGCCTTTACCGGTGCCGGCGAACGCCGCGCAGGACGTTTTGAACAATCTGATGGCGGTACATTATTTCTCGATGAGATCGGCGATATGCCCCCCGAAGCTCAGACTAGGCTGCTGCGAGTACTGGCCGATGGCGAGTTTTATCGAGTGGGCGGACATACCGCTGTCAAAGTCGATGTGAGAATTATTGCCGCCACTCACCAAGATCTTGAATCTCTGGTAAGCGAGAATCGTTTTCGCGAAGATTTGTTCCACCGTCTCAATGTGATCAGAGTGCATCTGCCGCGGCTGTCTGATCGCCGGGAAGATATTCCGCAGCTGATGCAGCACTTCTTCCATCGCGCCGCCAAAGAGCTGGATATGGAGCCCAAGCTGCTGTCTCAGGAAGCAGAGGACTTTTTGTTTAATCTGCCCTGGCCCGGCAATGTTAGGCAGTTAGAGAATATCTGTCGCTGGCTGACGGTGATGGCGGCTGGACGGGAAGTGCTGCTCTCGGATCTGCCTCCAGAGCTGCGTGCTGAAGAGGCCAATAAAGAGGTTCGCTCTCAGGGTGACTGGCAGCATATGTTGCGACGCTGGACTGAACGTGAATTGAAAGCGGGGCGTCAGGAGGTACTTGCTCAGGTGGTACCTGAATTTGAGCGCACCATGATCGAGACTGCTCTGGCACATACTGGTGGGCGCAAAAAAGATGCGGCTCAACTGCTTGGCTGGGGGCGCAACACCTTGACCAGAAAATTGCAGGAATACAGTATGGAGAGCCAGGCCCAGTAAGCCTTAATGGCATGCAGTCGGCCCCTAGCCTATAAAATCAGGCTATAAAAAAACCCGCTACTAAAGCGGGTTTTTTGTACTGCCGAGACAACCAATCTTAGTGTTTGGTATCCGCGTCCGAGTCCGAGGAATCCTCTTGCTGATCTTTGGCAGAAGCTTGCTGCACCGCATTGGCAAACAGTGCGTCAAAGTTAATCGGTGGAATCATCAGTGGAGGGAATGAGCCTTTGGTCAGCACATTGTCGATTACTTCCCGAGCATAGGGGAACAGCATGCTGGCGCAGGTGGTATTTAATACCTGAGTAACATGTTGGTCTTCCAGTCCGGCGATATTGAATAAGCCGGCCTGATCAACTTCGATCAGATAGATGGTGTCTTCCCCGTCGGTGACGGTAATGGTCATTCTCAGAGAGACCTCATAAAGGTTCTCGTCGATCTTGGCTGATTTAGTGCTTAGGTCCTGATTGACCTTGGGCTGCCATTGTTTGTTAAACGCTGCGGCACCCTGAGGAGTCTCAAAGGACAGGTCCTTAAGATATACCCTCTGTACTGCAAATTTTTGTTCAGTCTGTGCTGGCGCCTCTGCGGCAGCTGCTGTTTCTTCTGTCATGATTGAAGCCTATTTAATGTTGTTGTTTGCTAATAATCTATATGGAGCCGCCATTTGGCAATTCAACCCCTGTACTTATCAGCTTGTCGAGATGCCCATCGACCTCAAGCTGTCGCAGGTCTGTATAGCCGCCCACATGTACATCACCGACCCAAATCTGCGGGACAGTATTTCTTGAGCTTTTATCCATTACCGAGGCGCGTAACGCCGGATCGTTATCCAGTGCTATATCTTGATAATTGATACCTTTAGCTGTCAATAAGCGACGAGCCGCTGTGCAGAACGGGCAGAACCGCGTTCCGTATAGTACAACCTGAGACATGGTATTTCCTTAAGTTAAGGGTTGGAGCCAAGTGTTGCTTTTTAGCCTTTGTCACCCTGTACCACCGGCAAGCTTTGGCCTTGCCATTCAGTCATCCCACCGCTTAGGCGGCGGACGTTGTACCCCTCTTTGCTTAGTGCTCTTCCTGCTCCTCCGGCATGCTGGCCCATATTATCGGCTAGCACTATGGTCTTACTGCGGCACTTTTCTAGCTCGCTCATGCGGCTTGCTATTTTTGTATGTGGAATATTGATTGCACCGTGAATATGACCGGCCTGGTACTCGTTGGCGGGTCGCACATCCACAAGCACAGCTTCATCTGCATTCATCATCTGCACCAGCTGGCTGCTGGACATGGATTTTCCGCCCTTACTGCGCTCAGTCCAGGCAAAGATAAAGATCAGGCCAACCAGCAGGCTGATCAGCACAAACTGCTCGCTCACAAAGACAAAAAATTCCACTTATATAATCTCGTTGTTTAATTCTAATAGACCCGCCGCGATGGCAGAGGCGCGCAAGTATACACAGGAATCAATGGCTTAGGAATTGCCTCAGTCGGTTTTAACTCCAGCGATTCCAGATTGGGATCGATTGTTCTGGTAATTTCGCCACCATACCAAGGGCGGCCCAATGTTGATTGGGAGCATGGAAGTCAGAGCCCACAGAGGCGAGCAATTGATGCCTATTGCACAGAGTAGCCATATCTCTGGTGACAGAGGGCACCTGTAGCCCGGAGATCACCTCCATGGCCTCACCGCCGGCTGCGGCAAAGTCATTTAGCAGAGAGCTCAATTTAGTTCTGGTCATCTTATATTTGGTCGGGTGAGCCAGCACCGCAATGCCGCCGGCATCCCGAATCCAGCCAATAATTGTTGCCATATCCGACCACTGCTCTTTGATATCGCCGACCTTGCCCGCGCCCAGGTATCGTTTGAAGGCCTGTTGAATATTGCTCACGGCGCCAATGGCCACAAGATGCTGCGCAAAGTGGGGGCGCCCCACTTCACCGCCCGAGGTGAAGCTTTTGGCTCCCTCAAGAGTATCCGCAAAACCGAGATGAGCCAATTTTTCGGCAATTTTTTCGCCCCGTTCGCGTCTTGCTCGAGACTGCAGGGCGACGCCCTGCAGTATTTCCTCGCAGCTGAGATCCAGATTAAGGCCGACGATATGGATTCCGGACTTGCGCCACTGGCTGGAAAACTCGATGCCGGGAATAATTCTTAGCTTGTTGTTGGGAGACCTGACGCTGTCGTAGGCCGCGATACTGTCATGGTCGGTAATTGAAAGAATATCGATCTCGCGCTCAACAGCCAGTGCTATCAATTCAGCGGGAGACAATGTGCCATCGGAGATATTGGTATGGCAGTGCAGATCAATATTCATAGAGTTCGAAATAAGTTGAGAAGCCGCATTGTACCAGTCTGGCGAGTCTTTATAATCGAACAATGGATCTTACTGCCAATATACAGCCGATTTCGCAGCAGCAGCAAGCAGAAGTCAGGCGTGCCACCTACCAGTGCATCAAGCAGGCTGGGTTACTTTATCAGCGCGAGTTTAAAGAGCTGCAGGTGGACTTTGATCTCAGCGGAAAATGTGCAGGTATGTATCAGGTGAAGCGGTCCCTGCGTCGTATCCGTTTTAATCCCTGGATATTTGCCAAATATTATGCCGACAGTCTCGGTGATACGGTAACCCATGAAGTAGCTCATTATATTGTCGACTGCATCTATGGTCTGCGCAGAGTCAAACCCCATGGCTCAGAATGGCAAGCGGTGATGCGGGATCTTGGTGTTGAACCCAAAGCCACAGGAAATTACGATTTAACTGGCATTCCAATCCGGCAGTACCAGCGCTTTGCCTATAGTTGTGGCTGTCGTATCCATCAGTTGACTGTATTGCGTCACCGCAAAATCCTTAAAGGCCGGGCCAAATATCTGTGCCAATACTGTCATGGCCCCCTGACCGAAGTATTGCCTGAAAAATGACTGATCCTGCTAAACCACAGTTGTGGTATGTCTATATGGTGCGTGCCAGTGATCAGAGTATTTATACAGGTATTACCACAGATCCCGAGCGACGTCTTGCCGAGCATCAGTCCGGCAAAGCTGGTGCCAAGTATTTCCGTGGCCGCAAAGCTGTCGCTATGGTGTACGTAGAGCCTGCCGAAAACCGCAGTGGCGCGAGCATTCGCGAGGCGCAAATAAAAAAGCTTAGTCGCATTGAGAAATTGGCCTTAATTGATTCTTAGGCTCAATTGTATATACATATGTACTCTAACTCTTCAAAACAATCTTTGCATTTAAATTCTATTTTTGAGGACATTCAAAACTATTTAGTGTAATTTAGCCTCAAACTGCTCTTTCATTGATATCCCATATTTGTATATACAGATATGGTTGTATATACAGGATAGTACTATGGCAAACAGAGATCTTAAACTGCCTAAATTTGCCCTGATCAAACAATATGTCCAAGGCCAGATAGAGTCTGCCGACTGGCCCGTTGGCACATGCATCCCCTCTGAGACTGAGCTGGCAACAACCTTTAATGTTAGCCGCATGACGGCTCGCCGAGCTCTTCAGGAACTGGCTGACCAAGGGCTGCTATCCCGGGTTCCGGGCCGAGGTAGTTTTGTCGCCGAGCCGGAGGTGCCAGTCGCGCAAGTAGAAATTTATAACCAGCTGCACAGCGCTCAGACCGCTGGCACCTACAGCAATCGAATTATTAGCCTTGAATCCATACCTGCCAGCGCCAAAGTCGCTGAGTTATTACATATGGCTTCCGGTGATGTCGTCTATCAGCTAATTGTGGTGCATCTGGACAGAGGAAGGCCACTACAGTGGCAGCATTTATATATCAATCCCCTATTGGCACCAGCATTATTAAAGCAGAAATTTAATAAAATTAGCCCGGATGATTATTTGCAATGGCTGGCACCAAGTACCTCAACTCAGCATCAGTTGACCGCCTTATCCGCCAGCGCCAGTCAGCGACTGGAGTTGGAGCTGACTATTGATGAGGCTGCAGCCTGCCTGCAACTGGCCAGGCGCTGCTGGCATAAGCAGAATGTGCGCAGTTTCTCTCTGTCACTGTATCCCGCCAGCCATTACCTCCTAGGGGCAAACCTTTTACATCCGGGCGAAAAATTATGAAAAGACTGGCACTATTTGTGGATGTACAAAATATCTACTACACCGTAAAAGATACCTATGGCTGCCACTTCAACTATCGAGAGCTGTGGCGACAGCTTACTGCGGAGGGAGACATTGCTATTGCCCATGCCTATGCCATTGAGCGCAATAACAGCCAGCAGCAGGGCTTTCAACAGATTCTGCGCAATATTGGTTTTGATATAAAGCTAAAGCCCTATATTCAGCGCGCAGATGGTTCGGCAAAAGGTGACTGGGACGTCGGTATTACCATCGATATGATGGCTGCGACGGCCAGCACGGCTGAACCCATTGACTGTGCTGTGCTGTTGTCCGGCGATGGTGATTTTGATTTGCTATTGCAGCATATTAATCGCGAGCACGGGGTTGATACTGTGGTCTATGGAGTACCTGCACTGACGGCGGCATCTCTAGTGGATGCCGCCACAGAGTTTCGTTCTATTGATGGATCGCTGTTACTGAAATAACGTTGATCAGGTGATGATACCGCCGCCCTGACCACCCATTCCGCCTCCGCCCTGACCAGGCACCACAATTTGTGAAGCCTGTTCCCGGCGCATGCGTTCCAGCTCTTTGGCAGCTTCTTCTACGGCCACTGCCGACTTGGCAGCGAAGTCTTCTGCAGCCTCACCGATAGTAGCGCCATCAAGGGCAAAGTTGAGCGGAATGGCGCCCATTGGTGTCATGACCTGAGCTGAACCAAAAAAGCTTACCTCGCGATCTGGGTCATTTGAGCCGTCGGCCTTTACTGGAATCAACTTGCGAATAGCTCCCAGCTTTTGGTCAGTGTAATTTTCTTCGCGAAAGAGCCCGTTGGGATCCATCGCATTGTCGGTTTCATTCTCAGTTTGATTGCTCATAGCTATTTGGTTCTTGCCGGTTAGTTAAAACCCGATACCCTAGCAGACATGGCCAAAAAGCTCTAGGTCGACCTAGCCAGTCCGCTGCATGAAAGCGCACTGAGAGCAATCATTATTGAAGAAGCAAGCAGGCAGCTAATCAGACCAAACTGCTGATACAACAGTCCGGACATCAATGTACCAAGCAGACGACCACCGGCATTGGCCATATAGTAGAAGCCCACATCCAGTGACACTGCGTCGCGCTGGGCGTAGGCCAGGATAAGGTAAGAGTGCATACTTGAGTTAATGGCGAACACTGCACCGAACAGCAGCAGGCCAGCTATTAGTGCATAGCTGGGGTCGAAGCCAATATATAATCCCAGTGCAATAGCAGCAGGAATCAATGTCAGCAGCATTGCCCAGTTTTGCAATCTCTGCGGGTTGGGTAATCGCTGATACTGCTGTCCGGTAATCTTAGGTGCCATTGCCTGCACCGCACCATAAGCAATAACCCAGCTGGCCATCAAGGTCCCGACTTCGATATGGCTCCACTGCAGCTGGCTGTGCAGAAATACTGGCAGTGCCACCACAAACCAGACATCTCTGGAACAAAATAAAAATAGCCGCGCCAGTGACAGCCAATTTACGGCTGGGCTTTTGGATAGAGTTTCGCTGAATTTCTGTTTGCGAGTATCAGGTTGATTGTGCAGTATCAGGCTGCCAATAAGCATTGTTGGCAGCAGCAATAACATCATGACTAACAGACTGCCACGAAAACCAAGGCTGGCAAGCAGAGCGCCGCCGAGAAAAAAGCCTAGCCCCTTGAGGGCATTTTTTGAGCCCGTAAGCATTGCAACCCAGCGGTACAGTCGACCCTGCTCGCTATCGGGCATCAGTCCCTTGATGCTACTTTTGGCGCTCATTTTGTTGAGGTCTTTGGCCACGCCAGACAGCGCCTGAGCTGCCATCACGTAAATGACCGTAAGTTGCGATTGATCTACCAGCAGCATTCCCAGCGACAGTATCTGCAGCCCCAGACCTAGCTGCATGCAGTATATGGTACCGATACGGGACGCCAGCCAACCGCCATAAAGATTGGTCAATATACCGAAAAATTCGTAGAGCAAAAACAGGCTGGCTATCTCCAGTGGGGTATAACCAAGGCCATGGAAGAATAGCAGCACCAGCATACGCAGGGCGCCGTCGGTAAGGGTGAAGGCCCAGTAACTTGCAGTTACCGTCATATATTGGGCCACAGCAGAGCGCATCAGCATTGTTAGGCTTGAATGGAGCCTGCAACAAGGGCGGTTAATTCCATCATGCGGTTAACATAGCCAATCTCATTGTCGTACCAAATAAGTACTTTTACCTGAGTATCGTTAACCACCATGGTGGACAGACCATCGACAATACCTGAGCGTCGGTCGTTGGTATAGTCCACCGACACCAGGGGCAGGTTTTCAAACCCCAGTATGCCTTGCAGTCGACCATCGGCGGCTGTCTTAAGAGCCCGATTAATCTGTTCTACAGATACAGGCTCCGCCATTTCAAATACACAATCTGTGAGCGACGCATTGGCCAGGGGTACGCGCACAGCCAGGCCATTAAGGCGACCCTTAAGCTCAGGGAAAATCTCGGTAATCGCGGTTGCAGAGCCAGTACTGGTGGGTATCAATGACATACTGCTAGCGCGGGCGCGGCGCAAATCGCTGTGGTATTCATCGAGAATACTCTGGGTATTGGTTATATCGTGGATGGTGGTGATTGAACCATGCTGGATACCAAAGGTGCTGTGCAGTACATCAATAACAGGCGCCAGACAATTGGTTGTGCAGGATGCGGCAGTGACAATATTTTGCGCCTTATATTTTTGTTCATTGACCCCCATCACCACATTTAGGACCGTCTCCTCGGGCTGGCCCTTGATCGGCGCCGATACCACTATTTTGGCAATACCCTGAGCAAAATAGGGAGCCAGTGCCTGCTCGGTTTTTAATGAACCTGTGCATTCGACGACCAGATCAACATTGGCCGCTTGCCATGGTGTCTCTGCAATAGAGGCACATTGGGAATAGCCGATCGACTGCCCGTCAACAATAATCTGGTCGTTGCTGTGGCTCGCGCTGATATCTTTATCCCAGGTGCCATGCACCGAGTCAAAGCGCAATAAATGGGCGGCGCTTTTTGCATCTCCAGCAATTTCATTGATATGCACGATTTCAAAACCGGCGGCACCCCAGGATTCGCGAAGCGCTAGGCGGCCAATGCGGCCAAAACCATTAATACCTACTTTAACTGTCATGTTTATGTCTCGTAATAAAATCTAACAGGCTGCAATCTTAGGGCAGCACTTTTACAGAATTATGAAGGGCAGAAAACCGTAACTGGCCCACAGTATTGCATGATGCTAGTGGTTTTGAGAACTGGGTAATACTCTGACTGTGACGGCTACCCAAGAACTGCTCAACCTAAACGCCTATAAATAGAGTCATTGCTACGAGGATCAGACAGAGAACAGTTTTTAACGGAATATTGAGGAAAGGACTCATGAATTTATTCAGTTTTGCTTGTGCGTTCACCATTGCTATCGGCACTTTATTTGGTGCATCAATCGGCTTTTACGCCTACGGGGCAGATGCCTGGACCAGCACAGGTATTGGGTGTGGTCTTGGCATCTGCGTCGCTCTCAGTGAGGTGTTTTCGGTATTTGACTGAACCCAACCCCATCCGCACAAAATTCTCCCCCTATTAGGCCACCGCAAGGTGGCCTTTTTTTAGCGCTAAAAATGCTTAGTGTTCGTGCCCGCCAGCCCCATGGACATGGCCATGTTCCAGCTCTTCTTCTGTGGCATCCCGAATATCTTCGATAGTTACATCAAAGGTCAGGTTTTTACCTGCCAGTGGATGATTGCCATCGACAGTCACCACTTCGTCAGTCACTGCTGTTACTGTCACAGGAACGCTACCGCCTTGCCCTGTCTGAGCTTCAAACTGCATACCAATTTCAATGCTGTCAACGCCTTGAAATGCTTCGCGGGGCACTTCTTGAATCAGTTCGTTCTGTACTTCTCCATAGCCTTCCGCAGCACTAACCGCAACAGTCATGTTGTCGCCGACAGACTTGCCTGCCAGTGCATTCTCAAGGCCGGGAATAATATTGCCGGCTCCGTGCAAGTAGGCCAGAGGTTCTTTCCCGGCTGAGCTATCAAGCTGCTGCCCTTCGTCGTCAGTCAATGTGTAATGAAAGCTTACAGCACTGTTTTCTATGATAGTCATGGTGTTTCCCAGTGGATAAAATTAAGGCGCCATTATGCGATAACCGCGTCAAAATATCGAACCAGTTAAGAAAAGATGCATAGAACTCACAGTTCTGTCATATTTGTGCAATGTTACCGTCATTAAATAAGGGCTCAAAACGTGGATGACAGGGTCAATGTTATGCCCAAGCATACGATTTTATTGGTCGATGACGAAGCGGCAATTCGAGATATGCTGTCCATTGCCTTAGAGGCTGCGGACTTCAATGTATTGCAGGCAGAAAATGCCCAGCAGGCTCACGCCTCTATAATTGACAGGCAACCGGATCTGGTACTGCTGGACTGGATGATGCCCGGCACTACTGGTTTGGAGCTGCTGCGCCGTCTAAAGCGTGATGAACTCACAGAAAAAATCCCCGTAATAATGCTTACTGCCAAAGCAGAGGAAGATAGCAAGATTTCCGGGCTCGACGCCGGTGCGGATGACTATATCCCCAAACCATTTTCTCCGCGGGAGCTGATTTCTCGGGTTAAAGCCGTGATGCGCCGCATTGGTCGTGAAGAGCTAAAAGATGTAATCAATGTTGGAGAGATGCACTTTGACCCCCAGAGTCACCGCGTCAGTATCAGTGGCGAGTATATTAATTTGGGTCCTACTGAGTACCGTCTTCTTCAGTTTTTTTTGACCCACCAAGAGCGCGTCTATTCCAGAGACCAGATTCTCGACTATGTCTGGGGTGGCAACGTTTATTTAGACGAGCGGACGGTGGATGTTCATATCAGACGATTGCGCAAAGCAATTTCAGTTGCAGGCCATGAGAACTATGTGCAGACTGTGCGGGGTTCGGGGTACCGTTTCTCAACTCATCTGCAAAATGGCTAAAAAGGCACTCATCCATTGCGACCGGGAATGCATACAGAGATATGGCGTATAGTTCTGGTTGGGCTGTTTTCGCTGTTTTTTGGTTGGAGTCTGGGTTATCCCCTTGAAATTATCCTCTGTGGTGTGGGCCTTTATGTTATCTGGACCTTCCGCATCATCTCATTGCTGTTCAGCTGGATCGACAAAGGTATGCGCGGCATTCCGCCGGATGCCGATGGTGTCTGGGGTGAGATAAGCGACACATTAAATCGTCAGAGGCGACGTCATCGCCGTACTCAAGAAAAGATGCGCCGCACTATCAATCGAGTTTCCCGGCTCACTGAAGCCTTGGACGAAGGGATTTTAGTCCTGCGCAGCGACCTGTCTCTGGACTGGTGGAATAGCTCCGCTGCCAGCCTTTTGGGACTGCGGTCTTCGGATCGAGGCAGCGCTATTATGAATCTGATACGTGACCCCGAATTTGTTGAATATATCAACCAGGCTGACTTTCAGGGGGCGGTCAAGTTACCATCATCGATTCAGGCAGGGCGGCTATTAAAATTTGCAGCCTCGTATTTTGGCGACGATGAAATTGTCCTGGTGATCACCGATATTACCCGCCTCAACAGTCTGGAAGAGATGCGCAAAGAGTTTGTGGGCAATGTCTCCCATGAATTGCGCACGCCATTGACAGTGATGCGCGGCTATATAGAAACCCTGCAGGACAGTCCCGATAACAACGCTGTGGTCAATCGTGCATTCGGCCAGATGGCCGATCAGGTCAATAGAATGCAGGCGCTGGCCGACGATTTGATCTTGCTGTCCAGATTGGAGGCGGACGGCAAGGAGGCCGAGCTTGAGCCCGTCAATCTGCACGATCTACTGACCAATATTATTGCCGAAGCGGAGATATTAAGTGGTGGTCTTCACAGCCTGAGCCTAGATTGTGCAGCGATCCTAGCGGTTAACTCAGAGGGCAACAGCATGCGCAGTGCCCTGGGTAATATTGTCTTCAATGCCGTGCGCCACAACCCCAAAGGCGCTGCCATTAATGTGGTCGTTGAGCAGTACTCAGACCATATCAGTATTAGTATTCAGGATGATGGCGTCGGCATAGACCCTGCAGAAGTGCCGCGGCTGACCGAGCGCTTTTACCGCGGCGACAGCAGCCGCAACTCCGCCACCGGTGGCACGGGTCTGGGACTGGCTATTGTAAAGCACAGTCTCAATCGCTGTGGTGGAGACCTGACCATTAGCAGTCGCCTGGGTCATGGATCCAGGTTTGTCTGTCGATTGCCTCTGGTATCCGCCTAGGGACTGTGCCCCTTAGCCAGCGTTGGCTTTTCTTTTGCCTTTGGTTTCATCCTGAGACAGTACAGAGCCCGCCAGAGATTGTATTTCCGCCTGGGTCAGTTTTTCGCCCCGCAATGCTCTGGATGCGAGACTTGCGAGTTCGTCAGATGATTGTTTGGTTGCTTGCTTAGCCATAATTTTATCCCTATTAAGTAGCAGCCCATTCAGGCGGGGCCGATCGCAACGTCCATGCAGGGATAATATTAATTGGCGATTAATTGGTTGTCAGAGGGACTATCCAAAAGCGGCGACACTGTCACAGGCAGACGGTGAAAGTTGCTGACTCAGCCGCTTTTGAATTGGGTCTGGTCGATGTTAGAGCTATGTTAGAACAGGGCAGCGCAGCGGAAACCATAGTGCAGAAAATAATCGCCTTCCCGCTCTGGGTTAGGTTCACTCCACTGGGACTCAATGGCCCAGCCTTTGGCGCAGTGATGAGCCATTTCAAGATAGAGTTTCTGGGTAGCAATGGTCACAGACTCTTCGAATTTAGCATCGGGACGCAGTGAATAGGCCTGCCGTGCGGCAAATAGTTTACTGGCGCTGTGATTCATGGATCCCGCCGCAACTATAGGCCGTTCGCTTATCCCAGATTCCGGGTTAACGGTGCCATCGCCATAAAGCTTGATCGCGTTACCCGACTTGGCTACCTTCGGTTTGCTGGCTGTTTGCTGCTCTTCACAGGCGATTATTTTATCCATAAAGTCCGGTGCGTCAGCATCATCGGTATCAAAGTCACAGCTAGCAAAACTGACACTGCTTAGAAACAGACATAGATAAGCATAATAGGCGTTGGGGTATTTTATCTTCATGGCGTCAATTCCGACTATATTGTATTTGATGAATTAAACAAAAAAACACAGGGTAAATAAAGCGACTATACGAGCAGCTATAAAAAAGGGCACCGAAGTACCCTTTTTATTAGATCCTTGCTGATACTGGCTTAGAACTTATGTTCCATACCTACACCAAACGAAGAATCTTCGTCGTCGGCTGAGCCCACTTCAGAATCTGTGTTGTCAGTATAGAATACATAGACCTTGGTGTTTTTAGCCATCTTGTAATCCGCACCCAGAGACAGAGTTTCCTCTTCGTCGCCGTCGACATCATCTTCAATTGTGCCGTACTGAGCCTTCAATGTGGTCTTGTCCATCTTGTAGGCCGCGCTGATAAAGTAACCAGATTCATCTTTGCTATTAAGGTTATCTTCATTCTGCTGATACATAAAGCCAAGCTTTAATGCGTCCATTTTGTACTGGGCAACAACGCGCAGTAGGTCCTGCTTGTCTACGTCCTGATCACCAGCTACTGCTATATACAGGTTGTCCATATCATAGCTAATGGAATAGGAGATGCCGTCGGCCAGGCCGGTGTCGTCATTTCCGTCTTCATCAAAATCAGAACCTTCACCAGGAATCATGGCGACGGTGGCAGAGAAACCATTAACCTTCGGTGAGGTGTAGGCCACAATATTAGATACGCGGTTTTCACCTTCAAAGGTATTTTTAATATCACCTTCAAGATCGTTAAACAGGTCAATCTTGTTCTGTGCCAGTTTGGTGGGGGAGTCATGCTTGCCTGCCCAAATGGTGCCGAAGTCACCTTTTATTCCAGCCATAATATTTCGTTGAGAAAAGGTGCTTTTATCCGAATCCGTCAGACATACTTCATTGCCTGTTTCTTCACCGTCTTGATCTAATACTGCAGCGCACCTGGTTTTGCTGCTGTCTTTGCTGCCGTCATCAACAAACATTTCAAATTCTGCTTTATAGATAGCGTAAAGCCCATCTGAAATTTCAGTCTTTCCTTTAACGCCAACACGAGATGCATTGCTGTTTAGTTTCCATTCATCGCTTGAGCCACTGTCATTATTGACAATAGAAGCATTAACCTTACCGTAAACCTTGCCGTCAATAGGGCCAGCCGCAAAGCTGTGACCCGTAAAGCACACTGTGGATGCGATGGCCGAAGAGAGTAGTAACTTGTTCATAGGTAATCCCCAAATAATTTAAATCATAAGGCCGTAGCCACAACGAATGCCATAGTCCCTACCTAGCAATCATCCGAAAATAATATGCATTAAATATGACAGTATTGTGACATATGGGGCTGTGCCAGCGAATTAATGTCAGCCCGTCAAATGTCATATTTCTGTCATATAAATTTTATACAGTGACCGGGTAACAAAAACAGTTTCAACCCAATCTGGAGGTTTTTATGACCCAACGTACTATTTTACCAGCCCTGTTACTGACCGTGGCTGCTATTACAGCAACATCTGCGGCAATGGCCCGGGATAGCATTGAAGTAGTAGGTTCTTCAACTGTATACCCATTTTCAACTGTAGTTGCCGAGCGCTATGGCCGTTCAAGCGGCAAGCCAACACCAAAGATTGAATCAACTGGTTCTGGTGGCGGTATGAAGCTGTTTTGCTCTGGTGTGGGTACCAACTACCCGGATATCACTAACTCATCACGTCGCATAAAGATGTCAGAATTCAAGAAGTGCCAGACCAATGGCGTGACCGACGTGATCGAAGTTCACATTGGCTACGACGGTATTGTTATTGCTAACTCTGTTGAGGCAGCGCCAATGCAGCTGAGCCGCAAGGATATCTTCCTCGCGCTGGCCGCTGAGGTTCCTGCTGCTGTTGAAGGTGAGTTGATGGATAACCCTTATCAAACCTGGAAAGATGTCAATCCAGCATTGCCAGACACCGCTATCGAAGTTATGGGTCCCCCGCCGACTTCCGGTACGCGGGATGCGTTTGCTGAACTGGGCCTCGAAGGTGGCTGTAAGAAAATCGGCTGGATTGCGGCTCTGAAGAAAACTAACAAAAGCGCTTACAAGGCTCTGTGTCACACGATCCGTGAAGATGGCAAATATATTGAAGCTGGCGAAAACGATAATCTGATCGTACAAAAGCTTCAGGCTAACCCTGCTGCACTGGGTGTGTTTGGCTTTAGCTTTCTGGACCAGAATGCTGACAGGGTTCAGGGTGCAATGATCGAATCTGTTGAGCCAAACTTTGACTCCATCGCTGACAAGTCTTACCCGATCTCGCGTCCATTGTTCTTCTATGTCAAGAAAGCACATGTTGGCGTAGTGCCCGGTATCAAAGGCTACCTCAATGAGTTCACCAGTGAGCGCGCCTGGGGTGAAGATGGTTATCTGGCCGAGAAGGGCATGATTCCTCTGCCAGTTAAGGAGCGTCGTGCCATGGCCCAAAGCACAAGGTCATTGACCCCAATGACAGGCAATGAAGCATTGAAATAATGCTCTGATATTGTCACCATGCAGCCCGGTTCATTGAGCTGGGTTGGTTTCGTTTTTTAACGATTGATTTAACGCTTTATTAAAATTGTTTCAGGGATTTTTTTAGCCTTATGCAAGCGACTAATATTCTCATTCTGATACTTGCTTTGGGCATTTTTGCCTTCTACATTGGCCGTGGCCGTTCTCTGGCCCTTGCCAAACCACTGGGCGGAATTCGCAATCTGCATTCTCTTCCCTCTTACTACGGGTTCCACACTGCACTCTGGTGTGCGCTGCCCTCGCTAATCTTGCTCTCCCTGTGGATGATCTTTGACGAGCCGTTGATCAACAGTCTGGTAATGAGCTCAATGGCGGATCAATTAGGCAATACCAGCCTCGCCACTTACAACCTGCAACTAAACAAGATCAGCAATATTGCCGAGGGCATTCTTGGCCGTCAGGGGCAGAGTGATGCATTACTTGCCGCCGCTGACTATATGACTCAGCTAAAAGTGGTTTCTCGCTGGTCATTAACAGCATTGATGCTGTGCCTGACCGTTATTGGCCTGCTCTTTGGTTGGTCGAGAATCAACCCCCAGTTTAGAGCCCGCCCCCTGGTTGAAAAGGTTATGCAGAACCTGCTGCTGGCCTGTGCCTGTCTGGCGATTTTCACCACGTTGGGGATTGTGCTTTCGGTTCTGTTTGAATCGATACAGTTTTTTAGGTCTGTGCCTGTCCATGAGTTTGTCTTTGGTCTGGAATGGAGTCCGCAAACTGCGATCCGTGAAGACCAGGTTGGCTCATCCGGTAGTTTTGGTGCAGTACCTCTTTTTGTAGGCACCCTATTAGTCTCAGCTGTAGCCATGGTCGTTGCCGTGCCTGTCGGTCTTATGTCAGCGATTTATCTGGCCGAATATGCCAGTAAGACAGTACGCGCCTTTGCCAAGCCGGCACTGGAAGTGCTGGCTGGTATTCCAACAGTGGTTTACGGCTTTTTCGCCGCATTGACCGTGGCGCCATTTTTGCGAGAGCTGGGCACTAGTTTTGGCCTTTCAGTATCCTCCGAGAGTGCGCTGGCCGCTGGTGGCGTGATGGGGGTGATGATTATTCCGTTTATCTCCTCACTGGCTGACGATGTGATCACAGCGGTACCTCAGTCCATGCGCGATGGCTCTCTGGCAATGGGAGCTACCCAGTCGGAGACTGTGCGCCGGGTGATTATTCCTGCGGCTCTGCCCGGTATTGTCGGCGGTATTATGTTGGCTGTGTCGCGGGCGATTGGTGAAACCATGATTGTGGTTATGGCTGCTGGTATGGCGGCAAAATTAACTGCCAATCCACTTGAATCTGTGACCACAGTGACAGTGCAAATTGTGACCTTGCTAACCGGTGACCAGGAGTTTGACAGCCCCAAAACCCTGGCGGCCTTTGCCCTTGGGTTGATGCTGTTTACCGTCACCCTGTTATTGAATATTTTTGCCCTGCATATTGTTAAGAAGTATAGGGAGCAGTATGAGTAAGCCCGTGGATAATTTAGACAAAATTAAGCAGTCTTTAACCAGACGCAATCGCGCTGAAACCAGATTTCGCTGGTATGGGCGCATCGCTATTCTGATTGGTCTGGCTGCAGTGATCGTGTTGTTTACCGATATTATCAGCAAGGGCCACGGCGCTTTCCGGGTGACCTATATCCAGCTTGATGTGCATTATGATCAGGATATTATTGGTGTCGCCAATATGACCGACCCAGCTCAGCTTGCCGATGGCAACTGGGATGCTGTACCCAAGAGCGCTCTGCGCAGCAAGTTTACCGATGTCTCCGGACGTCGGGATAAGCGCAAGCTCTACGCTTTACTGAGTAATGGCGCTGGTTTTGACCTCAAAGATCGCCTGGTCGCCAACCCTCTGTTGCTGGGTCAGACTGAGTCAATCTGGATTCTCGCCGACGATGATATAGACACCTATTACAAAACGTGGCTGGACGGCGAACCTTATGCCGCCCGTATGGCGGACAATCAGATGGCCTGGATTGAGCAGCTTCACAATGAAGGCAATATTCGTCTGCAATTCAACAGCAACCTGTTTACCCGCGGTGATTCCCGGGAGCCCGAGCAGGCCGGTATTCGCGGCGCCATTATGGGTTCATTTTTCACCCTGGTCCTGACATTGATGCTGTCATTCCCCATTGGTGTTTCTGCGGCAATCTATCTGGAAGAGTTTGCCCCGAAAAACCGCTGGACTGACTTTATTGAGGTCAATATTAATAATCTGGCGGCGGTACCCTCGATTATTTTTGGTTTGCTGGGTCTGGCGATCTTTATTAATTTCTTTCATGTGCCGCGCTCGGTACCAGTGGTGGGTGGGTTGGTTTTAACCCTGATGACATTGCCGACGATTATTATCACCAGCCGTGCGGCGATTAAGTCAGTCCCGCCATCTATACGGGAGGCAGCTCTGGGCATGGGAGCGTCCAAATACCAGACAGTACTGCACCATGTACTGCCACTGGCACTGCCGGGGATGTTGACCGGCGCCATTATTGGGATGGCTCAGGCTCTGGGTGAAACAGCGCCGCTGTTGATGATTGGTATGGTCGCTTTTATTGTGGATATTCCGGCAGGCTTTACCGATCCGGCTACTGTGTTGCCTGTACAGATTTTTCTTTGGGCAGACAGTCCAGAACGAGCATTTATTGAAAAGACCTCTGCAGCCATTATGGTGCTGTTAAGCTTTTTGATTATTATGAACACATCAGCCGTTTGGCTGCGAAAGCGTTTAGAGCGCCGTTGGTAGAAAGGTAAAAAGGATTAGATTATGAGTAAAGCAGCTACAGTTGCTAAAAAGCCAAAGAAAACCGCTGGGGCCAAAAAGAAGGCCGCGGACCAGGATCTGCAGATTTCAGCAGAAGAGGTTACTGTTGGCCAGAGCTTTACTGACAAGCCTAAGATGACCATGCGCAATATCAATGTTTTCTACAGCGATAAGCAGGCCATCCATGATGTGAGTATCGATATCGCACAAAATGAAGTGATTGCCATGATTGGTCCATCCGGCTGTGGCAAGTCGACGTTTTTGCGTACTCTCAATCGTATGAACGATACTGTGGAAGGCTGTCGCGTCGAAGGCGAGATATGTATGGATGGTGAAAATCTCTATTCGCCGAAACTGGATGTTGTGGAATTGCGCGCCAGAGTGGGAATGGTATTTCAAAAGCCCAACCCGTTCCCCAAGTCTATTTATGAAAATGTGGCCTATGGGCCAAAAATTCATGGTCTGGCAGATACCAGAGTTGATTTGGACGAGATTGTTGAAAACAGTTTAAAGAGAGCCAGTCTCTGGGAAGAAGTCAAAGAGCGACTGCATCAGCCTGGTACAGGACTGTCCGGTGGTCAGCAGCAGAGACTTTGTATAGCAAGAGCAATTGCGGTTAGCCCGGAAGTTATTTTGATGGATGAGCCCTGCTCGGCACTGGACCCCATTGCCACAGCCAAGATTGAAGAGTTGATTGAAGAGCTAAGCCAGAATTTTACTATTGCGATTGTGACCCACAGTATGCAACAGGCGGCACGAGTCTCTGATCGCACAGCCTATTTCCACCTGGGCAAGCTGGTAGAGGTTAATCCCACGGAGAAAGTATTTACCATGCCGGAACATAAGCTGACTGAAGCTTATATTACCGGTCGATTTGGTTAAACGGAGAATTATTATGGCCAAGATGTCATTTGAAAACCATATCATGAAGCAGTTCGACGAAGAGCTGGAAGAGATTCGTACTCGCCTGATGGAAATGGGTGGCAAGGTAGAGCAACAGCTACAAAATGCTATTCGGGCAATCAGTGATGCTGACAGTAAACTGGCAGAAGACGTGATTGCAGAAGAGCAGCACGTTGATGAAATGGAAGTGGATATAGATGAAGCCTGTATTTTAATTATCGCCAGACGCCAGCCCGCTGCCAGTGATTTGCGCTTGGTTATGATGGTTACCAAAGCGGTCAATGATCTGGAGCGTATTGGTGACGAAGCTAAGAAAATCGCCAATCATGCGGTTATTTTGGCCGAGCAGGGCGGCTCTTCAGAGGGCTATACAGAGATTCGTCATATGGGCCAGTCGGTATCTCGTATGCTGGCAAACGCTCTGGATGCCTTTGCGCGCTTTGATGTTGATGCAGCCATGCGCACACTGGAAGAAGACAAGCAGATTGATCTGGATTACAAAACAGCACTGCGTGAACTGGTCACCTATATGATGGAAGACCCGCGCAGCATTAGCCGCGTGATCAATGTTCTATGGATTATCCGCTCTCTGGAGCGTATTGGTGACCATGCCAAAAACCTCTGTGAGCAGATTGTTTTTGTGGTTAAGGGCAAAGATATCCGCCATCAGTAATAAGGTTTCACAATTAAAAGAAGGGTGCATTCAGCGCCCTTTTTTTTCGCCTGCCGATCTATCCCACCACTTTATATCGTTATTTTATATCCTTAAACCCACTGTCATGGATTTGTCATAGAACTTTCATTTTACCGTCATTAATCACTGTTAATTTTATTGCCGATAGATATTCGATCCAATAATTAACGGGAGTTAACCATGTCATTAAAGAAATTACTCGCATCAAGCGCAGTAGCAGTAGCCCTGACAGGCTGTGGTGGTGGCGATATAAATATCGCGCCGAGCAATCAAACTGATATTGGTGACACTGTTACTAATATTACTAACGAAGGTACTGGCAATACAGAAATGAGCTGTGCCTCATACACATTGGCCGGCACTGTATCCCAGGGTTCATTCGACGGTACTAACTGTGTTTATTCCAAGGGCTTTGTCGATATCGATAATCCTCTCACCTTCGATCTGGCAATTCCCAACATTGGTGAAGGCGTCCATATTTTTGAAGGCAGCCTGGTTGTTGGTGAAAACTTTAGCTCTGATACGGATCTGGCTACTGCGGGCATTTCAGAAGGTGGCGATGGGGCGGTTCTGACTATTGCGGCTGGTGCTACTCTGGCATTCCGCAGTGCAGACGACTTTATGGTAGTCAACCGCGGTTCACAGATGCGTGCCAATGGTACTGCAGAAGCACCGATCGTTCTGACCTCTCAAACTGATGCAGTTTTTGGCACCGTAGGTGCTGAAGATGTTGGCGAATGGGGCGGCTTGGTTATTAACGGCTTTGGTGTCACTAACAAATGTTCTTACACTGGCACATACCCAAACGTGACTACAACAGATTGTCATGTTGCATCAGAGGGTAAAGCCGACGTTGGTGAGAGCCATTATGGTGGTGCAAACAACGAAGATAATTCCGGTGTAATCAACTACATGATCGTTAAACATACTGGTGCCGAAGTTGCTCCTGGTAACGAGCTCAATGGTATTGCATTTAACGCCGTAGGCAGTGGCACGATGGTAGAGAATCTCGAAGTCTATAGTGTTTACGATGACGGCATTGAGTTCTTTGGTGGCGCTGTAGACATTACTAACTATGTTGCCGTTTATGTGCGTGATGACTCCATCGATATTGATGAAGGCTACCGTGGCACTATCACTAATGCTCTGGTTATTCAGTCAGAGAACGATGGCAACCGCTGCGTTGAGTCTGACGGTATTGGCAGCTACTCAAGCAAAGACCAGGCAACTATTGATGACTTTATCGCCCGTGGACTGAACTCCCAGGCAACCATCAAAAACCTGACTTGCATTATCTCTGCCAACGAAAGCGGTACTCACGAAGAAGGCCAGGGCCTGCGCATTCGAGAAGCTCATTTCCCAACGATTCAAAACGCTATCGTAACTTCCTCGTACAGCGGTGACGAACTGTTGAGCGATGCGGACCACAATTGGTGTTTCCGACTGGATAACGAAGGCCAGCAGGCAGCTCAAGATGGCGACCTGGTTGTAGATGCTTCGATTATTGCCTGTCAGGACCTGACCAAAGGTAATAGCTTGCCAAATGGTACTTCCACTGCTGATTGGTTAACTGCTGGTGGCAACTTGCTGCTTCAAACTGCCGAAGCTGGCGACGACCCTACAGCTGCATCCAACGCTGACCTGGTAATTCTTGATGGTTTCTACTCGGTACCAGCTGCAGATATGGTTGTAGGTACTGACACAATCCCAACTCCTGTAGGTTCTGCCATTATCGGTGCGGTATCTGCTGACAATGATTGGACTGCTGGCTGGACCTATGGTCTGCACGAAGGAAACCGCGCTCAACCGCTTTGGTTTGAATGAGGTTTTTGAGAATTACGCTTCTGGTAAAAAAAGGGTGTCCCACAGCGGCACCCTTTTCAACTCTCACCGCTTGCCAACATTATAGGTCTACAGATGACAGGTAAAATGAAATTATTAAGAACGCCCATAATCGCTGCCAGCTTGCTGGGTATGAGCGATTCTGTACTGGCGCAAATGAAAAGTATTGCAGATGAACCCGTTCTCGAAGAAGTGGTTGTCTTTGCCAAGCTTAAGAGTGCCGCTGACGATGTTATCGTAGAGCGACTCGAAACAGATGTAGTTGCAGATATTATTGATGCAGAAACCATAGGTCGCATTGGTGACTCTAATGTTGCGTCTGCCCTGCGCCGTGTGCCCGGTGTGACTTTGGTTGATGATAAATATGTCTTTATCCGCGGGTTGGGTGAGCGCTACTCCAACTCATTATTAAATGGTGCGGTTATTCCTTCGCCTGATCTCACCAGGAATGTTATTCCTCTGGATATTTTTCCTACCTCTATCTTGAAATCTATTGCGGTTAAAAAGAGCTATTCTGCGGAAATGCCAGCGGCCTTTAGTGGCGGTTTGATCGATATTCGTACTCGCAGTATTCCTGATCAGCTGCTGTTTTCTGTAGAGATAGGTACCAAGCAGAATATTGATACCCATGGTGATGTGCTGTCATACACAGGTGGCAGTGACGACAGCTTTGGTACTGATGATGGCTCAAGGGCTCTGTCGTCGGCACTTATGGCGGGAGTCGACCAGTACCGCGGTTCGCTGGGGTCGATTGATATTCTCAACAATATTCAACTGGGCGATGGTACTCAAACTCTGGCCGATGCGCAGGCGATAAACCGTGATCTGGCATTGCTGCTAAACAGAGATATAGATATCACTGAGCAGTCTGCAGGTACCAATGGTAGCCTTGAAGCCAATGTGGGCAATAATTTCTATCTGGAAAATGGCATGGAGCTTGGCTTTATGCTGGGCGCTGCCTACGGTAGCGAATGGTCTAATAAGGAGTCAATGGACCGCTCCTTTGGTGACCCGGATGATATTTTCGCCAAAAAAATAGAATCGATTCGCAATGTGAATATGACTGGTAATGCCAGTTTCGGTTGGCGCTGGTATGACGATCATCGTATAGAAACTACCAGTATTTTCCTGCGTAATACGGATGACAAAGCCTCTATTACCGATAGCTTTACCTCCAGCTTTCCGCTCAGCGATGGCAAGGGGTTCCGTGAGTACGGTACCAGGTTTGAAGAGCGCAACCTCAGCGTCAATCAAATCCGCGGTGAACACCGTTTTGGCGGCATCACTCGAGACTTACTGAACTTTGACCGGTTTGAATGGCTCGATGAGTTAATGTTTAAGTGGTTTTATTCCAATTCCATTTCACGCACGGATATTCCCAATCAAACCACTGTTCTTTACAAGACCAGTGTCGATTCGGCAACCGCTGAGGTCATGGGGCAGAATCTTCAGCCTTCGGCCTCTGCAGGAGATTTTCGCTTTACGGATCTCGATGATGATGTAGAGAGCTATGGCTACGATATAAGCCTACCATTAATGTTTTCAAACGCTGATGTGACTCTGAACGGCGGTTACCGCTACTCCAATAAGACCCGTACCTATGAGCAGCTAGAATTTGGTCTGGGAACGGATGAGACCGCTGTGGCACAGAGCTCCACTGGAACCGTGTCTGAGATTTTCAGCGATGAAAATATTCTTAATGCAGACAACGGCTTTAGTATCGCTGTGATTGGTAGCAATGGAGAGAGTTATTTAGCTGCTCTGACCAACACTTCGCTCTATGGTACCTTGGATATTCTCTGGGATGAGACATGGAGATTGACATTGGGCGCCCGCTGGGAGGATTACAACCAGGTGGGTATTCCATGGAATCCGCTCAAGTATCAGGGCTGTGCGATCAGCTGCGATGAAAACGATCTTTTAGACTCAGTGTTTAAAGAAGATGATTTTTATCCCTCGGTCTCTGCTACCTATATCAAGCCAGATTTCTGGGCGGAAGATTTCCAACTGCGCTTTGCCTACAGTGAAACGCTGGTGCGCCCGGATCTGCGTGAGATTACTCCAAGCAGCTATCTCGATCCCATCACCGGTGGTCGGGTCAGTGGTAATGCCAATGTAATTCCTGCGATGGTTGAGAATTATGATTTGCGTGCTGAGTGGTTCTTCTCAAATGGTGATAACTTCACGGCATCATTGTTTTACAAAGATATTCAGAACCCGATCGAATTCTTTGAAGCGGCGGCATTTGAAGAAGCGCTGGCAACAGAGATTATCAACGCGGAAAGCTCCACTGTGTACGGTTTAGAGCTTGAATGGCTAAAAGGGTTAGGCTTTCTGGGAACTGATATGGAATCGTTCTTTGTCGCTGGTAATATGACCATGCTTGACTCCGAGTTGACTGCTGGTGAGTTCGCCGATGCGCCCACCAATGCCACGCGACCCATGTCTGGCGCATCTGATTATGCGGTTAACTTCCAGCTCGGTTATGACTCTGCAGATGGCAAACATGGCGCCATGCTAATTTATAATGTGTTTGGTGAGCGCCTCTACTTTGCCGGGCGCAACGGTTCACCTGACGCCTATGAGCAGCCTTTCAACGCGCTGGATGCGACGTACTTCTATTACCCCACTGACCAGTTGACGATAAAGCTCAAGCTGAAAAACTTGCTTGATGAGAAGATTGAAATCACACAGGATACAGTGGTTACTCACGAAGAGCGCCCCGGTACCATGGTTGCGTTTGATATAAAGTGGAGCTTTTAAAAGTTCAGTTTTAACAGGGTATTTAAGCCCTACTCTGCCTGACAAGGCCCCTTCGCAGGGGTCTTTTTTATGCTAGGTAATTGTACGGCACTTTGGTCGCATAAAGACACCATTACAGCCCGTTTGATTACCTAGTAGTTAGAGGTTAAGTGTACATTTAATATCACAATTATTAGCTCAACCGGGTAATCGCATGCGTCGCAATGTAAATACAGCTCTATCCTTCAGTTTCGTTCTTTTATTACAAGCCTGCGGGGGCGGCGGAGGTGGCGGTAGCGATAACAGCGGCGGTGGTGGCAATACCTCGCCTGTCAATCAGGCACCCAGCCTAACTATCAGTGCAGAGGTTGATGTTCTTGAGGGCTCTGTCGAGGTGGCTACGGCCAATGGCGTAGACCCAGAAAATCAAGCCCTTACCTACAGCTTAATTCCTTCATCGGACAGTGATCTGTTCAGTATTTCTAACTCAGGTGTGATCAGCTTTTTGACAGCACCTGATTATGAGGCCCCTGCAGATGCCAATGGCGACAATAATTATGAATTGTCGGTAGAGCTGTCGGATAGCCAAAATGCCAGTGACAGCCAGGATGTCGTAGTGACAGTGCTGAATGCCATCGAAGGTCGTGTTATTGACGCTCCTATGTCTGGCAGTGAAATCTATATTATTAACTCTGGAGGCTCTGCAGCCAATGCAGGAGAGTCTGCTGGCACTTCAGATGCCCAGGGTTATTTCCGTATACCGGCCCCTGCAGATTCTAGCTCAATACAGATTATGACCAGAGGCGGAACAGACACTGAAACCGGTGTTGTCATGCCGAACCTGATTCTGATGTCAGATCTGCCTGAAGATTCGGATGCAGATATTGCTGTTACACCGATCAGTTCGGTAATTGCCAGCGCTGGAACTCCCGAAGATAAAGCGGCAGTTTTGACCGCTCTGGGCATTAATGGCTCTGTAGATGACTTTCTGACAACGGATATTTGGGCGCTGGCTGAATCCGGTGATACAGACGCGCAAAGCCTGCAGAGTACTAACCAGCAAATTGGACTCCTTATTAGTACTGCTCAGACATTGCTGGATGATGGATCACTGGTCGAGCTCAGTGCTGTGGCTGAGGCTGTAGCTGAGGCAATAGCCTCTGACGCGGTCGCCAATGGCGCCATTGATCTGCAGTCGGATACGGTTTTGGCTGATGTCTTGACTGAAGCGTTACCCTCGGTGTCAGCTGCAGTTGTTGACGCTGTCTCTGCCAATATTGCAGGCATCAATGAGTTGCTGGCTGGTGAAGGCATAGACCCGACATCGGCGCAGGCTGCAGATTTTGTTGAGACGGCCCAGACAGCATTGCAAGATGCAGTGGAAGATCTGGTCTCCGGTGTTATGGCAATGGAGGATTTTGTTGCTGAAACTGATCTTGGGGCTCTGTTCGCCGATAACGAAGTGTTCAGCTCCCAGACCGACACCGACAATGATGGAACCCCTAATATAAATGATACAGATGATGATGGTGACGGTATTGCTGACAGTGACGATGCCTTCCCCCTCGATGCTGACGAAAGTCTGGATACAGATGGCGACAGCATAGGTAACAATGCAGATACAGATGACGACGGTGATGGTGTAGCTGATGGTGCAGACGCCTTTCCGTTGGATGACAGTGAGACACTGGACTACGACAATGATGACATTGGCAACAATGCCGATCCGGATGATGATAACGATGGCGTCAATGACAGTGACGATGCTTTCCCTCTGAATGCCGATGAAACCCTGGATACAGATGGCGACAATATCGGTAACAATGCAGATACCGATGACGACGGTGACGGCATTGCTGATGTGGATGACGACACCCCGCTGGGCGGAGGCGATGCGCTGACAGTTTTGGCCGATGGTGTAGTTGCTGATATCTGGGGTGGCAATGCCGAGTTCTCAGCATTTGATTCCGGGGTGGATTACTCTGACTGCACTGATGAAAGCGCCGGTACAGAAAGCTGCCCCAGTATTGATTGGACTGTAGCCTCTGACAGCGACAAAGGTGACGTGCTTGAAGTGAGCTATAGCAGCAATGCTGGTCATGCAGGTATTGTGGTTGGTCCTGGTGGAGCAGTTGACTTAAGTGGCTATGCTAATGGCCAGCTGGAATTTGATATCAAGGTTATTGCAACCGGTGCGGCCAATTTATCTGGTGGTTTCTATATCAAACTTGAGACCAGCACCTCTGCAACCTCAGGCGAACTAGCGGTTTCAGGGATCAATGCTACAGGCGAATGGGAAGCGGTCAGCATCTCCATGTCTACATTGACGGCCAGTGGTGATCTGAATTTATCCAGTGTTACGGTACCTCTGGTATTTTTCCCGGCATTCGACACAGCACCTGGTGTGGTTTACCAAATTGATAATGTGCGCTTTACCGGAATCACCGATGGCGTTGAGCCACCAGTAGACCCAGAGAATCCAACCACATTTGAGATTACAGCCTACGGCGCTGGTTCTGTTGCTGACGGAATTAACCCCGATAGTTATCGCTGTGTTTACGACTACGGTAACTGGATTTACAACGCAGGTGTGGTCGAGCCTCCGATTGCCAGCTGTAACACCGCTACAGGCATTCCTACTGGCACACCTATACAGATGTATCCCCATCTGACTGGTGCTGCAGCTGAGCAGCCAACGCCAACTCACAAATGGTGGGGCTCTATCCCATTTCTTGGCGAGATGCAGACAGGCAACCCGGATCAGGCAGCCTATATCACGCCGGATCCAATTATGGCTCGGGTCACTGAGAAAGGTGTGCGAGTGCTAAGTATTCCTGGCGGATTGGGTCTTTATACCGATGGCTTTATGTATGCGATCCCTGATCCTTTTGTCGAGGTGTTCGATGGTATTGCTGTGGGCAATACGGCACACGCTAATCTGGAAGCCTACCTCAAGGATCACAGTGATGGTTCTGTGACTGTTATGTGGAAGTCTGGCAGTTCAGATGTAATGGAAGCCACCTTTGTACATGGTTCCCCCTATATCTACTTTAAGGCCTATGAAGGCGATCTGGTTCTGCGCACATACCGCGAAGATAGTGGTGAAAAAGGTACCTTCTATAATCAGAATAATAGCCTGGGCATCTGGACCAATGTGGCTGGCAATCTCAATAATTTCCTGATTACCGGTGAAGGTAGTACCAGCTACTCCAACATCAGTGGCAATGAAATTACCGTGACCAATAGCAGCAAAGAGTTAACTTTGGCCTATCTTCCTGCAACCGGTTCCGGGAATGCCAGCAGTGACATGATCAGCTTCTTTGAAGCCCAGGCGCGCAATGTTGTAGCGTCTGTGGATATTGATTACAGCGTTGATCGCAATACCAATACAGTTACCGTTAGTCATGCCTATCTGGATGATCAGGGTGCTGCTATAGAAACCATCGCTGGTATGCATCCGCTGCACTGGAAGAACTCATCTCAAGCAACGTCCAATTACAAGGTGCGCAGTGCTCGAGGTATGGTCAAGTTTAGTCAGACCGATGCCTTCAGCTATGACCTGCCCTTTGTTGGTGTGCTGCCAACCATGCCCTCTATCGATGGCACCTATGATCAGGGTACGCTGGAATCTCTGGTAACTGAGTTTATTGATCAGGGAGAAGCTGCCTGGAATGACCGCACTGACACCTATTGGGCGGGTAAGAACTACGGCAAGGTGGCAGAGCTGGCAGCCATTGCCGGGTCTGCAGGTATGGATGCAGAACAGGCTCAGCTGATTGAATGGCTCAAGACTGAGTTGGCGGATTGGTTTACTGCTAATAGTAATGGTGCGCTGGATACCAATAAATACTTCTCCTACGACGCAGACTGGAATACCTTGCTGGGTTTTGAAGAGTCCTTTGGCTCACACCAGCGTCTGGCGGACCACCATTTCCACTACGGTTACTTTGTCCGTGCTGCCGCGGAGATCTGTCGTGTTGACGTGGCTTGGTGTGGCGCAGACCAATACGGTCCGATGATCGACCTGCTGATTCGTGATTATGCAGCCGACGACAATGATGAGATGTTCCCATCAATGCGCAACTTTGATCCGGCCAATGGTTTCTCCTGGGCTGATGGACGGGTTAACTTTACCCGCGGTAACAACAACGAGTCGACTTCTGAAGCAGCCACAGCCTATGGTGCCATTATTCTGTATGGTCTGACCACAGGCAATGAGGCTCTGGTTGAAAAAGGTATGTATCTGCATGCCTCCACCTCAGCGGCTTACTGGGAGTACTGGAATAATATTGATGGCTACAATAATGTCAGCGCCGACGCCGACAACTTCCCTTCGGGCTATAACAAGATCACCACTTCCATTATCTGGGGTGATGGCGCTGTGTTCTCTACCTGGTTTAGTGGCGCCTATGCCCATATTCTGGGCATTCAAGGCTTGCCTTCAAGTCCATTGATTTTGCATGTCAGTCAGTACGCCGACTATATGCAAGATTATGTGGCTCTGGGTCTAAGTGAAGCTGCCGGCAACAAGCCCTCTGGGCTGCCAGAGGATCAGTGGCGAGACCTGTGGTGGAACCTCTGGGCTATGGTAGATGCGGATGCGGCCATTGCCGACTACAACAGTGTCAATAGCTATATCCCTGAAGCAGGAGAGACACAGGCTCATACTTATCATTGGATTCACACCTTCAGTGCCCTGGGTCAGTTACAGACCGGCACCGGTGAATTGACCTCTGATTATCCAGCGGCACTGGCGTTTGTGAAAGATGGTGTAACCAACTATGTGGTGTATAACTTTACTGATCAGGACATAGCAGTGAGTTACAGCGATGGTAATACGATCACCGCTGCACCAGGATTTACCCTAGCCAGCGGTGATACCTTACCTTAGGCCTTGGCGCTGGGGCGGCTATTTACCTGGTCGTACCAGCGCTGAAGATTGCTGCAATCTTCAGGGATACGCTTTTTAACCCATTTGGCAAAATCGATAATGCACAGGGCAGAAATGTCGGCGATAGAATAATAGTCGCCGACAATAAACTGACTGTTGGCAAAATGGGCATCTAGATCTGCAAACAGGTTATCCAGTCGCAACAGCCCGCGGTCAGCTAGCTCTGGAATCTGCCTGTAGTTATGGGGCCCGGGCATGGCGCGATTTTTAAATCCCGGCGTCGCATTTCTGAAAGCTTCAGCTCCAGCCATAAAACCATTCATCTGCAACTGATGATTGGATGAGTCCACCATCGCTCGCTCAACTGGTGTGCGGCCGAGAAGAGGGTTATCCGGGTGAATTTCTTCAAGGTAGCCACAGATAGCGCCTACCTGACTGATGGTAGTGCCATCATCCAGTTCCAGCAATGGTACTTCCATCAGTGGGTTAATCGCCTTAAAGGCGTCGGAGAAATGCTCGCCGGTGGACAGGTCCACCTGCACAGTTTCAATTTCAATACCTTTTTCAGCCAGGAATATTCGCACTCGTCGGGGGCTTGGGGCTGTGGTGCAATCGTAGAATTTCATCTTATTGCCTCTGATTATTTTTAATGGATAGCCTGTTTCGGCAGTTGCAGAACACTGAGACGCTGTTCAATGCTGTGCACAATGCCAGCACAGTCCAGCCCGACCGCGCCGAGCTGCTCATGATGTTTGCCATGGTCGATAAATTTATCCGGCAGGCCAATATGCAACACAGGCATAACAATACCTTGGGCAGCCAGAAATTCACTCACCGCCGCACCGGCACCACCGGCAACACTATTCTCTTCCACGGTCACCAACAGCTGATGGTCGGCAGCCAGCTGGCGTATCAGAGCTTCATCAATGGGTTTTACAAAGCGCATATCAGCGACCGAAGCATTAAGGTGCTCAGCGGCCTCTATGGCAGATGCCAGAGTAGTGCCAAAGTTAAGAATTGCCACCTGAGCGCCAGTGCGGCGCATAGTACCTTTGCCGATGGGCACAGCCGTCATGGCCTGTTCAATCTGCGCGCCGGGGCCAGTGCCGCGGGGGTATCGCACCGCAGCAGGGCCCTGATGAATAAACCCGGTATACAGCAACTGTCTGGTTTCATTTTCATCTGACGGTGCCATCACCAGCATATTGGGGATACAGCGCAGATAGCTAATATCATAGGCCCCTGCATGGGTGGCCCCGTCCTCACCGACTAACCCGGCGCGATCCATAGCAAATAGCACATCCAGGTTTTGCAGTGCTACATCGTGGATTAACTGGTCGTAGCCGCGCTGCAAAAATGTCGAGTAAATCGCCACAACAGGCTTGGCTCCTTCACAGGCCATGCCCGCGGCCAGAGTGACCGCATGCTGCTCGGCAATGGCGACATCTTCGTAGCGATCCGGGAAGCGCTCGGCAAAATCATTCATGCCCGAGCCCTCACACATAGCCGGGGTGATGCCCACCAGGCGCTGATCTTTTTCCGCCATATCGCACAGCCAGTCGCCAAACACCTTTTGATATTTTGGTTTGGCCGATGACACCTTAGCAGCTTGCGCCACAGCGGTCTGCACAGCTGGTTTGGGTTCGATTTTGTTCAGCGCATGATAGCCAACCGGGTCATTTTGTGCCGGCTCAAAGCCTTTGCCCTTTTGGGTAATAATATGTAGCAGCACAGGCCCGTCAATATCTTTCAGCTTCTCCAGAATCTCCACCAGCATGGGAAGGTCATGGCCGTCAATCAGGCCAATATAATAAAAGCCCAGCTCTTCAAAAATGGTCGCCGGAGACACCATACTCTTCATATATTCTTCCGTGCGACGGACAAAATTCTTGGCCTGAGGCAGGGAGCGCAGCGCTTTTTTGCCGCTCTCACGAAGGTTAGTGTAAAACTTGCTCGACCACAGCTTGGCAAAATAGGTAGATAGACCGCCGGAGTTGTGAGAGATAGACATCTGGTTGTCGTTGAGCACCACCAGCAGTTTTTTGTCCACATGGGCAGCATGGTTAATAGCCTCAAAAGCCATGCCGGCAGTCATGGCGCCATCACCCATAACAGCCACAGTCCGACGCTCTTCACCCAGCTGGTTTGAGGCCATAGCCATGCCAAGTGCTGCGCTGATAGAGGTGCTGGAATGGCCAACACCAAAGGTATCGTATTCACTTTCCGAGCGCTTGGGGAAGCCAGACAGGCCGTCTTTCTGACGCATGCTCAACATCTGCTCGCGACGACCGGTAAGAATCTTGTGGGGATAGGTTTGATGACCCACATCCCAGACCAGGCGATCATTGGGGGTGTCAAATACATAGTGCAGAGCCACCGTCAGCTCGGCGACACCCAGACCAGCACCAAAGTGACCGCCAGTTTTACCCACGCAGTAGAGCATAAAAGCGCGCAGCTCATCTGTCACTTGCAGCAGCTCAGCGTCAGTCAGTTGACGCAGGTCCACAGGCGCGCCGATACGGTCTAACAGAGGCGTATCTGGTCGGCTGAGTGGTATATCCGTAAATGTTTTTGCCATGGTTGTGATATCTATTAACGAAGGTGGATCTTACACCAAACAGGCCGGTTAATAAGCCCGATTGACAATAAAGCTGGCCAGTTGACGCAGAGGCTCGGCCCGTTCGGCAAACAACTCGAGGCTGGCTATGCTCTGCTGGTAGCGTTCAGCAGCCTGCTCTCGGGCCTGCTCAAGCCCTAGAATCGAGGTATAGGTGGATTTGTCATTAGCAACATCGGAACCCTGCTGCTTGCCGAGCTGTTCGGTTGAACTCTCCACATCGAGAATATCATCTTGAATCTGGAAGGCTAGGCCGATGGCACCGGCAAACTGTTTTAAGGCATCCAGCTGCTGTTGACTGGCCGCACCGGTTGCAATGGCTCCCATAAGCACTGATGCCTCTATTAAGGCACCAGTTTTATAGCTATGCATGGTTTTTAACTGTTCAAGCTGCAGCGCCTGACCCGTAGCCGCCAGATCAATAGCCTGCCCGGTGACCATGCCGGCGCAGCCTGCATATCTGGACAGCATGGACACCAACTCAAGCCGGGTCTCAGCAGGCAGGTCAGTGAGCTCGGTTAACTGCTGAAATGCCAGAGACTGCAGGGCATCGCCCGCTAAAATAGCAGTGGCCTCTCCAAATTGAATATGGCAGGTGGGCTTGCCGCGACGCAGGTCGTCGTCATCCATGGCCGGGAGGTCATCATGGATCAGCGAATAGGCATGAATGGCCTCTACCGCCGCCGCAACTTTGGCGGTACTGCCAGTGCGGTTGGTATTGCCGCCACCAATAGCCTCGGCGGCCGCAAAGCACAGTGCCGGACGCAGGCGTTTGCCACCGTTAAAGACCGAATAGCGCATGGCCGCAAAAAGAGCCTCCGCAGGGCCACTGGCCTCGGGCAATAATTGCTCGAGCTGGGCATCAACCTGATTGCTGTAGTCGACAAGAAGATCCTTCAGAGGGCGTGCCATAAAAAGCGTTATTCGCCCGACTCAAATGGCTGACTAACCAGCTCGTCGCCCTGACGCATCAGCAGCTCAACCTTTTGCTCAGCCTGTTTGAGCGCTGTCTGGCATTCACGGGCTACTTTAATACCTTGTTCAAAGGATTTGAGCGAGTCTTCAAGGCTTAGGTCGCCACTTTCCAGGGACTCAACCAGCGCCTCAAGGCTGCCGAGTTGCTGCTCAAAATCCACTGCTTTCTTTTCTGTTACCACAATAAAAACTCACTGTTAAAAGACGATAATACTGGAACAGCACCCTAACCAACATAGGTATATTGGTCAAATGCTACAGCACATATAAATTATGTGTTTGGTCCTGACAGCCGTCTTATTTTTACCAGTAATAGATTGCATAAGGCGGATTGACAGGTCGCTACAGCCTGTTCAAAATAACTGCTCAGATGTAAAGTTTTAGTATAAAGAGTTCAGGAGTAGCTAGCCTTCAGAGTTCAGCATAATAGCGTTACCCTACTGTCAAAGCTGCGCAGAGCCACAGAGGCTCGGCGCGTGATAGCAGTCTCAGATATAAACGTCCATAACCCTGTTGCCTCCGGCGATGGGGTTTTTTGTTTTCAGAGGAGCTAAAACGCAATGCACACCAGAATATTGCGACTTAATCTAGCAGGGCAACCCATTGACTGGCTTAACTGGGAAGAGGCCGTGTGTATCTATGCCCGTGACCTGGTGGTCTGGACATTGGGCGATACAGTGCGCAAGGTACATGGAGGTATTTGCCGCCGGACCGGCAACAGGTCAGTGGTAGAACTGCCCAGCATTATCGCCTGTGGTGGCGAACAGTTGGCCAGACCGCGCTCAAATTACCCCCTAAATAACCCCACATTGTTTGCCCGCGATGGCCATATCTGCATGTATTGCGCCAGAGAGTTTGCCAGTATCCAGCTGACCAGAGATCATATTCAACCAGTCTCAAGAGCAGGTGCCGACCGCTGGGAAAATGTCGTGGCCGCCTGCCGCCGCTGCAACCAGCACAAAGCTAACCGGACGCCGGAAGAGGCGGGTATGGAGCTGGTGGCACTGCCATTTAAGCCTAACAATGCAGAGTATTTAGCGCTGCTCAACAGCCGCCGTATTCGGGGAGACCAGATGGCGTTTTTGCGCAGCCAGTTTTCCAAGAACAGCCGGTTGCTTTAGGAAAACCCCTGGGCAAAGGTCAGTAGAATCAACGCCGGACAAAAGAACTTCACATACAGCGGCCAAACCTTCCAAAACAATCCCTGTTCCATATTCGGGCTGCCACTCTTGAGTTCCTCAAGAATACTATTGCGATAGAACACCCAGCCCGCAAAGATACATAGCATCATACTTAGCAGTGGCTGGGCCCGCTCAGTAGTCAAGGTGATCACAAAGCCAAATAGCGACTCAAAGTTCAGGCAAATGATGGCGCTAAACGCGAAGACCGCCAAACCCACCAGCCAGGTCGCCCTGTGACGGTTGACCTGATGGGCTTCCACCGCATAGGACACCGGCACCTCAAGCATAGAGATAGACGAAGTGACCGCGGCAATAGACATCAACACAAAGAAAGCCAGACCCACCAGCAACCCAGTGGCTCCCATGCCATCAAATAGCGCCGGCAACACCTGAAAAATCAGATCCGGCCCGGCAATTAAATTACCGCTTTCGGCATAAATGGTCACACCCAGATTCTGGGCCACAAATATGGCTGGCAATACCAGCAGCCCAGCCAAAAAAGCTACAGAAGTGTCAGTCAATGTGACCAGAGCGCCGACAGTGGGCAAGTTTTCATCAGCGCGAATATAGGAGCCATAGACCAGCATGGTACCCACACCCAGAGACATAGAAAAAAATGCCTGGCCCATGGCACTGACAATAAGCTTGGGGTCAGTGATCTGCGAAAAGTCCGGCACCAGATAGTGCTTGAGTCCCTCCATGGCACCTTCTTGGGTCAGCACATAGATAATCAGCGCGCCCATCAACAAAAATAAGGAAGGCATCAGGCGACTGGACCATTTCTCAATACCCTGCACAACACCGGCACTAATAATCAGCACAGTTAATAGTATAAAGAACGCCGCAAAACCAATATTGCGCACCAAACTAAATTCTGTCAGCCAATTGCCCATGGACTCCAGACCAAGCACAGCGGTCATAGGCTCAAGCATAAAGGCGATAAACCAGCCCGCAACAATGCTGTAAAAACTCAGAATCAGCCCCGCCGTGACCATGCCGCCAATACCGGTCAACTTGCCTATAGCTTTGGCTGTTTGCCCGGGAGATATAGATTGCAGAGCATTGACCATATTAGCCCGGGTGTGGCGGCCAATAATCAACTCCGCCATCATCGCCGGGTAGGCCAGCAAAAAGGCCAGAATCAAGTACATTACCAGGAATGCAGCACCACCATTTTCAGCAGCATTAGTGGGGAATCCCCAGATATTACCAAGCCCAACGGCCGAGCCAGAGGCGGCAAAAATAAATGCCAACCGTGAAGAAAACTCACCTCTTTGCATTACTGAATTCCTGTTATTATTTTAACCAGCCGCCGATTCTAGGTTATTAGTCCAATAAATTCGATGGCTAAATCTTCAGCCGTTTAGCCAGGCACAAATCCAGACGTCACCGACATACTGTTATCCAACACAATACGCGTGCCATTAACAAACTTGGATTCGTCTGACGCGAGATAAAGCGCCGCATTGGCAATATCTAGTGGCTCACCAGATGCGCTGGCATTGGCAGCCATGGTGGCCAAAACGTCTTCACCGTATTTATTCACCATCTGATCAACAAACTCAGCCACCATAGGCGTATCTATGCCTGAGGGGTGGATAGAGTTGCAGCGCACACCGTTTTTGTTTTGCGCACAGTGCACCGCAACCGCTCTGGTGTAGGCATCAATACCACCTTTAGCCATGCAGTAGGCCGCCACATAGCTTTCCCCCTGAATCGCCGCCAGTGAACACATATTAATAATTGAACCGCCGCCGCTAGCGGTCATTGCCGGTATCGCCGCCCTGCAGCCAAAAAACACGCCATCCGCATGTACCGCCATGGTCAGTCGATATTCATCCGTGGTTTGATTCTCCGGATTGCCCGCCTTAACCATCCCCGCATTATTGACCAGAATATCCAGCCGGCCAAAGCGCTCGATGGTTTGCTCAATCACCTCAGGCCAGCGCTCTTCATCGCTCACATCCTGCTGGATAAAATGGCAACCCAATTCTGCGGCCAGGGCCGAGCCCAGCGCTTGATCAATATCTGTGATGGTTACCAGCGCACCCTCAGCGACAAACAGGCGCGCATCAGCCTCACCCAGTCCCCTGGCCGCACCAGTGATAATTGCCACCTTGCCTTTTAAACGATTCATTTTGAGCCCCTCTTTATAATTATTTTTTTTCAGTCTACCACCGAAGCGCCCCAAATAATGAAGCGCAATGTTTTATTTTAAGTCGCTATTACTTTGCCCGGACTATGTTAGAATCGCCGTCCTCTGG
>CALSSA010000003.1 GCA_943788875.1 uncultured Pseudomonadales bacterium | reverse complement strand
TATTCGAGAACATTATCAGAGTCTATAAAATGCCACTTAGATCTCTGTACCTTAATACCAGAGTTTGCGACAGCCCGAAACAAGCGTAACCACTTAGAGTTACTCATGTAAGAAACTGAATACTTCGAGCTATATTTTTGGTAATCATCTTCCATTTCGCGGAATTCCCTGAGCGCCTAACGCCAAGGTTTGGGGCAGACCACGCAGTGGGCTGTCACAGCCGAAGGCGACAACACCGCCTTGTTATAGCTCTTAGTGATGTGCAGGATAATAAAGCTCATGCATTGTGCTCACTAATTGCTGCTTATTATTAAAATTGAAGTACATTTGTAGATCACCCTTGCCCAAAGACGCGTCATTTCCAGGCAATTTTATTGTTGTAACTAGATTGTAGCCTTTGTCGCATTTTGACATTGGGTACTCAAATTCTTTAGTGCAATTGTTATAAAACTCTAATGGGTTCCGTTTGTGGACAAGGACTTTGTACACATACTCAAGCAACATCCCGTCTTTGAATTTTTGCATATATTGCTTTGCCCATGCGCTATCGCTCTCTATGGTTTCATTGCCATGAGCAAGTAATGGAATAATGATCAGAAGTTTAAGTAGTATTCTCATGAGCTATAACGCCTGTAGCACCGGAAAAATTTGTGTAGCAGATATTTGTGCGATGATGGCCGTAGGCCATGCACAAATAGGAGCGAAGCAAAATTTTTCCGAGTGCCTACACTTGTTAATTTGTGAACCATGCGTCTCCCTCATGGGCTACAGAACTAAATAAAACTTCCTTACCTTTATAAAACGCTAAATCTTCAGGGTATTTTGGTGCTTGCCAGTCAAATACACTATCTACGCAGTTTAAAATTTCAATTGTTTGAGGATTAACTTTATATGTTTTTACCCTTGCCTTTTCACCAAACAATTCCGTTCCTGGCCAAGAGGAACTGCTATAGTCTGATACCAACCAAGGTTGAAGATTTTCTATCAGCTCGAATGCAGATGATTCGAATTTAAAATTTCTCCATACGAGGCTGAATGTATCAGTTTCATCAAGAGCAAACTCTAATAGTTCTTTATATGATGTATATTTCATACTTAAGCAAATTAACAGTCTAATTATGAGGCCTGTCGGCCTCATAATAATTATTAAGTTTTTACCAGCACTGGATTGCACCATTGCCAATTAACCTTATCACCCTCTTCGGATAAGCCAACAACAATTCTTTTGTAGTCAATTTCCAATTGTTCTTTGTTTTTTTCTAAGCGCTCGATATCTACAGGTGTTAGATCAAACTCTCGAACATTGTCGATTACTTTAAATTTTTCTGGTGATTGCATTTCGATTGAGACGGTATAGCGACCCTGTTTCCAAGGAAAGGCATGCTTATTAAAACTATAAAGGTCCGTCATTTCCTGCTCACGTAAAAAAGCCTCTCCTTCATATTTTCCCTCGGCTTTGAGATACTCCATTTTCTTCGTCGCTTTCTTTACATACTCGCGCTGCGAACTGAGAAAGTTTGCTTCTTGAAACCTCACGAACCGCTCTTCAATATCTTTTTGATTGAGCTTAACTGCCAAAACGGAGTGCTCTTTCTCGTAAGGCATTTCACTTGCGTCTGGCATTTTCATTGTACCCAAGTACTGAGTAATACCTTGCCATTCAAGTAACCGCTCTTCGCCGCTATCGTGTTTCAGTCTAATTTTTATGTCTGACACAACTATATCTTTGTTTTCTACAGCAAAAGCTAGTCTTATGTTTAATATTGGACCGAAAGTAGTAAACCCTATCTCTACACTTTTTTGCGTGATAATTCTTACTTTGGATTTCAATATCCATGACTTCAATAAGCCAATAAGATGAGGGCTCCAAGCAAGAGCCCCAAGAATTGCTATCCAGTCAATTAATTTCACTATACTCTCCGATTGTTGAAACTTAACGCCAACTTAACTGGCGGCGAGCTTGCGAGCCGTCCAAATGAGCGCAGCGAATGTTTGTTGAAGTTCTTGTTAGGCATGTTTACCCCGGCAAATTGAGTACGGCAAACCATACAATAGACACTAATGCCGATAGAAAAGTGATTGGAAGTAGGTTTCTACCAAGGCGGAACACGTGCCGTTCGATGAAATGAACACCGTTTGTTTCGCTTACCAGTTTTACCGCAACCTCTTCACCCTCGTTAATGCGAATGCTACGAAGATTATTTGCTGCATCTAAGCGGCTTTGGGCTTGACCGAAATGAACGAGCAAACCGGCGCAGATACATAGCGCAAGGGACACCCAGCATAATTTTACGAGGTAAATGGAGTTGGGTTCTGTTGGTATGTAGTTGTTTTGAAAGGAAACAAGGAGAGTAAGGCCACCAGACGCCAAGGTGGTTACATGTTTATACCAAGCAGACAGATTTTCTGTGTATGCAATGAAATGCCGTCTCTCGATATCTTCAATGGTTACCGTTTTCTTTTCCATGGCTGGTGCCTGTGTTTTTATGCCTAACGCCTTGCTAAACGGCGCGCGTTAGCGCGTCTAGTGGAGGTGCGGCTTTTGTGCCGGAACGATGTTTGAGCAACTTGTTAGAAGTCAACGGCAAGGAGTTCAACGCTGTTTTTTGCTCGGTCGCCCAAACCTGCCTCGTCTATAAGGCTCTTTGCTTTTCCACGAAGCCGCTCTTCGCCAGAGATAAGAAAAGCTCGTTTCAGGTAATCTATTGCTAAAATAGGATTACGATCTAATTGGTCCGCGACCAACTCATAATGATCCGCTTGTTCAGGAAGTGAGCTCAAATATGAATTGAATATTTCTTCAAAGTCTTCATTGAATTCGATGTACTCAGTACGAACAAAATCGCTTGGTACTTTTGCTAAAGGTGATTTAATAAGCAATGTTTCTTTACCTAAAGCTTGCGCAACTCCAAACTCGTAGTAAATATTGGCTTGCGTTGATTGAGGAATATCTTCGTGGCATATGCCAATTGATAATGGGGCTGAAGCAATGAGTTTCCATATTTTTAGTAAAAAGTCCCGCCCACTAACCTTCGAACTAGCGTCAATAACTTGATAATCAAAATTGTCGCAAGCTCCAGTAACAGCGTTTCGAATATCTTGTACCGGCTCAGGAACGGGTTTGCCAAGCCTCGTCATTAGGAAGCAATGTCGCGGATTACTAGGAATTGAACTAGTGAAAGCATCGCCATCAAGCGGATTGTATACAATCATTTCCGTTTCCTTGCGACCGGCACACCTTTATAGGGGCCATCAGACTTCTTGTGAGACACAATTTTCCCAGCGCTACGATCGATTTTGACATAGTGCCCAGATTTAGGGTTTTTTACCTGTACGACATCTCGCTTTCCTGACCCAGATGACTTTTTTGTTGCCATAAATTTACCTCGATCTTCTCTTGCCTTCTAACGCTGCTATAAAAGGCGCGCGTTAGCGCGTCCAGTGGAGGCCGTTTTTGGGCCGGAACGATTTTTGATAGCCTTGTTAGGCATTTTATGAACCCCTATATTAATGGATTGGAACTGAAATAATTGGAACAATGGAGAGCAGCAAGAGAATAGCCATGCAAATATTAAATATGCGCCTCCGCTTACCATTATTTAGTAACCTTTGTAAGCCTGCACCGAGAGTTAACCATATACCCATGGCCAATAATCCCATGAAAAAAATACATTACTATAATGGTTGCTATGCTTTTTACGACACTGGATTGAATAGTAAATGTGGCTATTGCTCCTATAGCTATTACCCAAGCTTTTGGATTAACCCATTGAAATAGAGCAGCCTCAAAAAATGTGATGGGATTTCTTTTTTCATTATTGCTCGAAGCTGAGTTAGCGCTACCAATTTTCCAAGCGAAATAGACTAAGTATAGTGAGCCGACAATTTTCAGCACCTGATGCAGAAAAGGGCTTTGCTTAAACAATGCACCCAGACCAAACCCAACAGAAGCAACTAAAAGCAAGAAACCTATACAAATTCCAAAATAATGCGGTAAGGATTTTTTAATACCGTGATTAATTCCAGAAGCAAAAAGCATAATATTATTAGGCCCCGGAGTGACACTAGCAATAAAGGTAAAAAGCATTAATGATAAGAGATATTCCATTACTACTGCCTAACGCTTGGCGCAACGGCGAAGCACGCAGTGCTGAGTCCGGCAGCCGAAGGCTGCGAATTGCCGCCACTTGTTATGAGTTGAGATGCTTGGCATAAAAACCCATTTTTTCACTGTAATTGAAACCGTGCTTTTTATAAAAACTAGCAGCTGGAATTTCACGCTCTGTAGTTAAGTAAATACTCTTAACAGAGCTTGAGGTGAGCTCGCTTTCCAAAGCGGAATAAACTTTACTACCAATACCTTGTGACTGAAGTTTTGTATCGGTACACATTTCTCTTAGGTAGAACATATTGCCAAAATAAAACGGCTCCCAGTTCCCTAGTGCAAAACCCAAAATACGATCTTTCTCTATTAGGATACCCAAGAAGCCTTCCGATTCATAAAAATGATTGAGTCGAGTAAAGGCATCTTCTTCTGTCCATGGCTCGTTCCATGGCGCACTAGAAAATACTTGAGCGAATAATTTTGCACAGCCCTTAATATCTTGTTTTTCTATTGAGCGAATCTTCATTTCCTTAATGCTCATAACGCCCAGCTAAGGTGCATTTGTGTAGGAGCCCGTGTGTGCTAAAAGCACACTTAGGAGCGACGTAGCAAATGTCACTCTTGAGCTGTTTGTTAGGCATTTAATTGCACCTGCCAATATCCGACATCGAGCCATTTACCAAACTTAAACCCAACCTCTTTGAAGTGGGCCACCTTTTCCATGCCAAATTTTTCATGGATTACGACGCTAGCTGAGTTTGGCAATGTAACCCCAGCAATAACTGAATGTATGCCTTTCTCTCGTAAGGTAGAGAACAATACTTCATAAAGCCTTGTACCCCACCCCTTTGAAGTAGCCTTATGAGACAAATAAACGGATACCTCGGCTGTATTTCTATAAGCCGTACGCTCATTCCATTTTGACGAATACGCGTAACCAACTATTTCTTCGTTTTCAACAGCCACTAACCACGAATATCCAGAAAGCCTGTACCTTACGTATGCGTTCAACAAAATCCGCTGAAACAACAAGAGTTTCTTCGAAAGTTATAATCGTATTTTGTATATAGTGGTTGTATATTTCGGAAACTTTGCCAGCATCATTTTCCGTAGCCTCCCGGATCATTCTTTCTCCTTGTGCCTAACAGTCTAATTATGAGGCCTGTCGGCCTCATAATAATTATTATCGGGGCGCCCTTCTAATATATTATCAGGGGCATTTTTATATCTTTTAACTAATTGATTTATATATAAAAAATGATTAAGGCTAAAGTGCATGAGTTTATTATCAGGGCACTTTTTTGTGGGGTGTCGTTGATTTCTAGAAATAAACTGGCATACTGTGTTTATATACAGTTCTGTGAAAAGGGAGTTTCGCAATGTCGTCATCACCATTCCTTTGGTCTATCCGCGAATATATGCTAATTCGGCATTATAGTATTCGTACAATAAAGTCGTATTTATACTGGATCAAGTACTTTATCCTATTCCATGACAAGACCCATCCCGAATCTCTTTCGAAGAAAGATGTTGAGCGGTTCTTAACCCATCTGGTTGTGGAACGGAATGTTTCCCAATCGACGCAATCCGTTGCTTTAAACGCATTAGTCTTCCTTTATTCAAAGTTTTTAGGTCAGCCACCCATAAATCTTGATGATTTTAGGAAGGCGTCGCGTCAGCGAAAGCTACCTGTCGTTTTAACGAAGGATGAGGTATCGCTTTTCTTTAGGCAACTCAAGGGCGTACACAAATTGATGGCTTCTTTGTTGTATGGTTCTGGGTTGCGTCGTATAGAGTTGGTCCGTTTGCGAGTAAAAGACGTTGACCTTGATCATATGCAACTGCAGGTTTGGAATGGTAAAGGTGGTAAGCACCGATTAACAACGTTGGCTCCTGAGTTAGACTCTTCTTTACGCGCTCAATTCGACTTGGTTGAGAGCTTATTTCAGCAAGATACAAAAGTAGCAAAATATAGCGGTGTATGGCTGCCCCATGCTTTAGCGAGGAAATACCAATCTGCACCCTATAGCTTAGGCTGGCATTATTTATTCCCGTCCTCAAAATTGAGTATAGAGCCTGGTACCAATAATCTTCGTAGGCACCATTTTGATGAATCCAGTGTTAATCGTTTTATTCGGGCTGCTACTCGACGATCAGGTATACGAAAGCAGGTGACCAGCCATACTTTGCGTCACTCCTTTGCTACACACTTATTGCAGTCGGGCGCTGATATTAGGACAGTTCAAGAGCAGCTGGGACACGCTGATGTTAAAACTACTGAGATATATACCCACGTACTTAATCGGGGGGCAAGAGGAGTACGAAGTCCCTTGTCAGATTTAAATTAGTGGGCAGGTTATTCCGCTGTATATATTAGGTTCAGACTCGAATTTAATGGCTAAAAACATAAAGTAAGATCAGCTAGATTCTTTGACTGGCAGGCTACCGCAGGTTGCAAGGCTTACTTCCCTGCAATCCTGTAGTTGAAATTTAGCCTCCATTTAACAATGGCTAAAATTCAACTCACTTCCCTGTTTTCTCTCGCTGTAGCTGTTGATTATGTCTGTTGTTGCCATTTTTTTAGACAATTTAATTAACGGGCGAATTGCCTAAACTTATTGCATTTATTCGCCCCAGAATTTCCACCACTTTTTACTATTTTCTTCTCTCGATTCTTGTCCTTTATCGGAACCTTTATCAAGTTCTTTTTGAGGCTGCTCTGATTTCTTGAGGCTTTGCTTTTCAATGCCCTTTAATTCGCTAGAACTTTCTTCTTCTCTTCCTTCTCTTCCTTCTCTTCCTTCTCTTTTATTCGATCTTCACTGTCGTCAATATCTTCTTTCGCTTGCATTGCGGCTTGATGCGCTGCCTTTTGCTCATCACTTGGTTTACCTTTACCAGTCCACTCAGGTTTATCTGCTATGGCGGGCGCTACAAAAACACCGGCTAAAAGTAATGCTAAAAGATTTTTCTTCATGTGAAATTCTCCACTTTGATTTGAATTTAACAGGCTAATTATTATCGGGGCACCCTTGAAACCTGCTATCAGGGGCACTTCGATATTTTTTAACTAATTGATTTAAATATAGAAAATAATTAAGACTAAAGCGCACGATTTTATTACCGGCGCACTTGTTTGAAAGGTATCGTTGTTCTTGAGAAATAAGCTGAAATGCCATTTTTTCAAACAGCATTTTAAAAAAGAAGATTCGTAATATCGTCATCACCATTCCTTGGTCTGTAACGCGAATATAGTTCCGTTAGGCGTTTAGGATTTACACCATAAAGTTATACTTACATTGGTTCAAGTATTTTTACCTAGTCAATGATAAGAGTCATCTCAACAACCAAACCATAGCCCCCTCCAACATCGCCTGATGCTCGGGCTCATCATAAGCACTGGCCTGATGCCCCAGCGCCGAATAAAACACTGTGCCCTCGCCCACTTTATGATGCCAAATCACTGGATGATCCTCGCCCATGGCAATCTCATCCTTAACTTCGTACTCGGTTTCATCGACCGTCGCCAATACAGTCACACGATCGCGAGGCGACTCGGCAAAGCTGTACCACTCTTCCAGTATTCCACGGTATATCGAGAAAGGGTTCAGCCGTTTCATGGACTGCGGCATTCTCGCCAAAGGCTTTGCCCGGGTTCGATGTGATGCTTGCGGTGATGATTTTCTGGTAGCGTTCTCCTGTAAAGTTCGGGGGATTTGTCCTTCCTGTAATACTCGGCGAATGGTCTTCATCGCCGCCCATCTTGTGGAACATGTCTATCCCATAGCGCCAGTCAGGCAGTGGGTTCTCAGTGTACCGAAACGACTGCGTTATTTTTTACATCGAGATCATGATCTGGAAAAGCGAGTACTCCAAATTTTTCTACGCGTCATCGAGAGAGTACTCCGTCAACACAGTCTAGGTGCTCCCGCTGACGCGCGCTTTGGAGGGGTTAGTTTTGTCCATCGTTTTGGTTCAGCCTTAAATGCTCATACACATTATCACTGTTGCTTTCTTGACGGAGTGGTGGGGAGAGGGGAAGAGCTCTGTACAAACGATACACCGAGCTTAGATTCCATCCGCTGGTTTGAAGCAACTGCGCTCACGCCGGCGGCAATAACAGCCGCAAAGATCACGGTGGCGCTGTGTTGCTAGAGCCACTGATGAAAGTTGAAGTGGTTACCCCGGAAGAGAATATGGGTGATGTTGTCGGTGACCTGAACCGTCGTCGCGGTATGATTCTGGGCATGGAAGAGAGCCCAATGGGTAAGGTAGTCGATGCTGAAGTACCGCTGGCAGAAATGTTTGGTTATGCCACTGATCTGCGCTCGGCGACTCAGGGTCGTGCAACCTTTACCATGGAGTTTGACCGTTACTGCTGAAGCGCCAAAGAATGTTGCCGAAGCGATTATGGCTAAAATAGCGGGCTACGGAGCGCTTTGAGTCCCGCTGTAAAAATGTCCGAACAATAAAAAACCCCGCTAGTGCAAACTAACGGGGTTTTTTTACATAACTTAAAGAAGTGGCTTACTTAGCTTCTTTAAGCTCCTTGGCCGCAGCAATAACATCAGTTGCAATGTTTTGTGGGCAAGGTAAGTAGTGCGCGAACTCCATAGAGAACTGACCGCGACCAGAAGTCATGGTACGCAGGTGGCCGATATAACCAAACATTTCCGAAAGAGGAACGTCTGCTTTAATACGCACACCAGTAACACCGGCTTCCTGGTCCTTGATCATGCCGCGACGACGGTTAAGGTCACCAATCACATCACCCACATGATCTTCAGGTGTGTATACATCTACCTTCATGATCGGCTCAATAATCTGTGGTCCAGCTTTAGGCATGGACTGACGGAAAGCGCCTTTAGCAGCGATTTCGAAAGCAACTGCCGAGGAGTCAACGGCGTGGAAGCCACCATCATAAAGCTCAACTTCAACATCCAGAACAGGATATCCAGCCAGTGGACCCTCTTCCATCATGCCCCTAAAGCCTTTCTCAATGGCTGGGAAGAATTCCTTAGGAACGTTACCACCAACAACCGATGAGCTGAACACATAACCTGTGCCTGGCTCGCCGGGTTTGATGCGGTAGTCGATCTTACCGAACTGACCAGAACCACCAGACTGCTTCTTGTGCGTGTAGCTGTCTTCACAGGGAGTAGTAATGGTTTCGCGGTAAGCAACCTGTGGCTGACCAACAATCAGGTCAACACCGTAGGTGCGGTTAAGGATGTCGACTTTAATATCCAGATGCAGTTCGCCCATACCTTTAAGGATGGTCTCACCACTGTCTTCATCAGTTTCAACGCGGAATGAAGGATCTTCAGCAATCATCTTGCCGATAGCTACGCCCATCTTCTCAGAACCACCTTTATCCTTAGGCTTAACAGCAATCGAAATTACTGGCTCAGGGAAGATCATTGGCTCTAGGGTGACTGGGTTCTTAACATCACACAATGTGTGGCCAGTCTGAACATTTTTCATACCCACGATGGCGATAATATCACCGGCCTGAGCGCGATCAATTTCGTTACGGTCATCAGCGTGCATTTCAACCATACGGCCGATACGCTCGGTCTTACCGGTGAAGGAGTTGAGAATGGTCGTGCCTTTCTCCAGAACACCAGAGTAGATACGCACAAATGTCAGAGCGCCAAAGCGGTCATCCATAATCTTAAACGCCAGAGCTTTAAGGGATTCGTCGGTAGACACAATGGCGTGGTCGCCAGTCTCATCGCCATTCTCATCCGTCAGCGGCTGTGGCTTAACATCAGTTGGGCAGGGCAGGTAGTCAACAACTGCGTCGAGAACCATCTGTACGCCTTTATTCTTAAACGCAGAACCGCAGTAGGTTGGGAAGAACTCCAGAGCGATAGTACCTTTACGGATGCAGCGCTTAACATCTTCAATAGACGGCTCTTCGCCTTCCATATAAGCCATCAGCAGGTCATCGTCCTGCTCAAGTGCCGTTTCGATCATCATCTCGCGGTACTCTTCAACCTTGTCGACCATGTCTGCTGGGATATCAACAATTTCAAAGTTTTCTGGCAGTCCAGAGTCATCCCAGACGTAAGCCTTGCGCTCCAGCAAATCAACCAGACCAACAAAGTCTTCTTCGATACCTATAGGGAGGCACATCACTAGCGGGTTAGCACCAAGCACATCTTTAACCTGACCAACAACACGCAGGAAGTCAGCGCCCATACGGTCGAGTTTGTTAACGAAGATAACGCGAGCGACTTCTGATTCATTGGCATAGCGCCAGTTAGTCTCTGACTGAGGCTCAACACCACCGGAACCACAGAACACACCTACGCCACCATCGAGAACTTTCAGTGAGCGATAAACTTCAACAGTGAAGTCAACGTGTCCTGGAGTATCGATGATGTTAAAGCGGTGGTCTCTCCAGTAGCAGGTTGTCGCTGCTGACTGAATAGTGATGCCGCGTTCCTGTTCCTGTTCCATAAAGTCCGTTGTTGCGGCACCATCATGTACTTCACCAGTTTTGTGGATCTTACCAGTGAGTTTAAGAATTCGTTCGGTCGTAGTGGTCTTGCCCGCATCAACGTGGGCGAAGATACCAATATTTCTGTAGTGAGATAAATCTGTCATTGGTCTGCTCGTTTATAAATTCGGTTATAAAATTCAGTTTTCACTGCAATCTAGTATCCCTGTTCACAGGGACTAAAAACGCGCGCGAGTATACAGGATATTCCGTCTAGATCAGAGTATTAATGTTCTTATATAGAGGCTTTTTTACCAAACTGGGCTCGAATGTTCCGGTTTCAGTCCAAAGTCTCGGGATTTAGCCATGGAAAACTGCAAAAAACCTTAAAAAAACTGAATTTCAATACAAATACCGTTGACTCTCAGGCACCGAAGTATAAGATGGCGTCCCTTGCGTGCTGCACCGAAAATAATCGCAGTAATGCTACCGAATTTAAAGGTTTTAAAAGTCAATCGCCTGCTGAGGAGACACTGAGATGGCAAAAGAAAAGTTTGAAAGAAATAAGCCGCACGTGAATGTAGGCACCATTGGTCACGTTGACCATGGTAAAACTACTTTGACCGCTGCGATGACTCGCGTATGTGCAGAAGTGTACGGCGGTGAGATGAAAGCGTTTGACCAAATTGATAACGCCCCTGAAGAGCGCGAGCGCGGTATTACTATTTCAACGGCTCACGTTGAATATGATTCTACAAACCGTCACTACGCTCACGTAGACTGCCCAGGTCACGCCGATTATGTTAAAAACATGATCACCGGTGCTGCGCAGATGGATGGAGCGATTCTGGTATGTGGTGCCACTGATGGCCCCATGCCACAGACGCGCGAGCACATCCTGTTGTCTCGCCAGGTTGGCGTACCTTACGTATTAGTATTTTTGAACAAAGCAGACCTGCTTGCAGAAGACTGTGGCGGCGTTGGTTCAGAAGAGTACACAGAAATGCTGGAGCTGGTTGAGATGGAGCTGCGTGAGCTGCTTGATCTGTATGAGTTCCCAGGCGACGACACACCAATCATTGTTGGTTCAGCACTGATGGCGCTGGAAGGAAAGGACGATAATGAGCTTGGTACTACCGCTGTTAAGAAGCTGGTAGAAGCGCTGGATTCCTATATCCCCGAGCCAGTACGAGCGATTGATCAGCCCTTCCTGATGCCGATTGAAGATGTATTCTCGATCGCTGGTCGCGGAACTGTAGTTACAGGTCGTGTTGAGCGTGGAATCATCAAGGTTGGTGAAGAGATTGAAGTGATCGGAATCACCGATACCGCCAAGACGACTTGTACTGGTGTAGAGATGTTCCGCAAGCTGCTTGACGAAGGTCGCGCTGGTGAGAACTGCGGTATTCTGTTGCGCGGTACTAAGCGTGAAGAAGTGCAGCGTGGTCAGGTACTGGCTCACGTAGGTTCTGTTAAGCCGCACACCAAGTTCACCTCAGAAGTTTATGTGTTGTCGAAAGATGAGGGTGGTCGTCATACACCATTCTTCAAAGGCTATCGTCCGCAGTTCTACTTCCGTACAACGGATGTAACTGGTGCTTGTGAATTGCCAGAAGGTACAGAGATGGTTATGCCTGGCGATAACGTGCAGATGGAAGTGACGCTGATTCATCCGATTGCGATGGAAGAAGGTCTGCGCTTTGCGATCCGTGAAGGCGGTCGTACTGTTGGCGCTGGTGTTGTAGCTAAGATTATCGAGTGATACGTAAGGGCAGAGAAAAAGGGGCTCCTAGAGCCCCTTTTTTGACCTCTGGGTTCTGGCGGCGCAAGTTTTGTCCGAACAAGTAAAAAAGAATGGCTACAGGCGCTAAATTGCTTGACAGTCCCGGGGTGCGGCTCTAGAATTCGCGCTCCTTTTTCGGGGCTGGTCGGCAAATAGAAACCTAGCCGTGAAATTTATAAGAAAGAGCGGAGTTTCGCTAACATGCAAAACCAAAGCATTAGGATTCGTCTTAAAGCCTTCGATCACAAGCTGATCGATACCTCAACTCAAGAGATTGTTGAGACTGCGAGACGTACAGGCGCGCAAATCCGCGGGCCAATACCGTTGCCAACGCGTAAAGAGAGATTCACAGTTTTGATTTCTCCTCACGTAAACAAAGATGCGCGCGACCAGTACGAAATACGCACGCACAAGCGCTTAATCGACATTGTCGAGCCAACAGAAAAAACTGTTGATGCGCTTATGAAATTGAATCTTGCTGCTGGCGTTGAAGTACAAATCAGCCTGAGCTGATAACGACTGTAGCGGTTCGGCAGAAATGCCGGGCAAACACTAAAGTGTAATGCCTTGAAATAGGCAGCCGTAGCGGGTAAGAGCCCCGTACGCTTAAGAGGTTAAAAAAATGAGTATAGGTATTGTCGGCCGCAAATGCGGAATGACTCGTGTGTTTACCGAAGACGGTGCATCTATCCCTGTAACAGTGGTAGAAGCAACGCCTAATCACATTACCCAGATTAAATCCGCAGAGTCTGATGGCTATTCAGCTATTCAGGTCACTACCGGATCACGCAAAGCTTCCCGAGTATCCAAGTCCCAAGCCGGACATTTCGCCAAGGCGGGTGTCGAGGCTGGCCGCGGTCAATGGGAATTCCGTTCAGAAGGTTCCGAAGAAGCATTCGAAGTTGGCTCAGCATTGACTGTAGAGCGCTTTGAAGCAGGTCAGAAAGTTGACGTTACCGGTACCTCTAAAGGTAAAGGCTTCCAAGGTGGCGTCAAGCGCTGGAACTTCAGCATGCAGGACGCGACTCACGGTAACTCAATCTCTCACCGGGCTCCTGGCTCGATTGGACAAAACCAGACTCCTGGCCGAGTATTTAAAGGCAAGAAGATGGCTGGTCATATGGGTGCAGAGCAGGTTACTACACAGAATCTAGAAATTGTACGCGTCGACGCCGAGCGCAATTTATTGCTTATCAAGGGTGCCGTTCCCGGCGCTCCTGGTGGCGATATTGTCGTTCGTCCGGCAGTTAAGGCTTAAGGGGAGTGTCCATGGAACTAGCGATTGCGACACCCAAGGGTAATCAAGGAACCGTTGAGGTTTCAGAAGCTGCTTTTGGAACAGAGTTTAATCAGGATCTGATTCATCAGACCGTTGTGGCTTTTTTGGCCGGTGCCCGTCAGGGAACTCGCGCTCAGAAAAACCGTTCAGCTGTATCGGGCGGTGGCCGCAAGCCATTCCGTCAGAAAGGTACAGGCCGAGCACGTGCCGGTACTATCCGTAGCCCAATCTGGCGCGGTGGTGGTACTACATTTGCTGCACAGCCTCAGGATCACAGCCAAAAGCTGAACCGTAAAATGTATCGCTCTGCGATGCGCTCAATTGTTTCAGAGCTGGCTCGTCAAGAGCGTCTGATCGTTGTTGAGAGCTTTGATCTAGACGCACCCAAGACTAAGGCGTTGATTGCCAAGCTGGGGGAGTACAGCTTGACGGAAGCTTTAATTGTCACTGAAGAGGTCAGCCACAATCTGTACCTGTCATCACGCAACCTTCACAAAGTTGATGTGCGCGATGCGGCTGCGGTTGATCCGGTAAGCTTAATTAATTTTGATAAGGTGCTGATGACTGTTCCAGCGCTGAAAAAACTTGAGGAGATTTTGGCATGAACCAAGAGAGACTCTTCAAAGTGTTGTTAGGGCCGCACATTACTGAAAAAGCAGCGATGTCTGCGGGCGCAGCAACCCAGGTAGTATTTAAGGTGGCTACTGATGCCAGCAAACTTGAAGTGAAGAAGGCTGTAGAGCAGCTTTTCGAAGTCAAGGTTGACGGTGTTCGAGTAGTTAATGTTAAGGGCAAGACTCGTCGCACACGTACTGGCGTTGGCCAGCGCAGCGATTGGAAGAAAGCCTATGTACGTTTGGCGGAAGGTCAAGATATTGACTTTTCAGTAGCGGAGTAAGGGGTTAATCATGGCAGTTATTAAGAGAAAACCAACCTCCCCGGGCCGTCGCTTTGTAGTCAGTGTAGTCACTCCTGACCTGCATAAAGGTGCGCCCTATGCGCCGCTTTTAGCGCCCAAGAAAAGAACTGGTGGTCGTAACAGTGCTGGTCGCATTACCGTGCGCCACATTGGTGGTGGTCACAAGCAGCATTACCGTATTGTTGATTTTAAGCGTAACAAAGACGGTATCCCTGCCAAGGTTGAGCGCCTGGAATACGATCCCAACCGCACTGCACATATTGCATTGCTATGTTATGCCGACGGTGAGCGTCGTTATATTATTGCTCCCAAAGGTGTTTCGGCTGGTGACACTTTGGTGTCTGGTGAGAATTCACCGATCAAGGTAGGTAACAGCTTGCCATTGCGCAATATCCCAGTGGGTTCAACCATTCACTGTGTAGAAATGAAACCAGGAAAGGGTGCGCAAATTGCTCGTAGTGCTGCGGCTTCAGTCCAACTGGTTGCCCGTGAAGGCACTTACGCGACACTGCGTCTTCGCAGTGGTGAGATGCGCAAGATTCCAGTCGATTGTCGCGCGACTCTAGGTGAGGTTTGTAACAGTGAGCACAGCTTGCGCTCATTGGGTAAGGCTGGTGCTTCGCGTTGGCGTGGTGTTCGCCCAACCGTTCGCGGTGTGGCGATGAACCCGGTAGATCACCCGCATGGTGGTGGTGAAGGTCGTACCTCTGGTGGTCGTCACCCAGTATCTCCCTGGGGTATGCCAACCAAAGGTTATAAGACGCGCAAGAATAAGCGCACTGATAAATACATTGTTCGTCGTCGCAAATAAGCGCCGATTAGATTATTAAAAGAGGATAGCAAACGTGCCACGCTCTCTAAAAAAAGGACCATTCATTGACCTCCACCTGGCTAAAAAGGTAGAGGCAGCGGTAGCCGCCAACGAGCGTCGACCCATCAAAACCTGGTCGCGCCGTTCTATGATCCTGCCTGATATGGTTGGACTGACAATCGCTATCCACAACGGTCGTCAACATGTTCCTGTTTTGGTCAACGAAGAAATGGTTGGTCATAAGCTGGGTGAATTTGCTCCGACACGTACCTATAAGGGTCACGTGGCAGACAAAAAAGCCAAGCACTAAAAGAGGTATTGATTGTGGAAGTAGCAGCAAAGTTAAAAGGTGCCAGAATGTCAGCGCAAAAGGCGCGTCTGGTAGCTGATCAAATTCGCGGTAAGTCAGTTGAGTCTGCATTAGAAATTCTGCAGTTCAGCGGCAAGAAAGGTGCGGACATTATTAAGAAGGTGCTCGAGTCGGCAATCGCCAACGCCGAGCACAACGATGGTGCTGATGTAGATGAGCTCAAAGTATCAACAATTTATGTTGATGAAGGCATGACGATGAAAAGAATCAAGCCTCGAGCAAAGGGTCGCGCAGATAGAATTTTTAAGCGCAGCTGTCACATCACTGTAAAAGTTGCTGAAAAGTAGAATTTAGGTTCGGGAGACCATTCAATGGGTCAAAAAGTACATCCAACTGGCATCCGTTTAGGTATTGTTAAAAAGCATACCTCGACTTGGTATTCTGGTAAGAAGGACTATGCGGACAAGCTCATTCAGGATCTAACGGTTCGTGAGTTTATCAAAAAGAAGCTCGACCATGCGTCGGTTAGCCGTATAGACATTGAGCGCCCTTCAGACAGTGCGCGCATCACTATTCATACTGCCCGTCCAGGCATCGTTATCGGTAAAAAGGGCGAGGACGTTGAGAAGCTGCGCAATGAAGTCTCCAAGCGAATGGGCTGCGCAGTACATATAAACATTGAAGAGATTCGCAAGCCTGATTTGGATGCGAGCCTCGTTGCACAGAACGTAGCGCAGCAGTTGGAGCGTCGTGTAATGTTCCGTCGCGCTATGAAGCGTGCAGTACAGAACGCAATGCGCGGTGGCGCTCTGGGTGTAAAAATTCAGGTAGGTGGTCGACTGGGTGGAGCAGAGATTGCTCGTTCAGAATGGTACAGAGAAGGTCGCGTACCGCTGCACACATTACGTGCAGATATTGACTACGCAGCTGCCGAAGGTAATACCACTTATGGAATTATCGGCGTAAAGGTCTGGATCTTCAAAGGCGAAGTTCTGGGTGGTGAGGAAGCTGAGCAAGCGCCCGCCAAGACACAAGACTCAAGAAACAAGCGATAAGGGTAAAGCGAAATGCTGCAACCGAAACGTACAAAATTCCGCAAGATGCACAAAGGCCGTAACCGTGGCCTGGCTCAGCGCGGCAGCAAAGTCAGCTTTGGCGAGTTTGGACTGAAAGCCTCAGGGCGCGGTCGTTTAACTGCTCGTCAAATTGAGGCGGCGCGTCGTGCAATGACCCGGCATATTAAACGTGGCGGCAAGATCTGGATTCGAGTATTTCCAGATAAGCCGATCACTAATAAGCCGTTAGAAGTGCGTATGGGTAAAGGTAAGGGTAATGTCGAGTACTGGGTAGCATTGATCCAGCCAGGCAAAGTACTTTATGAAATGGAAGGTGTTAGTGAAGAGCTGGCGCGCGAAGCATTTGCTCTCGCAGCGGCCAAGCTGCCTATCGCAACGACCTTCGTTAAACGCACGGTGATGTAAAGATGAAATCTAACGAATTGCGTGAAAAGTCAGTTGACGAGTTGAAGGCAGCATTGGGTGATGAGCTCAAGTCTCAGTTCAAGCTGCGTATGCAGCATGCCACTGGCCAGTTGAACGAAAGCCACAAGGTTAAAGAGACGCGTCGTAATATTGCGCGCATCAAGACCTTGTTGACTGAGAAGGCAGGGGAATAAATATGTCTGAATTAAAAACGAGCTCACGTACGCTGACAGGACGTATTGTCAGTGACAAGATGGATAAGACCATCACCGTGATGATCGAGCGTCGAGTGAAGCACCCGGTTTATGGGAAGATCTTGACTAAGTCGACAAAGATTAAAGCGCATGATGAAACTAATGATGCGAATACAGGCGATCTGGTAACGATTGCAGAGTGCCGACCTGTCTCTAAGGACAAGTCGTGGAAACTGGTGAATATTGACGAGCGCGCTGCTGCAGAGTAAGTCTGCGTAAAGCGAAGGTTTCGGAGTAGAAAATGATTCAAACAGAAAGTTATCTTGATGTAGCAGACAACAGCGGTGCACGTCGTGTGATGTGTATTAAAGTGTTGGGCGGTTCTCACCGTCGCTATGCTCGGGTCGGTGACATTATTAAGGTTACCGTTAAAGAAGCGATTCCCCGCGGCAAGGTAAAGAAAGGCCAGGTGATGAGTGCAGTAGTGGTACGCACTAAGAAAGGTCTGCGTCGCCAGGACGGCAGCTTAATCAAATTTGATGATAATGCTGCGGTACTGCTCAACGCTAACAACGCACCTATTGGCACACGTATTTTTGGGCCGGTAACTCGCGAGCTTCGCAATGAGAAGTTTATGCGCATTATCTCCCTAGCACCTGAAGTGCTGTAAGCGAGGATATAGAAATGGCAATGCTCAAAATTAAGCGTGATGACGAAGTTGTTATTATCGCAGGTAAAGACAAAGGCAAACGTGGCAAGGTGATTAAAGTCCTTGAGAACGATCGTTTGTTGGTGTCAGGTGTTCAGATGATCAAGAAGCATCAGAAGCCCAATCCTCAAGCTGGTATTCCAGGGGGAATTATTGAGAAAGAGGCACCTATACAGGTTTCCAACGTCGCTATCTTTAATAGCGCGACCAGTAAAGCAGATCGTGTGGGCTTTAAGGTTCAGGAAGACAACAAAAAGATTCGTATCTTTAAGTCCAGCGGCGAAGCCGTAGACGCGTAAGTAGACAGGTAATCGAAATGGCAAGGCTGAAAGAAGTATATAAAAACGAACTGGCTCCCAAGCTTAAAGAAGAGTTGGGTCTGGCTAATGTGATGGAAGTTCCCCGCATTACTAAGATCACTCTGAACATGGGTGTTGGTGAAGCGATTGGCGATAAGAAGTCGCTGGAGAACGCTGTTGCGGATCTCACATTGATCTCTGGGCAGAAGCCTGTAATCAACAATGCGCGCAAGTCTATCGCCGGCTTTAAAGTTCGTCAGGGCTGGCCGATTGGTACCAAGGTAACGCTGCGCAGTGATCGTATGTATGAGTTCCTCGAGCGTTTGGTTGGTATTGCTATTCCACGTATTCGCGATTTCCGTGGTATTAGTCCCAAGCAGTTTGATGGCCGTGGTAATTTCTCGATGGGTGTGACCGAACAGATCATCTTCCCTGAGATTGACTACGAAAAAATTGATAAGTTACGTGGTATGGACATCACCATTACCACCACAGCACGTAACGATGACGAAGGCCGTGCATTACTACGCGCCTTTAACTTCCCGCTGAAAGGTTGAGGTAGTAGATAGATGGCAAAGGTATCCATGGTTCAGCGTGAATTAAAGCGCGCCAAGACAGTCGCTAAATTCGCCGCCAAGCGCGCCGAATTGAAGGCAATTATTCACAATGTTGAAGCCTCTGACGAAGATCGTTGGGAAGCTCAGCAGAAGTTACAGAAGCTACCTCGTGATGCGAGTCCAGCCCGGCAGCGTAATCGCTGCAGAATTACTGGTCGTCCTCACGGTGTTTACAGTAAGTTTGGCCTGTGCCGAAACAAACTGCGCGAGTCAGCAATGCGCGGTGAAGTTCCGGGGCTGGTTAAAGCCAGTTGGTAAGTTGAGGAGCCAAACGATATGAGTATGCAAGATCCAGTTTCAGATATGTTGACGCGCATTCGCAATGCGCATCACCGTAGTCACCCAGAAGTGACTATGCCAGCGTCCAAGCTCAAAGCCTCAGTGGCTCAGGTGCTTCAGGATGAGGGTTATATTGCCAGCTACAGTGTTACTGCAGACGTTAAGCCGAGCTTGACTATTGCGCTGAAGTATTTTGAAGGCAAGCCAGTTATTGAAGAAATTACTCGCGTTAGCAAGCCCAGCTTGCGTAGCTATGTAGGCAGTAATGATTTGCCTAAAGTTCGCAGCGGCCTTGGAATTGCAGTTATCTCCACCAGTAAAGGTGTGATGACTGATCGCGCTGCCAGAGCTGCCGGTATCGGTGGCGAAGTGCTCTGCACCGTATTCTGATAGGAAAAAAAGATGTCTAGAGTTGCAAATAATCCAGTACAACTGCCCAAAGGCGTCGAAGTGACCCTTGGTGGCACTGAGATTTCTGTGAAAGGTGCCAAAGGTACCCTGGCTATGCCAATCAATCCACAGGTAGAGATTGCGCAGGAAGATAACGTTCTTACCTTTGCTGCACGCTCTGGTGACCAGTTTTCACGCGCTATGTCAGGTACTACTCGAGCGTTGGTCAACAATATGGTGACTGGTGTTTCGCAAGGGTTTGAAAAGAAACTTGAGCTTGTTGGTGTTGGTTACCGAGCTCAGGTGCAGGGTAAAAATATTAACCTGACTTTGGGTTTCTCTCACCCGGTTGTTTACCAACTTCCAGAGGGCGTTACTGCAGAGACTCCAAGTCAAACAGAAGTCTTATTAAAGTCTTCGGATAAGCAGAAGCTGGGTCAGGCCGCAGCTGAGATTCGCGCTTACCGTCCACCAGAGCCCTACAAAGGTAAGGGCGTACGCATCACTGGTGAATATGTAAGACGCAAAGAAGCCAAGAAGAAGTAATAGGGTAAATCGATGAGCGATAAAAAAGTTTCACGTCAGCGCCGAGCAAAGCGCGTACGTATGAAGATCCGCGAGCAGGGTGCTACGCGCCTGTGTATCAATCGTACTCCACGTCATATCTATGCACAGGTTATAGCTGCAGAGGGTGATCGGGTACTGGCGAGCGCGTCTACCTTGGACAAAGATTTGCGTTCCGGCAGCACAGGTAATGTAGATGCCGCCGCTGCCGTGGGCAAGTTGGTTGCCGAGCGCGCAGTAGCTGCTGGCATAAAGGCAGTTGCCTTTGACCGTAACGGTTTTAAATATCATGGCCGTGTAAAAGCACTGGCAGACGCCGCGCGTGAAGCCGGCCTCGAATTTTAATAGGTAGAAAATATGGCTCTTACAGATCAGAAAGATGCTGCAGCTGAAGGAATGATGGAGAAGCTGGTTCAGGTTAACCGTGTTGCAAAGACGGTTAAAGGTGGACGCATATTCGCTTTTACTGCCCTGACTGTAGTTGGTGATGGCAATGGCAAAGTTGGTTTTGGGCGCGGTAAAGCGCGTGAAGTGCCAATGGCTATCCAGAAAGCAATGGAAGCTGCGCGTCGCAACATGATTGACGTCGCTCTCGACGGCTCAACTATTCAGTACCCCACTAAAGGCATTCACGCTGCATCGAAAATTTATATGCAGCCAGCCTCCGAAGGTACTGGTGTTATCGCCGGTGGCGCAATGCGCTCCGTACTTGAATTGGCTGGGGTACAAAATGTACTCGCTAAGTGCTACGGCTCAACTAATCCAGTGAATGTTGTTCGCGCTACTTTTAAAGCGTTGAGGGATATGAAATCACCGGACGATGTTGCAGCAAAACGTGGCAAATCTGTAGAAGAAATTCTGAACTAAGTGGCGGCTTAAAGGCTAGTCAGTTATTGGAAGTGGATCATGGCAAAAGCGAAAATTAAGAAAGTTAAAGTAACTCAAATGAAGAGTTCAATTGGACGGTTAAAGAACCATAAGGCCTGTTTGACTGGCCTGGGACTCCGTCGTATCGGCCACACCGTGGAAGTAGAAGATACTCCATCGGTTCGCGGCATGATCAATAAAGTTAACTATATGTTGCAGGTTGAGGAAGCATAAGATGCGTCTAAACACCCTTAGCCCGGCACCGGGTCGAATTAAAGAAGGCAAGCGTTGCGGTCGTGGTATCGGCAGTGGCATTGGCAAGACTGGTGGTCGTGGTCATAAAGGCCAAAAAGCTCGCTCAGGCGGCTCCATCCGTCCAGGTTTTGAAGGCGGTCAAATGCCTTTACAAAAGCGCCTACCAAAGTTTGGTTTTACCTCGCGTCTCGCTGCAGTTACTGCAGAAATTCGCTTGTCAGAACTTGATAAAGTGGAAGGTGGAATCGTAACTATAGATTCATTGCGAGCAGCTGGCATCATTAACAACAGCATCGCGCGAGCCAAGGTATTTAACTCTGGCACAGTAACCACAGCGGTTACCCTGCAAGGTGTTGGTGCTACTAAAGGCGCGGCAGAAGCTATTGTAGCTGCTGGCGGCAAGGTAGAAGAGACAGCGTAATGGCGACACCTGGTGCTATGCCGATGGGCAATTCAAAAGGACTTGGCGAGCTGTGGGCTCGCCTTCGATTTTTGTTTATGGCCATTATTATTTATCGCATAGGCACTCATATACCTGTGCCGGGCTTTGATCCGGATCTGCTGGCCGATATGTTCAAGCAGCAGCAGGGTACCTACCTTGGTCTGTTTAATATGTTCTCTGGCGGTGCGCTTGAGAGAATGAGCATCTTGGCTCTGGGTGTTATGCCCTATATTTCGGCCTCGATTATTATGCAGCTGCTGTCAGCGACAGTGCCTGCATTAGAGCAGTTAAAGAAAGAAGGTGACAGCGGTCGCCGCACGATTAACCAGTATACAAGGTACGGTACTGTAGCCCTCGCTCTGATTCAGGGGCTGGCCATGGCCAAAGGCTTTGAGTCCCAGTCCTATGCCGGCGCAGCTTATTTCCTGCCTGTTGCAGTGTCATCATTGGTTGCTGGTGCGGTGTTCCTGATGTGGCTGGGTGAGCAGATTACTGAGCGCGGTATTGGTAACGGCATTTCGATGCTTATATTTGCCGGTATTGTCGCAGGCATACCAGGTGCCATAGGTCAGGCTCTTGAGGCGGCTCGTCAGGGTGACCTGAATGAATTGATGCTGATTGTGGTGCTGATTATCGCGCTAGCGGTCGTGTATTTTGTAGTATTTATCGAGCGTGGTCAGCGTCGTCTCACTGTTAACTATGCTCAGCGCCAGGGTCGTAAAGCCTACAACGCGCAGACTTCGCATTTGCCGCTCAAGGTCAATATGGCCGGTGTTATACCTGCGATTTTTGCCAGTAGTCTACTGTTGTTCCCAACCTCTATTAGCCAGTGGTTTGGTTCTGGCAAAAATGCGCCAGACTGGTTGCAGGATGTGGCATTGTTACTTGGGCCAGGACAGCCCCTTTACATATTGTTGTTCTCGAGCCTGATTATTTTCTTCAGCTTCTTCTACACGGCGTTGATGTATAACCCCAAAGAAGTGGCTGATAACTTAAAAAAAGGTGGTGCGTACTTACCAGGGATTCGTCCCGGCGAGCACACTGCCAAATATATTGATAGTGTGACCACGCGTCTCACATTGATTGGCGGTATATATATTACGCTGATCTGCTTGATGCCTCAGTTCCTGAATGTGTACTTCAATGTGCCTTTCTATCTGGGCGGAACATCACTGTTGATTGCGGTTGTTGTGACAATGGATTTTATGGCTCAGGTGCAGTCTCATCTGATGTCGCAGCAATATGATTCGCTAATGAAGAAGGCCAACCTTAAAAATGTTGGCCGTAAATAAAGAGGTGATGCTGTGAAAGTACGCGCATCGGTTAAAAAGATTTGTCGCAATTGTAAGGTTGTCCGCCGCAAAGGTGTGGTTCGTGTTATCTGTAGCGTTGAGCCGCGTCATAAGCAGCGCCAGGGATAATCTGGTTGATTTTTGATAGATCTATCGGTATTCTACCGCGCCTTTTTAGTAGGTCTGAACGACTGCTTAACAGGACGGAAGTGCTGATTAAACCCAAAGTGATAGTGGAGTAATGTGAATGGCCCGTATTGCCGGTGTCAACATTCCAGATAACAAGCACACAGTGATTTCGCTGACATATGTGTTTGGTATTGGTCGCCCAACTGCCCAGAAGATCTGTGCAGATACGGGCATTGCAGAAGACACAAAAATTTCTGCACTGGACGAAGGTCAACTGGATAAGCTGCGTGCTGCTGTAGGGCAGAACGACGTGGAAGGTGATCTCCGTAGAGAGAACAGCATGAGTATTAAACGTCTGATGGATTTGGGTTGCTATCGCGGCCTGCGTCATCGACGTAGTTTGCCCGTACGTGGACAACGTACTAAGACGAATGCGCGCACCCGTAAAGGTCCGCGTCGTCCCATAAAAAGATAATTAGGATCATTTCTAATGGCAAAAGCAGCTACTAAGCCGGCCCGTAAAAAGGTCAAGAAGACAGTCATAGACGGGATTGCCCATATCTATGCTTCTTTCAATAACACGATTGTTACGATCACTGACCGTCAGGGAAATGCACTTTCCTGGGCGACCTCAGGTGGTTCTGGCTTCCGTGGTTCACGTAAAAGCACTCCGTTTGCTGCGCAGGTCGCTGCAGAGCGCGCCGGTGAAGCGGCGAAAGACTATGGTCTAAAGAATCTTGACGTTCAAGTCAAAGGTCCTGGTCCCGGTCGTGAGTCCGCAGTCCGCGCACTCAATAATGCTGGATACAAAATTACTAACATTACCGATGTGACGCCTGTGCCCCATAATGGCTGTCGTCCACCGAAAAAACGTCGCGTGTAAGGGAGATAGGAAATGGCTAGGTATCTCGGACCAACTTGTAAGCTTTCACGCCGTGAGGGAACTGATCTTTTCCTGAAGAGTGGTGTTCGCCCATTGGAATCAAAATGTCGTCACGAAAGTGCGCCAGGCCAACACGGCCAGCGTCGCGGTCGACTGTCTGACTACGGGGTTCAGCTCCGTGAAAAACAAAAAGTACGTCGGATTTATGGCGTGCTGGAAAAGCAATTTCGCAACTACTATAAAGCGGCTGCTCGCCTCAAGGGCAACACAGGTGAAAACCTGCTGACTCTTCTTGAGACTCGCTTGGACAACGTCGTTTATCGTATGGGCTTTGGTGCTACTCGTGCCGAATCTCGTCAGTTAGTGGCTCACAACTCGATCCTTGTGAACGGTCAGAAGGTTAATATCGCTTCTTTCAAGGTTCAGGAAGGTGACACTGTGGGGCTGCGCGAAAAATCAAAGAAGCAGCTGCGCGTTCAAACTGCTCTGCAGTTGGCCGCACAACGTGGTGAAGTTGAATGGATGCAAGTAGATACAAACAAGATGGAAGGCACGTATACGCGCAACCCAGACCGTTCTGATTTGCCTGCCGAGATCAATGAAAATCTGATCGTCGAACTTTACTCTAAGTAATCGCTTTACAGCTCTTACAGGTAATAATATGCAAAATTCTGCTACTGAATTTCTTACACCGCGCAATATTGATGTGACGTCGTACAACCCTACGCATGCTAAGGTGGTTTTAGAGCCTCTAGAGCGTGGTTTCGGTCACACGTTGGGCAATGCCCTGCGTCGTATTCTCCTGTCTTCTATGTCTGGCTGCGCCATCATTGAAGCTGAGATTGATGGTGTTGAGCATGAATACTCCGCTATTGAGGGTGTTCAAGAGGACGTGATGGAAATCCTCCTCAACCTCAAAGGCGTCGCCGTTGTTATGGAAGGTCGTGACGACACTACAGTGACACTCAATGCTTCAGGGCCTGGCGTTGTTACTGCCGGTGATATTGAAAGCGATGGTCATATCGAAATTATTAATCCTGACCATGTGATTGCCAATATTTCTGGCAAAGCTAAGTTGAGCATGCAATTGCGCATTGTTCGCGGTCGTGGCTATCAGCCATCTGACGCTCGCGCCAACGACGATGAGAATCGCACCATTGGTCGCTTGCAGTTTGATGCATCCTTCAGCCCGATCTTCAAGGTTTCATACAGTGTTGAAAGTGCGCGTGTTGAAAATCGCACTGATCTGGACAAACTAGTACTTGAATTAGAGACCAACGGCACTATCGATCCTGAAGAAGCGATCCGTCGTGCTGCGACCATTCTGCAACAGCAGATGGCTGTATTCGTTGACCTCGAAGGCGAAACTGCTGCTGAGCCAGAAGAGAAAGAAGAAGAGATCGATCCGATCTTATTGCGTCCAGTTGACGATCTTGAACTAACTGTACGCTCGGCTAACTGCCTGAAAGCAGAGAGCATTTATTATATTGGCGACCTGATTCAACGCACTGAAGTTGAGTTGTTGAAGACGCCTAATTTGGGTAAGAAGTCTCTAACCGAGATTAAGGATGTGCTTGCTTCTCGTGGACTGTCTCTAGGGATGCGTCTTGAGAACTGGCCACCAGCTAGCCTGAAAAGTGAACGCGAACTCGTCTAAGGGCAGTTTGTATAGATATCATTGCTGAGACAGCAACGAATTAAGGAATAAAAATCATGCGTCATCGTTACAGTGGCCGCAAACTGAACAAATCCGGCTCTCACAGAAGAGCAATGTTTCGCAATATGACAGCCTCACTGGTTGAGCATGAGTTGATTAGAACAACTTTGCCAAAGGCCAAAGAGCTGCGTCGTTTTGCTGAGCCATTGATTACGTTGGCCAAAGAAGACAATGTTGCCAACCGTCGTCTTGCCTTTGATCGCCTGCGTGACAAAGCCACCGTTGGTAAGTTGTTTACTGATCTGGGCAAGCGTTATCAGGAGCGTCCAGGTGGTTATTTGCGCATCCTCAAGTGTGGTAATCGCACTGGTGATAACGCCCCAATGGCCTATGTAGAGCTAGTTGACCGCGAGATCGTTGAAGTGGCTGAAGAGGTATTAGAAGCCGCAGAATAAGCGCCTTCTAAATAAAAAAGCCGAGCTCCTTGCTCGGCTTTTTTGTGTCTGCCATAAAAAGCTACTGCCAGATCTCGACCCGTTGTTGTTGTGGTAAATACAAAGCATCCCCTTCGTTCACATCATAGGTTTTGTAGAATTCGGCCATATTGGAAAACACACCGTTGATGCGGTACTTGTCTGGAGAGTGGGGGTCGGTTTTTACAATCAGTTCAAGTATCTGCGGTCTCCACTTAAGGCGGCTGGACTGGGCGTTACCCAAAAAGAACCTCTGCTCGCCAGTAAAGCCGTCAATGACTGGGGAAGGTTTGCCCTTAAGGGACATTCGATAGGCTTTAAGCGCAATCGCTGTTCCGCCAAGATCGCCAATGTTCTCGCCCAATGTTAGCTCCCCATTAACAAATAGACCGGGAAGGGGCTCAAACTTATTAAATTGCTCTACCAGACTCATGGTGCGCTGCTCAAAATTGTCGCGGTCTTCCTCAGTCCACCAGCTCCTCAAATTACCATCGCCATCATATTTGCTGCCCTGGTCATCAAAACCATGACCAATTTCATGACCGATGGTCGTTCCGATGGTGCCGTAGTTGTAGGCGTTGTCGGCCTCAGGTAAAAAGTTGGGTGCCTGCAGATAGGCTGCGGGAAAAACAATCTCATTGAGGCCAGGGTTGTAATAGGCATTGACTTGCTGAGGCGCCATAAACCATTCGTCCCGATCAATTGGGCTGCCGAGCTTGCCCAGATTACGGTTGTGGCTAAATATCCGAGCACGCTTGATATTTCCCACTAAATCATCGGCACTGATCTGCAGTGAGGAATAATCCAGCCACTTGTCTGGGTAAGCAATTTTCGGGGTAAATTTCGACAGCTTAATGAGTGACTGCTGCTTTGTCGGCTCTGTCATCCAGTCCAGATTTTTGATTGAGTCTGCGTAGGCCTCAATCAGATAGTTGACCATCTCAATCATGCGTGCCTTGGAGGATTCTGGGAAATGCTTTTCAACATAGAGTTTGCCCAATAGCTCACCGAGATTACGATTGATGGAGGAGACTGCCTTGCGCCAGCGGGCTTGTTGTTCCTGACGCCCCGAAAGAGTTTTACTGTAGAACTCAAAGTGGCTGTCGACATAGTCTGCCGAGAGATAGGCGGCAAAGCTACCAGTTAACTGCAGCCGCAGGTAATCCTTCCATGTAGCTACATCAGTCTGCACCAACAGGCTATTAAACGTCTCTACATAACTGGGTTGGCTGACAATGGCATATTCTAGATCAGCGGCGCCTATATCTTTTAGGTACTGATCAAGATTTAGGTTAGACAGCAACTCAGTGAGCTGCGTCCTGCTGTACTTATTGTAGGCTTTGTCCGCGTCGCGATTATCAACCTTAGACCATTGCGCCGCCGCCAGTTTGCTCTCCAGCAAAAAGATTCGTTCTGCAGCTGCGGCTCCGTCGGGCTGGCCGTTATGAGCAAATAGCTGACTGATATAAGCCTTATATTTGTTAATAATCAGCAACCCACGTTCTGATTGGTCAGTATAATAATCGCGATCTGGCAGTCCGAGCCCTGACTGCACAATGAACATTGCATAGCGCGTCGCATCCTTATCATCCTGGCCGACATATAAATTAATAGGTGCGTCTACTCCAATGGCATTGCTGCGGCCAAAATAGCTGGCTACATCGCTATGTGTCACCAATCTGTCGATAGCTGCCAGATCCTCAGCAATAGGAGTGCCTCCAAGTTCATCGATACCAGCTTGATCCATATAGGCATTGTAATAGTCGCCGATTTTCCTTTTACCAGCATCCGATTTAGGATTTTGTGCCGCTGCAATCACAATTGCTTTGCTCTGCTCTAGGCTTTCCTTGCGCAATGTCATATAGCTACCCCAGCCGACTTCATCTGCCGGTATTTCTGTGGCTGCCAGCCAGCCACCATTGGCGTACTCATAAAAATCATCTTGAGGGCGAACGTCATGGTTCATGCCATCAGTATCGATGCCTGAGTTCAGAGGCACCTGTTCGCTACAGGCAGATGCAAGCAGTACCATTAGAAGCGGTAGGCAGTATTTTTTACTCATCGTAGGTCAGTCCTTTTTAATAAGGCTACCCTTAGTCTAGATCTAAGGGGACACCTAAGCCATTTGGTGGAGGTATTCGTGGTTATCTAAATTCATCAGCCGCATCGGGCCGCCCCAGACACAGCCAGTATCTAGAGCGAAGACATTGTCACCGCAGTCTCGGCCCTCGAGTGCAGCCCAATGGCCAAAAATAATCTTATCATTGAGATTACGATGATGACTGTGTGCAAACCAGGGTCTGTAGGGAAGAACTAACTCAATCGCTGATTTAGACTCTAGTTCAAGCTCTCCCTCAGCGGTGCAAAACCGCATTCTGGTTAAATAATTAGTGATCACCCTCCAGCGCTCAGGACCTGACAGATTCTCTGACCAGATCGCCGGTTGATTGCCATACATATGACTAAAATATTCCCCGGCAGCATCTGATCTTAAAACGCAGCTCACTTCCGCAGCCAATGTGTGGGCCTTAGGCAAATCCCAGATCGGCGGTATGCCCGCATGAACAATATGGTACTGCCCGACCTGCAGCAGCAATGGTTGCTGTTGTAGCCAATCAAGTAACTGCGCCCTGTCAGGCGCATTGAGAATTTCATCTAGAGTATCTTTTGGGGTGGGGCTCCTAACACCATGGGCAATGGCGAGGAGATGCAGATCATGATTTCCCAGTACCATTTTAAAGGCGTCACCGAGGCCATAGCAGAAGCGTAGGGTCTCTAATGACTTTGGCCCCCGATTAATCAGATCACCCACTGAAATTAAGCGATCCAGGTTTGGATCAAACGCCACTTTGTCTAATAGCTGCAATAATGGATCCAGACAGCCCTGAACATCCCCAACGGCGTAATCGGTCATCTAATGCACTGCATTGGGTGTCGACAGTAAAAATGGTTGAATCGGAGCATCAAATGCATCACCGCTTTCATCGACTAGCTGATAGGAGCCCTCCATGGTACCCACTGGTGTATCTAGCACCACACCACTGCTATAGCTATAGGTCTCACCGGCCGCTATGACTGGTTGCTCACCAATCACACCCATACCCTTCACCTCCTTGCGCTCCTGATTGGCATCGACAATCACCCAGTGTCGACTCAGCAGCTGGGCTGTCTCAGCACCACAGTTTTCAATAGTAATATGATAGGCAAAAGCGAACCGGCCATCCTCCGGCTGGGACTGATTGGATAGATATTCGGTTTCGACGCTAACGACTATTGGCTGAGTGCTCATTACTTGCTTAGACCTTTGTTTTTGTCGGAGGACTACGAAAGCTGCCGACTATTATTAATAAAATTGGTTAATCTGACAAATTCGCCCACTTCCAGCTGCTCTGCACGGCGCGACAGATCGATCACCTCCGCTGGTATCTCAAGACTATCAGTCAATGGACGCAGGCAGTTGCGCAATGTCTTGCGCCGCTGCTGGAAGCACTGGCTGACCACTTTACTGAGCAGGACTTCGTTATCACAGACCCAGGGCATGGTTTTATGGGGTTTGAGCCGCACTACCGCAGACTGCACTTTGGGTGCCGGGCGAAAAGATTCTGGTGGTACCGGAATCAGAGGCGACACCCGACAATGATATTGAATCATCACCGAGAGACGGCCGTAGGCTTTAGTCCCCGGCCCAGCGCCAATGCGGTCGACCACTTCCCGCTGCAGCATAAAGTGCATATCTTTAATTAGATGCCGTACCTTGAGTAGATGAAATAACAATGGTGTAGAAATATTGTAGGGTAGGTTGCCTACCAGGCGTAGTTCGCGGCCATCATAAAACTGGCCGAAATCTGTTTTTAAGGCATCGCCACTATGGATAGTAAGCTGTTCATAATCGACAAACTTCTCACCAAGAAACTCAACCAGATCTCGATCCAGTTCCAATACCGACATGCCCGGGCATAACTTAATCAGATGCTCGGTGATAGCTGCCATTCCGGGGCCAATCTCAATCAGATTGTCTTCTGGTTGCGGATTAATGGCCGAAACAATCTGGCCAATAATTTGCTGGTCGACCAGGAAGTTTTGCCCAAAGCGTTTGCGTGCCTGATGCTTAATACTCAATAGATTCTTGCCTTAGCCATTTGTCTGGCAACTCTGATTGCAGTTTCAAGACTGCCGTTGTGCGCTTTGCCTGTGGCGGCTAAATCAAGTGCCGTGCCATGATCGACAGAGGTTCTAATAATGGGTAGCCCCAATGTGATATTCGCAGCCTGCCCAAAGCCCTGATATTTAAGCACTGGCAACCCTTGATCATGGTACATGGCTAAAACCGCATCCGCACTGTCCAGATATTTGGGTGTAAATAAGGTGTCCGCAGGCAATGGGCCTAGCAAGTTGACTCCGCGCTGACGAAACTGATTTAGCACCGGCTCAATAATCTCAATTTCCTCGAGCCCCAGATGTCCGGACTCACCGGCGTGGGGATTGAGTCCGCAGACCAAGATAGTCGGCTGTGCAATATTGAACATTGTTTTCAAATCATGACAGAGTACCTTAATAACCTCAGTCAGCAGCTGGCTATTAATAGCATCAGCAACCTCACGCAGGGGTAGGTGAGTCGTGGCGAGAGCTACGCGCAACTGATCAGTGGCCAGCATCATGACCACAGTCTGAGTATTGGTCTTGTCCGCCAGGTATTCAGTGTGGCCAGAGAAGGCAATGCCAGCTTCATTGATCACAGACTTTTGCACTGGTCCTGTGATCATGGCGTCGCAGACTCGGGACTGACAGGCTTCTATGGCCCCGTCCAGGGTCCGCAAAACATAATGGGCATTGTTGTGATTTAGCTGTCCTGCGACTGCGGGCTCTGCCAGAGAAACAGGCGCCACAACCATTTCCCCTGCCATTCTCGGTTGGGCCGGCTGATCTGGGGTGAATGACAATATTTTGAGTGGCAGTCCAAGCTGTGTTGCGCGTTCAGTCAGCATCTCCTGATCGGCAAAAACTACCAGTTCTGCTTCCTGTGGCTGCTGCACAGTTTGAATAACAAGGTCAGGCCCGACACCGGAGGGCTCTCCTGGTGTCAGCGCCAGTCTTAATGTCATGACTTATCGGATCCCTTGATCTCAATGAAGGCTTCGTCACGGATTTCTTGCAACCATACTTGCAGCTCTTCTTCGTACTTGCGCTGGCGCAACATATTTTGCGCATTGTTGCGCAGGATATTAGAACTGAAATCCTCATCTCGCCGCTCGGTGACCTGCAGAATATGCCAGCCAAACTGTGAGCTAAATGGCGCACTGACTTCATCTAGTGCAATGTTGTTCATTGTCTCTTCGAACTCTGGCACAAACATGCCCGGCGTGGACCAACCCAGTTCGCCATTCTTTAGGGCAGAGCCGGGATCTTCGGAGAACTCTTTTGACAGGGCACCAAAGTCTTCGCCTGCAATCACACGATCGCGGAGTTTGGTAAGCTCAGCGATTGTCGTTTCCTCGTCGCGAATCTGGTTTGGTTTAATCAGGATATGTCGAGCAAAATGCTGCTCGATTAGGCGTTCACCACCACCACGGCGCTCATAGAGCTTTAATAGGTGGAAGCCGGCCCCACTGCGAATCGGATCAGATATTTGCTCAACATCCAATTGCTCAACGGCATCAATAAAGATGCCGGGTAGCTGGGCCATTTTACGCCAGCCTAGGTCACCCCCCTGCAGTGCCGATTGATCAGCTGAATTGGCAATAGCCAATTGACGAAAATCTGTCCCGCTGGCAATTTGGGTACGCAAATCATTGGCCCGCTCAAGAATACTCGCTACTTCCTCGGTGTTAGCACCTGAGGGTACTGACAGTAAAATCTGGCCCACATTGACATCTGGGCTGGTCAGTAATTTGCCCTCTTCGGAATTAAGAAAATTATCCAGTTCCTGTTCGCTGATTTGAATGCGGCGCATAACTCTGCCCTGCTGCACTCTCATAATGGTAATTTCGTTACGGATATCCTCACGCACCGTTGCCACCGTGCCGCCATCCGCATGGATATTAGCAATGTAGTCGTCCATGCTGATCTTGTTGCTGCCAGCGATACGGCCCATAGCCTGGTTAATTTCTTCATCGCTAACGCGTACACCGGCATTGTAAGCAATATTCAATTGCAGCCGCTCAGAGATAAGTCGATCTAGCACCTGCTGCAGCAGAATCTCCTGAGGTGGCGCCTGAGTTCCAGATTGCTTGATTTGGGTATAAATTGAAACCATCCGGGCATCCAGTTCGCTCTGTAGCACGACATCGTCGTCCACCACTGCGATCACTTTATCCAGCAGTTCTATTTGAGCATTAGCGACCATGGATGTAGCAAATGTACTAGCCGCGATTGTTGCGATTGAGAGAGATTTAAAAGTTTTCCAGAGGTTCATAACCGTAAATACCATTTTTGAGCATTGTGTCTACCCGACTGCTAACGCCAGCCAGACCTTTAAATTGAATTTGGAAGAAGATACCGTTGTTGGCCTCTAAGTCGATTTCCGGCAACGATATTTCGTCCTCTCGATCAAGCCAACGCCTGAAGACCAGGCTGGCCCGCCAGCAACAGTTGTTGTATTCGAAGCCAGCAAAGGTTTCTAGTTCCCGCTTGTTGGTAAAATCATAGTTCCAGCGGCCGACCAGATTGAAATTGTTACCTGTTGGTACAAAGGCAGAGAAGTCTACTTGGTCAATATCCTGGTCTATATCTGTGTTATCAAATACTCGGGCCAGTTTTCGATTATATCTGTAGGTAGCGTTGAACAGCCGGTTTTCTTCGTCATTATAGCGCACACCAAAACTGCCTTTGTTGATTTCATTGTCGAGATTGTCATAGGTAAGATTGCTGGTAATACGCCAGTTTTCGCTGACTCGAGCAGCCAGTTCCATTGCGATGGGTGACGTATCTCTGGTCAATTCCTGCACCAGATTAATTGAGCTACTCGGGGTCAAAGTCACTTTACGGTCTTCATAGAATATCGATTGGGCAATGCTGACCCTAAAGCGTTCCTGGCCTGTATTTTTATTAATAAACCTGCTGGTCAGTCCAAAGGTTAAGCGATCATTATCGGAGATTCGGTCGCCTCCACTAAAGCGGCCATCAAGAAACAATGTGTTGTATGAGGGACTGTAGGCTGAGGAGTCAAAGTCAGGCAGCCCGGCCTGATCTTCAAAATCGGACTTCACATAGAATAGTCTTGGCTCAAGAGTCTGCTGGAAATTGCCCAGCCAGCTAGTGTCGCGCTCCAGAAAAATACCTGCATCGATAGAATAGACAGGCACAGTAACGGATGGGCTGGTATCTCCAAGTGGCCTGCTATCCCCCGCCTCTAGGTTGTAGGCTATATGCTTGAGACTGACCTTCGGTTTCAAATAGCCCCAGGTCCAGCGCTTATCCCAGCTCAAACCATAGTCCATGCGACTGCGGCTACCGGTCACCAGATTGGGGTTGCTGTGATCAAAAATTGCATGGCTATTATTGAGGTTGAGTATCAATGAGCTGCCAAATCTGTAGTAGCCGTGGATAGACAGCTCTGGCTCGACTGAGTACTGATCGCTAAGACCGCGAGTCACAACTTGAAAGTCTTTGGTCGCTAGGCTGTAATTCCAATGTTTGGTTTTGTAGCTCATGGAGGCGCGGCGATGCAGATGGGTAATGCTATTGGTTTCTTGAGACAGGTTACCGAAATCTCGAATATAATCTTCGTCACTGACGTAATTCATATCTATAAATGTCGACCAGGGTCTATTTCTACCGCCAGTATGGTTAAGGCTGGCGAGATGCCGATCCTGGCCCAGATGACGGAACAATCCGGTAGCAGGGTCAAGATCATCTTCGTCATTGCCACCTTTATCATTGCCCAGATAGCTGCCTGAGAGTTTGGTCTTGGACCATGTGCTGAGATGTCGAAATTCCATTGCCATGCCAGTGCCGCGCTTTTGAATATAGCGAGGGGTTATGGTTGCATCATAATTGGGCGCTATGTTCCAGTAAATCGGCTGGGCATAGTCGAAGCCATTCTTGTCGCCCGTTTCAATATTTGGGAACAGTAAGCCAGATGAGCGGCGATCGTCTACAGGGAATTTAATGTAGGGCACATAAAATACGGGTATATTTTTAACTTCTAGGCGGGCATTCTTAACCGTGGCAAAACCCGTATTCTGATCAATCGCAATTTGTTTGGTTACCATATTCCAGGCATTGTCTCCCGGAGCGCAGGAAGAATAGGTGGAATCGTTGATCAGAATAATGCCATCTTTAGTGCGTGATAATGTGTCCGCTGTGCCCCTCACTGAGGCCTCATGCAGGACATAGGTGGCATCTTCAAGATACACCTCTTTGTTATCAATCTCGATCAGAGCGTTAGTGCCCAGGAGTAGCATTCCCGGCTCGCGGAAGCGGACATCACCTTCCAGAGTCACCTGGCGGGCAGCTTGGTCTACGGTGGCTTGATTGCTACTGATTTGCCGGTAACCTTGAGATATTTGAACATCACCCTCCAGCAGGGCGATATTCTCATCGATCGCTTCTGTGCTGTTGGCATTGAGGCGCAGTGAGGCTTCCTCTGGTGCCGTATCCGCATCCGGGTAGTCCCTCAATGGCTCGATATAGCCACCACAGCAATGTTGGTCGAGTTCAGCTTTTTTCTCAGCCGACATCTCGTCTTCTTGCACCCAGTCAAGGTTGCGCACCCTAGCTACCCGAGGCTCATCTGGATTGCCTGCCTGATTGCTATCAAGGCTGCGGGCCGGCCGAGCGGCCCCACTTTGTGATGTGCTGCCAATTTCTTGATTACACTGCCAGTCGCCAGAATCACCTGCTGTACAGTTCCATTCAGGCGACAGTTCCTGGGCGCTGATAGAACATAATGGCAGGCTGGCCAAAAAAGCCATTATCAGACGTCGAAATAGACGGGTATTAGTTGGAATGCGATTTATAATGGCTGTGGGCAAAACTATTATCCGAAACGATTTTGTCAGAGGTTATATTACCTGATATCTGGCCTGAGTAGACCCCTCTAATTGCTACAAATAGGCTAGAATAGGATTTTTCTGTAGTTGTAGGCTTTATATATAGCCAATAGAGCTATAACTTAGGATTATCAGCATAAAAATAAGGTGTTACAGCTTGTCTCATCATCATTACCAACAGTTTTTTGACTGGGTTGCGGGTTCAGTTCCCGAAGCGATAAAACTGGTTGGGCCAATGCAGATTGCTCCTCTGGCCGGAGATGCAGGCTTTCGCCGTTATTACCGTACCAATACTGCCCCCAGTCTGATTGCCGTGGATTCCCCTCCAGCCAAAGAAAATAACACTGCCTACTTAAATACGTCTCATGCATTGCAGTCTGGGGGAGTGCGCACACCGATTATTTATGCCGTAGATGCCGAGCGTGGGTTTATGTTGCTTGAAGATTTTGGGGAACAGTTATTATTACCCTTACTCGATCAGGAATCAGTGCATAGTCTCTATGATCAAGCAGAAACCTGCCTGCTTAAGATTCAGCAATTGCAGCCCAATATACAGATATTCCCCGATTATGACAGTCAGAGTCTAAGCGACGAAATGGCCTTGTTTCGCCATTGGTTTGTCGGTGAATTATTGGGCAGCAGTTTAGATAAAAACGAAATAGCCATGCTGGAAAGTCTATTTGCCAGCCTAGTTGAAAATGCCCTAGAGCAACCTCAGGTGTTGGTGCATCGAGACTATCATTCACGCAATCTTATGCTGTTGGCCGATGGTGATATGGGGGTCATTGATTTTCAGGATGCGGTCTGGGGTCCTGTCACATACGATCTGGTATCCCTGTTAAAAGACTGTTACATCCGCTGGCCGGCAGCAATGGTGCGCCAGCGAACTCTTGCGTTTAAGGGGCGTCTGCTGGAAGCTGATCCAAGTTTAGAGATTGGCGACCACGAATTCTTGCGCTGGTTTGACCTTATGGGACTGCAGCGCCATATCAAAGTCATGGGTATTTTTGCCCGTTTGGCACTGCGAGATGGCAAACATAACTACCTTCAGGATCTGCCTATGGTTATCGATTACAGCCTTGAAGCCGCAGATCAGTATCCGCAAAGCGAGGAATTCTGTCGCTGGTTCCGGCAACGTATCAGCCCGCTGTTACAGTCTCAGAGTTGGTATAGCAGTGCTAACAAGGCAGACCTATGAAGGCAATGATTCTCGCCGCTGGCTTTGGTAAGCGTATGCGCCCACTGACGGAAGTGACGCCTAAGCCTTTACTTATGGTCGCGGGTAAGCCATTGCTGCAGCATCATATTGAGCGGTTAGCGGCAGCGGGCATCACTGAACTGGTGATCAATATCAGCTGGCTGGCTGAGCAGATCGAGGACTACTTTGGTGATGGCAGCGATTTTGGCGTCAGTATTAGTTGGTCCCGTGAGGCAAGACCATTGGAGACTGGTGGCGGCATTGCCAGAGCGCTTCCAATGCTGGGTACAGATCCCTTTTTGCTGATCAACGGCGATGTGTGGACCGATTTTCCGATACCCCATATTAGCGGCAAAACACTGGATCCGGATCAGGATGCCTGGCTGCTGCTGGTCAATAATCCAGAGCATAATCCGCAGGGTGACTTTACCCTCTCAGAGCAGCTGGTCAGCTTAGGGGGTAAGCCATGCTTCACTTTTAGTGGTATTAGCCTGGTACGCCCACAGTTGTTTTCCTCCTATCAGGCACAATATCCACAGCAGCAGGCATTTCGCTGGTTAGATGTTATGACCGCCGTCATAGATAACGGCCGGGTCGCGGGTGAAGTTTATAGCGGGCAATGGTGGGATGTGGGAACAGTAGAGCGCTACCACCAGCTTAACAATCAGCTTAACAATCAACACAACCAGCATTAAGCTAAACTAGCTCTCAGGGGCTGAAGCGAAACATGAATACAAAAAACTATTATCAAATTCTTTTCTGGCTCTGTGCTGGAGCCACTGCGGTCGCTTCTATGTTGCCAATTGAGGGCTCGCAAGTTTTTGCATCACAGGACAAAGTAGGTCATGCCTTAATTTATGCCATGCTGTACTTCCTTGCTGTGCGGGCTTACAGAAGCTCAATATCCCTGTGGTTGCTGGCTATGCTGATATTGTTGTTTGGCCTGTTCATAGAGATTGCTCAGTCCATGACCAGCTATCGTCATGGTGATGTCTGGGACCTGATGGCCAATGGTGTTGGTATTGCCAGCAGCTGGTTACTTCTAGAACTGCGTGGGAGATTTCTATGATTGCGGTTTATCAGGGCAGCGATTATTTTGAGGCCCAATTATTGACTGGGTTGATGGAGCAGGCGGGATTGCAGGTTTTCCTGCAGGGTGCCGCATTGCAAGGAGGAATGGGCGATTTGCCAGCGCTTGGTCACTTGGTCATTACGGTGAACGATGCTGATGGCGACAGGGCTCTGGAAATCATTAAGGCCTATGACAATGGTGACTTTGCCCTCGAGGATGACGACTGATGACCCCACAGCTAAAACGACTTTCTCTTTTCCTTGGGCCAGTGGCGGCTTTAGCTCTGACCCTGAGTATGATGGCTATGGGTTGGGCTCTGCAAGGTGCGCTGGCCGCTGGCCTGACAATGCTCTGTGCGCTGTGGTGGGTTTTTGAACCAATACCTATTCCTGCCACCTCAATGATTCCTCTGGGGGTGTTTCCACTGCTCGGCATTCTAGACGGCAAGCAGGTGGCTCAGGCCTATGGTGACCCATTAATCCTGCTGCTCATGGGTGGCGCTATGCTCTCCAAAGCCATGGAAAAAAGTGGCGCCCACCGGCGACTTGCCCTCTATATGGTCAACTTTTTTGGCGCCCAGGACCAGCGTCGGCTGGTGTTTGGTTTTATGGTCGCTTCGGCGGTGCTCAGTATGTGGGTATCCAATACTGCGACTACATTAATGCTGTTGCCCGTGGCTTATGCTGTGTTGGAGAGCAACAATAGTGCCTCTAAAAAACTCGCAGTGCCGTTGTTTTTAGGAATTGCTTACGCCTCAAGCATTGGCGGACTGGGCACCCCCATCGGGTCGCCGCCCAATGTGGTGTTTCTAAAAATCTATGCTGAGGCCACTGGTGTCAGCATAGGGTTTGGCCAATGGATGCTTTGGGCGCTGCCAGTGGTACTGCTGATGATTCCATTGGCTGGGCTGTGGATGACGCGCAATTTGGAGAAAGGAGAACCATTGGTATTGCCTAAAGTTGGCGATTGGCGCACGGAAGAAGTTCGCGTGCTGATATTGTTTGGTTTAACCGCCTTGGCCTGGATCACTTTGCGTGAACCGGCTGGCGGCTGGAGCGGCTGGCTCAATGTGCCCAGCGCCAACTATGCGGCAGTGGCTCTGACCTCGGTGGTACTGATGTTTGTGCTGCCCAATGGCCATGGTGGCAAACTATTAGATTGGGAGTCCGCATCCAGCATTCACTGGGGAGTGCTGCTGTTATTTGCGGGTGGTATTGCTATCGCCAAAGCCTTTGCCGTCACGGGCATTAGCGAGGCAATTGGCCAGTCGCTCTCCGGTGTCACAAGATTATCCATCATTTCGATTATAGCTATAGTCGCGCTGTCGGTGACATTCTTGACCGAAATAACCAGCAATACCGCTACCACTACCTTATTGATGCCGATTCTTGCCGCAGCCTCTCTGGGAGCCGGTTTTGAACCTGCCATTCTGATGTTGCCAGCGGCATTATCGGCCAGCTGTGCCTTTATGTTGCCTGTTGCCACTGCGCCCAATGCGATTGTCTTTGGCACTGGAAAAATGACCGTCGAGCAGATGGTGCGCGAAGGCTTTGCGCTTAATTTAATCGGGGTCACTGTGATTACTGCAGTGGTCTATCTCTGGCTTGGTTGAGCTATGGTTTAGTCATCCAGCAGGATCTTAATGCTGCTGGGTTGCAGCGTAGGACTGCCAGCCAGAGACAGCACCAGAGTTGCCATTTCATCCCAGACATCAGATTGTCGCTGACCTTTGATGCCGCGATCAATGGCCCCGGCTTGATGCAGCAGCATACGCAAATGTGCCGGACTTAATCGGCGCAGCGCATTGCGGAATAATGGAATGCGTTTATCCCAGACTCCTGAGCTTTTTAGCGCAGCATCGGCATGGGCACCCTGGGCAATTTTTTCGCTGGCCACGACCAGAATACGCAGCTCTCGGGTGATGGCCCAAAGCAATGGCACAGATTCTGTCCCCTCGTTTTGCAAGCCGCGCAATGAGCGGGCTGCAGACTGGGCATCTCCCATTAGCATGCGATCAATAAATTCAAATAGATTATATCTGGCGCTATCCGCCACTACCGAAGACATGCGGTGGGCATCGACAACACCATCTGTCGCCAGCAGTTTTAGTTTTTCGATTTCCTGAACCGCAGCGAGTAAATTACCCTCCACCCGATCGGCGAGGATCTGTACTGCTTCGGTATTGGCATCAATGCCGGCGGACTGCAGCCGCTGTTGAATCCAGCGCGGCAGTTGTACGCCAGTGATTGGCCAGACTTGAATGTGAGCGCCGAGAGATTCGAGAGTCTTCATCCATTTGCTATTTTGTGCGCTTTTCTCAAGCTTGGGCAACACAATAAGCAGCAGATTATCCGGGTTCAGGTTGGCGCAGATCTCCGTCAGTGCTTTGCTGCCTTTATCCCCGGGTTTGCCGCTGGTAATGCGTATCTCAAGAATTTTCTTATCGGCAAACAATGATAGAGAATTGGCTTCGTTAATAACTGGATTCCAATCGTAATGCTGATTGTTACCCTCAAAATAAAACAGTTCGCGCTCGGCAAACCCATGGGTCTGAGCCGCTGCGCGAATAGCATCAACAGATTCCTGCGCCAGCAGAGATTCATCGCCACTGACCACATAGATGGGTAAAAGCTGCTTTTGCAGATGGGCTTGAAGCTGCTCTGCTTTTATTTTCACTGGGGTTCCTGAGTCTCAGGACTGTCAGTAGCTGCCTCCGGAATCAAGCGCAGGCGATTGAGAATCTGGCGAATAATATCTTCGCGCATGCCCTCCAAAACCAGACTCTCTTCATTGCCAGAGGCTAGAACATCACGTTCATTGAACTCATACACGCGCTCAACTGAAGCAGTGGCAAGTGGTATTAACTGGTTGTCATCGGCATCCACAATCAAAAAATCTACTTCTTCATTAAGCTGATACTCCGCGGCTCGAGCACTGGCATTAGTTGAGCCTGTACGTCTGCTCCGCCTATAGTCGACAATGACCACAGAGTAGCTCGCCTCGGCAGCACTGGACACTACCTTGATACCATAGAGGTCCAGAACTCTAGTGAGTTCACTGACCAGATTGCTGTGAGAATCTTCAGAGAACAGGTGGATGCTTCCGAGGTTTTCGGGAATGATCTGCGCGTTGCGTAATTGCCAGCCGCAAGCGGATAGCGTCACAAGAACAGTGGTTAGTAGTAAATTTCTAAATATCATATTCAATGCTCTCAGCAAACTCTGGTTAGTTGGCGACTATATTGACCAGCCGCCCGGGGACAACAATGATTTTACGGATGCTCACCCCTTCAGTAAAACGTAGTACATTGGCATCTTCAAGGGCCATTTTTTCAACAGCGTCCTTTGAGGCATCTGCACTGACCTGAATTTTTCCGCGTACCTTGCCATTTACCTGCACCACCATTTCAATACTGCTGCGCACCAGCGCAGCTTCGTCTAATACAGGCCAGGGCGCATCGGCAACTGCATCAGTGTTACCAAGTACATTCCATAGGCGATGGCAGATATGGGGCGCAATTGGCGATAACAACAGCACAGCACTGGTCAGAGCCTCGTGGCGCACGGCAATACTCTGAGCCTGTTGATCATTTAGTTTGGCAACATCGTTTAACAATTCCATAACAGCGGCAATGGCCGTATTGAAGGTATTGCGGCGACCGTAATCATCGTTCACTTTATTGATGGTTTCATGAGTCTTGCGGCGCAATTTTTTCTGTTCGTCATTGAGGCCGTCTGTGTCAAGGCTGGTTATATCACCCTGTTGCAGATGGTTGTTGACCATGGTCCAGAGTTTACGCAGAAATCTATGGGCACCACTGACGCCATCATCACTCCATTCTAGAGTCTGTTCCGGGGGTGCGGCGAACATGGTAAACAGACGCACAGTATCGGCGCCATGTTGATCAATAGCGGTTTGCGGGTCGACCCCATTATTTTTTGATTTTGACATCTTAGTGATGCCGCCGCTGTGTACTGTGTTACCCGTGGCGGTTTCCGTGGCGCTCAGAGTCCGGCCCTTGTCGTCCCGTTCGACGCTGACGTCAGCGGGCGCCAACCATTGCTTGCGGCCATCGGTTTCAGTATAGAAAGACTCGGCCAATACCATGCCCTGACAGAGCAAGCTCTTAAAGGGTTCGCTGCTCTCTACCAGACCTTCATCGCGCAGCAGCTTATGATAGAAGCGCGCATAGAGCAGGTGCAAAATTGCATGTTCGATGCCGCCGACATATTGATCCACGGGCAGCCAGTAGTTGGCGCGGTCTGGGTCCAGCATGGCACTATCCAGATCGGAACAGGTAAAGCGCGCGTGGTACCAGGAAGATTCCATAAAGGTATCGAAGGTATCAGTTTCACGCTCGACAGCCTGACCATTGAGCTCAGCGTTTTTCCAATCCAGATCCGCTTTAATAGGTGACTGAATACCATCCATTTCTACGTCTGTGGGCAGTATCACGGGCAACCGATCCAGAGGCACAGGAATCTCACCGCCCTCTGCCAGGTTGTACATGGGAATAGGTGATCCCCAGTAGCGCTGGCGACTTACACCCCAGTCGCGCAGGCGATAATTAGTAGTTACCGAGCCATGGTCAGCGGCTTCAAGCGCAGCAGCTATGGCATCAAAAGCCGCAGTGAAGTCCAGTCCATCATACTTGCCAGAATTAATAAGCAGGCCCTTGGCAGTAAAGGCTTCGGTGTCTATATCGCAGGCTTCATTGTTGGCTGGTGCAACGACCTGTTTGATAAGTAGTTGATACTTTTTGGCAAATTCATAGTCGCGCTGATCATGGGCAGGTACCGCCATTACCGCGCCAGAGCCATAGTCCATCAATACATAGTTGCCGACCCACACAGGCACTATCTCGCCGGTTAACGGATGCACAGCACTGATGCCTGTATCCATACCGCGTTTTTCCATGGTAGCCATCTCGGCCTCGGACACCTGTTGAGTTTGGCAGTCAGCAATAAAGGCAGCCAGCTCTGGATTATTCTGGGCCGCTTCAAGGGCAATGGGGTGTTGAGTTGCCAGAGTGAGATAGGTCACGCCCATCAAGGTATCTGGCCTGGTAGTGTAGACATCAAAGCTATGATGCTCGCCAATAGTCGCCGACAGATCAAAGGTCATATTGACGCCGCGACTTTTGCCAATCCAGTTACGCTGCATAGTTTTGACCTGCTCTGGCCAATGTTCCAGATCATCCAGATCGTCCAGCAGTTGCTCGGCATAATCGGTGATACGAATAAACCACTGGGGAATTTCTTTGCGTTCAACCGGGCTATCACAGCGCCAGCAGCAGCCATCAATGACCTGTTCATTGGCCAGTACCGTGGCGTCATTGGGGCACCAGTTAACCGCGCTGGTCTTTTTATAGACCATGCCTTTTTCATAGAGCTTGGTAAAAAACCACTGCTCCCATTTATAGTAGTCGGGCTCGCAGGTGGCTAGTTCACGGGACCAGTCGATACCAAAACCCAGCGACTTAAGCTGGGCTTTCATATAGGCAATATTTTCATGGGTCCATTTGGCCGGGGCAGTCTTGTTTTGAATCGCCGCATTCTCTGCTGGCAGTCCAAAGGCATCCCATCCCATGGGGTGCAGGACATTTTTGCCCTGCATGCGCTGGTAGCGAGCTATTACATCGGTGATGGTGTAATTGCGCACATGACCCATATGCAGTTTACCGCTGGGGTAGGGGAACATGGCCAGGCAATAAAACTTTTCTTTATTGGTATCCTCGGTGACTTCGAACGTTTGATTATCAGTCCAATATTGCTGGGCTTCGCGCTCAAGTTCGGCGGGATTGTAATGCTGTTCAATGGTCATCGAGATTCACTGCTTATTGATTTAAAAATAGGCGTGAATTATAGGGGAACTGGGGCCTATCTAACAGCAGTTAGATAGGCATTTAAATAGATGCTTAGCTGGCCTGTCTGGCAGGGATACCTAGCTCTTCCAGCTTGGCGGCCATATCTTCTGCCGAGGTGGCGGCATTGATCTTGCGATCTATAAATAGAATCTTGCCGTCTTTGCCAATATACAGGGTATGGCGTTTGGGTAGGCCATAAATAGCCAGCACATCATAGGCCTTGGCGACTTCTTTTGAGGGATCACTCAAAAGTGGAAAGTCCGCCTCCGTCTCTTCAGCAAATTTCTTGTTGTCTTCCAGGGGGTCAACGCTGGCCATAAAATAAGTCACATCCAGGCGCTTTAACAGATGGCCATTCTGAGCCAGTGATTTACACTCAATGGTGCAGCCGCTGGTGAAGGCTTTTGGGTACCAGGCAATAACTATGGCCTGTTTGTCGTGGAACTGCTCCAGAGTATAGGTTTTGCCATCGGTGGCTTGCAGGGAAAAGGCTGGTGCCTGATCACCCACTTCCAGAGCATTTACGGATAGGGATACTGTTGCGGTGAGGCAGAGTATTAGTTTGTTTAGCAGTTTCATATTATTTCCTCAGTGTTTTGGCCAGTCCTCTGCGTGAGGCAAGACCGAGACTAATTAGTAGTGACAAGATAACCGCTGGCCAACTGCCAAACCGGTTAAAAAATGTCTGTCCGACTCTTGGCACAACAGTGCCGCTTAGTTCACCTGCGCTGTATTGCTCTAGCTGTTGGTAAATATTGCCCTTGTAGTCCACCAGTGCAGTGACACCATTATTAGTGCCGCGCATCAATGGCTTCCGATTCTCAATAGCCCGCATGCGCGCCATTTGCATATGCTGCCTGGGCGCCATCGAACGGCCAAACCAGGCGTCATTGCTGACAGTCATGAGAATACTCGCATTCGCCGCTCTGTCAGCTACCAGATTGGGGTAGGCTATTTCATAGCAAATTGCTGTGGCTATGGATTGCCCCTTAGCTGTCAGTAGAGACTGTTTTGCGGCCCCCAGAGAGAACGACGACATTGGCAAATCAAAAAATCGGTTTAAGCCTCTGAGAATACCTTCCAGTGGCACATATTCGCCAAACGGAACCAGTCTGGTCTTGTCGTACTGCCCCCTGGACTCACCCAGTGCCAGCATTGAGTTGTAATAACGCCGCTCGCGTGGGTCCTGAGTAGGTATACCAGTTAACAATGATGTTTGGTTCACTTTTGCTCGATTATCCACCTCAATCAGATAGTCCATAACCTGCTTGGGCAGGGCAGGAATAGCACCCTCAGGCCAGATAATGATATCTGCACCCCAGTGTGGCTCAGTCTGGCGGGCCAGTAGTTGCAGAATATTGTCCTGTTCAACCAGGGACCATTTATCCTCTTGGTCTACATTGGGCTGGATTAGTACCACGGACAGTTCAGTCCCTGTGGACTGAGTCCAATTGATGTTTTGCAGACCATAGCCGCCAAGCCAAAGCGCCATGACCAAAACTGACAGCATCGCTGCTCTGGGTTTTTGCAGTAATTGAACCAGTGCCGCTGCCGCCATTGCATTGATAAAGCTCAGCCACAGTACTCCGCCAATGGGCGCCCAGCCATTGAGCCAGGTGCCGGTGTGGGCATAACCTGCATATAGCCATGGGAAACCGGTAAATATCCAGCCTCGTATCCATTCACTGATTACCCAGATTGCCGGCAACCCGAAGCCCAATGCTAGTGGGGTCTGCGGAATAATGGCGCTGAGGGCAAACGGGGCAGCAAAGATCACCGCCAGAAACAGGCAGAACAATACTGTCCCGACAAAGGCCACAGGTGCTGAGATAAAGCCATGGTCGTGAATGCTGATATAAACCCAGCTTACGCCAGCGAAGAAAAGGCCAAAGCCAAATACAGTAGCCTTCACCAGAGCCTGTCTCGGGGTTTGATTTTGCAGTGCCCAGAACAGCAGTGCGGTACTTAAGATGGCGATAGGCCAGAGTGAGAATGGCGCCAGCGCCAGAGGCATAAGGGCGCCAGAGGCAAATAGCGCAAGGAATGTCTGCGCGCGACTGAGAGTCATTAGCTGGGTCGTATCATAGGTTGTTTTTACTCACTTCCAGCATGTTGATCTTGCGATTGTCGCCATCAATTACCTTGAAGTCGAAAATATCAATGCTCGTGCTTTCGCCGATTTCTGGCAGGCGGCCGAAAGTATGTACCACTAGGCCGCCAACCGTATCGAACTCATCGTCGGAAAAACCAATATCAAAGAACTCATTAAAGTCGTCAATCTCGGTAATAGCTTCGACCTGATAAAGGTTGTCACTGACCTTGCTAATTTGCACAGCTTCATGTTCATCTGTTTCGTCTTCAATCTCACCGACAATTTCTTCAAGCACATCTTCAATGGTCAGCAGTCCGGATACGCCGCCGTACTCATCGACCACTATAGCCATATGATAACGATGCTCACGAAACTCCTGGAGCAGAATATTCAGGCGCTTGCTCTCCGGGATAATGGTTGCCGCACGCAGTAGACCTTTAAGATCGAAAGATTCTTTGCCGGACAGCACCAGAGGGAGAAGCTCTTTGGCCAGTAAGATGCCCAATACATCATCTGCCGATTCACCCACCACTGGAAAGCGCGAATGTTGGGACTGAATCACCAACTCCAGAATTTGCTCCAGACTAAAATCTTCTTCAATCACATTCATCTGCGATCTGGGTATCATGATTTCCCTGGCCTGCAGATCAGAAACCTTTAGCGCACCCTCCATAATCTGCAGTGCACTGGCATCAATGATTGACTCATTTTCAGCGCTGCGCAGCATATCTGCGACTTCATCGCTATTGCTGGGATTGGGCGAAAAAACCTTGCCGATCTTTTTTAGCAAGGAGTTATCTTGGCTGCTGTTTGATGTTTCGTCGTTCATGCTTATCTCTATAAACTCTCAGGAGTTATTTATTCGTGCTCTTCAGAATATGGGGCTGGAAACCCCATATCCAATAAAATTGTTGTTTCTAATGCTTCCATTACCTGTGCATCAGCATCGCCCGCATGGTCATATCCGAGCAGGTGTAATACACCATGTACACACATATGTGCCCAGTGGGCTTCTACGAGTTTTTCCTGCTGCTGAGCTTCGCGGATAACCACAGGAGCACAGATCACCAGATCGCCCAAAATAGGCAGTGGTTCCGGGGTAACGGCATCAAAGGGAAAGGACAATACGTTAGTGGGGCCAGATTTTTCGCGGTACTGTTGATTTAGTGCCGCACTCTCTTGATCATCGACAATTCGCACGCTGAGTTCGGCAGTCTCGCGCTCGTTGCGCAGGGCTGCTGTGGCCCAGCGCCGCATACTGTCCTCGTCTGGTGCCTCTTCAGATGAACAGGCCATCTGTATGTCTATGGAAATACTCATGGGTTACTGGTCGGCACCTTTTTCAAAGGCATCGTAGGCATCGACAATACTTTGCACAATAGGGTGACGCACTACATCCCGTGATTCGAAGTGGGTAAAGCTGATTTCATCAACATGCTGCAGCACCTCGCAGGCATGCACCAGCCCGGAGCTGACACCACGGGGCAGGTCAATCTGTGACATATCGCCAGTGATAACTGCGGTAGAGCCGAAGCCTATCCGGGTCAGGAACATTTTCATCTGCTCGCGGGTAGTATTCTGGCTTTCATCGAGAATAATATAGGCGCCATTCAATGTGCGGCCGCGCATATAGGCCAGTGGTGCAATTTCAATCACATTGCGCTCCTGCAGTTTGGCTACAGTTTCAAAACCGAGCATTTCATGCAGTGCGTCATAGAGCGGGCGCAGATAGGGATCTACTTTTTGCGCCAGATCGCCAGGCAGGAAGCCCAGTCTTTCACCAGCTTCAACAGCTGGCCTGACCAGTAAGATACGTTCAACTTCATCGCGCAAAAGAGCCTCTACGGCACAGGCGACAGCCAGATAGGTCTTGCCTGTACCTGCAGGACCAATACCAAAATTAATATCATGGGTTTGGATCGAGCGTACATAGCGCTGCTGATTCAAGCCCCGAGGTTTGATATTGCCTTTTTTCGTGCGTATTACCGAAAAGCTTTCAACATTGTCGGCAGATTGCAGATTGCTGGCAGGTGGAGTCATAGGCTTCTCTCTCTCGTATTGGCGAAGGTGGAGGTGAACTTCTTCAGCAGCCAGCTCGGCATAATGAGCTGTCTCTTGATACAGGTTGTAAATAATGTCGGCAGCACGCTGGGACTCGTCCGCATCGCCGTAGACAGCAAAAAAACTATCCCGCGAGCGAATCTCAACGTTTAACCGCTGTTCGATCAGGCGAAGGTTTTCATCAAATTGACCGCAGAGTGAGGCGAGACGACGAGCATCGTTAGGCTCGAGAGTGATGCTGTAGGCTGATGGTTGAGTATCCAATCGTTTCAATAGGTGCTTTAAAGCCTTTCCATAGTTAACATATTTGTAGCATAGCGCGAACTAGAGAAGAGGGTAAACATTTTTTATTACGTAAATATTATAAGAAATGGCTGCTATATAAGCAGATTTCAGACTCAGGCTAGAACTAAGAGCGAGACTTAGATCAGAGTGCCCCGAAGGCTGTTAGGCAGGGCCTCAGTGATATCAGTCTCGGCAAACTGACCAATCAGGCTGTGATCGTCGCAGCGGAAGTTAACCACCCGATTATTTTCAGTGCGCCCCTGCAGCTGTCCCGGATCCTTTTTGGAGATACCGGTGACCAGTAATCTGGCGCGGGTGCCAACCATGCGGCGCCCGATTGCGGCAGCATTTTGACTAATACGGTCCTGAAGAATCTTAAGGCGCTGTTTTTTGGTTGTCTCGCTGGTGTTGTCCGGCAAATCTGCAGCCGGGGTACCTGGGCGGGCACTGTAAATAAAGCTGAATGAGGTATCAAAACCCACTTCTTCAATGAGTTTCATGGTGGCCGCAAAATCATCTTCGGTTTCACCGGGAAAGCCGATAATAAAGTCTGAAGAAATGCTAATATCCGGTCGCAACGCGCGCAATCGGCGGATTTTGGACTTGTATTCAATGGCAGTATGGCCGCGTTTCATGGCCATCAGAATCCGGTCTGAACCGCTCTGGACTGGCAGGTGCAGGTGGCTGACCAGCTCTGGCACACGACCATAGACTTCAATTAATGCGTCGGAAAACTCTACTGGGTGGCTGGTGGTGTAGCGAATGCGATCTATGCCTTCGATATCGGCGACATAGGGAAGCAGTTCGGCAAAGTCGCAAATCGAGCCGTCCAGCATATCACCGCGGTAGGCATTGACATTCTGACCGAGCAAATTAACCTCACGAACACCCTGAGCCGCCAGTTCTGCGACCTCGGCCAATACATCTGCCATGGGTCGACTGACTTCTTCACCTCTGGTGTAGGGCACCACGCAAAATGTGCAGTACTTGGAACAGCCTTCCATAATCGAGACGAAGGCGCTGGCGCCGTCGGCCTCGGGAGTCGGCAGGCGATCAAATTTTTCAATCTCAGGGAAGCTGATATCGACCACGATGGTACCGTCGGTTTTGCGGGTTTCCATCATTTCTGGCAGGCGATGCAATGTTTGCGGACCAAAGATTACGTCAACAAAGGGTGCACGCTTGGCAATAGCCTCTCCTTCCTGACTGGCAACGCAGCCGCCCACACCAATCACCAGGTCAGGATTTGCTTCTTTAAGGTGCTTCCAACGGCCAAGCTGGTGAAAGACTTTTTCCTGGGCTTTTTCGCGAATTGAGCAGGTGTTGAGCAGAATAACATCGGCATCAGCGGCATTGTCCGTGGGCACCATGTCGTGGCTGTCACCGAGTAAATCCTGCATGCGCGAGGAATCATACTCATTCATCTGGCAGCCATGGGTCACGATATGAAGCTTTTTAACCGTTTTTGCAGTCATTTAACTGGTTATTCTTTGATCAAATATAGAGGGACGGCATTATAGCTGTGCGCGGCCAATTCGCAACATTTAAGCGTCGAACTCATTGGCGGTTGTGCTATTATCGCGGCCTCAAAACAACGTCAAAATTGTGCAGACTATCCATGGCAAGTGAACCCATTTACCGCATTACCTTTTTCAATCAGGGGCAGGTCTACGAAATCTATGCCAGGCATGTGTTTCAGAGCGATCTCTGGGGCTTTCTTGAGGTTGAAGAATTTATCTTTGGTGAGCGTTCGCAGATGATTGTGGATCCAGCGGAAGAGAAGCTGAAAAACGAGTTTTCCAGCATCAAACGCAGTTTTATTCCCATGCAATCAATTGTGCGAATCGACGAGGTTGAAAAAGAGGGCGCCGGTAAAATTACAGAGGCCCCCAGTGGCGGCAATATCAGCCCTTTCCCTTTCCCCAGTATGGCGGGGGGCAAGCCCAAGGCCGATTAGGCCGCGAGCTGCAGGCCTATTCCGATCAGCCCGGCAATCACCAGGCCAATATTACTAAAGAAACTCAGCGCCATCCCCGGGCCTCGGCTGGCGGGGTCCTTCAAATATAAGCCGGAATAGATCTGGCGACCCAGAATAAACAGAATCCCTGGCAGCAATGCCCAGGATTCGCTCACATAAGTGGTGAAAATGACCATTCCCGGAATAAAAATCACCAGCTGTTCCAGGGTATTTTGCTGAATGCGAAATAGCCGCTCCCAGGTTTCATTGCCAGTGGTTCTGGGGGCCTGGACATTGTACTTGTTGCGACTAAGGCCGACCCGGATAACAAAAAGAATGTACTGCAGGAGCGCGATTAGAATAATAATGGCAGTGATTTCCATTTTGTGATCCTTATCAAATGAGTTTAATCGAGTCTAGTATAGGATCGCGGCAAAGACTAATGGAATAATGAATTTACTTTGCTTTCAGACATGCTGGAGCGCCTTCAAACTGCGACGTAATAATAGTTAAACAATTCAAGACTAAACTTCGAATGTGGTAAAGTTGGGAGATAGAATAGCTCTAGCGAAGCACTGGGGTATATGCTGGGCTAAATAGAGGCTGGAAGAGGCAGAAAATGGTGCAGCAAGCGTTGGAATTACTCCCTTACGAGTTTGCTCGGCTCAACCGAGTGCTGTTGCAGGCTGATTTGGGTAATCTAATGCTCGCCCCGGGTGCTCCTGATTGGGCTGTCGCTGAAGTCAGCCGGGCTGCGGGTTACCCGCTAGCGGTATGTCGCGTTGATGACGAGGAATTTGATGCCTTGCTAAGCCAGCTCTACAGCGGCCGCCAGGGTACTTCAGAGTCGGTAATGGAAGATATTAAAGACTTCGTTGATCTAGAGTCAGCCGCGGCGGAAATTGAAGAGGCCGGGGATTTACTCGATGCTGAAAATGACGCCCCTATTGTTCGCCTGCTCAACGCTATTCTGGCCGAATCCCTCAAAGAAAGTGCATCTGACATTCATATTGAGCCCTACGAGAAGGAAGCACTGGTGCGTTTCCGTCTCGATGGCGTGCTGAGAACTGTGCTTAGCCCCTCTATTCAAATTGCTCCTCTGCTTGTTTCCCGTATTAAGGTCATGTCAAAGCTTGATATTGCAGAACGCCGACTGCCTCAGGATGGTCGCATGAGTGTGCGTCTTGGGGGTCGCAGTATTGATCTGCGTATCTCAACCATGCCCTCTAGTCACGGCGAACGCGTGGTGATGCGCCTGCTGGATAAAGATGCCGGCAAACTGCAAACCGATGATCTGGGTATGCCTGCCGAAACTAAGGCTGAGTTGGAAGGCTTGGTATCAAGACCCCATGGCATTATTCTGGTCACTGGTCCCACAGGCTCAGGTAAGACCACTACGCTTTATGCTGCGCTACAGCAGATGGATCGTCAGGAACGCAACATTATGACTGTCGAGGACCCAGTGGAATATGATCTCCCTGGTATCAGTCAAACGCAGATAAATTTGCGCGCCGGGATGACATTTGCCCGCGGTCTGAGGGCTATTTTACGCCAGGATCCGGATGTTATTTTGATTGGTGAAATCCGTGATGGTGAGACAGCTGAAATTGCTACCCAGGCTAGTTTGACTGGCCACTTGGTGCTGTCAACCTTGCATACCAATACTGCTGCTGGCGCTATTACCAGACTTCAGGACCTGGGAGTGGATAGCTTTTTGCTATCCTCCACTGTGCGCGGAATTATATCTCAGCGTCTAATGCGTAAACTGTGTCGCGAGTGCTGCCAGCCAGCGGAGGTCGATGAGTTTAATCGCAGCCTTTTAGGCCTTGAGGCCGGTGCGACTGTGTTTCAGTCCAATGGCTGTGCCGAATGTAATAACACCGGTTTTTCTGGCCGTCAGGCACTTTTTGAGTTGGTTGCGGTGGATGCCCCGCTGCAGTCGCTTATCCATGAGAATGCCGGAGAAATTGAGTTAGAAGAGTTGATTCGCCGCACTGTGCCTAGTATCCGAGAAGCGGGTTTTGGTCTGGTTCGTCAGGGTATAACTACCATCGAAGAAGTTCTTCGTGTTACCAGTGTTTAACGCTTATGCCTGCCTTTGATTACTCTGCCTATAACTCCTCCGGGAAGCTGGTCGAAGGGTTGATTTCGGCTGATTCCGAGCGTCAAGCTCGACGTTTGTTAAAAGACAAAAACCTGTTGCCCGCCAGCCTTAAAGAGGTTAGTCAGCGCGCCAAAGCTGGTGTGCGCAAAGGCCGTGAGGCTGGGGTAAATAATTTCGATCTGTCATTGCTGCTCCAGCAACAGGCAATTTTAATCCAGTCTGGACTGCCTCTTGAAGATGCGCTGCGCATGACCATTGAGCAGGCTGAGACGGATAAGCAGCGGCGCATGGTTGAGAGCTGGCGTTCGGAGATTGTTGAGGGGCGCAGTTTTTCTGAGGCACTGCGACGTTCGCCTTATAAAATTCCCGAGTCGGTGATTGCCGGCGTTGGTGTTGGCGAAGAAGCCGGCCACCTAGATCGGGTCTTGATGCGGCTCGCAGAAGATCTTGAGAGCAGCGCGGAGAACCGTAAAACTGTTACTAGAGCGCTTATTTATCCTGCCACTTTGATTGGCACCTCAATTATTGTGGTGGCCATTATGATGGTCTGGGTGGTACCCAAAATTACCGCGATCTTCATCAGCTCAAATCGCGAACTGCCATTGATTACCCGCATTGTGATCGGTCTCAGCGACTTTACCCAGCATTATGGGATCTACCTGTTATTGATAATTATTGCCGCAGCTCTGGTGTTTATGAGGTTGATGCGCGACCCCGTTCGCAAACAGCGCTGGCATGCCATGATTTTAAATATGCCGGGTCTGGGGCGCTGGACATTGATGGCTAATATTGCCGATTGGTCGCGCAGTCTGGGGGTGCTCCTCAATAACGGTGTCCCAGCGCTGGCTGCATTAAAAATATCCTCTGCAGTGGTTAACAATTTGCATCTGCGCAGCAAGATGGAGATGGTCACAGAAAGCATGCGCCGGGGCAGCAGTTTACAAAAAGCTCTTGAGGAAAATAAGGTTGGCAGTGGCTTTCTGATTCATATGGTGGGCAGCGGTGAGGCCTCCAGCGAGTTAGATAAAATGCTGATAAGGGTAGCCGATTATTATTCGCTGCGTCTGGCTAATGCGATTGAAGTATTCCTTAAGCTAATCAATCCGATACTGATTATTTTTATGGGCATGATTATTCTTTCCGTGGTCGCGGCAGTAATGTTGCCGATTATGGACATGAACAATATGGTTTAGTTACAGATTTTTGTGCAAGTTACGCTAATTGAATAAATAACTTATTAGGTGTTAGGAAATGAAAAGAAATAATAAGCAGGCGGGCTTTACTCTAATTGAGATGATGGTCGTAGTGGTAGTGATTGCTCTGCTGGGCGCCATGATTGGGCCAACATTATTTAAAAAAGTGCAGCAGGCAGAAGAAACCAGAGTTGCTCAGGATATTAGAACAGTTGTTGGCGCACTTAAGTTTTATCGCTTGGATAACTACCGCTATCCGCAGCAGAGTGAGGGTCTTGAGGCGCTTATAACTGCACCTTCTGGCGCTGGGTCCAAATGGAATGGCCCCTATCTTGAGTCTCTGCCCAAGGATCCTTGGGGCGTTGCCTACCAGTATCAAAATCCCGGTACCCATGGCAAAGAAATCGAAGTCTTTAGCCTGGGTGCCGATGGGCAAACAGGTGGTGAAGGCTCGAATCAGGATCTGGGCAACTGGAATATCCAATGAGCCAGCATTTGAATTTGTAGCCTCAGATCATGACTAACTACAGAAATCAGCAGGGCTTTACACTTATCGAAATGCTGGTGGTGGTTATGATTGTGGCCACGATCTCAGCTATGAGTGTTCTGGCTATCAATCAGGCCTTTGGTCGGCGCTATGGGGCTGAAGCTGATCGGCTGCTGATATGGCTCCAGCAACTAAGCGAAAACTCTAGGTTACAGGGCTCGGCCTACGGTGTGGTTACTGAGGTTATGGAGCCCGGTTCGCAACTGCGAGCGGTCATCTATTATCGCAATCGCTGGGTCGCAGTGACTGCACCTGCTCCTTTTGCCCTTAGTGACGATGCCGTCTTGCAATGGTTGGTGGAGTACGATGAAGAGGAGCAGCTATTGCCTCAGCAACAGGAGGATAGCCTGCTTGAAGAGTCAGATGAGGTAGATGGAGGTGATCTACTGTTACCAGAAATTGCCTTTCTTCCCGATGGTTATATAGAGCCTCAAGGGACCTTAGAGTTGAGCTTCGTAGGCGCCAAAGAAACTTTTATTTATCGCTGGGCTGATGATGGGGATCAAATTTATTCCACCCTCATTCTCGACCGAAAGTCTGGAGCGCCACAGCAATGATTAGGTCCCACCGCAGCCAAGGCTTCACCCTCATTGAAGTCGCAGTGGCGCTAGCTATTCTCAGCCTGGTGTTGGGTGGTGCCCTGTCTGTAGTCAGTCAGTATAGTGACGAACGTCTGCGACTGCGGGAGCGCACTTTTGCCACACAGGTGTCGTGGAATCGACTGCTGGAGCGCTATCAGTTTGCGCAAAATTGGATTCCGATAACTGAGCGCAGCAGCCTGCAGGGCAAAGGGCTGGATGAGCAGTATGGACAGGAATGGCGCTGGCAATTAAATGTCGAAGAAGCTTTGGGTCAGGGGCTGTTCCGCTATGAGGTTCAGTCTGGCCCAGCACAGAGCAAGAAAATGACAGGTTCTCTTGCCATGTATCTGGTGGTTGATAAAAAATGAGACGGTTCTCGATCATAAAACAGACCAGAGGTTTTACCCTGATCGAAACTCTGGTGGCCATGTTGCTGCTGGCGATCATGTCAATGATGTCTTACCAGGCTATTGAGGCGGTGGTGTTTATTAATGACCGCAGCCAGCAGAGTCTTGCTGAAGAGGCTCGGTTGCAGCGTGCCTGGCAGATTATCGGGCGAGATATTATTCATTTGCGGCCGCGAACCTTTGTCGATGCTCTGGGTACCACAGAGCCCGCCTATGTCACTGACCCCAGCGAATTTGGTGTGCGTTTTAGCCGCGGTGGTGGCCCTATGTTGCGCTCAAACCCTAGTGGTTTGCGGCGGGTTGAGTATTTTATCAATGAAGATCAGCAACTGGTGCGTCAATCCTGGGCGATTACCGAATCCCCTCGCCTCAGTGATGGCAGTAGTATGGTGCTAATAAATAATGTCACTGAGGTGCGTTTTGAGCATCTCACCAGAGAATTTTTATACAGTGAAGACTGGCCACCAATTAATGAGCAGCATAGTCCAACCAGCCTGCCAAAGATGATTCGCGTGATTATTGTTCTGAACGGAGAGCGGGAGACATCAAAGTTGTTTCCGGGGGTGTTCAGCAAATGAGTAATCAGTCAGCCAGATACCAGTCCGGTGTGGCCCTGTTGGCGGCGCTGATCCTTATGCTCGCAGTGGTGGTGATACTGGGCAATATTTTTTATCGGCATCAAATTGATATCACCCAGGCCACAGCCTCGATGCATGGTGATCAGGCTCTGCTTTTGGCTATGAGCGGCGAGGGCTGGGCGCAGCAGCTGCTTTCGGATGAGGAAGATGATCGTAGTGTGGATAGTTTTGAAGAAGACTGGGCCCAGGCGCTGCCGATGTTACCTGTAGACGGGGGACTGATTACTGGCTGTATTTCTGATTTGCAGGGGCGAGTCAATTTAAATAGCTTTCTTGGCTATACCGATAAGAGCCTGCAAGCGGAGATCAACTCCGAGAATATGGGCGTAGCCAAGCTATGGATGCGACTGTTAACAGACCTGCAATTGCCGGCGGACATGTCGCGATCTGCCACTATTATTGATTGGCTGGATAAAGATTCGAACTTGATCAACAGCTGGGGTGCAGAGCAATCTGATTACGACAGTCTGTTCTTGCCAAGAGTGCCTGCCAATACCATGGTTACCGATGTCACCGAGCTGGCAGCCGTTGTGGGTTATGAAGTTGCTGAGGTACAGTTACTTGCGCCCTGGTTAAGTGCGTTGCCGCGCTCCACGCCGATCAATATCAATACAGCACCAGAGCCACTGTTAATGGCAATGAGCGGAGCCATGGGCATTGAATTTGTCGATCTGATCGTGCAAGAGCGCCCGTTCGACTCAATTGATGAGTTTTATCAGTTGATCGTGCAAAATATGCAGATTGCCTTGCCTGCGGTTGAACTGCGGTGGCCAGCAACGCTTCTGGCCGTCAACTCTGACTATTTTGAGCTGTATTTAGAGGTGACATTGGGGGAGGCACGCATTGAAGTAAAAAGTATAATGGATCGCTACAAACGCGATGAACCCGTTATCATTGCGCGCCAGATAACGGTAGTGCCGGCGAGTTTGCCGAAAGCAGAAAAATTGTTCGATAGTATAAATGAAACAGACATAACTCAGGATACAGGCTTTGAAGAGTCTACGGAGAACAGTCAAGTGCAATCAGCCTGCCTAATGATTGGGGAAGATAACTGATGGTAGCAGTTGATCATATTCACAATCTCGACCGCCGTATCACCAACGAAGGCTCGGCCTTTGAGTCTGTTGCCGGGTCAAATGAAAGAGCAATGCAACTTTGGGTGCCTTCAGAGCGAGTCGGCTTGCATCTTATTGATCCACCAACAGCGCCAGAGCGCAAGTGGCTCGAGCTAATTCCTTGGCTGCTAGAAGATAGAATTTTACAGCCAGTCGAAGAGATGCATTTTGTAATTGCAGGCCGCAGTGATGGCGGGCAATTGCAAATATTGGCAGTCAGCCATGACGATATGCGAAATTGGCAGCGCATTGCAGACAACGCCGGGATTGCAGCTCATTCATTGGTGCCTGATTATCTGGTCCTGCCCTGGGAAGAAGGCCGTATCAATGTGGGATGGCGCGATGGTCTCTGTCTGGTGCGCACCGGCGCAGAGCAAGGATTTGCCGCCAGTGGAGAAATCGCCTGGACAATGATTGAAAGCTTGTTGGACAGTGCAGATATTAGTCCCAGGCTATCAATTTCTATACCAGATCCAACCATGGTGCCTGAACATCTGCGAGCGCTAGCCGATATTAATGATTCGGTTATCGACTGGGAGTTTGCTGATATTCCTGCCGCGCCTAATTTATTGTCCGGCCAATACCGGCCCTCGACCAGTCAAATACCGTCGTCCGCATGGCTGCCAACCGCAGGCTTGGCGGCACTGGCATTGGTCATGTTGGTCAGTTATCTACAGATTGCAAGCAGTCACGCGCACAACCAGATTGAGGGGTTGGAAAAACAGCTGAACAGCGATTATGCGAGATTATTCCCTTCTGCTAAGAGGCCGAATGGTGATATCAGGGCTGCAACTGAAGCTCGTCTTGGCGACAGTTTTGCCCAGCAGCGAGCACTAAACACAGGGTCTGTTGCCGGATTGACTGCTCTGGATAGTTTGATGGTGTCCTGCGAATGTGATTTAGTCAGTCTGCTAGCAGATCAAGACAGCATAGAATTGACCATCAATAATGGCGCGCAATTGAAAACCAGAGAGTTAATTATTCCCGGTTATCAGTTAGCGATTACTCAGACACAGGATAAAGCGGCGGATGCCATAGTTCTGATGATTAACCCCAGCTTGGGAGGTCGTCCATGAATGCATTGATAAAACGGCTGCAAGACGGGTTTGCTGACCTGCAACCCCGGGAGCGTTTATTTGTTAGTGCCGGCGCATTATTGATCTTATCCGCTATGCTGTATCTGGCCCTGCTGCCCCAATGGCAGGAATACGATGAGCTGTCTGCTCAGCAGTCGCAACTGCAGTCAGATCTGCAATGGCTGCATGAGCAGCGAGAAGTGGTTGCTCGACTGAGTAATAGCTGCCCTCTTTCAGTGAGATCCAAAGGCTCTAGAACCAAGATGCTGACCCGTTTGCTGCGTCGCAATCAGCTAAAGCTGATTGATATGCGAGAAGCAGGTAATGCTATCAGCCTAAGCTTCACTGGGACAGATGCTAATGAGATGTTGCAGCTGGCTTATGAAATAGCCTGTGATGGCTTTGTAGTCAATAGCTTCGAGATTGTAAAATCTCCTGAGGATAACAATAGGCTGGCGGCTATGATGGAGGTATCGGCCATTGAATAATCAACTGAGTCGCGACCCTAAAACGCTGTTTCGGCAGGCCCTTACGATTGTCTTATTACTGGTCTCAGTATATTTTGCTGTGTTGATTCTTTTGCAGCTCACCCAGAGCAATGATAAAACTAACGAGTTGCAGCGCCTTCCGAATACCAAGTTGCTGTCCTGGAATTGGTTCTCCAGTGATAATTTTGTTTCTGAGGCAGCCGGAGAGGCTCATGGTGAGTTGCCTGAAGCTAACATTAACGCAGTTCTTTTGGGTGTTATGATTGCGGGTGATAATTCCTTTGCCACATTAAAATTTAATGGCAAACCTGAGGCTGTGTATCATAAAGGTGAAGATATTAATTCCGATTATCGGCTTGTAGATATTGAGCCCTATCGTATTGTGGTGCGCAAAAATGGTCTCAGTCAGCAAGTGATGATGAAAAAGCCGGACAGTATTATTGAGACCCAGCAGGTTCCTGACGAGCAAGCTGCGCAACAGCCGAGCGAGGGTTTTGCATTGGCTAATATGTTTGGCGCCGTACCAGTGGTTGCAGCCGGTGGTTCAGGACTGAAATTAAATAATCTATCAAGTGAGGTTACCTCAATAGCCGATCTTCAAGAGGGGGATGTGGTGATTAGGGTGGATGGCGCCTCGGTACAGGAGTTGATGTCCAACCCTGGACAATGGGCAAACTACAGTGGTAATAGCAACCTGCCGGTCACTGTCATGCGTCAGGGGCAGGAACAAACGATTTATGTAAATGCTGCCAGTCTGGCGGCAAAAATATTGCCGAATATTGGATTGAGTCGATAAAATGAAAACCATAAAAGAACGAGCTACGACCGCTGGCTACAGCAGTACTGCGCAGATATTTGGCGCGCTGTTTTTATCCTTTGCCCTTATGGCAGAAGCCTGGGCAGCTGAACAGGTGCGAATTAATTTTCGTGATGCAGATATCCGCAGTGTTATTGAAAGTGTCGCAGAGATTACTGGCAAGTCATTTGTTCTGGATCCAAGAGTCAAAGGCAAGGTCACCATTATTGCCCCAGAGGCGATTGACTCCTCGCTGCTTTATGAAGCAGTGCTGTCAGCTATTCAGGTGCAGGGTTTTCAGGCCATTGCAGACGGAGCAGTAACTCGAATCGTACCTTTTAATCAGGCATTTAATTTTGCTGGTGGCAGTGGTAAAAACCAACTGCAGACTGAACTCCTTAAAATTAATTATGTTCAGGCCGCGACATTAGTGCCAGTACTCAAGCCAATGATGAGTAATGGCGCAAGATTGCAGGCGTTCAGTCAGAGTAACTATCTGGTGATTTCCGATGTGCGCACTAATGTTGATCGGATTAAGCGATTGATTGCTGAGATGGATGATCCAGAAGAGAGTCTGGTCGAAGTGATTAACCTAGAGCATATTTCCGCGGCAGAAGCTGTACATATTGCAGGGCAGCTCAAGCAGTTGCAGAAACAGAATCTGTCTCTGGTAGAGGATGGGCTCAATAATCGAGTGATCGTCAGTGGCCCGAGTGTGGCCAGAGTCACTTTCAAAACCATGCTTAAAACTTTAGATCTTCCCTCTACCAAAAAAGGCAGTGTTGAAGTTATCTATCTAAATTACTCCCGTGCTGCAGAAATGAAGCCCATAGTTGAGGGAATGTTGCAGTCCGAAATCTTTTTGCGCCTGGCCGGTGAGGCTGGGACCAAAACCAAGGGCGCGAACAAGAGCGGCAGTGCTTACAAGATTGAAATTGATGAACTCAATAATGCTCTTATCGTAGCTGCTCCTTCAGCGGTTGTGCGAGAGATCAGAAATGTAGTGAGCAAACTTGATCTATCCAGGCCTCAAGTTTTGATTGAGGCTGTTATTGCAGAGCTATCTGAGTCACAGGCAAAAACTCTGAGTACAGAACTGGCCTACGCGAGTAAGAATCGCGGTGGCTATCTGACTAATTTTGATCAGCTGCTATCTTCGTTGTTAGGAGTGGCTGCAGATGGAGAAGTCGATGAGTCGACATTGACCAATATTGTCGGTGGTTTGCCAAAGTCTGCAGTGGGTATAGCCGGTGACTTTAATCAGAATACCGGCAAAGGTATGGGTATTTTGATTCAGGCTCTGAAAACCGATGGTGCTACGAATATTCTATCTACACCCTCGGTGGTCACTCTGGACAATGAAGAGGCGACATTAAGTGTGGGCGAGGAAGTGCCTTTTGTCACAGGCAGTTTTTCCAGCATCAGTAACAATACGTCCAGCGGCAATCCATTCACTACGGTCAATCGTGAAGAAGTGGGTGTGATGCTGAAAGTGAAACCGCAGATCAGCAAGGGCAATGGCGTGCGTCTGGAGATTGAGCAAGAATCTTCAAAAGTTAAAAGCGGTGAGCCAGGCCTGCAAACTACCTCAAAGAGCACCATGCAAACCAATGTCATGATTCAGGACGGTGAGCTGTTGATTCTGGGTGGTCTTATTGAAGATCAAACAAATAACAGCGCTTCAAAAGTACCATTGCTGGGCGATATTCCATTGTTGGGGCGGCTGTTTCGCTCTTCCAAAAAAGGTGAGAGTAAGACTGTGCTGATGATGTTTATTCGCCCCACTATTATTCGTACGGCGGAAGATGCGCGTAAATTATCGCGCAAGAAATTTGATCATCTGATCACCAGAGATCTGAAAGGCAAGACTGAGGGTGTAATCACTCGACAGTTAGAGGAAATTAGACAGCAGGGTCAAGCAACCGAGTAAGACGGCGCTATGAGCATATATCTCAAGCATTTTGGGCTTGCACGAGAGCCCTTTTCGATAGTTCCGGATCCTGGGTTTCTATACCCCAGTAATCATCATCGTCAGGCCGTTGCTCATCTAAAATACGGCCTTGATCGAGAGGGTGGCTTTATTTTGCTCACCGGTGAGGTAGGTACAGGTAAGACTACCTTGACCCGCACCATGCTCAAGCGACTACCAGCCCATGTCCGCGTGGCCTATGTGCTTAACAGCAAACTTAAGGTTTCAGATGCGCTCGCCAGCATCTGCCATGAGCTGGGGGTCGACCTGCCCAGCACACAGGGCCTGTCCTTTTCGAAAGTCTGTACCGACGCTCTCAATCAGAATTTGTTGCAGGCCCATGCCGAGGGCAAAAAGACATTAATTGTTATTGAAGAGGCACAAAACCTCAGCGCAGAAGTACTGGAAACTCTGCGCCTGCTGAGTAATTTAGAAACTCACACTCACAAACTGCTGCATATATTATTGGTTGGGCAGCCAGAATTGCTAGAGATCCTGGCGCAGAAAGAACTGCGACAACTCAATCAGCGGGTAGTGTCACGCTTTCATCTGTTGCCTCTGGTTAAAGACGATCTCGCCAACTACATTAATCACCGGCTCCACAGAGCTGGTGCCACGAGGCCCATTTTTGATCGCGCTTGCATGGCCACTTTATTTAGATTAACCAACGGTGTTCCAAGGCTGATTAATCTGATCTGTCAGCATTCATTGCTAGCCGCCTACTCGACTGAAATCAGAGTCGTGACGCCAAAGTTACTCAAGCAGGCTGCCGTAGAGATTTTGGGCAGTAGCAACACTCCTGTCCCGATTCTGCAACATTGGCGATATTGGGTTTTTCCTTTGATGCTAATTGTTTTGGCCATAGGGTTCTATGCTGTACAGTCCAGTAACTCTTCAGTCGAGAAATCTATATCAGAAAATTCTGCACCCTCCGCGCCTGTGGTACCAATATTGAATAAAGCTGTTATAAGCCCTTATTCCGGGCTCTTTGAACTGTGGTCGGTGGATGTGGGTGAGTTATATTCTCAGGAAGAGACAGTGGCTCTCGCGAGTCGCTATGGGCTGCGTGCAGAATTGATTAGAAACGCTAGTCTGGCAGATCTGAAAGTTATCAATCGCCCAGGTGTCATTCGTATTAAAGACCAGGATGGCTATTTAAAAAGTGTGTTGCTGAGTCAACTAAATCGGTTTGGCGTCAGTGTTATGTATGGCGAAGAGTCTACTGAGTTGGATAAGCAGACCTTTGTCGATAACTGGTCCGGTACCTTTCTGTACCTATGGCGGCCGCCAAAGCAGATAGATAGCTTAACGCTGGGAGACACAGATCCTCAGGCAGTGGCTTGGTTGCAGTCAAAGTTAGCCGCTGTAGATAAAGATGCCGAGGCGATTATTAGCGCCGGCCGTTATAGCCAGGCCATCGTAGATCAGGTACTCAGCTTTCAGCAGCAACAAGATATTAAGGCCGATGGTGTGGTGGGTCGCGAGACTCTGCTGCGGCTAAATCAGCTAACAGAGCAGGGCATCCCCCTGCTTCTAAAGGAGCCTGACTAATGTCCTATATCCTTGATGCGTTAAAAAAAGCCGAGCGCGATCGTCTGCGGGAAGACCCCAAAGAACTAGATGACTTTGCCAGCTCCAATTGGGACCCCTATCAGGCACCATCCAAGTCTGACCTACCCAGATATTTGTTACTACTGGCATTTCTAATGCTGGTGCTAGGTGCATTACTGATTTATTCGCGCATGCTCAATTTGCCTCAGCCATTGATAGATTCAACACCAGTGCAGCCGGGCTTGGTAAGCGCTGAAGTGGCACCGCCGACGCCAATGCCAAACTTAGTGGACAAAGCTTTGAGCCTGCCACAGTTGCAGATTTCAGGGCATATGTATATTGATGAAGGCTCGGCATCAAATCGTCTGTTTGCCAATGGCCGTAGCTTTCGCCGCGGCGATAAAATTGACCAGCACTGGACATTGAGCAATATAGGTATTGAGGGAATTGAGATTAACGCTGCAGAGCGCAGAGAAATATTGCCTTACCGTTAAACGATCAGAGTCTTTAGCGGATAGACTTCAGTCTTAGTCAGAAAAAACCTCCAATACAGAATTCTTTCCGCGATCAAAACGCTTGGCTCGTCGGTAGGGGAATACATCCACTACATAGCCATTGCGAATCTGTTCCTGCAGATCAGTCCAGAAACTCACTTCATAGAGTTCAGCATGTATTTCTTCAAACATTTTTCTAGCTTTGGTATTGCCAGAGAAGAATAAGGGGAATTCCTCAGGGAAAATATCATCAGGCGCCACTGTGTACCAGGTACCGGATTGCATCTCCTCTTGCTCATTGCGCGGTTGCGGAATCTTACGGAAATTGCAGTCAGTCAATGTGGCGATTTCATCATAGTCATAAAACACTACGCGGCCATGCCGGGTAACACCAAAGTTCTTAAGGGGCATATCGCCGGGGAAAATATTGGCCGCTGCCAACTGCTTGATACAGTTGCCATATTCTTCCATCGCACTGCGTATCTGATCATCTGTTGCGCTTTCGAGATAGATGTTTAGTGGCGTCATATAGCGCTCTGTATACAGATGTTTGATGACCAGCTTATCACCGCGTATCTCAATCGACGATTGCGCCACTTTTTGCAGCTCTGCAATTAACTCGTCAGAAAAACGATCCAGAGGGAACACCAAATTATCAAATTCCTGTGTATCAGCCATACGGCCAATACGATCGTGACGAGATACCAGTCGATATTTCTCACGCACAATTTGATGGGTCACTTCCTTAGGCGGCGCAAACTTATCTTTGATAATTTTAAAAACAATATTGTAGGAAGGCAGGGTGAATACAGTCATCACCATGCCCTTAATACCGGGAGCCACAATAAATTGGTCGCTGGAATTTCCCAGATGACCAACCAGCTGTCGGTAGAATTCGGTTTTGGCATGCTTGGGAAAGCCTAGGGAATTGTAGACCTCATAGTCCAGCTTGCGGGGCATTAATGTCTTTAGGAAATGTGCATATTGATAGGGCAGAGGCGCATCCACCATAAAGTGATTGCGCGTAAAGCTGAACACTACACTGAGGTCATCATCATTGAACAGCGCCGTATCCACATACAGGTTGCCCTTCTCAGTATTGAGAAACACCAGAGCCATAGGGAAAGTCTGATCGCCATCAACAACACGCCCCACCATATAGGCGGCCTTGCTGCGATAGAAAGTTGATTCCAGAATATCGAATTTAATCTGCTCAGCAGAGCCTGTAAGCTGGGGTACTATCTCTTGATTAAACACCGACATAATACAGTCGAGATCCAGCTCAATATCCTCGCCTGGGAGGCTAAACTCGGACTCTTTTAAAATCCGTCGAAAGGTGTCGCGAAAGCCCTCTCCCTCGTAGCGCACAAAAATACTGTACTCCGCTTCCGGGGCCTCAATCAGCTGCGATGACAGCACATAGATAATATCGTCATTGATTTTATCGTGGTCATGGATATCACTAAACACTGAGTTAAAAAATGTCTCCGCAATTTCAAAATTGGGGAAATTAAACACTAGCTGGGTATAGGCTCGCTTGGCCTCGCTCCACAGTTCAAGATTGGCAATATCTTTATTGGTCACCATTCCCAGATACTGTACCGTCTGCGCTACCTTGTCTTTATAAAGCTCAAGCCGATCGACATTGGCCTGTTGCACTCCATGCCAGTCAGCTTTTTCAAATCGCGCTTTGGCGCTAAGAGTGGAGTTTAGATAGTCGGCAAAATAGCTACGAAAGCCATTCAAAATGGTCTTCGCCATGCGCCGCGCAGTGGAATTATGGGTTAATAGTTGTCCAGCCATCGTCAGCCTTTAATCCAGTAGCTGTTTGAGCCGGCCCAGCTGCTCAAGGTTATGTTCTTGGCTGGCTGGTACCTGAGAGGTTTCGGGCAGTGCCTGTGGAGGTTCAATGCTGAATTCTTCGCCTACCACCACAAGATCGCAGTACTGCTGATAGATTTCGGTAAAGGCGGGCAGTGCCTTGGACTCAATTTCATTGGCCAAGAGATGCCAGCCGCAGTCGCGGCCGGCCAGATAGACCACCGCATGGGACCATTGCTGCTCGGCTTTGGGGCTCAGTTTATTACATGCTTCCTGATAGGCCTTGCGCGGATTGGGCAGGCCCGCCGGCATGCCCACAGAACGACAGGCATTTAACATTTTGTGCAATGTTGGCAGGTACTCACTGTCGGCAATAATCTTCTCCGCAGCGGACATAATAATACTCGGAGAAAAGTGCTCAAGCTTTGACAACCATAGTTTCTTCGCCAGATTTTCCGACTTAGTGTTATCGCCAAAAGCGGCGTAATACTGGTTGTGATAGTTAACTTGAAACAGCGCAAAAATCTGATTGATAGCATCAATCAGTTCAGGGCTGGCTGGAACCGGTTTAGCTTGCCCAGCTGCGATCGGAGAGCGCGTCGATGATGCTGCGATCTCGGAGGCGACCTTCTGAATGAGATCCGTGCTGTTTGCCATTATTACTGCTCGCTGACTGAGGTTGATTGTGTCGCGCCCACTGGCGCTTTACATACTGTAAAAATTTGGTACTCCAGGAAACCTGAGGGGTTCCATTTTCCTGCCAGTAGAGGACAAATTCAGGAATAATTTGCTGCGCGAACTGGCGATCAATATTAGCCATTTGCAACACATCATAGACAGATTCTTTCGGCTGCCACTGGGCAGGGATAGAACGAGGCATTGAGTCCTGATCCATCATACCAGTATAAAACTGCCACTGACGGCGCACATGTTGAATAAACTTTGAATCCCATGTGCTAGACACATCACCGCGATCGCGCCAGTAGAGAATAAACTCCGGCACCGCATCCTCAATAAAGTTAGGATTGATGCCACCCTGCTCAACCAGAATATCCATTGCATCCGTCGAGGGTCGCCATTCGCCGGTTACCGAGACTTCACGCCGGCGGCGATGATTGGTGCTCTCCGCCTGCTGCCACTGGCGCCACACCTCTTTGATATATTTTGATTCCCAACTGTGCCGCGGGACATTACGCTCGCGCCAGTAGGCGACAAACTGTGGGATCTGCTGCTGGGCAAACTCCCGGGTCACACCCAACTGAGCTAGCTGGCGCAATGCATCTTCACTGGGCTGCCAGCTACCACCAATGGTTTTAGCGGAATGGGGACTACTGAACTGATTGATTGGCTGACTGGGTTGATGCGCTGTCTGAGATGATATCTGAGCTGAGCTGGCACCTTCATTGAAGGCAAAGCGAAAATCCTGCTGCGCCGAAAATGCGCCGCCGCCAATTAATAGCAAGCCTTTCTCATGAAGGCTTGCAGTCAGGCGACGAATATCATCTTCACGCCAAAATGGTGCCAACCCCATCAGCCGTTGGCCAGACACAGTCACCCAACTAAAACCACTGCTCTGCACAGCATCGCCATGGGCCAGGCACTCCTGTAGCAATTGCAGCAATACCGTCTCCTCCAGGCCGATAGTAGCGGCCAGAGTGGGCGAGATAGCAATAGGTTTTTCGGGAATTAGGGACATCGGAATACTGTATCAGAAAGCTAACTGATGGACGAGATAATCCTTAAACAGCCCAGCCCCCACTCACAGGAAACACCTGTCCGACAAAGCAATCCGCCGCATCAGAGCAGAGATAGGCCGCAAACTGGGCATCTTCATGCATTGATACCAGTCGTCCTAGTGGCACCTCCCGTTTGAGCCTGTCCTGAAATGCGGGATTGGCTTTGGTCTCCTCAGGGAAATAGGTAGGGTTATCGACAAAGTTCTGGGCTATGGCATTGATCTGAATACCATGGGGAGCCATCTCTACACCGGCGGCCTGTACATAAGCAAGCTGTGCTCCGCGGGCTGCGCTGTAAGTGGATGCTCGCTTCATGCCGCGCAGGGCTGAGGCGCTGCCCATTATCAGAATCTTGCCAGACTGGCGTTCAATCATCTGGGGCAGCACTGCGCTAACCAGTCTGGGCATAGGATCAACAACAGCACTAAATACTGATTGCCATTCGTTATCTTCGACTTTCTCAAGCTTGGTAAAGGGCGCAGGAACGGCTAAGTTAATTACTAGTACATCAATAGTGCCCGCGGCTTTAATAATCCTAGCGGGGAGTGCCGGGTCGGTCAGTAGCTGGTTGTCGCTGATGACCTCTGCACCCATTTCGGCAAAGACTTCACAGAGTTTGGGGCCCATAAAAGTATCGGCCTGGGTGACTAGAATCCGTTTGCCTCTTAGGTCATTGGTACCCATGGCTAATCCTCTATTGAAAAGTGGCTGGCAAGTTTACTCAGTGCATCGCCGGTCACTCGGTTGACGGTCCAATCATCCATAGGCTCGGCGCCCAGAGATTGGTAAAAATCTTTGGCTGGCTGATTCCAGTCCAGTACCCACCATTCCAGTCTGCCACAGTTGCGCTCGAGAGCCACAGCTGCCAGATAGGCGAGCAATGTTTTACCAAAGCCTTTGCCGCGCATTTCCGGCTGAACATAGAGGTCTTCGAGATAGAGGCCAGGTCGTCCGAGAAAGGTAGAGTAGTTATGAAAGAACAGTGCAAAGCCAACGGGCTGGCCCTGATATTCTGCTATCACCACCTCGGCATGCTTTTTGTCGCCAAATAATGACTCTTCCAACGTGGGCACATCAGCCACTACTTCATGGAGTAGCTTTTCATAGTCTGCCAGCTCTTGGATGAATTTTAGAATTAACGGGCAATCTTCGATACTGGCCTGGCGGATGGATAATGTCATAGTTAAAGATTATTTTAATTGCTCAGATGGGCCCTTATCTTAGCTCTCAGCTAACATTTTTATTACTGTACATAACAACAGCAATAAGATTAAATAAGGATTGATAACAGGAGACTTCCCTTGGCTACAAAATCCAAATCCGCTTATGTGTGCAATGACTGCGGCGCTGACTATCGCAAATGGCAGGGTCAATGCGGTGAATGTAGTGCATGGAATACGCTATCAGAGGTGCGCCTGGGTCCTGCAGCTCGCGGTGGCAAGGTACTGCGCCCGGGGTTTGCCGGTGCTGTAGATGGCGCGGTAAAAACTCTAGCGGATATTGCACTAGATGAAATTCCCCGTATCAGCACTGGAACCGGCGAGCTTGATCTGGTGCTTGGAGGTGGTCTGGTGCCTGGCTCAGCTATTTTGGTGGGTGGTGAACCTGGAGCTGGTAAAAGCACATTGCTGCTACAGACCTTGTGTAAGCTGGCGGAAAATAATACTGCTCTGTATGTCACTGGTGAGGAATCCCCTCAGCAGGTGGCTATGCGCGCCAATCGACTCGACCTACCTACGGATAAGCTGGAAATTATGGCGGAGACCTCGGTGGAAACTGTCTGTGCAATTGCCGAGCAGAAGCGGCCCAAAATTCTGGTGGTGGACTCCATTCAAGTGATGCATATGGAAGAGGTGGCCTCGGCCCCGGGCAGTGTGTCACAGGTGCGCGAGAGTGCTTCCATGCTAGTACGCTTTGCCAAGCAGAGCGGCACTGTATTAATTCTGGTGGGTCATGTTACCAAAGATGGCTCCCTGGCGGGGCCCAAAGTATTGGAGCATATGATCGATTGCTCGCTAATGCTGGAAGGCTCCAGTGATTCCCATTTCCGCACATTGCGCAGTAATAAAAACCGCTTTGGCGCCGTCAATGAATTGGGCGTTTTTGCCATGACTGATAAAGGCCTCAAGGAAGTGGCCAACCCCTCGGCGATTTTTTTACAGCGGGGTGAAGAGGTCTCCTCTGGCTCTGTGGTGATGGTGGTCTGGGAGGGCACAAGGCCTCTGCTAGTTGAGTTGCAGGCGCTGGTGGATGATAGCCATCTGGGCAACCCCCGGCGGGTTACTGTGGGTCTAGATCACAACCGGCTGTCGATGTTACTGGCAGTCTTGCATCGTCATGGTGGCATTGCCGTGGGTGATCAGGATGTTTTTGTTAATGTGGTGGGCGGGGTCAAAGTATTGGAGACCAGCGCGGATCTGGCACTGATCTTATCGGTGATCTCAAGCTTCCGCGATAAGTCGCTACCCCAGAATCTGGTGGTATTTGGCGAGGTGGGACTGGCCGGTGAGATTCGCCCAGTGGCCAATGGTCAGGAGCGTTTGCGCGAGGCGGCCAAACATGGGTTTACCCGCGCGATCGTACCGGCGGGCAATGCCCCCAAGCAGCCAATCAAAGGTATGACAGTGATACCGGTACGTAGGGTGACTGAGGCGCTCGATGCACTGTCTTAATCCTGCTTAGAGTTGATTAACGGGTATTATTCGCTACTCGCCAATGATGGGCCGGTCGGTTGCTTGCGCCGCCAGAAAATCAGCAAGATTCCGGTAGCAAGCTGCCATGCGCCGTAGAGCAGCATGGTAAACAGGGCCATATCTGCCACCGGATTGCTCTGTCCAGCGACTGTCGGAAACAATGATACTTTGAGTAGAAAGCCCAGATTGACATTTCTGACCACCACTTCCATTTCGATGGCTCTATTATCTTGTGGTGCCAGCCCAAAGCCTTTGGTCATCCATACGCCCACTAGGGTGAGGCTAATAATAAAGGCAAAGAGCACGGCAATATCATCTCCTGATGTATTGGCAAAGTTGAGTCTGCCAGCACCTAGAGAGCCGATCACAATAATGCCAATGCCGGTGAGTGAGCCCTTAACACAGAGGTCCGAAAAACCTTTGGCATAGTTGGGGAAGTGCTTTAAAAAAGCCATTCCCAAGGCAAGAGGCAGCAGCAGGCAAAGACCAATTTCAAGGGCGACTTTTTGTACCGGCATCACAAAACTATCGGTCATATAATCGGAGATAAGAAAATCTAAAATCATCGGCGTGGTGACAAGACAGGCTACCGAAGTCAGGGCGGTGATACTGATCGAAAGAGGCACATTGCCCCGCGCCATAAAAGTAAAGATATTGGAAACTGTGCCGCCGGGGATAGCAGCCACAATGGCAATACCAATCACCATGCCTGCGGGCAGATCAGTCAGCATAATAAAGCTCAGGGCAATCATGGGCACAACCACCAGCTGCATTAATAATCCAACAGTAGCGGCTTTGGGTTGCAGCACCACCTTCTTAAAATCTGCGATTTGCAGGCCAGCGCCCATACCCAGCATTGCCAGCACCAGTTGTAGTGCCGCCACCCAGTATTCATACTCGATATACAGCCCAATCATGATCTCTCCCCGTTACTCGTTTTAATGGTCAGTTCTTATTTTTACTGTTGCCAAAGATATTAATCTATTACCTGATTAAAAAACTTCACAATCTCCTGAGGTCCTGAAATATCACTGGCATTGGGGCCTATATAGTCTGGAAAGTCATAGATTTTTGATGGAATAACATGGCCGGAGCCTTGAAGTCTGTATAGGCGGACCTCGATATTATTAATGCCATCCCAATGTGTAGCAATCACTGAGGTGTAAGGCATGCCATCGGTCTCTGGGTACTCAACAATTTTGTCAGGTGATGCCATTTTGGCGCCAGCCAATTGGGTCCAGTAGTCAGTCGTTTGGTCAGTGGTAAGCACCAGGCCTCTGCTCTCATTAGTGCCTAACCTTACCGTGCCGCCATAATAGGGATTGATTGTATCTTCGGTACCATTAAATATGGCGATGGAGACAGGTATGCCTGACTTTTCGCAGTCGAAATTCTCAGCGACGGGCAGGTTAGCACTGATGGCCGCCGCTGCTCTTATCATCTGAGGTGCCTCAAGAGCCACCTTATAGGCCATATGTCCGCCGTTGGAATGTCCTGTTACAAAGACCTTGCTGGGGTCTATCTGGTGGCGCTGGACAAATAGATCAATTAAAAATGCCAGGTGGGCAATGTCATCGATATCCTCAGTATTAGCGCTGTAGTCTGCCGATGCTCGGCAATCATTCCAATGCTCCTCAAAACCATTGGCATAAACGGGAATATACTGGTTGGTCTCCGCAAGCAGATCGAACTCATTGCCAGTCATTTTCCTAATGGCTTCGCCGTTGCTTATGGATCCGTGGAGTACAAATATTAAAGCTGCACCCTCTTTGAGTGTGGACGGCAGATAGTAGGAAAAAGTGCGTTCGACACCACCACTGGACACCACATTGTTTGCCCTATATTCGCCTGCTAATTCAGACTTCGAAACATCTGCTGTCTCTATAGAGTAACTATGCAGGATAGCCCAGGCGCCAACAAATAATATAACCAGTATTAAAAGGGTTCGACGTATTTTCACTGGGTGCTGTCGTTGAGATCTTCTATTGGTATTACCAGCTCTTTGGAACCCACCAGATGGCCAAAGTCTTGGTTTAACCAGCGCACCAGTGACACGCAGAGTAGAACCATAATTGGTATCAGCGGGACCGAGCTGAGTACGGTAATCGACATTACTGTATCCAGTGCGCCGGACTGCAGAATTCCCGCCGTGATAACAGCGAGCAACCCGGCCCATGCCAAACGACTCCAGCGTACTGGTTCGGCATGATTAGGTAAATTTTTTGCACAGATACTGGCCAGTACATAGGCACCAGAATCAATACTGGTCGCATAAAAAATAATCGACAGTATCGTGAACATAGCCAGCGTAAATTTACCCAGAGGCATACTTTCAATTACCAGCGCATTGACAAAGGACATACCCTGAGTGGATAGAATCTCTTTAACCTCAAGGCTACCTGTCGTTTCTAAATAGAGGGAGTAGCCACCCATCACGGCCATAAATAACCAGGTGCCCAAACAGCCCCAGCCAATCACCCCCAGAACCAGCTGGCGGATAGTTCGACCGCGAGAGATACGTGCAAAAAACAGGCCGATCATGCCGGTATAGGCTAGCCACCATGCCCAGTAAAAACCAGTCCAGTCCTCAGGAAAGCTGCCATTTTCAATGGGGTCGGTCCAGGTAGCTGCAGAAATAAAGTTGCTAAACATCAAGCCCATACTATTGACCGTCAGATCCATAATAAAAAGGCCAGGCCCGGCAATTAATACGAAGATAATAGCCATAATAGCCAGAGCAATATTGATATCGGCAAGCACCTTAATGCCGGATTTCAGGCCGCGATAAACACTGGCCCCAAACAGTGCCGTCCAGAATGCCAGCACCGCCATTTTGATCAGCATACTGTCGGGAATATCAAATAATGTCGCCAGCATGGCCGACAGCAGCGGCACGCCTAGCCCCAATGAGGTGGCAACGCCTCCAACAATACCCAGCACGATAAATATATCGATAAGGGTTTTAATCTGGCTGCGGCCTCTTGTAGGCAGCACGCCATCACAGGCGCTGCTGATACGCAGGGTGTGATAACGCTTCACATAAAGCATATAAGCAATGGGTACGGCGGGCACTGCATAGATCGCCCAGCCCATAATGCCCCAGTGAAATAACGGGTACATATGGGCCCATTCAAAAGACTTGGACGAGCCCACTTCAATGCCCATAGGCGGTGTTTGTAGATAATAAATCGGTTCAGCAAAGCCCCAGGCTATTACACCGGCGCCAATGGCAGCGGTAAACATCATGGCGACCCAATGGGCATCGGAATATTCCGGTGGTTCATCAGCGGCACCTAGTTTTACATGAGCGTAGGGGCCAAAGGCCAACCACAGACAAAACAGTACGGCGGCAATAGCCACCGAAAGATACAGCCACAGGAAGTTGCTCATAATGGCTTTGCGGCCTTCGACTAGTAACTGGGCTCCAGTATCAGGGAAAATCATTAATGGAATGGCGCAGGCGAGCACAATGATTACTGCTGGGATAAAAATCGCCCAATCAACTTCGGGCTGGTTGTTTTTATTGCTGGCTTGGTTGCTCATAGAAGATTATTGTTATTAGTATCACCTCAGGGTAACACAATGCTGAGCCGTACTCTTAAGGGCTGTGCAAATAACCGGACGATTGTTATGTTAGATTCTATACAGGCTGAGCGGATAGAGCTTGCCGCGGCCTTTAGATGGGCGGTGCGTTTAAACTACCATGAAGGGGTGGCTAACCATTTTTCTGTTGCAGTGAATGCTGATGGCAGTCAATTCTTGATCAATCCCAATCAGCGGCATTTCTCTTTGATTAAAGCCAGTGAACTGCTGTTGCTGGACGCTAATAACTCGGACACTATGTCCCAGCCCGACGCACCTGACCCCACTGCCTGGGGTCTGCATAGCGCGATCCATCGGCTCTGCCCCCATGCCCGCTGTGTGCTGCATACCCATTCCATGTTTGCCACGGTATTGGCCTGTCTAGAGGATCCCAGATTGCCAGCCATCGATCAAAATACGGCCCAGTTTCATAACAGGCTGGTGTTGGATAAGGAGTTTGACGGCATGGCATTTGCTGATCAGGGTGAGCGCTGTGCCGCAATGCTTGGTGATCCAAGTAAAAAGGTAATGCTTATGGGCAATCATGGAGTATTGGTTTTAGGCTCTTCTGTGGCCGATGCTTTTGACCGATTATTTTATTTTGAGCGTTCAGCGGAAACCTATATCAGGGCGTTGCAGACAGGAATGCCACTCAATGTTTTATCTGAGGCTGTGGCGGAGAAAACTGCTTTGCAATGGGAACAGTATGAGGATAATGCCAGTCGTCATTTTGAGCAGTTAAAACTGATTCTGGATCAGTCTGAGTCAGATTACCGGTTTTAGTTATCTATTGGGTTGCTGGGTGATTGGGTGTGTTTTTCTTCAACTCTGACCTTAAGCTGAGATTCCAGGTTACTTTTCTAATTTTTTATTTTGAACACTGAGGGTCAACTTTAAGGCCTCCCTCGGTTGCGCCCGCCCCAAGCCTAAAACAGCGCATTCCCCGCCTTTTACCCAACCAAATAAAAGGCCACCCTTTCAGGCAGCCTATTTGAGAGTTATCTATCTAAATTAACCTCAGCATTCAAAAAGCCATTTCCGGAACATTATCCGGAATAACCAACTCCCCGCTAGTCAGGTTAGCGATCTCTTCAACACTGACCCCCGGCGCCCGCTCCCGCAAAATAAACTTACCGCCTTCTATATCCATTAATGCCAGGTCTGTCAGCACCCGTTTGATACAGCCCTTGCCCGTTAGAGGCAATGTGCATTCTGATAGCAGCTTGGACGCACCGGACTTGGATGCATGGGTCATAGTGACAATAATATTATCAGCGCCAGCCACCAGATCCATCGCTCCACCCATGCCCTTGATGAGTTTTCCGGGAATCATGTAAGAGGCGATATTGCCCTGACAATCTACCTCAAAGGCACCAAGTACAGTCAAATCCACATGGCCGCCGCGAATCATCGCGAAAGACTCAGCGGAAGAAAATATTGAGGCACCTTCAACCATGGTGACCGTTTGCTTGCCGGCATTGATCAGGTCTGCATCGACCTCTCCATCCAGAGGAAAGGGCCCCATTCCCAACAGACCATTTTCGGATTGCAGCATGACCTCCATATCGTCGGGGATAAAATTAGCCGCCAATGTTGGGATACCTATTCCAAGGTTAACGTAGTAGCCGTCTTCAAATTCCTGAGCGACCCTTTGAGCTAGCTGATCTCGAGTTAAAGCCATATCTAATTCTCCTTATGCGCTGCGCACGGTGCGCTGTTCAATGGTTTTCTCAAATGTTCCTTTAATCAGGCGATTGACATAGATGCCTGGCAGATGTATTTCATCTGGATCCAGTTCGCCGACTTCAACTATTTCCTCCACCTCAACTACAGCTATCTTGCCAGCGGTGATTGCGGAAGGATTAAAGTTGCGAGCTGTCTTGCGAAACATCAGATTGCCATGGCGATCTGCTTTCCAGGCCTTAGCGATCGAAAAATCACCGCTCAGAGCTTCTTCGAGAATATAGTGACGGCCGTCAAATTCACGCACTTCCTTGCCTTCGCCCACTGGCGTGCCATAGCCGGTGGCAGTGTAAAAAGCGGGAATGCCGGCACCGCCAGCGCGCATTTTCTCAGCCAAGGTGCCTTGCGGTGTTAGCTCGACTTCCAGTTCTCCGCTCATTAGCTGCGCTTCGAAAAGAGCATTTTCGCCGACATAGGATGAGATCATCTTTTTGATCTGCTTGTCTTCAAGCAGCAGGCCTAGCCCATGACCATCTGTACCGGCATTATTGGAGGCAATGGTCAATCCTTTGGTACCTCTGCGTTTAATTTCTTTGATCAAGTTTTCCGGTATTCCGCACAGCCCGAACCCCCCGGAAATGATTGTCATATTATCTTCTAGGCCTTTCAGGGCCTCTTCATAACTGGTTACCACCTTGTCAAATCCGGACACAGTAATCTCCTGCTGTTTAGTTTGCTTTTGAGTATGAATTGCACAGAGTGCAAGAAATCTTTATATTTAACAAATTGTAAATTTAAAACAATTAATAAAAGTAAGCTATTAATGTCTATACCGATAAATCAGGTAATTGCCTTTAGTACCGTAGCCCGAACAGGCAGTTTTGCCGAGGCGGCGATTCAGTTACATCTGTCCCAGCCAGCACTGAGTATCGCGATTAAAAATCTCGAGCAGGCTCTGGGTGGAAAATTGCTGGCTCGCACTACTAGGTCGGTGTCGTTGACACCGGAGGGCAAAGCCTTTTATCCCGTAGCACGCCGATTGCTCTCAGATTGGGAGCAATCGCTGCAGGACGTGCGCAACCACTTTGCACTGCGTCGGGGCAAACTGGATATAGCGGCAATGCCTACCTACACCACCAATCTGCTACCAAAAATACTGGCGGGTTTTCATCGTCAATATCCGGATATTCATGTGACTGTGCATGATGTGGTTGCTGAAAATGTAGTGGAAATGGTCAGGGAGGAGCGCTGTGAACTGGGTATTACCTTTGATCCCGGGGATGCTCCGGATCTGCATTTCCAGCCATTATTTAGAGATCGTTTTATCGCGATTTTACCAGCCGGCCACAGGCTGCTGACCAAGCAGAATCTACGTTGGGCCGATGTGCTGGCCTACCCCCATATCAGTCTGCAGCGACCAGCAGGAGCCAGGGCATTGATTGATCAGGCTCTGGCAGCAGATGGTTTGGTACTAACACCGGCATTTGAGTCCCATCAACTGGTTAGCATAGGGCGTATGGTCAGCGAAGGGTTAGGGTTGAGCGTGGTGCCGAGCACCAGCCGCGGGCAAATGGAAGAGATGGGGCTGCAATGTCGTGCTATTGCTTCCCCTGTTATTACCCATGAGTTGGGAGTCATCACTCGCCGACAACAGGAGTTGTCGGTGGCAGCTAAGGCAATGGAGGACTTGATCAAGGCCGCCAGCGGACAGCCCTGATCCCGGTTCTTTGAGTTATAAAAGGTCCTGCAGTGCAGCCATTACTTTGTCACCGAACTCTGTGGTGCTTAGCAGCGTAATATCCGATCCGGCCTGTGACAGATCACCGGTAGAGAAGCCAGCTTCAAACACGCTTTGCATGGCCTGCCAAACAGCCTTGGCTTCGTCGGCCATGCCAAAGCTCATATCCAGCATCAAGGCGACAGAGCCAATCATGGAATAGGGATTAGCCAGATTTTTACCGGCGATATCCGGTGCAGATCCATGGGAAGGCTCGTAATAGGCTTTGTCCGGACCCATGCAGGCAGACGGCATCAGGCCCAGAGAGCCCAAAATACCGCCGCCCTGATCGCTGAGAATATCGCCAAACATGTTTTCCATCACCATCACGTCAAACTGGCAGGGATTCAGGCAAAGATGGGTGGCTGCGGCATCAACGAGCATATGAATGACGTTCACTTCGGGATAGTCCACAGCCACTTCCTCCAGCACTTCATTCCACAGTACCGAGGAAATCAATACATTGCTTTTGTGAATATTGTGCAGCACTTTCTTGCGCTTCATTGCCTCTTGAAAAGCGATGATCAGAATTTGACGAATTTGTTGCTCGTCATATTCCAGAGTTTCTTTAACGTAGCGCAGTCCCTCCTCGGTCTCACCGCGCTCTTTACCACCGAAGTACAGCCCGCCGACCAGTTCTCGTACCAGCAGAATATCAATGCCTTCACCCACAACTTCCGCTTTTAACGGCGAAAAATGAGCCATACCCTTTGGCAGGGAAATTGGACGGAAATTGGCATAGGTATTTAGTCTGCGGCGCATTGGCAGCAGCGCGCCGCGCTCTGGGCGCTCTTCAACGGGAATTTTTTCTGATTCTTCATGGCTCAGGCCGATTGGGCCTTTTAAAATCGCATCGGCTTCGTCACAGGCTTTCTTGGTGGCGTCCGGGAATGACTTTCCCGTGGAGAAATATGCGCTGGCGCCAAACTCTGCATGCTGACAGTCGAAATGCACATCGCGTTTTTCTTCAACCAGTTTCAATACCCGCAGTGCCTGCTGAGTAATTTCGGGGCCGATACCATCACCTGCCAGTACTGCAATTTTATATGTCTGTGCCATGCCTTAATTCTCGGATATTGTTAGCGGCGCATATTGTAAGAAGCGGTTTGGCCTATAGCAAATCTGCGGGCAAAAAAAATATATCTCCCTCGACTCCTACAATGACAGAACCTGGTCCTGTTATTGCTCCCAAGGTTTTTTTCAGGCGTTTGGATTACCTATGTATTATCTTTATGCATTACAAAGTAATATAAGAAAAACGCTTATATAAGTGTTCTCGAAAATTTTATTATTAGCGAATAAAAATATGGTTAGCTTTAAACAGCAGTCATCTGTTGCTCTTGCAATGTTGGCTGGAGCTCTGCTTATCAGCATATTAATGTATTGGAGTCGGCCCTCAGCGGAGCTGGCTGCACCAATATATCGGCCAGTTTCTGTGGATGCGGCTCTGGTGACCCAGCAAAATCTACGCATCCCGATTGAGGCTCAGGGCACTGTAGCCCCGCTGCGGGCCACATTAATACAGGCAGAGGTATCTGGGCGTATTGTTGAAACCGCAGAAACATTTCTGGTGGGTGGGTTTGTTGCAGCTGGTGATGTGATATTGCGCATCGACCCCCGCGACTATCAGACCCGCTTTTTACGTGCAGAGGCTGGGCTTAAGACTGCAGCGAGCAATTTGGTGCAAGAGCAGGGCCGTGCTGAGGTTGCTCTGCGGGAATGGAAAAAGCTACCGCCAGGCAGCCAGCGGAGTCAGGCCGCCAGTGATCTGTATTTGCGCAAGCCGCAACTGGAGCAGGCAGAGGCGCAGTTGCTGGCCGCAGAAGCTGACTTAAATACCGCCCGCGATAATTTGGAGCGCAGTATTATCAGGGCGCCCTATGATGCGTTGATTGGTGAGAAGCATAGTGAATTAGGTCAGTTTGTCGCTCCGGGAGCGCCACTGGCGCAGATATTCTCTATTGAGCAGGCGGAGGTGCGGCTGCCGATACCCCAGAGCACTATTAATTATCTGGATCTGCCCAAGGGTGTTGAAGCCTATGAGGGTGGGGCGGATGTTGAGCTCTATACAGAAATAGGCGGCAAAACTAGCAGCTGGGCTGCCCAACCTCATCGCACGGAAGGTGTGTTTGATGAGCGTTCGAGGGTGCTGTACTTGGTGGTGCGCGTTGAAGATCCCTACGGACTTGCCGGTGATAAAGAGCAATCTCTGCGCATGGGCAGTTTCGTCAATGCCCGAATTCAGGGCCGTGAAATACACAATTTGGTGACTTTGCCACGCTATATTTTGCGTGCTGGAAATTTACTCTGGGTTATTGATAAAGACAATGTTCTGCGCAATCGACAGGTGCAAATGTTGCGTACCGGCGGAGATCAGATCTATGTCACCGCCGGTTTGGATGAGGGAGACCTGGTGTGTCTTACATTGATGGATCCGTCGTTTACTGGCGCCACTGTTGCTGTGCAGTCAACCACCTCCACTGATCAGCTTATGCGGTCCAAGGTGGTCTCAGAATGAATGAGAGGGTTCAGTCAGGCATTATCGCCTGGTTTGCTCGCAACCCAGTCGCTGCAAATTTGCTAATGCTGGTAATTATTGCTGTGGGCATTGGTTCAGCTTCTAACTTACAGCGGGCTATGATGCCAGCATTGGAAATCAATCGGATTATTATCACTGTTCCTTATCCTGGCGCCGCACCGGAAGAAGTTGAGCTGGGGGTGATTCTTAAAATTGAGGAGTCTATCAATGACTTGGATGGCATCAAGCGCATAGAGGCAGATGCTTTTGAGTCCTATGGACGGCTTATTGTTGAGCCGGATAAAGATATAGATGTTACCAAACTGACGGCGGACATCAGGGGCCGTATTGATGGTATTGCCCATTTCCCCGGGGAGGCAGAGCGGCCTATTATCAGTCAGCCGGAGATATTGATCCCGGCACTGACGATTCAGATCTCTGGAGATCTGGATGAGCGCAGTATGAAATCATTGGCCGACCAGATCAGACGAGACTTGCTGACCTATGAAGAGGTCTCTGCTGCAGAAGTGGTAGGCGCGCGGGATTATGAAATAGCCATTGAGATTTCCGAGCAGCTGTTGCGCGAATATCACCTGACCCTTGGCGATGTAGCTCGGCGTATTTCTGCCTCCTCATTGGATTTGCCCGGCGGCTCGGTACAAACCCGCAATGGCGACATTATGTTGCGCACTGTTGGGCAAGCTTATGTACAGCGAGATTTTGAACAAATCATTCTGAAAACCTGGCCCGATGGCACGCGTCTATTATTGGGTGATATCGCTAGCATTGAAGATGGCTTTGTCGATGCCAAGGGATTCTCTATGTTTAACGGCGAATACTCCCTTGGGGTGAATGTTTTTGCCATGGGGCGTCAGGATCTTATTGAAACAGCAGAGACTGCAAAGGCCTACGTAGCGGAAAAGCAGATGCAGCTCCCGGCCGGCGTGTCGCTGGTGATTTGGGCAGACATTACCTACTACCTCGAAGGTCGCCTCAATATGATGGTCAAGAACCTTGCCGTAGGTGCGCTGTTGGTGTTTGTGACCCTGACATTATTCCTTGAAATCAAGCTGGCGTTCTGGGTCATGGTCGGTATTCCCGTGTGCTTTTTGGGTGCTCTGGCGTTCCTCAATACGCCCTATGTTGATACCAGCTTAAATATGATCAGTATCTTTGGCTTTATTTTGGTGCTGGGTATTGTGGTAGATGACGCCATTATTATTGGTGAGAGTGCCTACAGCGAGCAGGAGCTTAAGGGGCACAGCGTCGAGAATATTATCAATGGGGTCTATGAGGTTTCGACGCCAGCTACCTTTGGGGTACTGACAACCATTGTTGCCTTTGCACCAACTTTGTTTGTCGATGGCATGATAGGTCCTCTACCCAGAGCCTGTGGTTGGGTGGTGATTCTTTGTCTGATATTTTCCCTGATTGAATCCAAGTGGATACTGCCAGCCCATCTTGCCCACAGCAAACCGACTCGCCATCCATTGCTGCTAAAGATCAACGGGATACAAGAAAAGGTTAATGGCCGACTGCGGGAATTTGTTACAAATTACTACGTTCCAATGATTAAGCGTTGCATAGACTATCGCTATGCCACGTTGGCATTTTTTCTGGCGCTGTTTATTCTTGCGTCAGGGTTGCTGGCTGGTGGTGTTGTTCGCACCGTTCTGTCTCCAGAAATTCCGGGTGAATTTATCAGTGTCGAACTGCGCATGTCTGAAGGCTCTCCAGAAGAGAGCACCAAGCAGGCTGTGGCTGATATTGTTAAAGCACTGCAGGATGTTGATAAAAATTACAGGCAGGCCAATGCAGGTTCTCAAGGTCTGGTGACTCATATCCGTGCTTATGGCAACGAGCGGATTAATGGCTGGGTCAATATCGAGCTAACCAAAGAAGATAAGCGTGATATTTCAGCGGTTGAGGTGCAGAATCTGTGGCGTCAGCAGTTGGGTGTCGTGCATGGTGCTGAGGTGCTTTCATTTCAGATGGAGGATGGTCCGCGTTTTGGGCCTAATATTGCGTTTGACCTGATGCACAGTGATTTTGATATTCTGCGGCAGGCATCTGCTGAGTTGGAAGAACAGCTTTCCCATTACGCCGGCCTCAATGATATTCGCAATGGTGCCAGTGATACTGCCGATGAGTTTCATCTGGATATATTGCCTGCGGGCGAAGCTCTGGGTCTGACCAGATACGATCTCGGTACCCAGGTGCGCCATGCCTTTTATGGTGCCGAAGCCCAGCGAGTGCAGCGGGGTATTGACGAGATTAAGGTAATGGTGCGCTATCCTCGAGCCGATCGGGAAACTGTCGGCAGCCTTAATAATATGTTTATCCGCACCCCTGTGGGTGATGAATTACCCTTCGATACTGTTGCCAGTGTGGAGGTCAAACAGGGCTTGCTCAAGGCCACGCGCATTAATTTTGAACGGGCCTCTGAAATTACTGCAGAGGGTGATGCCAGTATTGTTGAGCCGGCAAAGGTTATGGCAGATATTGAGCAGCGTATCATTCCTGAATTGCTGGCCAAGTATCCGGGGTTGCGCTGGGGTGTCTCGGGTATGGCAAAAGAAGAGGCGAAAATGGCTTTGAGTATGGCTGTTGGATTTGCCTTGGCACTTTTTGGTATTTACGCCTTGCTCGCCATACCGACTCGCTCGTACCTGCAGCCGCTTATTATTATGGGTGTTATTCCCTTTGGCTGTATCGGTGCCATTGTCGGCCATTGGGTAACGGGTTATTCCATGAGCATGATGTCAGTAATGGGAATTATTGCGTTGAGTGGAGTAGTGGTAAATGACAGCCTGATTCTGGTCGATTTTGCTAACAAGAGGGCGGTCGAGATACAGGATAGAACAGTTGCTATCACCCAAGCTGGCAGTCGGCGTTTTAGGGCTATTTTATTGACCTCTATGACCACCTTTTTGGGGCTGGCTCCGATGTTGCTGGAGCAGAGTGCTCAGGCTAAATTTATCGTTCCCATGGCCATTTCGCTGGCCTTTGGAATTGTCTTTGCGACGATTATTACCTTGCTCTTGGTGCCTTGCCTTTACTTGATACTTGGCGATCTGGATCAATGGTGGAATGGCGGCAAAGCAGAGGCAAGTTAACAGCTAATAATAGATAATATCATCTTCAAAACTCCCGGCTGGCTTGCTCTATCTAATGGGTTGAAGTAGCCTGTACTCAGACAAAAACAATAATTAATACCATCAAGGTATAAATAAGCGGGCTTCTATGACTGATCAAAAAACACCCAGTAAAAACTATCGCTCTATGGTTCTGGTACTCCTTACGATAGTTTATGGCTTTAATTTTATCGACCGACAAATTGTGGGTATTTTGGCTCCATTTATCCAGAAGGACCTGGATCTTACAAACACCCAGTTAGGGCTTTTAATTGGTCTCGCCTTTGCGACGTTTTACACAGTGGTGGCAATTCCCATCGCCTGGTTAGCGGATCGCTATAACCGGGTTAACATTCTGTCTATAGCATTGGCTGTTTGGAGTGGTTTTACCGCATTAACGGGTTTGGCTGGAAACTTCATGCAGATAGGCTTGGCGCGTATGGGGGTTGGTATCGGTGAGGCTGGTGGCAGCCCTCCATCACATTCGATCATTTCAGATCTATATCCCAAAGAAGAGCGCGCTGGGGCCTTAGGTGTCTACTCCATGGGTATTCCGCTGGGTATTATGGCAGCCTATTTCGCCACAGCGTCACTGATGGGTTCCTCCGGGGAAGATGTTGACTGGCGACGTATCTTTATCTTTCTAGGCGTTACAGGCGTCGTTCTGGCTGTTATTGTCAGGCTGCTTTTGCGCGAACCTGTTCGCGGTGCCATGGAGCTCGGTGGGCGCGAGGATATCGTGCAGCCGGCCTTTAGGGATTCTCTCAATAGTCTGCTTAAAATTCCGGCCTGGTGGGCAATGTGTTTTGGTATCGCGTTTGGATCCTTTGTATCCTACGCAACCTCGGCGTTTCAGACCAAGTATCTGGTTCTGCTCGACCCCAGCTTTGATTTTAAAACCCTGGTTATCACTCTAGGTATTATCAATGGCACGACCTACGCTGGCGGTGCTTTCTTTGGTGCCCGACTTGCGGATAGATGGGGGGCCAAAAATATTCGCGCCTATGGCTGGCTGCCAGCCATCGCAATAAGTATCTGTCTGCCTATAGGTATCGGTAGCTTTTGGGTGTCCACTGTGTGGGCCCACCTCGCATTAACGACAGTATTCTTGCTATTTTTGGGCATTTATCTGGGACCTAGTTTTGCTATAGCCCAGACATTGGCGCCGATTAATATGCGCGCCATGTCGACAGCGCTGTTCTTCTTCATCCTAAATATGATTGCCTTGGGCGGAGGTCCAACCTTCACTGGCTGGATTATTGATGTGTTCAAGGAGAGCAATGGAGATCTTACCTCGATGCGCTATGCAATGACGGTTACCTCCTGCATGTTTATTCCGTCTATTATCAGTTTTATGGTGGTTGCCCGTGTGTTGCCCAAAGACTGGGCTGCAGCTGAAAAGCGCAACCAAGAGTTAGCTGAAAGTTAGGGCACAAAAATGATCAAATCCAGTGCAGAATTATTTAGTCGAATTATGCAGCGCTGGCTGCCCGATACTTTTGTAATCGCGATTATTCTCACGGTCGTTGTGTTTGTTGCAGGGGTGGTGAGTCAGAATCAAAGCGTCAGCGCTATGGCTGATCACTGGGGCAATGGAGTCTGGAAGTTACTTGGGTTTTCCATGCAAATGGTGCTTATTCTAGTTTTGGGCACTGTACTGGCGATGAGTAAACCGGTGAAAGCTGCACTGCGCGCCATCGCTCAGATGGCCAGAACTCCAGCCCAGGGTATTGTTTTGGTGACTCTGACTTCTATGCTGGCGCTGTGGGTCAACTGGGGGTTTGGGCTGGTAGTCGGCGCATTGCTGGCTCGAGAAGTAGCTATTCATGTTAGAGATAGCCATTTCCCATTGCTGATTGCCGCGGCCTACAGTGGATTATTAATCTGGCACAGCGGTCTGTCGGGATCAATTCCATTAAAGATAGCTTCTGTTGGCAATGATGCGTTAAGCCAGTTACTAAACGGACAAACTGTTCCTCTAATAGAGACTATTTTTGCATGGCAAAATCTTGCCATCGTTTTTGCTCTGGCGGTTTCCCTGCCAATCTTAAATATCCTCATGATGCCGGATAAAAATAATAGGGTTGGGTTGAGCATTAAAGACGAGCCAGAGCCAGTACTCGATCTGACAGCCATGAGCCCGGCTGAAAAATTGGAACATCACCCCATTATTAATTACCTGTTGGTGGCCATTGGTGCCATCTATCTGTTTGGGTTTTTCTCTTCCGACAGGGGCTTTAGCCTCAACGAAATTAATCTGTGCCTGCTGCTGTGCGGTCTTGCTCTGCATATCAACCCACGCAGTTATCTCAATGCGATGAACAGTGCTATTGGTGCCAGCAGCGGGATTATTCTGCAATTTCCGCTCTATGCTGGTGTGATGGGCATGATGGTTGGGTCTGGCCTTGCCGGAGGCATGTCCCAGTGGTTTGTCGATAGTTCAACTGCGCAAAGTTTTCCGGTTATTACATTTTTGAGTGCCGGGGTGGTTAACTTTTTTGTGCCCTCGGGCGGCGGGCAATGGGCAGTGCAAGCGCCTATTGTGGTGCCCGCAGCTGCCGAGTTGGGTGTGTCATTGAGCAAAGCGGCGATGGCAGTTGCCTGGGGAGATGCCTGGACCAATATGATTCAACCATTTTGGGCACTGCCGCTGCTGGCATTATCTGGGCTCAACTTGCGCCAGATTATGGGTTACTGCGTTGTCATACTGATTTGGTCTGGTGCTTTGATAAGCAGCATGATTTATTTGTTGTATTAAGGTTATTTTTCACAGAGTCAAGAAAGTCTGGAGACACAGACTATTGGCAAGTTAGTTATTGGCGAGAAAATATGGGACCTTTAGCAGGTATAAAAATAATAGAAATGAAGGGCATTGGTCCTGGTCCCTATGCGGGCCAGTTGATGGCAGACTTGGGTGCCGAGGTCATTGTTGTTGAACGCGCCTCCAAGCCTAATTCCATTGCGCCTCCATCCGCTCTCGATGTTAATTCTCGGGGCAAGCGAAGCATTGCTCTGGATCTGCGTCAACCGGAGGGCCTACAAGCTTTGCTGCAACTGGTCGAAAATGCAGATGTGATCTTTGAAGGTAATCGCCCTGGGGTTGCCGAGCGTTTAGGTTTTGGTCCGGATATCTGCCTGCAACATAACCCAAAAATTATCTATGGCCGCATGACTGGCTGGGGCCAGAGTGGCCCACTGGCCCATTCTGCTGGCCATGACTATAACTATATTTCTCTGACTGGCGCCGCTGCAGCCATGGGCACCAAAGAGCAACCGCTACCGCCGCTGAATTTGGTGGGTGATTTTGCCGGAGGCAGTATGTTTCTGGTGGTGGGTATTTTGTCGGCGTTGCTGGAAGTGCATAAGTCTGGTGTAGGGCAGGTGATAGATACCTCTATTACCGATGGCTCGGCTCACCTGATGAGTATGTTTTATACCATGAGCCAATTAGGTGCCTGGCGCCCTGCCCGCGAAAGTAATCTGTTGGATGGCGGTGTACCTTATTATGGCGCCTATGGGACTGCCGACGGTAAGCATATTTCAATAGGGCCTATTGAGCCGCAGTTTTTTGCCCAGATGGTTCAGCTGGCGGATATGCCTGAGCATATTATTGAAGATCAGAATAACCCACAGAAATGGCCACAGATAAAAACCATTTTCACAGACACCTTTAAATCTAAAACCCGAGATCAATGGGTAGAGATTTTTGAGGGCACAGATGCCTGTGTTGCCGGAATTTTAGATATCCATGAAGCTTTGGATCATCCCCACAATAAAGCGCGGCAGACCTATATTGAAATCAATGGTCAGCAACAGCCAGCGCCAGCTCCCAGATTTAGCCGCAGCCAATGTGGTACTCCGACAGCGCCCTCAGCTGAAGGCGCAGACACCAAAGCAGTGCTTGCAGACTGGGGCTTTGATCAAAGTGCTATTGATGCCCTGGACCAAAAGGGTGTATTAACCTAGCTGGGCTAAATAGTGCCAGGTTGGTCAAAGGTTCTCTGTGGCAAGTACCTTCTGTGGATGCATGCCGTCAACATAACCCATAAAAGCCTCGTGAATACTGTAGCCAATCAGTTCGCGCACACGTTTGGGTAATGTGCGAGCAATATCGGGCGGAATTGCCAGAGCCATATTTTCAAGCTGGCGGGCCCAGCCAGTGCAATACTGAGGTGTAACAATTAATCGCGAGGCGTCGGACAAATTTGCACCACCGCGGTGAAAGACGCTGCTTTTCATCAGTAGCAATGAGCCACTGGTCATGGGCATCTTAAATGTATCGGATCTAGGCTGGGGGTCGTGATTAGGATCTCGCTCTCTGGGGTCCATCAGATCGCTTACCTCTGCCAGAGCTATGGTCTTGTCTTCAGTCCAGTTATGGCTGTCGGTAATAAATTCCGTGGCGCCATTTAACTCGGTTGTATCATCTATAGCCCAAAAGGCGCTGACCCCAAAGCTTTTACGTGGTCGGGGAATATTGATCTGTGCATCGTCACAGTGCCAGCCCTGGACAGTCTCACCTGGGTGTAAATTGATCGCCAGCAGAGCCGATAACAGGCAGGACTCGCCAAGCTCCCTTTCGGCAAATGCTAGTGCCAGAGGGTGGGTGACCATATCGCAGAACACCTCCGGGGCCTTGGCCAGCAAGCTGTAGACCCGATTGCTTTTAAAACCCTCAAAGTCATTACGCCCGGTCGCGATTAAAAATGGATCCAGAGCATCTCGCACCTGCTGCACTGCCTCAGCATCCATAACATCTTTAAATAAAATATAACCCTGTTCTTCATACTGCTGATAGGCCTGATCAAAGGTTAACCCGTGGAGCCATTTAGTCAGGCTGTCGCTATCAACGCTGTTGGTTGAAAGGGTATTTTTACTCAGCTGACTAACGGATTTATTCAATGATTATCTCCGCGAAGGAATGTCTGATAATGGGTCAGCACTTCATCAGGTGCTTCTACCTGAGGGTAATGACCGATAGTTGGCAGCTCGGCGCAATAGTCCAATCGGCAATTTAGCTGTTTATAGCGAGCGACCATATGGTTGCCGGAAACCGGATCCACCGAGCCATTGATCAGAGCCAGAGGAATGTTGGATGTCTGCAGTGCCGAAACCCAGCGCGCCCGGTGCTGGATGCGATCGCGCATATAGGTAATCAAATTATGAAAAATATGTTTGCCATTATTAAAGTTAATTAGCTGCCAGAAATACTGTAGCTCCAGTTCGGTGGGCTTGCTGTCTTCGCCAAATACCGAGCTAAAGTTGCGGCAAAATTTGCTGTAACCGGTGAAGTTGTTTAGCAGACTACCTATAGGACTTAATAATAGTCTTTGGGTCAAAAGCGCCCTGTGGGTTTCGGGAAATAGGCCGCCATTAAGAAAGCAACAGGACAGCCACTGCCCGCCACCACTACCATCAATCTGTCGCGCCAAAAGCTCCTGAGCCACTGTATCGCCGTAGTCATGGGCCAAAACGTGGAAACTCTCAAGTCCTGTGTCCGCAACCAGAGCCTCGACAATATCGGCCTGACCATGAATGCTGTAGTTGCGGTTATTGGGCTTATCGGAAAAGCCAAAGCCCAGCATATCCAGTGCGATCACCCGGTAATCTTTTGCCAGACCGTCCCATATTGGCTGCCAGTCCCAGCTGGAGGTGGGAAAGCCATGGAGCAGTAATATTGTGGGTGTTTTAGGGCTGAATTGCTGGCTGTGGGCGCTATCAACACAGAAAATCTGATGCCCTAGCAGTAATCGATATTCACCCTGAGTGCGCCACAGTTCAGGCTTGAGGCAGAATTTGCCGGTAGTTGATTCCATAATTGTTTTGTTTTTATAAAATGGAGATCCTTTATATTGGCTTAAAACGACCCATGAGTCCATTTACAGTCTTGAGTGCAATTAATCTTGGTGCAATACTTTCGTCAAGGGGTGGTCGTCAGTTTTTTAATCCGCTGCGTATATAAAAATAACAACTCATAAGAGAAGTATCATGGCTCAGTCTCAACCGTTCGATAACTTACACTTCGATACATTGATCAAAAATGCCAAAGTTTTTAATAGGGGCGAACAGCCTGTTATTGAAGATGTTGCCATAGCCGATGGCCGTATTGTGGCGCGCGGACAACAGTTAGATGCCCGCCAGGCTGGCCGGGTGATTGATGCCGAAGGTCTGTGGCTGATGCCTGGTCTATTTGATATCCACACACATTATGATTTAGAACTGGAAGTGGCTCCCGGTTTACCCGAGTCCACTCGCCACGGCACCACATCGGTGGTAATTGCCAACTGCAGTCTGGGGCTGGCCTTTGGCGCCCAGCGCGATGGCACCAATGACCCCATCGTAAGCTGTTATGCCCGGGTCGAAAATATTCCTAAGCATGTCCTGCGTCACTGTGCGGATAATGTCAGCTGGGAAAACCCCGGCGACTACCTTGACCATCTGGAAAAGCTTAATCTGGGCCCCAATGTGGTGGCGCTATTTCCTCACTCGATGCTGCGCATCGAGAAAATGGGTTTTGAAAACAGCATTACCCGCGACCCCACCAGCGATGAGCTGGAGCAGATGAAAGATTCACTGCGCGAGGGTTTGCAGCAGGGCTATGCGGGGTTTTCGACCGATGCACTGCCATTTCACTATCTGGCGGCTCAGCCCCATTGTGAAAAAACGATTCCCACGCAGTTTTCCAAATTCCCCGAGCTAAAAGCGCTGGCTGGGGTGGTGCGAGAGCAGGGTGCTCTGTGGCAGGCTACACCGCCAAAAGACAGTGTCATTGGCACATTAAAAACCTTCTTGCTCACCAGTGGCCGCCTCTATGGCAAGCCCTTGCGCACTACAGTAGTAGCCGCGTTGGATATTTCCAATAACTGGCGACTAGCTCGGTTGACTAAGATATTGGCACGCATGCTCAACTCCTGGCTGGTCAAGGGAGACTTCCATATGCAGGCGCTGGGCGCTCCATTTAAGACTTGGGGTGATGGCGCGGTGACGCCACTGGCCGAAGAAATCCCCGAACTGCGCCGTCTCAATGAGACGGATCTAGATGATCGGGAGGGTCGTCAGGCTATTCTCAACGACGCAGATTATGCCAAGGCCTTTAAAGCCATGTGGATGAAAGGCAAGCAGGGTTGGAGTCTTGCCCGACTAAAGCGAAAAATTAATCTGGAGGACTATGCCTTTCACCGTACTCTTGCTGAGATGTATTTGGAGCGCTGCCCGCAAACCAGCTGGCAGGGCATGGATTTTCAGGCAGTCTTTGATCGCGTAAATGCTATTAATGCAGGTCAGCAGCTGACTGATGTCAATGATGACGAACTTACAGTAGTGCAGGCAGATTTTGCCTGGGTTGAAGACGAAGGGGACTTTATGCTGCAGATGCTGCGCTCCTTTGATAGTGAATTGACCTGGAGCACCATCACCGCCAACCGCGATCTGGAGACTGTGCGCGAGCTGCTAATGAACCCGCTGCTATTACCAGGCTTTAATGACAGCGGCGCCCATCTGACCAATATGGCATTTTATGATGTTAACTTGCGCAGCCTCAAGCTGGCCGCTCAGGGGGGTGATCAGGATGTCAGCTATATGGTTAAGCGCCTGACTAAAGATGCGGCCGATGTGTTTGGCGTTGAGGGCGGCACCATTGATGAAGGTGACGTCGCAGACCTGATTTTGATCGATCCTAAGAAGCTTGCTGAATATGATGGCGAGAACAGTGCCGAGCGTATTCACCGAGAAGAATTTAGCCATGAGCAGTTGGTTAATCGATCAGACGGCGTGGTTGAACTGGTTATGATTGGCGGCCACAGTGCATGGGAAAATACTCAGTTTGCCGCTGATCTGGGCGAGAAGCCTATGGGCCGGCTACTGCGAGCAGTGCACGCAGCCTAGTTAAGCCGGGCCAAAGGTCTCAAGCGCCCTTATTCAGGCCCTTTGGTGATAAATGAGCCCACCCCAAGGTAATCAATTTTGCCTATGGAGACACCATTGTGGCGCAGGATATTGTAAGCCGTGGTGATATGAAAATACATATTGGGCAGCACCCAAAAATTTAAATATTCGGTGCCTGTAAAAGTCAGTTCATAGGGCCCGGCGGGCATGACAATGGTCTTGTCCCCGGCGCCGTTAATAGCCTCTTCTGGCAGGCTGAGCAAAAATGCTTTGGTGGTTGCTATTCTGTTTTGCAGTTCGGCAAAACTAACCTCTGTATCCTCATCGTTACCAGCGTCAACACCAGCCAGTCTAGCGCCGCCGCGCTTTACCATATCGCAGGCGATCTGCACCTGCTTTACCAGTGGATGCATATTGGGGAACAGCCGGGCGTTGGTTAATACTGCTTCGTCGATCTCTTGATCATGGGCGTGGCTCAAGCCGGTTGCCAGCAGTCCTGAGAGATTATCCAGATGGCGAACAAAAACTGGAATTGAAAATTGATATAGGGTCACTGACATGGGTATTTTCCTTGCTTAAATGGTTCAACTAAAGATTGGTAACTAAAATCGCCGGGTTTCGCCAATATCTAAAACCCAGCTATTGTCGGCACCTAATCTGCTATCTTCAGCGGCGGCTTTAAATCTTAGGGGCGGTTCAGTAAGAGGCTCATCCGAGAGGTTAAAGGTACCAAAATGTATGGCCACAGCCCGTTCAGCTTTTATATCCACCGCTGCCTGCACTGCTTCCTCTGGATTCATGTGGGAAACCTTCATCATGGCATTGGGCTCGTAGGCGCCAATGGGTACAGCGGCTAAATCGAAAGGCCCCAGTTTCTCCCCAATCTCCTTAAAACCGTCAAAATAACCCGTGTCTCCGGCAAAGTAAAAGCGGCGCTGGGGGCCGGTTACCGCCCAAGAAGACCAGAGTGCTTTTCTGGTATCTGTCAGGCTGCGCTTGCTCCAGTGCTGGGTTGGCAGGCAGTGGATGGTTGCGCCTTTGATACTGGCTGTCTCACCCCAGTCCAGCTCTCGAACCTGCTCGATACCTTTTTTGCGCAGTAGCTTGCCATTGCCCACAGGCACAAAAAAGATAGTGTCCGGGCTGCGTTTGGCCAGCTTGCGCAATGTGGGCACATCCAAATGGTCATAATGATTGTGAGAGATCATTACAAAGTCGATAGGGGGCAGGTCTGCGATGGCAATACCGGGTTTTACATAGCGATTGGGGCCGGTAAAGGGCACTGGGCTAGGTCGGTTTGACCAGATGGGATCAGTCAGAAAAGTCAGATGCTCCATCTGCACCAATAATGTCGCATGGCCTACCCAGGTGACTGTGGGCTCGCTGTGTTTGGCATTTTCTCGCAGAAACACACCGTCGTTGACAGTGCGCTGGGGCGCGCCGTCGCGACTTTTAAAGGCAGTGAGGACGCGGCGGGCAAAAAATGGTGCCGTCACCTTGATCGAAACTCCCGGGAGGTTCTCATCAATATTGGTATAGCGGCCCTTGTCATCTTGCTTGGCTGGGGCAAAACTGCGTTCTGTTTCGCCTTTAACCTGCATGGCAAGGCCCAAAAGAAAAATCAGACCGACGGCAATAAATCGATGTGAGGATTTTTTTTTTATCATTATAGTGCTCCGGAACTGAGTCAAGTTTAGCGGAATACGCTTGGAATATCTTTTTGTTGCCTGTTAATTGGCGCTGAGTTCCTGAACCACTGGTCATAACTAGGCTTGAATAGTTGCCGTGCTGTTAATAAAGTGCATGGTGATAAAAATAATGAAAAAAATAAAAGTGCTCAAAACGCTGCTAAAGCTGCATGGGGCTTTTCAATAAAGGTATTTATTATGACTGAAGCTTGGATTATCGACGCCTGTCGCACACCCCGTGGTATCGGCAAAGTAGGCCGCGGAGCCCTCACAGAAATTCACCCCCAGCGCCTGGGTTCCACAGTGCTGAAAGCACTGGCCGAGCGCAACGATATCAATACTGCAGATGTGGCCGATATTATCTGGGGCTGCAATGTTCAGCGCGGACAGAACGGCAATGATATGGGTCGCATGTCAGCGCTGGATGCTGGCTATGATGTGACTTCCAGCGGTGTGACTCTGGATCGCTTCTGCGGCTCTGGCATTACCACTGTGAATATGGCCGCGGCCTCTATTATGTCGGGCATGGAAGATCTGGTGATTGCCGGTGGCTGTGAAATGATGTCTGGCTATGGTCGTCTTGCTGGCGAAATAAACCCCTTTGTGGATTCAGGCAATACTCATTTGCGCGAGATGTATGGTCAGTCCCATCAAGGACTCTGTGCTGACACTATTGCAACCATTGAAGGGATTCCTCGCGAAGCCCTAGATCAGTTGGCTGAAGTCAGCCAGCAGCGCGCTGCCCATGCCATAGAAAACGGCTATTTCGATAAGAGTCTGGTGCCTGTGTATCACGATGATGGCAGTCTGGCGCTGGATAAAGATGAATTCCCCCGCCCAGGCACCACTATGGAAACTCTGGGTCAACTCCAGCCTTCCTTTGAAAAGCTAACCAATATTCCTCTCGATGAAGAGGGCACAACTTATGGCAAGTTGATGTCAGTAAAATACCCAGAGGTGGATGTTAAGCATGTGCACCATGCGGGTAATTCATCTGGCGTTGTCGATGGTGCCGCCGCGATTTTATTGGCCTCACCTGAATATGCTACCAAGCAGGGCTGGAAGCCTCGTGCCAAAGTGGTTGCCTATGGCAATATGGGCGACTGCCCGGCACTGATGCTCAATGCACCTGTCCCCTCAGCCAAGCGTGTGCTGGAAAAAGCGGGTCTGACCAAAGACGATATTGATCTGTGGGAAATTAACGAAGCTTTTGCCGTGGTTGCGGAGAAATTTATTCGTGACCTAGATCTGGACCGAGATACGGTTAATGTGAATGGCGGCGCGATGGCGCTGGGTCATCCTATCGGTGCCACAGGTTCTGTTTTGATTGGCACTATGGTTGATGAGTTAGAGCGTCGCGGACTCAAGCGTGGTCTGGTTACCATGTGTGCGGGCGGCGGTATGGCCCCGGCGATTATTGTTGAACGAATGTAGGTTACTGCTATGAGCCAGCCTCAGTCTTTTACACCGGAAAATGTGCCTATCACCAAGCGCAATCCACAGTTGGATTTAGCTGATGCGCTCAAGTGTGACTGGATGAATGATCATCAGTTTGCCACCGCTTGGTTTAATGCCATGTCGATTACCTTTCCAATGGGTGAGCAGTTTTTTATTAACTCGGTACGCCATTATCGCGATCGTATTACTGATCCCAAGTTAAAGCAGGAAATGAAGGACTTTTATAGTCAGGAAGCCGTGCATTTGCGTGAGCATCAGCGCTACAACGAATTGCTCTGCGCTCAGCGTGGCTATGATTTAGAAACTCTGGAAAAACCGCTGCGCAGACGCATGGCCTGGGTTAAAAAGAATGTTCCTGCTCGCGAGCAGCTCGCAGGCACAGTGGCAGTGGAGCACTTGACCGCCGTGCTGGCCGAGCGAGCTCTGGGTGAGGCTGACCTGTTTAAAGGTGCTCATCCGGCCATGGCCAAGCTATGGAAATGGCATGCGGTGGAAGAGATGGAACATAAGGCTGTGGCCTTTGATGTCTATCGCGCTATTGGCGGTACAGAGAAAATGCGCCGGGCCGCTATGCGCCGCAGCACGTTTTTTCTGACCTGGGATATTCTCCATGGTGTGCGCCATATATTGCGTCGTGATGGAGTGCTTTGGAGCCCTAAGGTCTGGGCATCAGGCTTTGTATTTTTGTTTGGCAAACAGGGCGTACTGCGCGGAACATGGCAGCCTTACAAAGATTTCTTTGCCGAAGATTTTCACCCCTGGGCCCATAATACTCAGGAGCTAATTGAGAACTGGGAACTGCAACAGCAGTCCTAGCTTATTCTCGATTTCACTGACTGATAAAGTTATCAGCAACCTTAATCAATCAGGATGGCTTATCTATGGTATCAGTCAGACCAATCGCAGGTTGGCGCAATAGGGCATACAAATCTTGTATAATTTGCCGTCAAAATTTTAAGTGAGAGAGATTTATTATGTCAATGATTGTTAATCGTCGCGATTTGGACTTTATCTTTTATGAGGCTCTGGGCCTGGATAAATTGCTGCAGTCCGACCGCTATGCGGACTATGATCGGGAATCATTGGATGCCATGTTTGATCTCTGTCAGTCGATTGCTGAAGAGGAGTTTTTACCCTGTGCCGGCAAGCTGGATGCCAATGAGCCGCAGTTTGTTGATGGCCAGGTTGAAACCATCCCGGAAGTAAAACAGGCCATTGCTGCATTTAAAGAAGCTGGTCTATGTGCCTCTGGTTACGATGCAGATGTTGGTGGCATGCAGTTACCCTGGATGGTTGACCAGGCATTGAACGGCATGTTTGTCTGTGCCAATAATCCCATACACATTTACCTTTTCCTGACCCAGGGCGTGGCGAATATGCTCAATGCCTGTGGTTCCGACGAGCTTAAAGATAAATATCTGGGCCCATTGGTCGAGGGTGACTGGTTTGGCACCATGTGTCTGTCTGAGCCACAGGCTGGCTCATCTCTGGCAGATATCACCACCAAAGCCGAGCCCCTGGAAGATGGCAGTTATAAGATTTCTGGCACCAAGATGTGGATCTCTGGTGGCGAGCAGGATTTGAGCGACAATATTATCCATATGGTGCTGGCTAAAGTTCCCGGCGGCCCCGCTGGCGTTAAAGGTATCTCGTTATTTCTGGTGCCAAAGATGAGAGTCAATGATGACGGTAGTCTCGGCGGCCGCAACAATGTTGCACTGGCCGGCCTCAACCACAAAATGGGTTGTCGCGGTGCCACTAACACCTTGCTCAACTTTGGTGAGGGTGGAGACTGTCTTGGCTATCTGGTTGGCAATGAAAATCAGGGCCTCGCCAATATGTTCCATATGATGAATGAAGCTCGTATATCAGTGGGAATGTCTGCAGTGATGACTGCACTGGGTGGCTATCTGTACAGCCTCGACTATGCGCGCAATCGCCCTCAGGGTCGAGATCTGGCGAACAAAGACCCACAGTTACCACAGGTCATGATCAGTGAGCATGCCGATATAAAGCGCATGCTGATGACGCAAAAAGCATTTGTAGAAGGTGCGCAGATGCTAATGCACTACAGCGCGCAGATTATTGATCATCAAAAAATCTCAGATGATGCCGAGCAAAATCAGCGCATGGGTCTGTTGTTGGATCTGCTGACGCCGATCTGTAAATCATGGCCTTCAGAATACTGCCTTGAAGCCAATAAGCTTGCGATACAGGTGCTGGGTGGTTATGGCTACACCCGCGAGTATCCGGTTGAGCGACTCTATCGCGACAATCGGCTCAACCACATTCACGAGGGTACCTGGGGTATTCAGGGTCTCGATATTCTGGGCCGCAAGGTGCAGATGCACAATGGTGCTGCGGTTGCTATTTTGCGTGAGGAAGTTCAGGCGACTATTGATTCAGCCTCAGCCTATCCGCAGCTGGCTGTCTACTGCACACAGTTGACCTCTACTCTGGATCAGGTTGAACAGACTATTGCAGCCGTTGTTGCCTGTGATGATAATTCTCTGGCACTGGCCAATGCGACTATCTTCCTCGATGCCATGGGGCATGCTGTTATTGCATGGATGTGGTTGATTCAGGCGGTCGCTGCCTCTGCAGGTATGGTCAAAGGCGAGAGCACGGATCAGGATTTTTATGCTGGCAAACTGGCAGCAACAGGATTCTTCTTCCGCTACGAATTGCCAAAAGCTAAGGCTAGTCTGGAGCTGGTTGCGGATTTGGATAGCACCTGCTTCGATTTGACTGCGGAGCAGTTTCTGGGTCAGTAATAGGCTGCCCGGAGAACTGCTTTTTTCACTAGAGTAAGTAGGTAGGAATATCAGGGGTGTTGGGTATGAGTTTTTATGATAAATATATTCTGCCGCACTTTTTAAATTGTGCCTGTGGTTCGAAACCAATTGTGTATCAGCGCGAAAAAGTAGTACCCATGGCCGAGGGGCTGGTACTAGAGGTTGGTATTGGTTCCGGCCTCAATATCCCTTTTTACGATACCAGTAAAGTGAATAAAATCCTTGGTTTGGACCCTTCGGAAGAACTCAATCGCATGGCCCTCAAGGTGGCGGAGGATAAAGGTATTCCTGTGGAGTTTATACTCGGCGGTGCCGAAGCCATTCCACTGCCCGACAACCATGTGGATACAGTGTTGGTCACTTACACCATGTGCACAATCCCGGAAGTAGCAGCTGCTAATAAAGAAATTCTTCGAGTTTTAAAGCCCGAGGGCAAAATGATTTTCTGTGAGCATGGGTTGGCACCAGATGCCAATGTCTTGAAATGGCAGAATCGTATCGACCCTTACTGGGAAAAAATTGCCGGTGGCTGCCATCTCAATCGCAATATTCCCGCCCTGATCACAGAGGCGGGATTTGAGATTGAATCTATGGAGCAAATGTATTTACCCAGCACGCCTAAGTTTGCCGGTTACAATTACTGGGGTACTGCCGTCGCCGGTTAGAGGCTATAGCAGCATCTGTTGATTGATCGCCGCCATGTCCTGTTCCTCAGGCTTTTGGCTTAGTTTCGATACCGGAATCGCGGTGCGAATCTTTTCTGTACTGTCTATCAGGCAGACTTCGGTTTTTGCCAATGGCCCTGAACTGTAGCCACTGGTACCCATACCATCCTGTACTCGACTTATTAGATCTGTGTCTTCGGCATTTACCTGGCGATTGATACGCCAGTTGAGATAGCGAGCAATCTGCACCTCCCGTCGATCATCGGGCAATGCATAGGGCAGTTCGCGGATCATGGTTGTGGTGGCGCTGATGGGAATAAACTGCATAAAGTCCATCTGCTCTGGATACACATCAAAGGCCAGATTGGGCCAGAGTCTGTAGTACACCCAGTGGCGCTGTTTGTCTGCACTCAGATGATCCATGGTCGGCAATATCTGGTCGTAGAGTCGATTGGATAGAGTATTTTTGCGGGCCTTACGCACATCGCTCCACATCTTGTGGATATAGCCGCCATCGCCCCCCACTTCTACCCCATAACTATTGCCCACCAGCGCCGAGAGTCCCGGATGGGCAATGGGAATATGCAGTGCATCCACATAGTTATCGGCAATCTGCTTCCAGTTTACCTCGCGCGGGCGCATCACCACCCGGGCCATGGGCTCAAGCTCCTCTAACCTGTAGGGTTTAATCTCCTCGAGATAGGGGACAAATTGATCGGCTACGCTGGGGCCATCCACAGCTTTCAGGCGCACGAAAATAAAGCCCTGAAAGATTTCCATCTCCACGGGCACCAGGCCATTTTTGCTTTCATCAAAGTCCACAAACTGATCCCGGTATGGCACGTTGGTCAGGTTGCCCTCAAGGTCATAACCCCAGTTGTGATAGGGGCAGGTGAGGCGCTTGCCGCAGTTGCCAGAGTCTCCATCCAACAGTCGCGCCGCGCGGTGGGCGCAGACATTGTGGAAGGCTCGCACTGTACCGTCGTGACCGCGGATGGCCATTACCCGCTCATTAAACAGCTCAAAGGTAAAGTAGTCGCCATTATTGGGGATATTGGATAAATGACAGACCAGCTGCCAGCTACCCAGAAACAGATGCTGTTTTTCCAGCTCAAAAAAGGCTTCGCTGTTGTAGGCCCAACTGGGCAGACTTTGATAGTTGGTACTCATGGCTATAGTCTTTTTAATGGTCTGGTCAGGCAGGTGGGGCCGCCTTCGCCTTTACGGCTGATTTCCAGGCCTTTGTATGTTGCGACAGTACAGCCTGCCTGTTCCAGGCCACTTTTCACGCCGGGCAGATTCTCCAGCATAATTGCACTGCGTGGTGCTATGGCCAGAACATTGCAGCCCATAATGGGATACTCCTGCTCCGGCACATCGATAAATTTTATGCCCAGATTTTCCAGCCAGGCAACAAAGCTGGCGGGCATAAACGGTCTGTATATCAGAGCTAAATCTGCATCAATGGGTGAGATAATTGACATCAGGTGCAGTACATCATCCGGATGGTCTGGCTCTGGCAGTTCGACCACATGAAGCTCGATATCTGATCCCAGTAGCTCCTTTAACTGGCGAATTCCTTCGGCATTGGTGCGCGGGCCCAGACCCACTGCGGCATGCTGGTCGTCGACCCAGATAAAATCTCCCCCCTCCAATGTGCCAGGTGCAGTGATTTGGCCGGCCACCTGATGGCCCAGAGCCTGATAGGCAGCGGCATTAATTTTTGCTTCTGGGGTGCGGCTGGCACGGCCCATATTGCACAGAATTAAACCATTGGGGCTGACTAGTATGCTGTCTCTGGTATAGATGCTGTCGATGGTGAGATTATCTGCCGCGGCCAATTCAATGATCTCTGCACCAGCGGCAGCCAGCAGTTGCTTAAACTGGCGGTACTCAATATTAGCTTCATCCAGATCTGGCTGTTCATGAAAGCGCAGGGGCTGCCATTGCTGCTCTAGCTGCGCTGTGCTGACGAAGGCATTGGCCGCAGTGCGAATAGCAACCTGCGCGATAGTGGAATATTCATTAAATCTGGACATAGGCGGATGACTTTTCCCGTTATTATTTTTTTACCAGAGCGTAAATTGGCATGCCGATTAAAATCAACATAAAGGAATAAAATACAATCTCTGTTCCTGCGCCCCAGATGGCAAAGAAGGCATACAAAAATGCTGCTATCGAAAGACCAATGGCTTTGTTGCGCTCAGGCCCAGGGCGGTCATTTTTAAGAAAATAAAATTCCGCTACGGCACAAAATGCGTAGGCCATCAGGGTTGAAAGGGTCGACAGCATAGCCATAAAGGTAAATGCCGCCACTAGCCCTTTGGTGTAGTTTAGAAATAGCAAAACACTGACAAACAGCCCGGAGATTACAAAGGCAAAACCCGGTGTGCCGCTTTTGCTCAGAATGGCAAATCGGTCCGGCAGCAGATTGTCCTTCGCCGCTGCCAGGGCGACATTCCCTGCGGTCAATGCATTGGCATTGAGTGACCCCAATGTGGAAATCAATGCACCAAAGGTAATCAGTGCTGCACCCACAGGCCCCATAATTTTGGTTGCGGCAAGAGCAAAAGGTGCGGTGGAGACCATCAGCTCATCTGCGGGCACAACCAGTGCAATGGCAAAACTGACTAACAGATAGATGGTTAGAATAGTTAGCACTGCAGCCACCAACACCTTTGGAATGGTCTTCTCGGGCTCGGCCATATTGTGGGCTGGCACAGAGGCCGTTTCTATGCCGACAAACGACCACATAACCAATGTGGTGACCGTGGCCAGAAGTGCAGCCGGGTGCAGATCTGTTGGATTATAGTCGGGCAGGTTGTCCGGCTGCATATGGGCAAAGCCCATCACAATCATAAACAGCAATGGCAGTATCTTGAGAATGGTGGATACCACCTGAAATTTGCTACTGTCTTCCAGACTGCGGATATTGAGCGCAAATATGGTCCAGATCAGTCCCAGGGCAAATACCAGGGACAGAATTCTGGAGGTGGTGATCTCTGGAATAAACACGCCCAGATAGCCGACAAAGGCAATGGCGATACCTGATACCGCGGCAATACAGGCAATCCAGTAGGTCCAGGCAATCAGAAAGCCAGCAAAATGGCCAAGGCCTTCGTGGACATAGGCATAGGGCCCGCCAATTTTAGGAATTCGACGTACCAGCCTTGATAGGGACAGCGCGACCAGCAGAGTGCCGCCGCCGGCAACCAGCCACCCGGCCATGCCGAGCATGCCGTAGGGGGCGAGTAATGTCGGCATCATAAACACGCCCGAGCCTATGGCACAGCCCACCGCGATGGACCAGCCGCGCCAAAAGCCTATTTTTGTTTGTGTGTCGTTTTTATCGACAGTCTTATTATTCATCGAAGTTTCCCGCAGTAAAACAGGTTAACCAGATCCAGATGCAGAGCCGTACTGATTACGTCAGCAGCGCGGTAAATTCGCCGCTGGCAATAAGTGCGCGCATATCACTGGAGCCGCCAATCAACACCCCATTGACAAAAATCATCGGGAATGAGGGCCAGCCGCTCCACATTTTCAGTGCATTGCGACGCCGCCAGAGACTGAAATAGTTGCCGTATTCCAAATAGGCGTACTCTACGCCAAGTTCATCCAGCACCTTGCGGGCTCTTTTCGGTGCAGGGTTCTGGGCCATGCCGACAATAACCACTTTGTTGCTGCTGATAGCCAGCTGCACTTCGGCCACTATATCGGCATGGTTATCTGCCACTGTGGACTGCACTGCGGGATGGATATTTTTATGATCCAGAATTTGTCTTGGCATGCTTGTTCTCGTTTTTAGTTATTATAAATTTGCCAAATAATCGTCGGCAGTTTTTTCATGACCTGCGTAATGGGTTTGGCAGGCGCCTGTGTAGACAACCATGATTCTATTTTTCCAGCGCTAGCATATATTCGGCTACAGCCATTTGGGTTTCGGCGTCCAGATAGTTTTGTGCGGGCATAGGCGGGAAGTTATCGCGCACTTTAACCGGCGCATTGATGTAGGCCACCAGCCCTTGCGGATTGCCTGCATACATGGCCTGAATAACTTCAACCGATGGGCCTATTAGGCGGCCAGTGTAGCTGTGGCAGCCAGTACAGACACCCAGATAGGCGATCTCACCGCGCTCTGAGGGATGAATCACCCGGCGCTCGGCACCGCCCGCAAGCAGGTAATTATCTATGCTGTCGGTGTTGGTAAAGTCACAGTCAGCATAGTCGCCAATGCCCACTGTTCTGTAGCGATGACGATTGATAATGCAGCTGCCTTCGCTGGGGCCCACATGGACTATATCCACCAGACCTGTATGCAATTCGGTCAGTGCTACGGCTTTGACTTCGGCAATGGTGTCATAGCCATTGTTGAGCATGACATTGTCCAGAATCATGGTGCGGTCAGAATTGGGATCCGACTCCACATCCATAGTGATGGTAGTGGCAAAGCTATGGTCATTGACAATAATGCCGGCGGTTTTGTTACCGGAAATAATATTGCCTTCAATAATCACATCGTCGGCAGCCATCACCAGAATGCCAGTGCCCGCTGGAATACCAGAGACAATAGAGCCCGGGGCACCAAAGTTGGGGGTGTTGTTATCCAGCACAAAGTTATTGCGGATAATGACATCATAGGTGGTTTTAATCGGCAGACCTGGGGTAACAAAGGCCAGAATGCCACCGGTGTTGTTATGGGCATTATTGTGCTCAACCACTGCATGGCGGCTATTTTCAATTTCGATGCCGGCAACACTGTCGAACACCTCATTGTAAGCCACATGGATATTGTCACTCATACCAATATAGATGGCCGCATCTTCAATACCGGAAACCACATTGTGTTCGACCAGGCCGTTGGTACCCAGCTGGGGGAAGATGCCGTAGATGCCTGTGTCGACAATAACATTGTTGCGAATCTCAAAGTTATTACCGGCCTGGCCCATAATGCCATTGCCTTTGTACTTGGTGATGCGGAAGTTTTCGATGACGATATTATTGCCAGAGTAGAGAATGGCATCATTGAGTTTGCCCAGTCCATCCATGGTGGCGCGCGCACCGCCCTGAATAACACCCAGCAGATGAATATCATCTTTATCGATATACACAGTCTCTGAGTAGGTGCCGGGCATCACCTGAATAGTATCTCCGGGCTGCGCCGCTTCAACGGCCGCCTGTATCGAGTCGCCATCCTCAACCACATGAATTTGGCCTTGCTCGGTTCGCACAGCAACTGCGCCCTCAGCTTGCTGCTCGCCCTGATAACCGCCAGAGTAACTGGCACCTCCCATGGAGCTGGTAATTACCGGGGCAGTATTGTTATTGCTGCCGAGAATCCAGCCACCGGCAAAGGTAAGAATCACAAGTACGATTTTGATTTTATTACTCATTATTATTCTCCTGATCCACTGGTGAGATCATGTTTTCTTTTTTTATATCACTCTTTAATTCAGCAACCCCGAGGGTACCTTCTCGGGGATTTTGGGCATAAAGCTTTCATCGCTCAATGCGCCCATAAAATCCACTAACCGATCCAGCTCAGTGGCGGTTAGATTGGGTTCGGATATATGCCAGTGCAGCAATAACTCCTCACCCTCAGGCACGGCATGGCCGCGACCCTTGGTATAAAACTCTGTAGCCTCACGCAATGTAGCAAATCTTCCGCTGTGCATATAGGGCGCAGTGAGGGCGATATTGCGCAGAGTTGGCACCTTAAAGCCACCTCGTAACCGCTCGGCCCCAAAGGTGGCCTGGGCACCAATATCTCTCGCCATGCCCTCGGGTTCCGGGGTGCCAATAACAGCCACCTGTTGATTAGTGAACAATGGCGGCGTGTGGCACTGGGAACAGCGGGCCACAAATGAGCGGAATACATTGAGCCCTTCAAGTTGCTCGGGGTTAAGGGCCTTGCTGTCCCCATGGGCATAGCGATCATAGGGGCTGTTAAGGCTGATCAATGAGCTCTGAAAGGCGGCCAGTGCGGTGGCGATATTGGCAATAACCAATGCATCTTCTGAGCTGGGAAAGGCCTTGGCAAAAAGCGCTGGATAGGCTTCCACCTGATTGAGGTTGGTCAGCAACTGTTTTGGGGTATTGGCCATTTCTATCTCGGAGAACAATGGGCCCAAAGCCTGCTGTTCAAGACTGCTGGCTCGGGCATCCCACAACAATGACTTGAGAAAAGCACTGTTCCACAAAGTGGGAGCAGAGCGGGAATGCACCTGACCACTGGCACCCACACTGCGTGCCATGCCATCACTAAAGCCCTGGGCCGGGTTGTGGCAGTTGGCGCAGGATAGATCTTTATTGCCCGACAGCACTGGATCAAAAAACAACAGTCGACCCAGATCAATCTGTTGCGGGCTAAAGCCATCGCGATGGTCGGGCAGAGCGGTTTTCAGACCACCCAGCCCCTGATCCTGCAATGAGTCATAAAATTGGTAGAGGTTGCGCAGCTGGCATTGGTTGTTGCTGTCCAGAGCAAAGCTCGGCGGGCATTGATCATTCAGACTAAAGCCACTGGCCCAGACGCAGGGCGCAGTCAACAGCACCGCCCAAAGCCCAAATAGAATATTGGCTTTGCGATCAACCTGGTTTTTTGCCCAGTTTATCATTAGGGTAGAGGCGTTTCCGCGACTGCCCCTGAGCGGATTAAGCCATCGATAGCCCCATTATCCCAACCAAGCTCTGCCAGAATGCTGCGGCTGTGTTGGCCCAGCAATGGACTGGGTTCAGCCTGGGATGCCGCCGCCCCTTCGAATTGCACTGGTGGTGTGGGCACAGTGAGTTTCCCCATGGCCTTGGTGATATAGGTTTCAAGGGCGCCAATGGCTGCTATCTGTTCACTGGCTTCTAAATTATCCCGCTGTACACAGGGAGCGCAGGGCACATCTGCAGCTACCAGAACTTCCATTGCCGCTTCAACACCAATATCGCGACGGGGGTTTTTTAGCACCTGGGTTACTTCTTTCATATTAGTCATGCGCGCGGGGACAGAATTATAGGGCGCTGTGCCCAGTAACTCCGGGTAACCAAGCATGGGTAACAGTGCCTCCCAATGGTGATCTTTTAGTGGGGCGACAGCCACTGCTCCATCGGAGTAGTTAATGGTCTGAAAGTACTCTGAACCCGGCGACATGGTAAATCTGTCATTGTCCTTTAATGTTCTGTGCATCATGCCGTCAGGCCACATAAAGGCGATACAGGCATGGAGCATGGAGATATCAATATGTTGCCCCTCACCGGTGGTAGCTCTAGCCACCAGTGCCGCAGTTGCTGCCTGAGCGACGGTGTAAGCAGTTACTTTGTCGCAGATAAAGGTGCGGATAAAGTCAAAACTATTATCCTCCGGTGCCTGCAGGTCGGTAAATCCGGCCAGGCCCTGAATCACATGATCAAAGGCGGGGAAGTCGGCCATTGGACCCTGAGTACCAAAACCACTGACAGCAACATAGACTAATCCGGGATTTATCTGGCGCAGCACATCGGAGCCGAGACCAATGCGATCCATTACCCCGGGGCGGTAGTTATGCAGCAGAATATCGGCTCGGGCAGCGAGTTTTTTTACCGCTTCTACACCGGCTTCAGATTTGAGATCAATGGCCAGTGACTGTTTGCCGCGATTACAGTTGTGGAAGAACCCAGAGACACCGCCTTTCTGGGTACCCAGAGGGCGCATCTGATCACCGCCGACCGGTGGCTCGACTTTAATAATATTGGCGCCCTGAGCGGCCATGGTTTGCGCGGCCAGTGAGCAGGTAATCATATTAGACAGTTCAATGACTTCAAGCCCTGCCAGTGGCTGGCGAGCAGTGGGTAGTTGTTTACTCATCTTGCGTGCCCCAACTTTTCTTATTGTTATTTGATGTTATCAGGTCACTTTATCGTAAATACCAACCATTTGGCGACTTAATGCAAGGAGTTGCCCATTGGGGTGGTAAATTCTCCCCTCAGTATGGGCATAGCCGTGGCCAGCCTGAATAGCAGCGCATTCGTAATACAGCAGATCCTCGACCTTGAGAGGTGCTCTGGGGTGCATAAATTCAATATTCCAGGTAATGGTGCTGCTTGGCGCCCGGACAGTCATCATTGGCAGTATTGCCGGGGGCCAGGCGTCAATCAGTGCCAGAATTGTGGCGTCATTGAGACTTTCGCTGGGCTTGGCGAAGCGCATCCAACCCATAATCAGGCTGTGGTCAGAGCTAGTAAAGGGCAGGTTGTTATTGGTTTGGCGAAGATCAAAGTAGCTTACAAACTGGGGAGCTGAACCCTGTTTAAATTCAAAGTTCATCTCTTTTGTATCTTGCACGGCAACGGGAAATGTTTTGGCCGGAAAATTGATCTCAATAGCTGAGATCCGGTCAGTAGTAAAACAGGCGACTATTTCGGTTTTGACCTCGCCCTCCTGCAGCAGCTGCCCCTCAATTTGGGTCACAGATCTGCCCTGAGACAGCACGCGGTGGCGAAATTCGCAGGGTATATCCGCTATGACCGCACCGCAGAAGTGAATATTCACTGTGCGCAGATCGTGACCGGTTAACTCAACATTGGATTCAATATGCACTAATACCAGTGCGGCGGTCAGACCTCCAAAAATGCTGCGCCCCTGGCCCCATTCTGCACTGATAGGGAACTCAGTTTCAGTCTTCGCCAGATTGCGATAATGTAAAAATTCCATAGGGTTCCTTGTCAGCCAGTATTTGGGCACGATTCAGTTGTTAAGTGTCTATTTCTGAGTCTAGTGGGTAAAGACTAGAAGTAGACTAAGCAGTACTGCTATTAGGTATGCAGAATAGGACTCGCCATGGGGATTAGTCCCCTTTATGATTAGCCAACTCTAATAATAAGAATTGATGCCATGAAAAATTTACTCGCTCAACCATTGACCTTGCCCTGTGGCGCTGTGCTGCCCAACCGACTATCCAAAGCTGCCATGACAGAGGGGCTGGCCACCTCTGATGGCGTGCCTACTCCTGAGCTTGAAAGGCTCTATGGCATCTGGAGTGATGGAGGTGCCGGTATGTTGCTGTCAGGCAATATTCAGGTGGATAAGGATCATCTGGAACGCCCAGGCAATGTGGTTATTGATTCTGAACCCAATAAAGAAATGCAGGCGGCACTGGCGAGCTGGGCAAAAGCCGCCACCCGCAATGGCAATCACTTTTGGGCGCAAATCAGTCATGCGGGTCGTCAGACTCAGAAAATTGTTAACAAGACACCCAAGGCTCCCTCGGCGGTTAAGCTGGGATTGCCCGGTGGTCAGTTTGGTCAGCCGGTAGCGCTTACCGTTGAGGAGATCGAAGAGATTGTGCGTCGCTTTGCTATTTGCGCGGCGGCGGTTAAGACTGCAGGCTTTACCGGTGTTCAGGTGCATTCTGCCCATGGCTATCTATTCAGTCAGTTTTTAAGTCCGCGCAGCAATCTGCGCACCGATCAGTATGGCGGCACTCTAGCTAATCGTGCCCGCGCTCTATTAGACGCGGTAGCGGCGGTGCGCAAGGCAGTGGGGCCAAAATTCCCGGTGTCGGTTAAGCTCAATAGTGCTGATTTCCAGAAGGGCGGGTTTGACTTTGAAGACAGCCTGCAAGTGGTGCAATGGCTTGAACAGGCTGGTGTCGATCTGATTGAAATTTCTGGCGGTACCTATGAGCAGCCAAAGCTACTGGGTCTGCAGGGAATGGAAGAAGAGGAAAAGCAGGAAGTGGCTGAATCGACCATGATTCGCGAGGCTTACTTTGTGGATTTTGCTCTGGCTATGCAGAAAAAGGTCAGTATCCCGCTGATGGTCACAGGCGGCTTCCGTCAGCGTCTGGTAATGGAGCAGGCGCTCGAGAGCGGCAGTGCCGATGTGGTTGGTCTGGGTCGTCCCATGTGTGTAATGACCGATGCGCCCAAACAGCTGATGGAAGGCCTTGAGGAATTGCCTCGCTATGAAAATGAGCTATCCCTGTTCCCCCGCTGGTTGGCGTTTCTGGGTAACCTGAAAACATTGCGGGCCATGGCTGGCTTTGCAGTTCAATACTGGTTCTACGGGCAGATTGATGCCATTGGTCGCACCGGTCAGGCAGACTCTACGTTAACCGTATTTAAAGCAACTCAGGAAACGATGGCGCTGCAAAAGAAGCTGACTAAATAATAGTCTGATCTAGGGAACTGATTCGCCGCAGGCCTGATTGGCAGGCACGGCAATATCCATGAGTTTTGGACTGGGGAGCTTAAGCGCCGCCATCATGGCAGCATATTCCTCACCACTGGCTGCTTGCAGCCTGGGGTTGTGCTGCTTCTCTTCTCCTATACTACTCTTCGACCAGCCTCTGTAATCATGACCCGGATAAACCTCGGTGTCTTGGGGCAGTTTTAGCAGTATCTGATGCAGACTATGGTACTGGGCCAGAGCGTCACCATTTTGAAAATCGGTGCGCCCGGTGCCGCGGATCAATAATGTATCACCGCTAAATAGCATGCCTTGATTGGGCATGTAAAAGCTGTAGGAATCATCGGTGTGACCCGGGGTATAAAGTACTTCCAGATGCACATCTCCCAGCCGGATCTGATCACCATGAGCAAAACTTTGGCTAATACAGTCCGCCATGGCCTGCTCGCCCATCATGCTGATGCAGCCGGTGCGGTCGCGCAATGTACCCAAAGCAGTAATATGATCTGCATGGGTGTGGCTATCCACACAGATTTTGAGTTGCAGATTGAGTTGCTTGAGCAGGCTGAGATAGTTGTCGGCATTGGCGATTACCGGGTCGATCAGCAGTGCTTCACCGCTGTTCAGATCTCCAAGCAGGTATGTGTAAGTGGAAGAGTCGCGATCAAATAGCTGTCTAAAAATCATTCTATAGCTCTCCTTAGTATCTTCTATTGATAACGGTAGCCGTTAACTAAGCTGTCTAGCTAGAGTCGTCAATGTCACCGCAACCAGACTTACAGCGAAGATTTTTTCCAGCGGTGCCCCGGCAATTTTGTTGGCCATTAGTCGCCCGCCCAACATGCCAAGCAGACCGCCTGCACCTACCTGTGATAATAGGTGCCAGTCGAGCATATTGTTTTGTGCAAAGCTTAAAAAGCCGGCGCCGCTGATCAGCGTAATAATCAAAAGCGAGGTGGCCACTGCCTGGCGCATGGATACCTGAGCGACAAACACCAGTGTTGGAACGATCAAAAAGCCGCCGCCGACACCAAATAAACCGCTGAGAATACCAACCACAATGCCGCTGGCCAATAGCGCAGCGATGCAGCTGGCGGATAGGTTAAATCTGGAGGAATTATTAAACCGGCAGATGGGTTCTATATAGTCTTGATCGCTCAAGCCAGCATTAGCGCGGACAACAGAAGATTGCTCCGGTGAGCGGGCAGCCTGACGCCACATGAGTATTGCGATACTAACCGCGAGCAAGGAGAAGCCAAATAAAACTATATTTGCACTTAACTGAGCTCCCAGTTGTCTACCTATCGGCGCGAGTACTGCGCCACAGAGGCCCAGCAACAGTGCCGGTATCCAGAGAATATATTTGCTCTGCCAGTTGCTGATAGTGCCAAACAGCGCACTGAGAGAGACCACCCCAAGAGCAATGCCGGCAGCCTGATTAATCGGCAGGCCGAGCAGCAAGATAAGCATTGGCACGGCAAATACAGAACCGCCGGCGCCAGTGAGACCCAGAACCAGACCGATAATGGCACCGATTATCAGGCCCAGTATCATTGAGTTTTAGTGATTGAAGGTGCTTTGTTGTTCCATGGCATGCGCGCTAGAGCCATGCCCATGGCACAGGTATCAGTCACTCCGGCAAATGTTAAGCCAGCACCGACAAAACCTGATAGACCATAGAACCAAGGGTTGTGCCAGGTACCCAGCACCACGCCGATCAACACCAACAGTCCGGCGGCAATCCGCACTTGACGTTCGAGGCTGATAACTTTGCCTTCACCCTGCTCAACCTTTAGTCCCTGCTGTTTTAAACTGTTCAGCCCCCCTTCGATAACCACCAGTGGGCTCTCTATATGATCCTGTAGTTGCTGGGCGGCACGGGTCGCTCTGGGGCCGCCGGCACAGAGGAAATAAATGGGCTGCTCAGGCTGATGACCCACAGAGAGCAAATATCGGTTAATGCTGTCCTCATGCAGCTCCTGCAGCGGGAAATGGACGGCTCCGGCAAGAGCTTCCAAATCGACCTCTGCATGGGTGCGTACATCCAGCACTCTGGGTTTTTGTAACTGATTAAATGCACTGGCGGCAATACTGGTTATGCTCATTCTCAAACCTCGGTAACTATTATGGGCAGTAAATCGATTTCAGCACTCTGATCACCTGAATCGCCTCAGTGCCTTGCAGTTGATAAAAAATCGTCTGAGCCTCACGTCTGGTTTGCACAAGGTCAGCGTTGCGCAGCGATGCCAGATGCTGGGACAGGGCAGACTGGCTCAGATTGGTTCTGTTATTAAGCTCAGTAACTGACAGCTCGCCATCAATCAACGAACATAGAATCATTAGCCGATGCTGGTTGCTTAGCTGCTTTAGTAATGCTGATGCATCCTTGGCATGTTCGGCCAGTTGCTCTAGATCATTGCGGGTCAATGGGTTGGCCATGGTGATGCTCGCGGGAGGACAGTTTGAATAAGTATAGTTTATACTTATCTAATATAGCAATTTCTAATATAGAAAAGCCTAATATAGATTTCTAGTCGCAATGCTCTTCGAGTCGGCGCATTAGATGATGGATCTGCAAATTATTCATTGCTGCTCTGTCTCGGTCCACCAGAAACCGCACCAGAATAAAATAGACATCTAGATCAAAACGGCTCTCGGTTTGTGGCTCTTCCTGTTGAGGCGGGTTGAGTATTTGGCTCGGGGGTTGATTGCCACTAAGCTGAAATCCATAGTCATAAAGGTCTTCGATCAACGTCAGCCTGGCCAGGTAACGCCAGCGATCCACCAGATGGAAACAGCTTAGCTCTGGGTTCTGCGCATCTCGTTCCTCAACCAAAATAGCATTTGGGTAGGGCCAGAGTTTGATTTGATAATTTTTAAGCGCTGTCTGCATCCGCTGGTTGTAAATATCCGCAGATTCCCTGCCACAGCAGGCACCAAAACATTTATTGAGCTGGGCTCGAAAGCAGGGGTTGCCATTGCTATTGCGGCTGTCACCCTCAAGTCCCAGAAGTTTATGGCAGAGAAAATATTGGTCGGCCAGTCTTTCTATTTTCTTACTGGCTTGGCGGGGTGAGCGAAACAGCCCGAACTGTTCGTCCGCTGCAGGGTTTTCTGTATCTATGCTCTCAATCCCCAGTCGAAGATAACCTTGCTTGTCAGTATCGGTGCGAAATTGGTAGAGTTTTTTTATCTTGCGCAGCCGCCGGTTATAGATTGGTGACAGCACTTTGATTTGATTGCTCTCATGTATCTGAGCGCCAAAATCCGATGCGGTCTGGGTAAAATCAATATGGGCAATCTTGCTGCTCATCTGCAGATCTTTTGGATTTTTATGGTCGGAGCTAAAGTGGCTCAATACCCGATTGCGAATATGTACACTCTTGCCCACATAGAGCAATGTGCCTTTGTCATCATAAAAATAATATACTCCGGCACTGGCTGGCAGCTTCTCCACCTCTTTGGCATCCAGCTTGACCGGCAATGTTGGGCGCTTAAGAATGGACTCACAGGTGGCTTGAATTTCCTGATCGGGAAACAATGCTGAGGACTTGAGAAAAAACTGATGGATCATCTCGGCGTCGTCCAGAGCCCGGTGGCGATTTTCAATGGACAGATCAAAGCGCTCAATAATATGGGACAGCCCATGGCGTTTAAATTGGGGATAAAGGTTGCGACTGAATTTAACTGAGCACAGGGGCTTGGCGTTATAGCTGATACCGGCGCGCTCAAATTCATTTTTTAGAAAGCTGTAGTCAAAACGGGCATTGTGGGCCACCAATGTGCGGCCTTCTAATTTGCTCAGTAGCACCGAGGCTATATCGCGAAATTCCGGTGCACCGACCAGCATGGCTGGGCTGATACCGGTAAGCCGTTGTATAAAGGGTGGCAGAGCTACTTGAGGATCGACAAATGATTGCCATTTTTCAATCAGCACGCCATTTTCAATGACCAGCAGACCAATTTCGATAATGCGGTGATAGACAGCCTTTCCTCCGGTGGTTTCGCAGTCGAGCAAAACCAACTTATCAGGGAAACCTGAGGAAAGGCTGGTGGCGGGTTCTGTATCAAGCCAATTTAATTGCATAGAAGTATTACGCAGCTACCCTGACTTTTGATTAGCTTACAAAACCTTTCCAGCCTGACATATAGGTAATAAATGCCTCGCCCAGACCTTCAGCACGCAGATGATCTGCCGAAACTGGATTTCGGACTGGGGTAAAACTACTGTCCGCCTGCATTTGTATTGGGAAGTCATGGTGCAATATTGCAGCTCGGCCCAGCATAATAAAATCAATATCGGCGTCCATAGCCTGATTGACTTCTTCTGGGTTACGCAGTTTTCCTGCAATGCCCAAGGCCACATTGCCGCGCTCCAGTTCAGTGAAGTAGGAAAGCAGGCTGCGTCCTTTAAAGGCTTCTTCTTCCGGCTCTTTAAATGAATCCCACAATGACATATCAAGAAAATCAATTTTTTGGTCGGCCAGTATCAGCTTTGCCACTTCGATTATATCGCCAAGTTGCACATCAAAGCGCTCTGGCGAAAGTCGCAGGCCAAGCAAGAAATCCGCACGGCAACGGGCGCGAATACCATCAATAATTTCGGTAATAGGACGCATACGGTTTTCGATGCTGCCGCCGAACTGGTCCTGCCGCTGGTTAATGGTGCCACTGAGGAACTGGGCGAGAATATAACCATGGGCACCGTGGATTTCGACACCATCAAAACCAGCCTGTTCTGCCCGCTCGGCAGCGCAGATAAAATCTTCGATCAACTGCTCAACGGCTTCAGGGCTAAGAGTCGTGGCACCGGTTTCTGCATGATCTGATGGGCACACCGGCGCCTGACCAATCAGGTCTGCAGGGGAGCGCATTCCGGCATGGTGCAGCTGTACCACTGCCAGACTATCTTCAGCCTTAATACCCTGGGCCAGGCGTGTCAGCCCTGGCAGGTGCTCATCACCAAAGATTCCCAACTGCCCGGGAAAACCCTGCCCCACAGCCTGCACATGGGCGGCACAGGTCATAGTCAGCCCAAACCCGCCTTTGGCACGCATGGTTAACCAGTGATATTCATCATCTGACAATGTGCCATCGGTATGGCTTTGAGTATTAGTCAGAGGGGCCAGCATAAATCGGTTTTTCAGGCTGGCACCGGACTTAAAGTGAATGGGCTGAAACAGATTACTCATTGTAAATTCTCGAGAAGATTAAGGGCTGATATTTGCTTTCACAGCGGGGCAGGATACATGAATCGACCTTGTTGATAAAAGCCCATTTAAACAAGCCTTACCTTTAGCTTGTTGGCGAGAGTCGGACTGGGTATTCTAGCGCCCCTGTTATTCGCAACGAGTTTTCTATGTCTCCCTCGGCTTATGCCAATGTAGAGCAGCGCACCAGAGCATGGCTCGAGAGCTTTGTGGTGGGCCTTAATCTGTGCCCTTTTGCGCGGCCAGTTCTCGCTGCCGACGGTTTGCGCCTGACTGTCTGTGAATCGGCCAAGCTGGAAGATATTGCCTCTATGTACCTGCAGGAACTAGATTTGATCTGTCATTCTTCGGAGTCCGAGATTGCCACCTCATTGCTGGTGTTACCCGCCGGACTCGAGGACTTTGATACCTATTTGCACTTTATTGATAATGCCAATAATCTACTTGAAGAACAGGGGTTGGCAGGTACTATTCAACTGGCCAGCTTTCATCCCCAGTATCAGTTTGATGACGAGCCCGAGGGAGCCACTAGCCATTTCACCAATCGTTCCCCCTACCCAATGATTCACTTTCTGCGGGAAGAAATGATGGATCGCGTACTACAGGAATTTCCAAATCCAGAAGAAATTCCCCTGCGCAATATCGAAACTCTCGAAGCTATGAATGCAGCAGAACTACAACAGCGACTAGATAACCTACTATGACAGCCTCTAAGAAATATGATGTGATTGTCATAGGTGGCGGTGCTGCCGGTTTATTCTGTGCTTTTACCGCGGGTCAGCGTGGCCGGTCTGTGCTTGTGCTGGACAGTAGCAATAAGGTTGGCAAAAAGATTTTGATGTCCGGTGGAGGTCGCTGCAACTTTACCAACCTGGATATACAGCCGGAAAACTATTTATCGGCCAATCCCCACTTTTGTAAATCTGCACTTAATGGCTACAACCAGTGGCAGTTTATCGAGATGGTGGAGCGCCATCAGATTGCCTACCATGAGCGCAAACATGGCGAACTGTTCTGCGACAACTCCGCCAAAGATATTTTGGCGATGTTGCTGGATGAATGTGACCAGGCCAATACCAGCATAAAAACTAAATGCGATATTAAGGCTATCGCCCCTGTGGAGTCTGGATATTCACTGCAAACGACTCTGGGCGGCTACCAATGCCGGTCACTGGTGATTGCCACCGGTGGTCTGTCTATTCCCACCATGGGTGCCTCAGGATTTGGCTATGAAATAGCCGAGCAATTTGGTCTTAATCTACTGCCCCGCACTGCCGGACTGGTGCCATTTACCTTTACCGACTGGGTAAAAGATATTAGCGAAAGACTCTCCGGTCTGGCAGTGGATGTTGAGATATCGGTGAATAATATCGCCTTCCGCGAGAACCTGCTATTTACCCATCGCGGTATAAGTGGACCTGCGGCTCTGCAGCTATCCAGCTACTGGCAGCCAGGGCAGAAAATAAGCATTAACTTACTGCCAGATCTGCAAGCCAGTACCCTATTACTGGGCTATAAAAAATCCAGCGCTAAATCATTATTACGCAATTTATTATCGCAGCATCTATCTAAAGGCTTGGTGTTGGAATTGCAAAACCTGTACTGGCTCAATCATGCTGATAAACCCATGGCAGAGATTCCCGACTCTGTATTAATGGAGGTGGCAGCCAAGCTTCAAGATTGGCAACTAAAACCCTCCGGCACCGAAGGCTATCGCACCGCCGAAGTCACCTTATGCGGCGTAGATACCGATCATCTATCGTCAAAAACCATGGAGTGCAAAACCCAGCCAGGACTGTATTTTATCGGTGAAGTGATGGACGTAACCGGACATTTGGGAGGTTATAACTTTCAGTGGGCCTGGGCTTCCGGCTACGCCGCTGGGCAGTATGTCTGAGCCTAGCGGCGGTTAGACTTAGCCTTGCGGCGACGAGTCGCAGCTTTTTCCAACCGCGCTTTTTCTCGCTCTTCTTTCTCGGCTTTTAAGATGGCAACCTGTGCCATTTCTTTATCAATCATTTCCGGTGTTTCGAAACCCAAAGGCCCGAGAATGCCGGCGCGCAGTTCATTGACGAAAATAGTTGAGACCCGCTCCAAATCGACTCGGCCACCGGCACGCAAACAACCTCGCTGGGCGCCGATAATTTCCAGAAGCTCGATTTCAGTTCTCGGCAAATCAGTAATATTAAAACGCTCTTTAAGGCGTGCTGGATATTTTTCGAGGAGAAACTCCGCGGCAAAAAAAGCAATATCTTCATAGCTCACGGCTGTATCTTTAATTGCGCCCGTGGTGGCCAGGCGATAGCTGCCTTGGGGGTTTTCAATTTTTGGCCAGAGAATACCGGGCGTGTCCAATAGCATAATGCCATTGCGCAGATTAATCTTTTGCTGCCCCTTGGTGATCGCTGGTTCATCGCCGGTCCGTGCAATATGTTTGCCGGCTAAACAGTTAATCAATGATGACTTGCCAACATTTGGAATGCCGGTGACCATGGCCAATGTGTTGCCACCTTCCCGCTGAGGATAGAGTCGATTAATCAGATCGATAATTTTGCTGCTGGGGTCATGATTCTTTAAATCTAGAGCCAGAGTTTTGGTATTACTTTGCTTCTCGAAATAATCTTGCCATTGCTGAGTAATATCAGGATCGGCAAGGTCAGTTTTATTGAGTAGTTTGATATAGGGCTTTTCTGCGCATAGACTCTGAATAAACGGGTTGGAGCTACTAAAGGGTATGCGGGCATCCAGAACCTCAACAACAATATTGACCTGCGGCAGGGCCTCAATCATTTCGTTGCTGGCCTTGCGCATATGGCCGGGATACCACTGTATAGACATAATAGGCTTCAGTTGGGGTCGTCAATTCTGTAGAAGCCGCATTCTAAAGCATCGGTGCTGGGTCTGCCAGCTAGCGTCTATTCACCGGGCCGGTAGCGGCGAATGGTTTTGTCGGCTCTGAGCTCGTCATCAAACAAGGGGTCGTGAAGCACTTCGTCCACATAGTCCTGGGCCTGATCTGCGTAATGGGGGGAGCTCTTATCTAATGTAGCGGCACCGTACTGGTGAATACCCCGGACTTGCTGATTACCTTCGGCATCCCATGACAGCAGGTAGTAGAGTCCATCACCAGCAACATTAGTGAGGAAGCCATCTTCTTCCATGCCGAGTCCGTAAATGGCCCGCAATGTGTCCGGGCCTCCGCCTACGGGCAGATTGAGATCACCGCGAACATGGCGGCTGACATCACCCCACAATGGATCAAGGCGGCCGACTTTACTGAGTAAAAGATCGGTGCAGCGGATAAGTTCTTCGCGGATGTCCGGCTCAGGCTTACCTTTCTGTTCGGCGATCCACTCAGAGCCGATTACACAGGTACTCATGGCGGCGCCGCGGTTTTCAATATTGGTATTGCGGTCCCAGTTGGCAATCAGCTGCTGGGCGTCCTGATATTTTTGCGGCTGCGCACTGAAATCCAGAGTTGATGCCTGATTTAGAAATGCCATTGATCTAGATTGAGTACTAAAGCTTTTATCATGCTTGATATCATAAAATTCCTGTTCCGAAATGGGGCTTAGCTCGGCTAATAATTCCAGTCCGCGATCAGCGCGATTGGTCATGCGGGTAGGCCAGCCATCTTCAGTACGGTAGTTTTCTTTAACCGGGTTATCAGCCTCACCACTAATGTGAAATGGGCTCTGATTGGCACTGTGAATATACCCAGACTTAGGATTGATCAACTGTGGTAGCTGGTCGAACGGCATGTACTCATCCCAGATCAGGCTGCTGTCGTCACCTGGCAGATAATGTGCCCAGTTATAGCCAGCCTTTCTGTTCGGGGTAAGGCTGTTATGGACAAACATGGTATTACCTTCGCGGTCGGCATAAACCATATTAAAACTGGCAAAAGACTGCATGCGCATAGCATTGCGCCAGTCTTCCATATTCTGTGCTTTATTCATGGCCAGCCATTGTTCCACCTGACGCATCTCACCCATGCCCGCATAGCGAACCGCGTAGGTGCCATGGTCGGTGCGCAACACTGGGCCATGCACTGATCGCAAACCTTCCTGAGTAACAGACCAGGGCAGAAAACCCATCAGCTTGACATCAATGTCGATATCCCAAGATTCCAGAGTTTTCCATTCTCCGTCCAGCTTGTAGCGATTTGGATCATTGGGGTCGATATCCAGTACAAAAATATCTACCAAATCAGGTTTATTGACCGTGGCGCCCCAGCCCAAATTCTCAGTAAAACCTACTCCAATAGTGACACTGCTGGGGAAAAGCCCGCCCATAATATTTAGGCCTTCATTACTCTGCACATGGGCTTCATACCAAGCCACCGGACCCGTGGTTGGCTGATGGGAATTAATCGCTAATCTGGTAGCGCCTTCAGTACTGTTATGGGGCGACAAGGCGGTAGCATTAGAGCCCACAGGCAGACCGCCGATGGTGACTCCATGGCTGCTCGTGGCTGTGCTGGAGTTAGAGTCCTGACCGCGGCTGATAGGGTATTTGCGCTGTTCCTCATACAGCTCTCTCACAGGCGCATCAAAGCCATAAAAAAGCAGATGCCGCAGCATATAACCGGCAACAATATCCTTGCCATTAATCGGGAACAGGCGCTTATCAGTTTGCTGTGGGTGCAGTGCGGCGTAGTAATTAATACCGTCGGCGAAGGCTTCGATATAGGCGCGGGTTTCTGGCTTTAGCTCAGTTTCATAGCCAGCATCCAGATCTTCCCAGATACCCAGCCATTTAATTATAAAATCGACAATCGCCGCATCAGAACCGTTGACCGCTCCGTTGGTGCCGCGATAAAACGGAATGCTATCATGGATAATTTGCCAGTTATCTTCCGCCTGAGCATAGGCAAAGCCAAAGGCGGCATCCACATCTCGCTCGCCAATAATATGCGGCACACCCAGATGGTCGCGCTCGATCACCACGTCGTACTGGTCCGCTAATTGCTGGTAGTCGGCAGCGTCGAATTTTTCTACACAACCACTGAGAAACAGACTGAGAGTTGCGGCGAGCATGATCCTGTAATTTGACATAAACGGGCCTTTTTTATTGTTATTTTACTCCACCATTTACGCAATATAATAGCGAAAGGATTAGACATACTACCTGCTGTGTATTTGCATTGCTGAGTTATGAAATTGCTTGCAGTGTTTTAAGCAATCTCCTCTTCCGCATGCAGGACCGTACCCACAGGTGCAGTGGCCGCCTGGAGGGTGCTCTGTACTTTATATTCAATGGGCAGTGCTTCAATGGTGAGAACGCGCCAGATGCTGATCCCTCCGAGTAATAGTAGGCAGGCCGCGAGTAATAAAAAGAAACTCTGCAGGCCAAATATCTGTAACCAAAAAACAGCGGTAATAGGGCCTGTAATAGAGGTCAAACCTGCGATCAATACTATGGTGCCGCTGGCCGGGACAATTTCTGTCGGGCGCAAGTGGTCATTGGTGATAGCGACCACCAATGTGTAGAGTGACAAGGCGCAGCCGCCGAACATAAAGACCAGCAGATAGAGTTTTATCGAGGCCTCTGATTCAATACTGATCAATAACGCGAAGGCTACTGCAAGCAGGCAGGAAACACCCATTACCCAGCGCCGATCGACCATATCTGAGAGTTTGCCTATGGGCCATTGCAGAATCATGCCACCGGCCATCATGGCGCCCATAAAGCTTGCCACTTGGGAGACAGTAAAGCCAAGTTTAGTGGCATATACCGCGCCCATACCAAATAAGATACTGGATACCCACTGGGACAGGACAATACCTGTTACACCCATCTTTGCGCGGTACCAAAGGTGGCGAATACTAACCCGCTCGGTTTCTTCTATTGCTGGTGTGGTGATCACTGACAGCAGAATAGGTACTGCGGCCACGCTGACCATAACTGAGATCAGAATAAACAGGGTGAAATCTAGTGGGCTGGCCAGATTGAGCATAAACTGCCCGGCACAAATCCCTGCTAGCAAGATAGCGGTATAAACGGAAAGTATTTGCCCGCGATTGGCATTGGTTGAGGCCTGATTGAGCCAGCTCTCTGACACCACATAAATGGTTGAAAAAGCAAAGCCCGTCAGCAGACGCATCAGTGCCCAGGCCCAGGGTTCTACATAAATGGCATGGACAAGAATAGTCACCGAAGCCACTGCCGACAATGCAGCAAAAATACGGATATGCCCGACCCGTTGAATCATCTTTGGAGTGAGCAGTGACCCAGCCAAAAACCCGGCAAAATAGCAGGACATCAGCAGGCCGATCAGGTAGTCATCGAAGCCTTCTATTTCTGCGCGCACGCCAAGCAAACTGCCCTGCACACCAACGGCGAGGCCAATAAGGGAAAGGCCTGCAAATAGCGGCCAGATACTGACAATAGTTCTTACGGGCATGGCTTTTTGTCGCCTCCTGAAATCCGGCGGCAGCGTACACCCGAATACTCAAAACACAAAGCAAAATTAATCGAATTTAATGAATTTTTTTACGCCCTGATTGACAGTCTAAATTTTGACTTCCGGAGTGAAGGTCAATGTCTGTTGGTCGCCATCCCAGGTGACTTCTGAATCTTGAATACTGACCTGAATATCGAGGTTGCGCTGCATCCCGCTGGCTAGCTCCGCGGTGATACTGGTGTCGAGATGACGGATGCTAAGGTTGTTGAATCTGGTGACCTGAGGCTGTATCTGTTTCCACCATTGTTCGGCGGAGCCGGTGCCATAGGTGTAGACAATCACTTGCTGTGCTCGCCCGCAGGCTTTTCTCAGGCGCTTCTCACTGGGCAGGCCCAGTTCGATCCATAACTCAATTTCATCACTGAGACTTTTCTGCCACAGGTCTGGTTCGTCGTCGGTGCTCAGGCCTTTGGTGAAGCTGAGTAATTCGTCGGCATGGAGAGCGAAGGCCAGCAATCTAACCATCAACCGCTCATCGGTTTCCGAGGGGTGTTGGGCTACAGTTAGGCTGTGCTGCTGATAATAATGTCGGTCCATATCGACAATATTTATATCTGCTTTGCAGATGGTGGCGCTTAGGGCCATGTATTACTCCTGATTGAGAACGTGCCTAAGGGCCGCAATGGTACCTGATATTAACGCCAGAGAAATACCAGCTAAAATCCTAAATCCTCTTGGGTGACCTGCACGGCAATATGCTCTCCATCCACTTCAGTGCAGACCAAAATAGGTCGGCAGCAGACAAAGCAGTCTTCGGTGTAGGTCTGTGATTCTGATGGATCGACAAATAATGTGATCGATTCCCAGCAATAGGGGCAGGTGATTTCCTCTTCATGCAGTGCCATTGCAGGTCAGCCTTAGTCTAAATCGGCGAGAGGGTGTTGCTGACTGGCCCAGGGACTCACAAAGAAAGGCGCTACCATATCAGTCTCTACAGTTTCGATAGTTTCAGGGTTCCATTTTGGACTATGATCTTTGTCTATGGCCAGTGCACGAATGCCTTCAATAGTTTCGCTGGTCACCCCGGAGCGGCCTAGATGTTCTGTGTAGAAGCAGTGGCGCACCAAATCGCGCTCCATTCGCAGATCATCGGCCAATGTCATATGCCGGGCACGATGTATCTGTTCCAGCACGACATGAAGCATTAGCGGCGAACGCTGGCGAAGTGTTTTTATGCAGGCATCTGCCCATGGGGAATTTTGCTCTTGCAGGGCCTGTAAAATGTCGGCCACTGAGGGTTTGGCAAAGCAGGAATCAATGGCGCTATCCATCCAGTCGGGCTGGTGGTAGACGGGTGTAGAGGCTTCTAAACGCTCCTCTAAGACCTGCAACCTCTCGGTTGCTGACAGGGTCGGGTCGGAGGTCAAATCATCCCATAGGGTTCCAATATAAGCACTGTCGGCCAGATTGTCGGCAAGTCCTAGCGTAATCGCATCTGCGCCGACCATAACCTGTCCTGTAAGCGCCAGATACTCGCCGCTGGCGCCGGTACAGCGGCTTAAAAAGTAGCCACCACCGACATCGGGAAACAGTCCTATAGTAGTTTCTGGCATTGCTAGCTTGCTGCGCTCAGTGACGATGCGGATTGAGGCGCCCTGACTGATACCCATGCCGCCGCCCATAACAATGCCATCCATAAAGGCGATATAGGGTTTGGGGAAGGTAAAAATAAGGTGATTGAGGCGGTATTCTTCAGTAAAAAAATCTTCCAGTGCCTGATCGTTGGCAATGCCGGCGCTGTGGAAAAACCGAATATCGCCACCGGCACAGAATGCGCCAAATGGACCTTCTTTATTAGAGCCGCGAATAGCGACTGCTTCAACCGCAGGGTTGTCACGCCAGTCTATTAGCACGGCGTAGAGGTCGCGCACCATATCCAGAGATAGGGCATTTAACGCCCTTGGGCGATCTAGGGTGATCAAGCCCATGCCGGCTTTTATTTCACTGCGGATATCTGACATTACTCTGTTCCTTAAACGGTTCTGATACAGATTTAATCAGCAGCAGTTGGAGCTGTCCACTCTCTGTGTATTTTTTAGTCGAAATCGGCGATTAGTGCACTGCGCACTGGATCTTCAAGCAGCACTGAAGCAGGCTGTATATGCGGGTTATCTATGCCCATAGTCAGGGGCTCACCGCCGCGCAGTGCAGCAATTTCTTCAGCACTAAACTCATAGCGTAAAAAATGTACGCTGGAAGTCTTTTCTTCGTTCTCGCGCTCCATATCTTCATCGGCAACAGGCACAATGCGTTGGCGGTCGCCTACCTGTGCCCAAATCTGACGTTCAACGCCTTTAAGGTTTTGCAGCATTACTTTGCGCTCGTCTATATCGTCGTATTCAAGCATAAAAGTGGCTTTAAGATTCTGTCCTTCAGGCAGCAGCGGGTTATAGCTGTCCAGTTCTTCCTGAATACCCTCAGCTTCAAAAATACGCTCTACCCGCAGCATTTCCTGAATCTGGTAGCGGATGGTTGTTTCATCTTCAAAGCACAGACGGGCATTGTTGCCAATACAGACTTCGCGGGTCTTTTTGTGAGCCATAACCTGAGTGCGGAAGTCCGGGCGCTTCTCAGCGTACTGCTCTAATGACCACAGGTCTGCTCGGGTTAAATCTGCCATTTTTACTGTTCCTTTTTACCTTGCTTAAATTTGATAGGCCTTGCGCAGCAAGGTCATAGGGTGCTCTGGCTGTTCAACTTTGTCGGATAGATTACCAATATGAGTGGCGGCCATGGGGCAGTCACTGATAAAGAAATCTGGATCCTGTTCGTTGACCTTGCGCACCACGGGGCGGGCAATTTTTACCGACTTGTCATGGGTCTCGGTTTTCACTGCATAGGTGCCATCGTGACCTGAACACCGCTCAATGGCATTGACCTTAGTGTCTGGCACCAGATCTAAAATATCTCGGGTTTTTAAACCAATATTCTGCACTCGCAGATGACAGGCTACCTGATAGCTAATATCACCCAGAGACTGTTTAAACGCGGTATTTAGTGCCCCGGCTTTATGGCGCAGATGAAGATATTCAAAGGGATCATAAAATGCTTTTTGCACTTTAATCACATCGGCATCATCCGGGAACATCAGTGGCAGTTCCTGTTTGTACATCAGTACACAGGACGGAATGGGTGCGATAAGGTCATAGCCTTCATCGACCAATTTAGCCAGCACCGGAATATTGGCTTCTTTGAGTTTGGCGACTGCCTGCAAGTCACCCAGTTCTAACTTGGGCATGCCGCAACATTGCTCTTTGGGTACCAGATCAATTTGGATGCCGTTATGACTAAAGACCTGATGAAAATCTTCGCCCAGGTGAGGGCTGTTGTAGTTACCGTAGCAGGTGACATAGAGGGCTACTTTGCCCTTGGTTTTACCCGCCGCAACTGGCTCAATCGGCGCAGTTGCTTCGACTAATGGCGCAACTCGCTTGCGCATGGTTTTGCTGTGGTACTCGGGCACTGGCGCCTGGTGATGAACACCAAAGCCTTTATCCAATGCTTTGCGGAAAGTGTTATTTTTGTTCAGCGCATTGACGGTGATATCCACCAGCGGAATCGTGGCTAGTTTACCCACTGTATCTGTACTGGTGAGAATTCTGTCGCGTAAGGTGGCGCCGGATTTGGTAAATTTTACTGCTTTGGCGCGCAGCATCAGATGGGGGAAATCGACATTCCATTCATGGGGCGGTGTGTAGGGGCACTTGGCCATGTAACACATATCGCACATGTAGCATTGGTCTGATACTTTGACATAGTCGGCTTTAGCGACACCATCAACTTCGAAGGTCTCAGATTCATCGATCAGGTCGAATAATGTTGGAAAGGCGTCGCACAGGCTAACGCAGCGGCGGCAACCATGGCAGATATCAAAGACGCGCTCTAATTCCTGATTGAGGCTGTCTTCATTGTAAAAATCATCGGACTGCCAATCCAATGGGTGGCGAGTCGGTGCCTCTAGATTTCCTTCGCGTTGCGCCATGCTCTCTCTCCAATTTTAAGCCAATAAAAACCGGGGGTGAAAAAAATCACCCCAGATTTTCATATTACTTTAGAACGCTAATTAGTCGTCTAAAGTATCCAGAGCCTTCTGGAAGCGATTGGCGTGGCTGCGCTCAGCTTTGGCCAAGGTTTCAAACCAGTCGGCAACTTCATCAAAGCCTTCTTCACGGGCTGTTTTAGCCATACCTGGGTACATATCGGTATATTCGTGAGTCTCACCGGCAATGGCGCTTTCAAGATTTTGCTTGGTACCGCCAAATGGCATGCCTGTAGCCGGATCGCCTGTCTCTTCCAGATATTCTAAATGTCCATGGGCGTGGCCGGTTTCGCCTTCTGCTGTTGAACGGAAAACAGTTGCTACATCGTTGTAACCTTCAACATCTGCCTTTGAGGCGAAATAAAGATAACGACGATTGGCTTGTGATTCACCGGCAAATGCGGCTTTTAAGCTCTCTTCGGTTTTTGATCCTGCTAATGACATATAAACCTCCTCAGTTTAATTATTCTCTAGCCACCACTTTAACCATACAAATAATGGTGGTATTTGAGTGTAGGGTAATTTTTTAGTCATGGTCTAATAGTTTTAATTGATCGGGCTAATCAATTTTGACCATTGTCAGGGTTGGCGTCCATTAAGACACAGGAGCCAATATGTTATCCCGGATTTGAGAATGCAGAGCAAAAAAAAGCACCTTTATCGGTGCTTTTCTGTGTTCAAATATTTGCAGCTCAGGATCTCTGCTTCCAGACGTTCAATATAATTATTATCGCAATAATCAAGCCCAGGCCTTCCGACCCCAGTACCTGAATAACGCCCTGAACATTAGCGAGAATACCACCAAAGAATGGTACATCCGGGCCAAATAATGTGGACACCAAAACAGCGACGGCCAACACTAAACCCAAAATAGTGGTTGCTTCCCACAGCAGAACTTTTACTTTCTCTGTTACATCTGAAATATTCATATTAATACCTTTTTGACAGTCTAAAGGAAAAAGGAGGGCTTTAGGCCCCCCTTTTCAATAGCCAAATAGATACTTATTATTCGGCAGCACTCATTAACCAACCAGCAACAAGTAAACCTACCAGACCAGCGTCTCCAAGAGTATTAACAAAGGCCAATAGATTATCAAGAACTCCGCCTACAAATGGAACATCGCCAAATACGATACCTGCGGCTACGCCGAAAGCGATCAGAGCAATGGCCAGAGCCGTTAGAGATCCTACTACGTCTTTAAGATTATTTAGTGCATTCATTTTAAAACCCCTTATTTTTATAATTAGAAATTACGCTTTTATGCTGACCACAATTGCGTCATGCATAGTACGTTTTTAGAATAACTACTCCAGACGACAAACGTTACGATAATCTGGAATTTCCAAGGTATCTGTTTTTTTGCCTTAGTGCAAGGCGCTAAATCAACTGATTTGTGGTATAGATTTACCCTCCTGAGATGGAGAATTTAGAGCCAGCAAAAAAGCTTATAGTTATTGTATGGCCGCTTTTTTAAGCTGCAGCAGATCTTTGCTGCCAGTTAAAAACATAGCCCAGCGCAGTTGCTCCTGCAGTATGGTTATTTTTTCTATCACGGCTTCAGTTGACTGCATAGCAGGCTCTAAAAATGGCTGAGCTAAAGCCGTTACCTGGGCTCCCAGCCGAATACAACGCGCTATATCAAGCCCGTGACGCACGCCACCAGAGCCAATAAGATTCAGTGTCGGACAGGCTGACTGCACCGCTGGAAGCAGCTCAACTGTATCCATTCCCCAATCGATAAAAGGGGAAGCGATTTCGCGCTCGCGAGCAGAGCCATTGCGCGCTAGCTCAATGCTAGCCCAACTGGTACCACCACGGCCCGCGACCTCGATCCACTGCACACCGGCGTCCACTAATCGTTTAGCGCTGCCTGGCCCTATGCCGGCGCCGACTTCTTTAACAATTACTGGTACTGACAGATTAGCCACGCAGTGCTGAATAGCTTCCAGCACCAGATTCCAGTCGCGATCGCCATTAGGTTGAACTAGCTCTTGCAGTGGGTTGAGATGAATCACCAAGGCATTAGCTTCAATTGAGTCTACCGCCCGCTTGGCCATATCCAGACCCTGCTTTTGCAGCTGAGTAGCGCCCAGATTGCCGAGCAAAATTGCAGAGGGTGCACAGCGACGAGCTTGTTGCTGAGTTCCTAATTCAAGAGCGGCCCGCTGAGAACCCAGTGCCATTGGGATATTACAGGCCTCGGCGGCTTCGGCCAGATGTTGATTAATTAATTCACCGTTATCGCAACCACCGGTCATAGCACCAATCATAAAGGGCGCCGAGATCATTTGCCCCACAAAGCTATTGGTGAGATCTATATCTTCCATTGCCATTTGCGGCAGGGGATTGGGCTCGAAGCGCAGGCGATCAAACCCAGATCCCTGCTGAGACTGATGCTCTGTTTGTAGCGCCAAAGTAATATGGTCCGCTTTGCGGCTGCTGATATCGGTCATGGCAGCTCTTCTCTTTTATGATCTATTTTGTCTGCAAAATCAACCAGCAACATATGAGGCAATGTCAGTGCTGCTAGGCCAATAAAGGTCAATTGTACCAATGATGATGAGGCAGGGCCCTGTAAATAATAAAATGCCAGAGCCATGCTAATCCATGCTGCACCAGTATAAAAACCCGCTTCACGCAGGCTCTGTCTGCGCTCTGACCGTTTCAGGCTGCGCCACAGCCTAAGCATGTGGCCGGGGCTATGCCAGAGGCAAAAATACAAAGCAAAGCTGACTAATGGGGGTAATAGGGCTACTAGTGCAATCAGCAGTAACAGACCTAGCAGTGATTTGCGGTACTGGGGCCGGAAATAGCCATAACCACAGTAGCAGACAACAGCGCCAACCCAAATATAAAATAAGCCTGCTATGGCCTCCATCAGCAGCTGAGCATTGCCTGCATTGACCAAAATACTAAAAATGGGCTCGACTAAGCTGGGCTGCAGACTCGGAATGGCCACACAAACTAATCCTCCATGGGCAATCCAAGGTAGCCAGTCCCGGCCTATATCGGCGATATCGCTGGCACCGAAATGCAAGGCAGAGATAACCAGGAATACCCCTAGGCTGACCAAGGGAAATAGCCACCAGAGTACAGTCACCATTATCGCCAGAGCAATATAGGCAAGATGAAAACTAAGCCAGGATATCAGCCCGATTGGCCAGCCAATACGCCGCGCAATGGCGCCATCCAGACCACCATGGGGCACGCCCAGCAATAAAACTGCAGCTATAGCCAATATGTCCCAGCTGGTCATGAGGAAAAAACCTGTTTTAGAAATGGAATTTTGGGCATTGCCAGTATCACTTTGGCCCAGTCTAGCAATGTTGCCGAGCCGAGCATAAAGCGGGCAAAGCCATCTGCATCCAATGCTTTGGCCGTAGCCATCATTATCGGCACACCCAGTTCTGGCTGTGCCACCAGAACGCGGTTAAATATTTTATCCATACGGATAAGGGCAGGTGAGATGGGGACTGGTACCAGATAGTTACCCTGATTTATCCCTTCCGCCAATTTGGCAATTTGCGCCTGAATAGCGCTAAAGGCATAGCCGGAAGAAAGCCTTACAGCGCCGCTGGCGGCGCCAATGCTGGCAATACTGCTATCTTGAGGCGTGATTGCTTGCATGGGAATTACCCCGACTTCCTCCCCTAGTGTTTCTTCTATTTCAATGTTCTGCTGCTCTAGCCATTGCAGGATCGCCTGCCTATACCAGTCTTTATCTTCCAGATTAGTCGATATCATGGTGGATTCAATGAGCAGTCTGTTGCCGGCAAAGGGCAGCGCGTAGATAAAATGCAGCCCTCTGGATTGATCGACACGAAAATCCATTAATGTTGCTATCTGCGGGTTTTGCAGTGCAGACTTAGTGCGAATATCCCAGCCTAAAAAATGTTGCCGCAGACTCTTATCAGCCATCTTCGCCGGGCGACTATCAAATAGCTGCGCTGCACTATAGTGCTGGCCACCTGCGGTAAATGAACCACCGCTGCCAATGCTAACAATGTCTTCCGCGGCAGCTCGGACTAGGGCTACGCCATCTGCCAATTTACTTTCGCAAGCGGATATATAGTCAGCGGCGCTCAGGCTGGTATATCGGTAATACTCGCTGGAGTGAATAATTTCTTGGCTGTGATCAATCAGCCGCCATTGATTCCAGCTGCCTTTGCTGGCCGCGGCAAATTCTTGTTGTTGGCTACTGTCAGCCCATAATGCCCAGCTGCAATCACGCTCCGTGGGGGTGCGTGGTTCTATTACTAAAGTAGATATATTGTTTAGTTTGCTGGCTAGAGTTATGCCGGCACTGCCACCGCCAAGAATGGCGATATCGACTTGCTGGCTGGTCTGTTTGGCTTTATTTGGTGTAGACACCGGCAAGCCCCTGCAGATGTTGGTGTAACTCTGCCCTGTGTTGCGGCACGGTTCTGGGACGCAGATCCATTATGCTGCGCAGGCTGAGTAGTGCCTTTTCCCCTTTGCTAACAAAAACTCGACCCTGCCACCAGCACAGGTTGCGACGTCTTAGCACCCAGCCAATCTGGCGGTAGACCCGCAGAGCCACATTGATCGAAAATCGCGAGCGAAATGGCAGCAGTTGGATACCCAGCAGGGCGCTTTGGTAATAGTCCTCGGCCATATCCAGCAGTTGCTCTACTCCTCCGGCGACTGACTCATGGCAGGACTCGTCAGCTTCGGCGATCTCGGCTGCGGACAGGTCAACCCAGCTAGCGGGCAGATAGCGGCGCCCCATTTTGGCATCTTCCAGCACATCTCTTGAGATATTGGTGAGCTGCATCGCAACACCAAGGTCAATGGCAAAGCTGTCGGCACGGCTGTGCTGGCAGTTGAGCACCCGGCACATCATCAGGCCCACAGTGCCGGCAACTGCATGGCAGTAACGCAGCAGTTCGGCCTCGTCCTGAACATCGATTGGCTGTTGATCTTTAAGCATGCCGTCGAGCAATTCACGAGCGGCTACCAGGGGAATATTATTATCTGTAGCGAGATTTATAAAGGCTTCAGTTTCGACACCTGCTTGCCTGCTTTGGCCATTCAGACGCTGGCGAATATCTTGCAGAGACTCCTGGCGATCAGGCAGATCACCGTCAGCAAGATCATCGACGAAGCGGCAAAATTGGTAAAGCCTTGCGGCTCGATCGGCTAGCTTAGCGCCGAGAAACAGGCTGGCCCAGTAAAATGATTTGCCATGGCGCGCCAGTATTTGCTTAGCTGGTGAAAACTGTGATGAAGAGTCCGGCAGCGAATTCTCCATAGCTATCCGCCTGAGCCAACCTCTACACCAGTGAGCAACTCTTCAACCACTTTGGCGGAACTGACAACTCCGGGAAGACCAGCGCCGGGATGTGTGCCTGCACCGACAAAATACAGGTTACCCACTGAGCTGTCGCGGTTGTGAAAGCGAAACCATGCAGACTGAGTGAGCCGTGGTTCGATAGAAAAACCAGCGCCATGCATAGAGCGATAGTCCTTAGCAAAATCTTCTGGCGTCATCCAAAACACCTCGTCGATAACTGATGAAAGTTCTGGCAGTATAGTCTCTTCAAGGGCCTCGACAATGCGATCCCGCAACACTTCGCCCTCAGTACTCCAGTCAACATTGCCCTGCAGGTTGGGCACTGGGCAGAGTACATAGAAAGATTCACAGCCCTCTGGCGCAAAACTTTTATCGGTGGCTGTGGGCCTGTGTACGTAGAGACTGAAATCTTCGCTCATCTGTTTGGCATCAAAAATCTCGGCGAGCAACTGCTTGAATCTGGGCCCCATCCAAATGCTGTGGTGGGCAACGTCCGGGTAGAGTTTTTTTGTTCCGAAATACAGGACGTAGAGTCCCATGCTGTATTGTTTCTTGATGCTTCTGGGTAGATTTAACTTATTAGTCTTGGGCAGCAGGTGCTGGTAACAGGTCTCTGGATCGCCAGCAAAGATTACCAGGTCAGCATCAACTATCTTATTGTCGCTGAGTCGCACGCCTGTAGCAGTCTTGTTGGCCAATAATATCTCGTCCACATCAGCATTGAGCACAATATTGATACCCTGGCGTTCCATAAGGGCACCCAGCTCGTCAACCAGCTTGCCAGTGCCACCCATGCAGAAAAATACCCCCCAGCGTCTTTCAAGATAATGAATCAAGGTGTAAATAGCAGTTGTTTTAAACGGATTGCCACCGACTAATAGAGGGTGGATAGAGAACGCTTGTCGAATCAGAGGGTGTTTCAGATGGCTATTAACCATCTGAGAAACGGTTTTATAGCATTTCAGTATCAGCAGTGCTGGTATCTGTTTGACCATATCCCAGACTCTGGTAAAAGGTCGGTGAACCAGTTTTTTAAAGCCTACATCGTAGACCTTTTTAGATTTCTCTAGCAGCTTAAGATAACCGTCCGCGTCATCGGGGCTAAAGCGCCTGATCTCGGTTAAGGTATCTTCAATACTGGCGCGATAATCAAATTGGCTGCCATCGGCAAAGTGAAATCTATAAAACGGATCCAGAGGCACAAATTGTAAATGATCTTCGAGCTTCTCATCGAACAGTTCGAATAATTCATCAAACAAAAAAGGTGCGGTGATAACAGTGGGGCCAGCATCGTGACGATAGCCGCCACGCTCAAATACCTGAGCTCGGCCGCCGAGACTGTCGAGGCGCTCCAACAACGTAACATCACAGCCAAGGGCTCTGAGTCTTAATGCTGTTGCTATTCCGGCGAAGCCTGCGCCGATGATTACTGCTTTTTGCCCTGCTAACGAAGTTTTTGAGGTCAAGCGATCTGCCCTTGGTGTTTGATGATTGCTTTCTGTTTTACGGAGCTAACCAGCCCATGGGCCACTGGTTGCAACTGTATTGGTAATGTATTGACCAGCTGCTCTGCTTGAATCAGCCAGTAATCCACTGACTGATTTGCTTCGAGGATAACGTCACTTGAGGCGATACGGCGCTGCCAATGGGCTAGCTGCGTATTATCTTCACTCTGGTACCAGGCATTAAAGTCTTCCCGGCCAAAACCCTGCTGTGTAAATAGGCTGATAACCAGATTGGGTTTGCGCCCATCAAGATCGCTGGAACGATGGCTTGAAGGGATAATGTCGTCTATATCGTTGCGGCCTTGATAGGCCAAACCACAGAGACCAACCATTTTATCCAGCTCGCCCAGAGTTTCATTGCTCTGAGAGTTATGATTCAGACCGGCTGCTAAGGCAGCGCCTTTAATTGGAGCAATCAGTAATGGTGCTGTTTTACCTTTGGCAATTCGCTGCCAATCTTTTAAAGCTGCGCACTGACGCTGGGTAATATCAGAGATTTGGCCACTACAGGTTTCCTGCATTGCCTGAGCTAGAAGGGCGCTGAGAGGACCGCCGTAGAGACTATTTCTGGCGGCTAGTTCAAAAGCTTTGGCCACCATCCAATCGCCCAGGCAGAGTGCCATATCAGAGCCAAAATGTTCATGAATGCTTTCTTGCCCGCGTCTGTGGGTGCTGGCGTCACTAATATCATCATGTATCAGTGATGCATTGTGCAGCAGCTCGCAAGCCGCTGCCCAATGTAAATTATCTTGCTCGTTTAGTCCGAGGGCAGAGCCACTGGAAAGCGCGAGCTGCGCTCGAAAAGATTTTCCTGGATTCTTAAAGTGGTAGCTAGCTGCTTGAGTCAAGCTACTGTCAGGATGAGGCATTTCCCGCTGGTACAAGGCGTCCAGCGCTCTTAATGGTTGAATTTGATGTGCTTTCGTTGGGGACATTAGCAGTACCCTTCTAAGGAGCAACTTTTGCTAAGTTACTTTAATATTTTAATTATTTTTTGTTTTGTTAGAGAGAAAGAGCCAGCATTGCTGGCTCTTTCAGTCTTTCTAGCAATGTAGCTTATTCCGAATCAGCTACTGCGGCAGACCAGATCACGATACCAAAGCCGATCTTATTCCAGAAGTCAGCCAGGTTGTAGATCAGGTTCATGGTGCCGGCGTCTACTGGACCGCCCATCAAGTAACCCATGAAGTATCCAAGAGGATAGATGGCCCAACCAACAGTCACAAGGAATGTCATTGTCTTGTAAGCTTTTTGAACATTAGGGTTTGCTAAGCTGGCGTTAACCTTGCTCGCTTCACCTTTCATAATGTACCAAATCACATATAACCAAGCTGCCATTGATAGAGCAAATGCTGGAGCAACGCCCATAGTGCCTACTTCGCCCATGTAGCCGAAGATTAACATTACAGTAGTACCACCAAGCAGGTTCCAGAAAACGCGGCCAGGTACTTTACCTACAGCAGACATAATCAGATAGAATTCAACCATCAACAGCGGCACTGTTAAGAGCCAGTCAATATAACGGAATTCGGTTGGAGAAGTGCCGGATGCAACCCACACGTCACGCATATAGAAGTAATGAACCGCTGCTATAAGTGTAACCAAACCAGATACTGTCAGAGATGTCTTCCACTTGCCCGCAACACGGTCGCGCTCAAGGAAGAAGAAAGCTGTGGCAGCAACAAGTGCCATGGATATTAACCAGAAGGACATGCCGACATAATCGCCGGACTGTAAATTGTTAGTCATGTGTAACCCCTACTAAATGTAACTTTATTTTTATTGTGTCAGCCTGCCATTTGGAAGATCAACATGCGACACTCCTTTACAGCTGCTCCAGAAAATAACGTAGTCGCCACAACTGGAAAAACTAACTTAGACCTTTTTTCTTAGAAGTGCAAACCCATTATTGGAAAAATTTAGACTACTTTTCCTTCGGCCAGTCACTGATTCTTTGGATTTAATGCATAAGTGGAATAATTTAGCAGGATATTATTCACCCAAGCGTTGAGATCTAATTACGCCATAATGCGAAAAACCTTTACTTGCGGTACCTAGCAATCTTAAAAATAATAATAGGATCCAGATAAATAATGAAAAATTCAAAAATAAGGAACTGTGCTTTTGGGCTCGCAATGTTATTGGGCTCAGGATTGGCATCAGCAAGTGTCGCTATTACGACAAATAAGGTCGCAAATCCTCAGCATTATCCAGCTGACGAGTGGCAGGAGGTTACTGCTGCGGCTGTCAATTTAGATCAGACAAAAATTGACCATCTTTTTGATCTTTCTTTTGAAGACTCTGCAACTCAGGGTGTAGCATTTTTTAAAAATGGTCTGTTGGTGAGTGAGCGGTACGCGGAGGGTTATGATAAAAATAGTCACGGCACTTCATGGTCCATGGCAAAAAGTTTTTATGCAGCACTAATAGGAATCTCAATTGATCGTGGAGAGATAGAGAGTCTCGATGATACTGTCGCTAAGTATCTGGATTATTTTAATGATGAACGTCGCGATATCACTATTCGTCAGATTCTTAATATGACCAGCGGGCTGGAGATGCCGAGCCATGAGCATGAGGAGATGTTCTTCTCTAGGGATCATCTGGCCTATGCCAAAGAGGTTGGAGTAGAACAAAAGGCAGGTCAGGTATTCGAGTATAACAATGTTAATTCTATGCTTTTAGCGGATATTTTGTTTGAGGTCACTGGTGTGCCTGCGGATGAATTATTAGCTGAGCGGATTCTTAATAAAATTGGACTTACTGATGTCGTGCTATGGCAGGACAGTGCGGGAAACCCTTTAACCTATTGTTGCATTGACAGTACCGTTAGACAGTATTCACGGTTCGGTTTGCTGTTCGCGCGCAATGGTAACTGGAATGGTGAGCAAATTATTGCGTCAGATTATATTGATGAAACCTTTACCAGAGTTTGGGACAGTCTCAATAGCGCTACCATTAATCAGAATCGAGGTTACTCGCTTCACTGGTGGGTTTCCAGCCATGATGAGCGAGCGGTGATCTTTAATGCCAGTGGAAAATTCGGTCAATATATTTTTGTAGATCGCAGCAATGATGTGGTTTTTACTCGTATTACTAAGTACCACTCCACCGGTGGTTCAAAGCAGGAGTGGGGTGTTTTAAAATATGTTAACTGGTTGGGGTCAATTGACTTCAGAATCTCTCTGGCGGCTTTTCTGGACTATTTGGGGCTGATTAAGCTGCAGGGTAACGAAGGTGGTAGCGGCGATATAAAAACCCCAGCGACTTTTGAAGACGGCACATCAACTGAATTCTTTGATAACTACAATACCATCATTGATGCGTTAATAGAGGCAGGTAAGTCCTAACTAAAATCCTGTGTCACTTGGCCGATCACGCTTTTTAGTCCTAAAGGTTTTCAATATTGTCCAGGTAGAATTCAGCGCGCTGCAATAGTTGCTGTTTTACCTGGGCATCCATTTTGGCCCAGGTTCGGTACGCCATTGCCGTTCTTGGATTGCGAGAAAATCTGTCGCTATGGCGGTGCATAAAATGCCAATAAAGGCTGTTAAAGGGGCAGGCATTTTCGGTAAAGCGCTCTTTGACACTGTATTGGCAGTCGCCACAGTAATCACTCATCTTATTGATATAGCTGCCACTGGCGGCATAGGGTTTGGTAGCAATTAGACCCCCATCGGCAAACTGACTCATGCCTCTGGTATTGGGCATTTCTACCCATTCTATGGCATCAATATAAATTCCCAGATACCACTGGTCCATCTCGTCGGGATTAATGCCAGCTAACATAGCAAAGTTGCCGGTGACCATAAGTCGCTGAATATGATGGGCATAGGCATATTCCAGTGATTGATCTACAGCCTGCTTGACGCAGGACATTTTAGTTTCTCCGGTCCAAAAATAATCCGGTAATTTGCGATTAGCAGCGAGATGATTAAGCTGGCCATAGTCTGGCATATTTACCCAGTACACTGCCCTGACATACTCACGCCAGCCCAAAATCTGACGAATAAAGCCTTCGATCTGTGCAAGATCTATATCGTCATTTTTCTCAAAATACTCTATCGCTGTTTCTATCACTTCCATGGGATGAAGTATTTTGCTGTTTAGGGCAAAGGATATTCTGGAATGATAGAGGCTCCAGCGATTGTCGCCATGGCCTGTCATGGCATCCTGAAAGCGACCGAAGTTAGGCAGGCAATACTGGCAGAAAAAATGTAATAGCTGACTTGATTGATCATGATTGATTGGCCATAGCAATGTCTCGCTAGCTGTGCCGATAGAGCTAATATTATGGCGCTCAATGCGCTGAAGAGCATCACTAACATTATTGGCAAACATCAGGGGCTGGGGTATCTCTTGCAGATCCGCTGTTTTTAGTTTCTGTCGATTTTCACCGTCAAAATTCCACCGATCTCCACGGGGCTGGTCGGCTTCCATCAAAATATTAAAGCGCTTACGCATTTTGCGGTAAAAGGTTTCCATGCGGTTGTGCTTGCCGGGATTGATAATGTTGTGGATTTCTTCGTAGGGCAGAATAAAATGCTCAGAGTCACAGCAGGCTGCCTGGCAATCATTTTTGAATTCTAGGTTCATAAGCTGTTGTGCTAGCCTAAATTCATCTGGTTGCTGGTATTCAAACTGCTGAATATTGTGTTCGGTACACAGGGAAACGACCAGGTTCTCGAGGTCGCTATATTTTTCTGTGTCATCTAGCGTGAGATATTCAACCTGATGCCCGGCGGATTTAAGCTGCTGGGCAAAACTTTTCATAGCTGCAAAAAAACCGCACAGTTTTTGCACATGGTGTTTTGCATAGTTGGCTTCTTGATGCAATTCAGCGATTAGGTAGACAACACCGCTGTCTTGTTTTTGGTACCAAGAATGTTGTGGGTTGAGTTGATCGCCAAGGATTAGTCGTAATGTCTGAGTATTTTTCATCATTGTTTATCTGTGCTTATTGGCTGGCTACAGGCCAGTCCGCTGCGTCTGTATTGTCCAGTATTGAATCACTATTATGGCCTTGCCATTGGTCGATAAACAGGCCTTTAGGATCATAGGTTTCAGTCTGTTTGGCTAGATTAAATTGGCGATGTCCGCGCGGGTCAGAGCCAACCCCGGCCAGATATTGCCAGTTGCCCCAGTTGCTTGCCATATCGTAGTCAATCAGCTGTTGTTCCATGTAGGCGGCACCATAGCGCCAGTCCAGACCCAGTTCGTGAACCAGGCAGCTGGCGACCAGTTGGCGACCGCGGTTGGACATATATCCTGTACTGTTGAGTTGCTTCATGCAGGCATTAACAATTGGGTAAGGTGTGCTGCCGGTGCACCATTTTTTAAATCTCTGCGGGTAAAAACTGGTTTTGGGTCGGCGATTGTTGATGCCTGAAAAAGCAAAAAGTCTGGCAGAGTATTTTTCTGCGTAGTAGTGGAAATACTCTCTCCACAACAGCTCAAAGTAAATCCAGTAGGTTGAATCATTACTTTCAACCTGCTGTTCATATTTACGCAGGACTTGGATTATTTGCCCCGGTGATAGGCAACCATTGGCCAGCCATGGGCTGAATTTGGTGGAGTAGTCCATGCCATCCAAACCATTGCGGGTTTGCTTGTAGGTGCTGGCGAGGCCGCGACTGAAGTAATTATGCAGATGTCTGCGGGCAGCAGTTTCGCCCCCTTCGAAGAGGGCTTTTGTATTCCGCTTAAACTGCTGAAGTTCGACGGGCCATTGCTGAGGCTGAGCTGGGCTTGGTGGCAGAGATTCGGGCGGTGATATTACTAATTTGATCTCAAGGTTCTCAGCTACACGGCGAAATTTACTAAAGCTATCAGGCAGGTCATCTATCTCGAACGGCAGGCTGGCGGGGTCAAAAATATGGTTGTTATCAAGCTGATGGAAGCCAATCATGGGGTAGCGTTTGGCCAGAATCTGCCACTGTCTGCTTTCGTGAACTCCCTTGTGACTGGTGCGATAGATCTGACTAACGCTGTATTGGGTAATCAGCTGGGCGATGGAGTCAACGCTGGAATGATTAGTGATAATCAGATGCTGGCCATAGGGTTCAAGGTTGCTACTGAGGTCTTCGAGGCTCTCCAGTAAAAACTGCAGTCGCTGGGGAGAAAGCTGCCCAGGCTGGTTGATGCCTAGGATATTGCCAGCCGATGGCACAGAGGCGAAACAGATAAGTTGATCGACTTCCTGTGCTGCTTGTTTTAAAGCTGCGTTGTTATCAATGCGCAGATCATTGGTAAACCAAAAGAGACCGACCTGACGCATAAGGGTTATTTCCGAACAAGGGTTTAGTATCAAATACGCGCTCAACTGGCGTTTGGACTTGCATCAGTGTTGGCTCTGTACATCCAAAACTCTGCTTGTAGCGTAGCCTGTACGGCAAACGACTAAATTATTGCGCTATGTGAGTGGATTAGAATAAGGTAACAACATGACTAGACTAATGACGGTTCTCGGCTACCTGGGCCTGATCCCTTTTTTACTGCCGCTGACGGTGATGATCAATGGCTTTATGTTTGGCAATGGCTTACAGAGTGCATCGGTTTTCGGTTTCTATGGTCCCTATGTTTTTATCAGCTACAGCGCAGTTATTCTAAGCTTTTTAACCGGTACCCTCTGGTCCAGAGCAAGAACGGCAGAGGCTTCTTTTTTGGCGCGGGCGGCTGTGATCGCGAGTAATTTGATTGCACTGACGGCCTGGGCAAGTTTGCTGTTGATCTATGTCGCGCCTCTGCTCACAATGTTTGCGGTATGTTTATTGGTGGCCGGATATCTTAGTATGCTATGCATAGAGCGTTTTTTGCAGGCACAGGCAGATAAAAAGTATTGGACAATGCGTATTCAGCTTACTGCTATAGTCTGCGCTGCGCATTTGACTCTTATAGCGATGATGGGGATGGAACTTTAAATGACAACAGATCTGACTATTTTTTACGATGGCGGTTGCCCGCTCTGTGTTGCCGAGATGGAGCAACTACATCGACTGGATGTGCAGGGCAAAATTGCTTTCGAAAACATCTATGCTGAGGACTTTGCTGGCAGATTTCCCCATATTGATCAGCAGCAGGCTGATCGCAGGCTTCATGGTCAGGCTGGCGATGGCAGCATGTTATTTGGTTTGGATGTAACCTATCAGGCTTGGGCTCTGGTGGGCAAGCGTAGCTGGGTGGCGATTCTGCGCTGGCCTGTGATTAAACAACTGGCTGATATTGGGTATCTGTTTTTTGCTCGCTACCGCTATAGTATTTCCCGGCTGGTCACGGGCAAGTCCCGCTGCGAAAGCTGTGCTATTGGGCGGAATCCATTATGACTGACATCAGTAGAAATGCTCTGGTCCTGGGCGCCAGTGGAGGTCTGGGTCAGGCGGTGGTTGCCAAGTTTTTAACGGACCCGAAAATTGATAAAGTAATTGCCGTGAGTCGCAATCCACAGACAGATGACCTATCGGCACCTTGGATATCCAATAGTCGGCTTATCTGGATTGAGATTGAAGAATATACAGAGCAGGCGATGGCTGAGGTTGTTGCCCAGCTTGATAATTATAAAGGCCGGCTGTGCCGGGTTGTTGTCTGTCATGGGTTGTTACACACAGATAATATCTGGCCAGAAAAGCGCATGGAAGACATTAACGGCGCAGCCATGCAAGAGATTTTCCATGCCAATGCGATTGTGCCTGCGACCTGGCTAAAGCTTTTGCATAAGGTCCTTGCAGGTAAGCTGCAATGCCGTGTCGCCGTATTCAGCGCCAGAGTGGGTAGCACTGGGGATAACCGTCTTGGTGGTTGGTACGCCTATCGCGCCTCAAAAGCCGCCCTCAACAGCATGCTTAAAAGCTTTTCCGTTGAATATGCGCGTCGGGCCAAGAACGTCAAAATCATTGCCTTTCATCCGGGCACCACAGATACAGAATTATCCAAACCTTTTCAGGCTTCTGTACCCAAAGAGCAGCTTTTTGCCCCCGCCTTTGTGGCTGAGCAGTTGGTTGCAATATTGGATGGCGTTGAAATGGATGGGCAGCTGTCGTTTCTAGATTGGAACAATAAGTCTATTTCTTGGTAGCGCGCGGTCTGTTTACTCTATCGAGGGCTGCGGTTACCTGAAAGCTGATATCCAGCCTGTCCTCAACCTTGATTAAGCCGTTCATAATCGAAAATGCGGTTATGCCATAGTCCGACTGCAGTATTGAAAAGCTACCACTTGCCACCAGAGTCTGTGGGCTAACCTGCTGCCAGTTTATGCTTAGCTGCCGTCGCAGCGTTACCCCATGTAGCTCTAATTCCACTGCAACTCTGTCTCCTGCAAGCAGATTAGAGCAGTCACTGCTACGCATCTGAGCAAAGGGAAATAGGTGCGCCTCAAGACTTTTCAGCATATTACTTTTAGTGCCAGCAATATCTGCAGCAGAAGGCTCGGTGTCCATCTGGGCCTGCTCGCGCAATAGCTGGTTATCCACTTCCAAAAGCCCCAGAGGCACAAAAAAGGCTGCCTCACAGAGGCCTTTAGCGCTGTCCAGTTGGATAAATCCCTGCAATTGATCGCTGGAAACAATATGGTCATGCCCCAGTTTTGCCATTAGGCCACCGCGGCGCACCTTGATCAGTATTTGCGACTGTTGTGAATCCACTCTATAGACATCGGTCCCTGTTGCGCTGTATTGGTCAGAGGGGACATCGGCAGGCATTGCTGGTTGCGGATTGTTGTCAGTATGGTTAGTGCAACTGGCTAGGGCGAGGGCTAGCAGTACCGGCCTAATCATGGTTGCTAAGCATGCGCACATCAAACCAGACGCGCACGGCTAATCCAATTTGGTCACCTGTTGCCCATTCTCCCTGGCCAATGGCAAAGTCAGTGCGATTCAGACTCAACTCACCGCTCATAGAAACCTGATTGTGGTCAATTGGACGCCAGCTAAAGGGCACAGTGACAGGCTGCTCAATACCCTTAAGTTGCAGCTTTCCATGGGCGATAAAGGCAATACCAGCCTTGTTTTTAGGTGCAATTTCAAAGCGCTGGCCGGTAAATACAGCGGTGCCATGGTCTGCAACGTTAAACCAGTCGAGGGCTTGAATTTCAGTATTGAATTCGGTATTGCCCATATCAGCGCTGGCGACGATTACTCTAACCTGCAGGTCAACGGGCTGTGCGGCCTGATCCGTTGTGTATTTGACCGAGAACTGTTTAAAACGACCATTGATAGGTAGATTTTGAAAGCTGGCGGCAAAATTAAGTTGGCTATTTTGTATCTCTGACTGCCAGTCCGCGCCAAGCAATGGTTGCCACAGCAGTGCAGTTACCAACGTGACGGTTAGTTTTACCGCTGCACGCAGCAATCGATTTTGCCCTGTTTGGTCGATGGCCATAAACTAAAACCACATCCGCTTCAGTGCATTGTCGCGCAGGTACAGATGGTGCCACAGGGCAGCGCCGATATGAGTGACCAGAACAATAATAAGAGCGAACACGCAGATTTCATGAATTTCTGAAGCCAGGGATTTTAATGCCTCATCCGGACCGCTAATCGCGGGCAGGGGGATTAACCAGAAAAGTTTGACGGGAAAGTTGGTGGCGGAAGATACCAGCCAACCAGATAGAGGCAGTGCCAGCATTAATCCATACATAACACTGTGGGCCAATTTGGCGAGTAATTTTTGCCCGGCGGTGCCAGCGACGGCTGCGGGTATGGTGCTCTTGATGCGCCACAGCAGGCGCACTGCTACCAGCAACAGCACTAGCATGCCGAGGGATTTATGCCATACAAAAACATCAAGTTTGAACGGTGACAGTCTGAGACTGTCCGCGTAAAACCCCAGTGGAATCTGGATAAAAATCAACAATGCTGTGGCCCAGTGAAATAATTTGCTCAGCCAACTCCACTGCTCGGTACTTTCTTTACTTGCGTGACCCTCGGTACTATTGCTGCTCAAGCTCATTTGTCTGTCTCTTCATATGCAGATCTGACGTTGATTATGCTGCCTTCCGTGGACGATGCAAATTTACTTCAAGCTGTGATTCATATCTCGGGTTGCACTGGGTGATCTGCTACTATCGCGAACAATTGGGGCAAAACAGAAAAATCAGGTAATTGCATGAGCGAAAAACAAATTTATAGCTGTGAAATTGTCGATCTGAGTCATGATGGTCGCGGCGTGGGGCGCATTGATGGCAAGGCCTGTTTTGTCGAGGGAGCCCTCCCAAATGAGACCGTTGAGTTTCGCTATATTAACCGCAAGCGCAATTATGATGAGGGTCGTGTTAACAAGGTTATTGAACCTTCCCCTCGCCGAGTGGAGCCTGATTGTAAGCATTTTTCGCGCTGTGGTGGTTGCAGCTTGCAACATCTGGAACATGGCACGCAGTTGGAATTTAAACAGCAGCAATTAATCAGCAGTCTGGAGCGTGGAGGATTGGTGGCGGACAGTATATTGCCACCGCTGAGTGCACCCCCTTGGGGTTACCGTCGCAGGGCCCGGCTGGCGGTGCAGCGAGCTAAAGATGGCCGCTATTTGATTGGCTTTCGCAATGCTGGCAGCCGCAGAATAGAACCTATTACCCAGTGCCCGGTGTTGGCGGCACCGCTGCCACAGGCGGTAGAGTTGTTGCCTGCTTGGCTGACGTGCCTGCCGGCGGATATTCGCGTGTTTGAGGTAGAGTTAATCTCTGCGGACAACAGCATTGCAATTGCAGTAGAGGCGAGTCGTTTCCCCGCCGATGAAGAGATTCCAGCCATGAGCGAGTCTCTTGAACGGAAAGCGGAAGGCCCGGTGCAACTTTGGTGGAAAGCGGGCAAGCAGGCAAAATTCACCCGTCTTGATGCTGGTTCTGACAGTCTTAGTTTTTCTGTGGCAGATAACATAAATCTCAAATTTGAGCCTGGTCAGTTTATTCAGGTCAATGGCCAGATCAATCGCGAGATGATTGATCAGATGTTGGATATTTTGCCTGAGGGTGGGGGTACTGCCGTTGATTTATATTGTGGTACAGGCAATTTATCCCTGCCGCTGACGCGCCGCTTTAAGCAGGTGATTGGAATTGAGGGGCTGCCCGATCTAGTTAAAGGGGCTATCAGCAATGCCGCTGGTAATAATATCGACAATGTGGAATTTTCTGTGGCTGACCTCAGTCGCGGAGTAGGGCTGGCCAGTATTGGGCAGGCTGAAGATATAGATTTAATTGTGCTGGATCCGCCCCGCAATGGTGCAGCTGGAGTCATGCCTTGGGTGGCCAAGTCTGGCGCCCAAAGTTTGATCTATATTTCCTGTCATCCTTCGACCATGGTTAGAGACGCTGCTGCGCTTGCGGAAGCGGGCTACAGGCTAAAGGCTGTGGGCGTTATGGATATGTTTCCTCATACCGTTCATATCGAGGCTATGGCGCTATTTGAGAAGAGTGCCAAGAGGGGCTAGATAGTCATTTTTTCACTTTTAGCTGGACCGCATTTCCGCTATAATTCTTTCCTGAATTTATAATTCGTTTCAACCTTCAGGAAACCCCTAAATCATGTTCGATAAAGACCAGACAATTGCAAAGTTTGATGCCGAGTTATGGCAGGCTATCCAGCAGGAAGATCAACGTCAGGAACAGCATATTGAGTTGATTGCTTCAGAAAATTACACCAGCCCAGCGGTGATGGAAGCTCAGGGCGGCAAGATGACCAACAAATATGCCGAGGGTTATCCGGGAAAACGCTACTACGGTGGCTGTGAATACGTTGATATCGCAGAGAATCTGGCTATTGACCGACTCAAGAGTCTCTACGGTGCCGATTTCGCCAATGTTCAGCCCCATTCTGGTTCTCAGGCTAACAGTGCAGTATTTCTGGCCTTGATCAAAGGTGGTGATACGGTTTTAGGTATGAGCTTGGCTGATGGTGGTCACCTGACCCATGGTGCTAAGCCAAACTTTTCTGGCAAGCTGTACAACGCAGTGCAGTACGGCCTGGATTCAGAGACTGGTCTGATTGATTACGAGCAGGTTGAATCTCTGGCTAAAGAGCATAAACCAGCGATGATTATTGCTGGCTTCTCAGCTTACTCAGGCATCATGGATTGGGCTCGATTCCGCGAGATCGCCGATTCTGTTGGCGCCTACCTGTTGGTCGATATGGCCCATGTCTCTGGACTGATTGCTGCTGGTGTATATCCCAGCCCGATCCCCCATGCTCATGTAGTGACTTCAACGACGCACAAAACATTGCGCGGCCCCCGCGGCGGCATTGTGCTGACCAATGATGAAGCGATTGCTAAAAAGGTTAATTCAGCGCTGTTCCCCGGCAGCCAAGGTGGTCCTCTGTGTCATGTGATTGCAGCTAAGGCAGTGGCCTTTAAAGAAGCGGCCAGCGAAGAGTTTGTTGAGTATCAAAAGCAGGTTGTAGCCAATGCTAAAGCTATGGCGGCGACCTTTATTGAGCGCGGCATCAATATTGTCTCCAACGGCACCGAAAATCACCTGATGCTGGTAAGCCTGATTGGCAAGGACTACACAGGTACGGATGCCGACCGTGCTATGGGCGAAGCCTTTATCACTGTCAATAAAAATGCAGTGCCGAACGATCCTCGCTCACCTTTCGTAACCTCAGGTCTGCGCGTTGGCACTCCGGCGATTACCACCAGAGGGTTTGGTCTGGATGAGACTGTACAGCTGACCCATTGGATGTGCGATATTCTTGATAGTTTAGAGAATGGCAGTTCCGAGCAGGTTATTGCGGATGTTAAAACCAAGGTGTTGGAAATCTGCAAACGCTTCCCTGTATACGCATAAGCCTTTGCCACGCAGTCTAAAAAGCCCCACTATGCTGGGGCTTTTTTTATTCTTGTATTTTTTGGAGAGGGTCAATGGCCGAAAACGATCTGCGTCTGGCAGCCACTGCAGTACTGTTGCGTGATACCGAGCAGGGTCTTCAGGTCTTACTGTTGCGGCGCAATGCCAAATTAGCTTTTGCCGGAGGTGCTTGGGTATTTCCCGGTGGTGCCATAGATCAGCCGGAGCTGTCGGAAGCTGCCAATGAGAGGCAGGCGGCAAAAAATGCTGCAGTTCGAGAGGTGGAAGAGGAGTGCGGCCTGTTGCTTGACGCCGATGATTTGGTGCACTTTTGCAACTGGACTACTCCGGAGGGCGAGAGCCGTCGGTTTGCGACTTGGTTTTTTGTCGCCGAAGCCCAGCATCGCTCAGCAGATGTTGTGATCGATGATGGGGAAATCCACGAATTTCAATGGATTGCCCCGCAACAGGCTCTAGACCTTCATGGCCTTGGTGAGCTCAATATGATGCCCCCAACCGTTCTCTCAATGCGTTTGATCAGACATTATCAGACAGCGTCTGAGGCCTGTGCAAAACTGGCTCTGCGCCAAGCCTACGAGGTCACGCCCAGAATCTGCAAGCATGAGGGTCATGTGGTGTGCCTATATCCCGGAGATAGTGGCTACGAATCACTGAATTCAAAACTCGATGGGCCCATGCATCGGACATTGTTTTCTAGAGCGGGTACCCAATATATTCATTCTGGTGATGATGTAAAAGTGGCGCCTATGGATCGCCCCTAAAAAATAAAATCAGGCTGTTTGAAATGAACTTTAAATCGACCATCTTATGGTAGAATAAGCGCCCAAAATTTTGAAGTGCCGCTATGTATTGTCCGTTCTGTAATGCTGATGACACCAAGGTTGTAGATTCGCGACTGGTCGCCGATGGCGGGCAGGTGCGCCGGCGTCGTGAATGTGTGGAATGTAGTGAGCGTTTCACTACTTATGAGCTGGCCGAGTTGGTAATGCCCAGGGTGATTAAAACGGATGGCAGTCGCGAGTCCTTTGATGAGGATAAGCTCCGCGCCGGTTTGCAGCGCGCGTTGGAAAAACGTCCGGTCCCAATTGAAAAAATCGAAGTTTCTCTCTCTCAGATAAAGCATTTTTTACAGGTTACTGGTGAGCGCGAAGTGTCTTCGCGAACCATTGGTGAGGAAGTCATGCGCCAACTTCGTGAATTAGATGAGGTGGCCTATGTGCGCTTTGCCTCTGTGTATCGCAGTTTTCAGGATCTCAGTGAATTTCAGGACGAGCTCAATCGCTTAAATGCGCTTAAGCCAGATACGGCTGAGGACTGATGACCATTATTGACCGTGAAATGATGTCCCGCGCCCTGCAGTTGGCTGCCAAAGGCCGTTACACCACATCGCCCAACCCTGCGGTTGGCTGTGTGATTACTTTGGACGGCGCTGTTATCGCTGAGGGTTACACTAGACCTGCGGGGGGCAATCATGCGGAGATCGAGGCATTACAAGGCGCAGATAATATTGCCGGTGCTACGGCCTACGTCACTTTGGAGCCTTGTAGTCACCAGGGTAAAACCGGCCCTTGCGCCGATGCCCTGATCGCTGCAGGTATCGCCCGTGTAGTGATTGCTGGTGAGGATCCCAACCCCCAAGTTGCTGGTGCGGGGATTAAAAAATTACAGGATGCTGGCATTGAGGTTGATGTTGGTCTGCTTGAAGATCAGGCGAGAGATATAAACCCTGGCTTTATTAAACGCCAGGAGCAGGGTACGCCCTGGGTAACAGTCAAAATGGCTGCTAGCCTGGATGGTAGAACGGCAATGGCCAGTGGTCAGAGTCAGTGGATTACGACTCCGGCAGCCCGTCAGGATGTGCAGCGTTTGCGCGCGACCTGCTGTGCAATTATTACTGGTATTGGCACGCAACTAATGGACGATCCGTCCCTGACTGTGCGTATAACCAATGAGGACGTTGGCGTCGAAGACCCATTGCGGCAACCACTGCGAGTGGTGGTGGATTCCCGGTTGCAGATGTCACCGGAGGCGCGGATGTTCAGTCAGCCTGGTGCAACTGTTGTGGCAACTCTGGATGGCGTTGAGCAGCGCACAAAAGCAGAGGCTTTAACTGCGGCTGGTGCTGAGGTGATTTTTTTGCCGGCGCTGGGTGAGCACATTGATTTGCAGGCGTTGCTGGTGGAGTTGGCTGGACGAGATTGCAACAAGGTTTTGGTGGAGGCTGGTGCTGGACTTGCCGGGGCGTTTATTGCTGAGGGTTTGCTGGATGAGTTGGTGTGCTATTGGGCTCCGAAGCTATTTGGCAATGAGGCGCGGCCTATGTTTAATTTGCCAATTGAGACTATTGATGCACATTTAGCCTTGTCGATTCAGGATATTCGGCGGATTGGTGAGGATATTCGGGTGGTATTGAGGCCAGATAAGGATTATTGATATCCGCCCCCATCCTGCACTTAAAACGCTTAGCGGGGGATTTAGTTGGGAGCATGGTTAAGAGCTGGGAGAGACTGAAGGTTTTAAAGCGGCATTAAATACGCCGATATTAGAATGGGTTGTCCGCAACCCTTGCGACAAACTCAAATTAAGTTGATGTATAGGATTTAAACTATGTTCACAGGAATTATCAGCGCCATAGGCGATATTGCAGACCTAGAACAGCGCGGTGGCGATGTGCGCCTAACAATCCGCACCGGCAATCTGAGTCTGGCCGATGTCCAACTTGGTGACAGCATCGCCTGTAACGGAGCCTGCCTAACCGCCGTAGAACTGAGCGGTGAAGGCTTTATGGCAGATGTATCGGTAGAGACATTAAACCTGACCACCATAGGTGACTGGAAAACTGGCAGCCGCATTAACCTGGAAAAAGCCATGCAGGCCAGTGATCGCTTTGGTGGCCATATCGTTTCCGGTCATGTCGACGGCATAGGCGAAGTGGTTTCCCTGGAAGAAGATGCAAGATCCTGGCGTTTTCGCATTCGCGCACCAAGGGATCTGGCAAAATATATTGCCCACAAAGGCTCCATCACATTGGATGGTACAAGCCTGACCATCAATAAAGTCGAAGGCTCAGAATTTGAATTAAATATCGTACCCCACACTATGGCTCACACAGTGATGGGAGGCTATGCAGTGGGCACTAAGGTTAATCTGGAAGTTGATCTGGTTGCTCGTTATTTAGAGAGGCTCCTGTTGGGCGACAAAGCAGCCGATAGTTAATAGGGTTTCAGCGAAAGGCATTAGAGCGGAAGAGAAGAGAAAATGGTACTTAACACAGTAGAAGAATTACTCGAAGATATTCGTCAGGGCAAGATGGTTATTTTGATGGATGATGAAGATCGCGAGAATGAAGGTGATCTCGTGATGGCAGCGCCTATGGTGCGCCCTCAGGATATTAATTTTATGGCCACCTATGCCCGTGGCTTGATCTGCCTGACCCTCAATGAGCAGCGCTGCAAGCAGCTTGAGTTGGGCATGATGGTTGCTACTGACAATAATCAGTCGAGCCACAGCACACCATTTACCCTGTCTATTGAAGCCTCCGAGGGCGTGACCACAGGTATCTCCGCCGCCGACCGAGCGCGCACGGTTCAGGCCGCGGTAGCAGGCAATGCCCGCCCGAGCGATATAGTACAACCGGGGCATATTTTTCCTCTCAAGGCCCAGCCAGGTGGCGTTCTAAGTCGAGCTGGGCATACCGAAGCAGGCTGTGATCTTGCAAGAATTGCAGGTTTTGAGCCGGCGGCAGTGATTGTTGAGATTATGAATGAAGACGGCACCATGGCTCGTCGTGATGATCTGGAGCTGTTTGCTGAAAAGCACGAATTGAAGATTGGCACCATTGCCGATCTTATTCATTATCGTTTGGTGACAGAGAAGACTACTCAATGCATTAGTGAGCGTCAGATCAATACCCAGTTTGGCGAATTTAATCTTAAAACCTATCTGGACAATGCGCGCAGTGAGAAACATTTTGCCCTGGTCAAAGGGGATGTCGCCGGTGGTGACGCGCCACTAGTGCGAGTACACATCAACCGCTCAGCCCGCGACCTGCTGGCGATGCAGTCTGACTCTGGGTTTAATACCTGGTCATTTCACAAAGCGATGGAAGCCATTGCCAAAGAGGAGAGGGGCGTCTTGGTTCTGCTTTTCTATCCTGAGAGTGCAGAGGATATCGACCAGAGCATTGAAATGATTTTGAATCCCAATAGCGGCAAAACTCAGCCCGCTGGGGATGTGGTGTATCAACAGGTGGGTACAGGCTCGCAGATACTTATGGATCTGGGTGTTAATAAAATGCGTCTGATGAGTGCACCGTTCAAATTTACCGGTATCTCAGGCTTCGATCTTGAAGTTGAAGAATACGTCGACTGCGAATAGCGGCAACAGGAATTAATCATGAGTGAATTTAGGCCTGAAGAAGGCAATTTTGATCTGGGTAACCCGCGCATTGCTGTGATTGCAGCGCGTTGGAATGCTGAGATAACTGATGGCTTACTGGCAGGCGCCGTGCGCGCACTAGCCCGTCACAATATCAGTGGTGGCTCTGTAGAACAGTATCGTGTGCCTGGCGCATTTGAATTGCCTCTTGCAGCCCAGCGCGCAGCGCGCACTGGTCGTTTTGATGCCATTATTACTCTGGGCTGTGTGATTCGAGGAGATACGCCGCATTTCGATTATGTCTGCTCTGAAACAACGCGAGGCATTGGCGAGGTTGGCTTAAATGAAAACCTGCCCGTTGCCTTTGGTCTTTTGACCACAGATAACCTGCAGCAGTCATTGGATCGCTCTGGTGAAAACGAAGAAAATAAAGGGGAAGAAGCAGCTCTTACTACCCTTGAGATGCTAGCCGTCTTTCAACAGATGCAGAGTGCCGACTAACCATGTCAAAACCAAAGGAAAAACAGAAGGCGCGACGACTGCTGGTACAGGCTCTTTATTCCTGGGATGTTGGCGGCACAGATCTGGTTGATATTGAAGCCGAATTCCATGTCGACAATGATATGGGCAAGGTAGATGCCAGCCTGTTTCACGATATTTTATTCGGTGTGCCGAAGAATCTAGCCGAGGTTGATAGTGTCTATACCCCCCACTTGGATCGAGAAAATAAAGATCTGGATCCTGTGTCCCGAGCCGTGTTGCGCATTGCCAGCTATGAGCTGCTCTACAGCATCGAAGTGCCCTACAAGGTGGTGATTAACGAAGGTGTTAATCTTGCTAAAACCTACGGCCCCACGGATGCCTTTAAGTTTATTAATGGGGTGCTGGATAAGGTGGCTATTGATAAACGTGCCATTGAAGTGGCCGCTAACAAACGCCGATAATTAAATAATACAAGCCACAGAGGGCGCAAGCCGTTGAGCGATCAACCCAGCGAATTTGAGCTTATCGCGACCTACTTCAAGGACCTTACCAGTCAACAGGGAGTAGCGCTGGGTATTGGCGATGACGGTGCGCTGCTTAACCCCAGCCCGGACAAGCAGTTGGTGATGGCCAGTGACACATTGGTGGAGTCGGTGCATTTCCCCGCTGATGCCAGTGGCGAGCAGATTGCTAGCAGAGCATTGTGTGTTAATCTCAGCGATATGGCGGCCATGGGCGCAACGCCTAAATGGTTTACCCTCGCCCTCACAATTCCCAAACATCTCGCCAACAAGCAGTGGCTGAAAGGCTTTAGTTCTGGGCTCGCTGATGTGGCTCAAGAATTTGATATTGCTCTGGTTGGGGGTGACACAACATTGGGCCCATTGGTGGTTAGTATTACCATGATAGGCGAGGTGCCCGTTGGGCAAGCCCTGCAGCGCAGTGGCGCAGTGGTCGGGGATACTATCTATGTGACAGGTACTCTGGCTGATGGTGCTGCGGCTTTAGCAATGCTAAAGTCCACTAAAAATAATGAATATGTTGATAGTAAGCGTTTACTAAAACGATTCTATCGGCCTCAGCCACAGATTGAGGCAGGTATTGCTCTGCGTAATATAGCCAGCGCCTGTATTGATATATCAGATGGGTTGATAGCTGATCTTGGGCACATTTGCGCGGCCAGTGGTGTAAAGGCTAATCTGGTTGCAGAGTGGCTGCCCATAAATAGTCAGCTGCTAGAGGTGTCAGCCACTGATTGTTTAAACTGGGCACTCACAGGAGGGGATGAATATCAGCTGTGTTTTACCCTTTCTGCAAATAATAAATCAATAGTGGATCAATGGATCGCTGAGGGGAAACTAATGGCCACCATGATTGGTCAGATAACCCAGCCCCATAATTCCGAAGAGCTGGTGACTGTTGATCAGCAACCGGCGCCAGACAGCAATGGAGGGTTTGACCATTTCAGCAATTAATCCCAGCTTTAAAGACCTGTTAAGTTCACCAGTCCTGTTACTGGCGTTCGGCTTTGGCAGCGGGCTGTCACCAAAAGCGCCCGGCACTGTGGGCACTATTGCAGCCGTGCCTCTGTGGCTGCTGTTAGCACATCTGTCGCAGCCGGCTTACCTGTCGGTTATTTTGCTCTCAGCTATCGCAGGCATTGCTATCTGCGGGGCAGCGGCAGAGAAACTTGGGGTTCATGACCACGGTGGTATTGTCTGGGATGAGTTTGTCGGCTATTGGATAACTATGACCTTCTTGCCCCTGAGTTTCGTATCTATGCTGGTAGGTTTTGTCTTATTTCGGATTTTCGATATTTTAAAGCCATGGCCGATTAGCTGGCTGGACAAAAAGGTCTCTGGAGGATTGGGGATTATGATTGATGATGTTGTTGCAGGACTGGCCGCAGGGGGATGTGGCTGGCTGTTGTATTGGTGGATGCTAAGCTAGCTGTAGACCAAATTACCGGCTTGTGGCAACTCATAATAATAAAGGGAAATATTCAGTGAACGATAAATTTAAAGCCGTAGTGGTGGTGCTGGCCGCACTGTTTATAGCCATTATGATGAATGTGTTGAAGCCAGATACGGACAAGGCCGCAGAGCCGGCAGCGGCGATTGCTGTGAAGACAGAGTTTGTCGCTGGCGCCCAGTTAGCCATGCGCGCGGAGTCCCAGGGCATAGTGCAACCAAGAACCAGAACCATATTGGTGTCAGAGGTCTCTGGCACTGTTCTGGAAGTTGCAGATGCCTTTGTTGTAGGCGGTACATTCAAAGCTGGGGATATGCTGCTGAAGCTGGATTCAACGGATTATGAAGTGACCTTACAGCGGGCGCAGGCAGCACTTATAAGCGCCAAAGCGATGCTGGAGCTTGAAAAAGCGCGATCAGTCCAGGCTGAAAAAGAATGGGCAATGACTGGCCGCCCCAAATCAGAAGCGCCGCAATTAGCGCTGCGCCGCCCCTATCTGCTGGAAGCGGAAGCTAATCTGCTGAGGGCTCAGGCAGAAGTCAGGCAGGCCCAGATCAAACTGGATAAAACTGTTATCAAGGCGCCCTATGGGGGCATGCTGTCGAAAAAATCTGCCGATGTAGGCCAGTTCGTTACCATCGGCTCCCGTATTGGCGAAACCTTTGCGATTGACTATGTTGAGGTCAGATTGCCCCTCACTGAAAGTGATCTGCGCATCATGGAAGGGTTGTCATCCCCCGCTCAATTATCCAACAAGAGCGTATTGCTCAGTGGCACCGTGGACGGGGTTAACAGTTTCTGGACCGCTACGGTTGAGCGCTCTGAAGGTGTGGTTGATGAGCTTAATCGCTCGCAGTATATAGTTGCCAGAGTGGCAGACCCCTATGGCCTGGCTGCAGGCGGTGGTGATTTGAACGTCCCTCTGCGTGTAGGCACCTTTGTCAAAGCCTCAATCGAGGGCAGGGTGCTGAATAATATTATTAAAATACCCCGGAGCTCTCTTCTGGAGGGTTCGAGAGTAGGGTTGGTGGCTGACAATAACCTGCTGAAAATAGTGCCGGTGACAGTCTCCTCTGGTGATGATCGCTACTATTATCTCTCCGCTGGGCTGAAGGATGGTGATCAGGTTATCACCAGCGCTCTGGGAACCCCGATAGAGGGTTTGAAGCTGAGGGTGAAAAATAATGTCACTGCGAGTTCAGAGCAGTGATTGAGGCCAATACCAAAGGGCTTATAGCCTGGTTTACCAGAAACCCCGTAGCCACCAATCTAATCATGATTCTGGTATTTTTTGCCGGGGCTCTGTCCCTGAGCAATATCAGTAAAGAGATGTTTCCCCGCACTGAACTTCGCATGGTCAGTGTTCTTGCTCCTTATCCGGGTGCAGCGCCAGTAGAGGTTGAAAAGGGCGTTATTCTACCAATGGAATCTGCCCTTGAGGGTTTGCAGGGGATTAAGAAAATAACCTCTGAAGCCAAGCGGGACATGGCCTCTATCCGGCTGGAAATTGAACCCAACGAAGATATTAACGAGGTGATGACCCAGATTGAAAACCGTATCGACGGCATCACTAACCTTCCCGATGACTTGGAAAAGCCTACGGTACAGCGGGTACAAATGAATCTATGGGCTCTGGGCGTGTCAGTCTATGGCGAAATGACCGAGCGGCAGAAGAAGCTGGTGGGCGATGAGGTCTATGATGAACTGCTGGCCCTGCCCCCGGTAAAAGAGGTACAGCTTTGGGGCGCCGGTCAGTACGAAATATCTATCGAGGTCAGAGAGGATCGGCTTAAAGAGCTGAATCTGACTCTTAATGAAGTTGCGGACGCGGTTCGCGCTTCGTCTCTGGATCTTCCGGCGGGAATGATCCGCACTGAAAACGGCAATGTCCTGGTCAGAACCGAGGGCAAATCCTATTACGGCAGTGACTTTGAGAATATTGTTTTCCGCAGCAATAGAGATGGTACCCAACTACTGGTTTCGGATGTTGCCAATGTAAGAGATGAATTTACCGAGAGTACCTTCACCAACAGGTTTGATCGCAAGAATTCGTTTACTCTGGGGGTTTTCTCTCTGGAAGGGCAGAACCTGCTGGATATCAGTGAGGCTGTGCATGCCTATGCTGCAGAAAAACAGAAATCTCTGCCTGATGGGGTAAGCATCACTGTGTTTAATGATGAGGCCTATTACTTGAATGGCCGTCTGACCATGATGTCCGAAAACCTGTTGATGGGTGGCTTTCTGGTTGCTCTGGTGCTGGGTCTTTTCCTGAATCTAAAAGTGGCATTCTGGGTAATACTGGGTATCCCGGTTAGTTTTGCTGGCGCATTTTGGTTGATGCCCCTGGGGGATGTTACGGTCAATGTGCTGAGCCTGTTTGCATTTATTATGGTTCTCGGGATTGTGGTGGATGATGCCATTGTTATCGGTGAGAGTGTCTATAGCGAGGTCAAGGCGGACTATAAGCAGCAGGCCCTGTCAGGGCAGGATATGGGAGTTTACTCGGCCTCTGTAGACACAGTGGTGCGGGGGGTTCAGCGTGTGGCAACTCCATCGACCATTGGTGTACTGACGACCATGGCGGCGTTTGCACCAATCATATTTATTGGTGGCAGCTTTGCCGGCATTACCAAAGCGATTGGTATTGTGGTTGTTCTCTGTCTGACCTTCTCGCTAATTGAATCCAAACTTATTTTGCCCTCGCATCTTGTGGGCCTGAAGTTTGGCGAGAAGCCCTCGGGTCGGCTGGGCTTTGTCACCAGATATCAGCGCGCGGTTTCCAGCAGGCTTGAATATTTTGTCGAGAATGTTTACCAGCCCGTGTTGAAAAAAGCACTGCTGAACCGCTACCTGACTCTTGCCAGTTTTCTGGGGGTGCTGATTATTATTCTGGGCGCTACCAGCAGTGGCATTGCCAAATTTGAGTTCTTCCCCAATGTGCCCGGAGATGATGTGCGGGCTAATATCGTTATGCAGGACGGGGCTTCTCAGGAGAGTCTCGATGAAACCATCGATATTATTGAGAGCTCCATTTACAAGATTGACCAGCAGTATCGGGATGAGAATCCAGATAGTGATGGTCTGGTCCAGCATGTGGGCTTCTTTGTCAGCAATGATGTCAAAGTAGGCTTTAGACTGGTGTTGACCAAAGCTGAGTATCGCTCAGTGAGTGCTGTTGAGATTGCCCGCTTATGGCGTCAGGATGTGGGCCTGTTGCCCAATGTTCGTGAGCAGCGCTACTCCGCTAGTGAGGGGCCCTCTGGGGCCAAGATAAGTCTGTCCCTGTCCGGCTCCAACCCGGATGAACTGACCAAAGCGGGTATGGAACTGCAGCAGTATTTGACTCAGTTTCCCGGTGTCTACGATATTTATAATTCCCAGGGCTCTGGCAGCAAAGAAGTTCTTATTAAATTAAAACCCTACGCCAGTCAGGTGGGTGTGCGCTTAAGGGATGTGGCGATTCAGGTTAGGCAGGCATTTTATGGTGAGGAGGTGCAGAGAATTCAGCGCAATTCAGACACAATTAAGGTGATGGTCAGATACCCGATCGAAGATCGTCGCTCCATTGCAACTCTGGAAAATATGCTTATAAGAACTGCCACTGGCGAGGCTGTCGAAATTGCCCAGGTCGCAGATATTCGATTGGGGCTGGGTCTTACATCTATTGACCGACTCGATCGCAAGCGCACTCTGACCGTTACCGCAGATGTGGAAGAGGACAGAGTTCAAAGTGGCGATGTTGTGGCTGATACGCGGACTAAATTTGTGCCGCAGTTACTGGAAAAATACCCTGGTGTTGAGTTCAGGTTAAGTGGCAGCTCTCAGGAGCAGAGTGAGTACTATCTCAAAATGGGGATTGGCTTCCTGGCTGCGCTATTTATGATTTATGGACTACTGGCTGTGCCGCTGCGCTCTTATATTCAGCCCATAGTGATTATGTCAGTGATTCCCTTTGGTTTTATTGGCGCTGTAATTGGCCATATTCTGTTTGATATGTCGGTTAATATTCTGTCGATCTTTGGAATTATTGCTCTGGCTGGTGTAGTGGTAAATGACAGCCTGATCCTGGTTGAGTTTGCCAATCGAGGTAAGGCTGAAGGGCTGACGCCGGAGCAGGCGATTATCAAAGCCGGCAGCAAGAGATTCCGGGCCATTTTACTGACTACATTGACCACCTTTGTGGGTCTGCTGCCACTGCTGTTTGAAACCAGCGTGCAGGCGCAGTTTGTTATTCCAATGGCTCTGTCACTGAGCTTTGGTATTCTGTTTGCCTCCACGATCACCCTGCTGCTGATTCCCTGTCTCTATTTGGTGGTGGAACGAAATCACCGCTTTGTCAGTGGCATATTACTGCTTCCTCTGTTGATGGCCGCGAGTTATTTCACTGTCTTTATTGGCATTATGTCCATGGCACTGTTTTTGGCTATTAGTCTGTTACTGGTGATCATTGGTATCGCGCTGTTTGTGGCCAAGCTGCTGGGTTACTTGCCTGAGCCCCAGGCCAGCGCCTGACGGAAGCCGTTAACTAAACCCTATCGAAGGTCGCTGCAGGTGCTATAGTTACTGCAGGGTTTTGCTATGTAAGCCCTATTGACCTTCGATTAAATATATCTGTCTAGGATTAGGACAGATAATCACCCAAGGACAGGAATCCTCTCTTGAAAAGGAAGTTTAGGAAATTATTGCCAGTCGCGATTATTGGCGCCGCAGTTGTTATTTCAATCGCAATGAACCTGCTTAAACCCCCACCACTTAAAGCAGAATCACCGGATACAGCGCTGGTGGTCAAAACCCAATTGTTACAGGCGGCAGATGCCAATCTTTCGGTACAGTCTCAGGGTACAGTATTGCCCCGCACTCGGACATTATTGACGTCTGAAGTATCAGGCACTGTTTTGCAGGTGTCACCGCAGTTTGTAGTTGGCGGCACTTTTAAGGCTGGGGATCTGCTACTACAGATTGATCCCACAGATTACAAAGTAGCTTTGCAACGAGCCAAAGCCAATCTAATTAGCATGAATGCCCAGTTGACCTTTGAGCGCGCCCGCGCCACCCAGGCGGAAAAAGAATGGGCCATGACAGGCCGCCCAGCTGAGGAAGCTCCATTATTAGCCCTGCGCAAACCCTATTTAGAGGAGGCCCGTGCCAATGTTCTTCAGGCGGAGGCCGAGGTCACTCAGGCTCAGCTCAAGCTTGAGCGAACCGCGATTCGGGTTCCCTATACTGGCATGGTGTCGACCAAGGCTGTGGATATTGGTCAGTATGTTTCTGTGGGCACTAACCTGGGCGAAACCTTTGCCATTGATTTTGCCGAGGTGCGACTGCCCCTGACCAAACGTGATCTATCTATGATGAATAGCTTCTCTCAAGCGGATCGAGAGCATCATCTACAGGTGACATTGCTCGGGTCAGCGCATGGCACCGAAAAGCGCTGGGATGCCAGGCTGGCTCGTTCCGAAGGGGTTATTGATAAGGTCAATCGATCGCTTTATGTGGTTGCTCAGGTAGATGATCCCTATGCCCGCAACAGTGGCGACAGAACCAATGCAAACCCGCTATTGATGGGTACCTTTGTTACAGCCATTATTGATGGGAAGTCTATTGCTAATGTTTTTGCGGTACCCCGCCATGCCCTGCTTGAGGGCAGCAAGATTGCCCTGGTAGATGATGATCAACGATTGCGGCTGAAATCCATCGAGCCTATTTATGCTGATAAGCAATTTTATTATCTGAGTCGTGATATTGACGAAGGGATTGATGACGGTGCTGAGATTATTGTCAGCACTATAGGTGTGCCTATTGAAGGGATGAAAGTGGCCCCGGAAAGAACTAAATTAGCCGCCATTGTTCCTGACGCGCCTATAGCCCAGGGAGCACTGTTCGATGGTGAATGATAGTTATGGGCTGATCGGCTGGTTTAGTAGAAACCCGGTTGCAGCGAATTTGCTCATGCTGTTAATTATTGCTGCCGGATTTATTTCCGCCAGCAATATCAGCAAAGAGATGTTCCCTGTGGGTGAACTTGATCAGATTCAAATTACTGCTGTCTATCCCGGTGCAGCGCCGGTTGAGGTAGAAAAGGCCGTTATCCTCCCTATGGAGTCCGCCGTGCAGGGGCTTAAGGGGATTAAAAAAATTACCTCCACCGCCAGCCGAGATCTGGCCGTTCTCAATCTTGAAATTGAATCCAATGAAGATATTCAAGAGATGATATCGCTGGTGGAGAATCGCATTGATAGTATTGTGAACTTCCCCGATGACCTGGAAAAACCAACAGTCCAGAAAATGACTATTATTGAAGCTCGCTGGGTTATGGGTATTGCAGTGGCTGGAGATATGGGCGAGCGCACTCGCAAGCGGCTGGGTCAGGAAATGCGTGATGAATTACTTTTACTAGACGAAATAAAAAATCTTATGCTCTGGGGTGTCGATGATTATGAAATTTCCATCGAGCTAAAAGAGGATCGACTGCGAGAGTTTAATCTCACCCTGGCCGAGGTGGCCAATGTATTGCGCAATTCATCCATTGATCTACCGGCGGGAATGATTCGGGCTGCTCAGGGCAATATTCTGGTACGTACCCAGGGCAAGGCTTACACCGGTGAGGCATTTGCCAATCTGGTGGTACGCAGTCAGCCAGATGGTACCGAACTCTTGCTGGGGGAAATTGCCGATATCAGGGATGGCTTTGCCGAGACTAACAGCATGGTGCGCTTTGATGGCCAGACTGCTTTTAATCTGGGTATTTTTGCCACCGATGGGCAGGATATTCTCACTATCAGTGATCGCATTAAGCAGTATATTGCCGAGAAGCGTGAGACATTGCCTCAGGGGCTGGTGATTGATGAGTTCTTTGATACCTCATTTCACCTTCGTGGCCGTCTCAACATGATGGTCGAAAATCTTGCGCTGGGTGCAGTGCTGGTGGCAATTGTGCTGGGGCTATTCCTCAATCTGTATGTGGCCGGCTGGGTGATGGTGGGTATTCCTGTCAGCTTTCTGGGGGCATTCTGGCTGATGCCGGTTAACCCCTATCCGGTGACCATTAATGTATTGAGCCTGTTCGCCTTTATTATGGTACTGGGTATTGTGGTGGATGACGCCATTGTTATTGGCGAGAGTATTTTTGCCGAGGCCAAAGCAGACTATAAGCAAAAACTTAGTGCGGTTGGTTCTGCGTCGGATAAGGATATTGGCTACAGCGCCTCAGTTGCAACGGTGATTGCCGGGACTAAAAGGGTGGCTACGCCATCCACTATTGGCGTGTTGACCACCATGGCTGCCTTTGCTCCGATTCTATTTGTCGGCGGCGCTGCGGCACCTTTCTTTGAGGCCATCGCGGTGGTGGTGATTCTCTGTCTGCTGTTTTCACTGATTGAATCCAAGCTGATTTTGCCCTCCCATTTGGTGGGCCTGCGCCTTGGGCGTCCAATGACATCGCGCATTGCGTTTTTAGAGCGCTGGCAGCGCAAGATCGCTGGGGGCCTTACTCAATTTATCGATAACCGCTACCAGCCATTTTTGCGGCTGTGTCTCAAACATCGCTACGCCACCTTGGCTAGTTTTATGGCGATTCTTATTATTTCGGTTAATGCGGTCAGTGCCGGTATTGCCCGGTTTGAGTTCTTCCCTAATGTGCCAGGGGATGGGGTGCAGGCGCAGATTATTATGCAGGATGGCACCTCAGCAGAAATTATGCGCGAGACTCTTGGCAGAGTGGAGGCGGCGGCTTATCAGATGGATGCTAATTACCGTGCGGAATATCCTGAGGATAAAGGGTTGTTTGAGCATTTGATTTTTTATACTGAGTCCGATACTCAGGCGATATTTATGATGTCCCTGACCCATCCAGAAGAGCGCAGCATTAGTGCCTTTGAAGTCGAAAAACTCTGGCGTGACGAGGTTGGGCCTCTGCCCAATGTGCGTAAGCAGCGATATTACGCCGGCACTAATGCCGGTGGCGGCGCCAAGATTAATCTGACCCTGTCTGGCTCTGATCCAGAGCAGTTAACTCAGGCTGGCAAGGAGTTGCAAGCCAAACTCGGCCAATACAATGGTGTGTTTGATATTTATAACAGTCAGGGAGCCGGTGGTCGCGAGG
>CALSSA010000002.1:201494-203217 GCA_943788875.1 uncultured Pseudomonadales bacterium | reverse complement strand
ATGCAGCAAAAGGCTCGGCGGTGATGGTTAATGCCAGCTCTATGCCTTTGTCGGTTGTCACCTCTTCATAATCTAGCAACTGTTTCGGGGAGCTTAAAATCCCTTCGCTGAGGCTAAACCCCAATGCAAAATCTTCCAAATCATCTGGTGTTGCCATCATCACCACATGGGAGATGCCGTTATAGACCATAGCCACGGCTGTCTCTGTGGCTACATGGTCGGACCCCTCGGTGAGCTCTCCGGCATTCCAGACTGTGCGTGATACCTTATCTGAACTGCCGATACTCACTCTAACTCCGCGCATCCTGAAACAAACCTTTCTGTAACAAGCCTTGCTGCTGCTTATCAAAAGATTTTTGTCGCGCCTGCCAGTTGGAGGGTTCGGTTACTTTGCTGAGTTGCACCGCGGTCACCTTGTACTCTGGGCAGTTGGTGGCCCAGTCGCTATTGTCGGTGGTAATAACATTGGCGCCGGATACCGGATGGTGGAAGGTGGTGTACACAACCCCTGGCTTTACGCGCTCGGTAACATCGGCACGCAGTACGGTGTCCCCTACTCGGCTGTTGATGCCGACCCAATCGCCATGGTTAATGCCGCGCTCTTCGGCATCATGTGGGTGGATTTCCAGCAGGTCTTCGCCGTGCCATTCGCTATTGTCGGTGCGTCTGGTTTGGGCGCCTACATTGTACTGAGACAGGATACGGCCAGTGGTGAGCAGCAGTGGGAATTTGCGATTGGCGCGCTCGGTGGTAGGCACATATTCGGTCATGGCAAAGAAGCCTTTGCCCCGCACAAATTCATCGATATGCATTATCGGCGTGCCATCCGGGGTGTTGTCATTACAGGGCCACTGGATACTGCCCAGTTGTTCTAATTTGTCGTATGACACACCGTTAAAGGTTGGGGTTAGACGCGCAATCTCATCCATAATCTCTGAGGGATGGTTGTAGTTCATCTCGCAGCCCAAAGCATTAGCCAACGCCATGGTGCCTTCCCAGTCGGCTTTGCCGCTTAAGGGGGGCATGGCTTTACGCACTCTTGAGATACGTCGCTCGGCATTAGTAAAGGTACCGTCTTTTTCCAAAAACGAAGCGCCGGGCAAAAATACATGGGCAAATTTGGCGGTCTCGTTAAGGAAGATATCCTGCACCACCAAACATTCCATGGCGCGCAATGCTGCCTCTACATGCTGGGTATTGGGGTCGGACTGGGCGATATCTTCGCCTTGGCAATAGAGACCTTTAAAGTCACCGTCCAGCGCTGCATCAAACATATTAGGGATTCGCAGGCCCGGCTCGGAATCTAGTGTGACGCCCCACTCTCCTTCAAATAATTTACGAGTCGCACTATCGGAAATATGACGGTAGCCGGGCAACTCATGGGGGAATGAGCCCATGTCGCAGGAGCCCTGCACATTGTTCTGCCCGCGCAATGGGTTTACGCCAACACCGTCGCGACCAATATTGCCGGTCAGCATGGCGAGGTTGGCAATGCCCATCACGGCTGTTGAGCCCTGACTGTGTTCTGTTACCCCCAGGCCATAGAAGATCGCACCATTGCCGCCGGTGGCATACAACCGCGCCGCGGCGCGGAGATCTGCGGCGGGCACGCCGGTAATGCTTTCGGTGTTTTCTGGTGAGTGGCGTTCGTCACCAATAAAGGCCAGCCAGTTTTCAAACTCCGGAACGTCGCAGCGCTCTTCAATATAATCGCGCGCTTCTA
>CALSSA010000002.1:0-201394 GCA_943788875.1 uncultured Pseudomonadales bacterium | reverse complement strand
CGGTATCTTGCAGTTCGCAGTCGCCATTGGTTGGACAGGTCAGGCAGTCGAGCGGGTGATCGGAGATATACAGCTCCATCACATTGCGTCGCAGCTTGCCAATTTCATCAGACTGGGTTTTGACTTCCATGCCTGCTTCTACGGTGGTGGTGCAGGAGGCGGGGAAACCACGGCGGCCTTCAATTTCAACTAGGCAAACGCGGCAAGAACCAAAAGATTTAAGCTGATCAGTGGCGCATAAGCGAGGGATTTTTACTCCGCTTTCGGCAGCAGCGCGCATCACTGAGGTGCCCTCTGGCACGGTGACTTCAACGCCATCAATACTCAGGGTCACTAGCTCGGTGCTGGTGCTCTCTGGGGTGCCGTAATCTGCTTGGGGTTCGTAAAATTCCAACATATTAGTTATCTCCTTTACCTTCGCCGGTAAAGTCATTTATAAAATGTGCAAGTGCACTGCGCACTGGGAATGGTGTCATACCACCCATGGCGCAGAGGGAGCCCAGCTCCATGGTGTCGCAAAGGTCATGCAATAAAATCAGGTTATTATCGCGGTCTTCATTGGCCACAATACGGTCAATAACTTCTACACCACGCACCGAGCCAATGCGGCAAGGGGTGCATTTACCGCAGGACTCCACCACGCAAAATTCCATGGCAAAGCGGGCCTGAGCCGCCATATCGGCGGTGTCATCAAACACCACAATACCGCCATGGCCAATCATCGCTTTAATCGCTGCAAAGGCTTCGTAATCCATGGGCGTATCCCATTGGGATTCCGGTAAGAATGCCCCCAAGGGCCCGCCCACCTGAATGGCGCGAATGGGGCGGCCGCTGTATGTGCCCTGCCCATAGTCTTCGACCACTTCACGTAGAGTCACACCAAAGGCCAGTTCAATGAGGCCTCCTCGCTTAATATTACCGGCCAGCTGAATGGCCAAAGTACCGCGAGAGCGACCCATACCAAAGTTCTGATAGGTCTCGGCGCCCTGCTCCAATATGGTTGAGATAGCGGCCAGTGTTAGCACATTATTGACTACCGTAGGCTTGCCAAAAAGACCTTCTATGGCCGGGAGTGGCGGCTTGGCGCGAACCATTCCACGCTTGCCCTCAAGGCTCTCTAGCAATGAGGTCTCTTCACCGCAAATATAGGCACCGGCACCTAAACGCACTTCTAGATGGAAGGTTTGGCCTGAGCCCTGAATGTTTTCGCCAAGAAAGTTGGCTTCTACGGCTCTTTCGATAGCAATATTTAATAGCTTGTGGGCAACCGGGTATTCGGAGCGCAGATAGATATAACCCTGAGTGGCACCCACGGCTAAACCAGCGATCGTCATGCCTTCAATCAACTGATAGGGATCCGCTTCCATAACCAGTCGATCGGCAAAGGTCCCAGAATCCCCTTCGTCAGCATTGCAAACGATATATTTTTGGTCAGAGTCGCAGTTTAGAACCGTTTGCCATTTAATACCGGCGGGAAATGCTGCACCCCCGCGACCGCGAAGGCCGGAGTCTTTTACCTGATCAACAATTTGCTGGCCAGTTAGGCTGAGGGCATTTTTTAGCCCTTTAAAACCCTTTAATGTTTGGTAATTGTCTAGACACACCGGATCACCCAAACCCGCTCTGGCATAGGTCAAACGCTGCTGACTGGCCAGATAGGCAATTTTCTCAACATCCCCTAAATAGAGGCTATGGGCACTGGCATCTGCCTCCAGCGCATCGAGAATACTGGGGATATCTTTACTGGATACCGGGCCAAAACCAAGACGACCCTGCTCTGTTTCAACTTCTAACAGCGGCTCTAGCCAAAACATACCGCGGGAGCCATTGCGCACAGGCTCTATACCAGCGGCTTGCAAGGCATGGGCTGCGGCTTCGGCACCACAGGCCAATGCCGTGGTATCTTGGGGAATAAAGAATCTCATTGAGAGCCCCCCAAGTTGGCGACCAGTTCGTTAAACCGTGCCGAATCTACTCGCGCAACAATATCGTCATTAACCCGCACTGAAGGTGAACAGGCGCAGTTGCCGAGGCAGTAAACCGGCTCTAGGGTAATGTTCCCGTCGGCAGTGGTCTCGTGATAATCAATGCCCAGTGCGGCTTTGGCATGGGCTTCTAGCTCCCTCGAGCCCATAGCTTGGCAGGCTTCGGCGCGGCAGATTTGTACTGTATTGCGACCTACCGGATGGGTTTTAAAATCGTGATAGAAGCTGACGACACCATGGACTTCGGCGCGGGAGAGATTGAGGCCAAGGGCAATGGTGGCCACGGCAGAGTCTGGCACATAACCAACCTCCCCTTGAATAGCATGCAAAAGGGGCAATAATGCCCCCGGTAGATCTTTATATTGATCTACTAGGTCACTGATGGACTGCTGCTCATTTTGGCTGATACCCAACTCAACTACTCCTGTATTATTTTTGGCCCACTGTGCTTAGACAAAGCCGCCAACGCGCGCAGTCTAGCACTATCCCTGCTCTATTCTGCCTTTCCTAAGCGACTCTTATTTACCTAATAAGGACTGCTTCTAAAGTCTAATTTTCATGCCAGTGCGCGGGCATGAAAATCAATGTGTTCCCCTATAAACGTAGCGATAAAAAAGTAACTGTGATCATAATCTGGCTGCAATCTAATCTGCATTGGAAATTCTGCCGCTTCAGAGGCTCTAATTAACAGCTCAATTTTAAGTTGCTCGGCTAAAAAATCATCTCCCTCCCCTTGATCGATCAATACTGGCAACTGCACGGCAGACTGCTTAACTAGCTCAACCGTATCGTATTGCTTCCAGTCTTCTCTATTGTCGCCCAAATAATTGCTCAGGGTTTTATCGCCCCAGGGGCAGTTTAACGGTGAGCAAATAGGCGCAAATGCCGATACCGACTTGAAACGACCCGGATTCTTTAATGCGATGGTGAGCGCCCCATGGCCACCCATAGAATGCCCTGAAATAGCCGCCCGCTGGCTGTCTATGGGAAACTCTGCAGCAATCAAGGCCGGCAGCTCATCCACCACATAGCTATACATCTGATAGTGCTCGGCCCAGGGCTGTTGGGTTGCATTAACATAAAAGCCTGCTCCCAATCCCATGTCGTAGGCACAGTCTGGATCATCGGCCACCCCCTCGCCTCTGGGGCTAGTATCCGGGCAGACAATGGCAATGCCATGTTCCGCGGCATACTGTTGGGCGCCGGCCTTTTGAACAAAGTTCTCATCGGTACAGGTCAGCCCTGACAGCCAATAGAGGACTGGCACTGGGCTATTATTGGCCTGAGGGGGCAAATAGATACTAAAGGTCATCTCACAGTTTAGGCTCGCTGACTGATGTTTGTACCTTAGTTGCTGACCACCAAAGCTTGGATTCGCGCCAATTTGCTCTAATAACATTGTGATACCGCCCTAAAACTCAACGACGGAACGAATACTCTCGCCCGCATGCATTAAATCAAAGGCCTTATTAATATCTTCCAGCGGCATCTTGTGGGTAATTAGGTCATCGATATTGATCTTGCCATCCATATACCAGTCAACAATCTTAGGCACATCGGTGCGGCCTCGGGCACCCCCAAAGGCGGTCCCACGCCATGAGCGGCCTGTAACTAGCTGGAATGGTCTGGTGGCAATCTCTTTACCGGCTCCTGCGACACCCACAATACAACTCTCACCCCAGCCTTTATGACAGCACTCCAAGGCTTGACGCATAACATCTACATTGCCAATACATTCAAAGCTGTAATCCACACCACCGCCGGTCATTTGAATAATATGGTCCACCACATTTTCCACTTCCCGTGGGTTAACAAAGTCAGTCATACCAAACTGCTTGCCCAGTGCCGCGCGGGCTGGGTTTAAATCAATACCAATAATCCGTGTAGCACCCACCATCTTGGCGCCCTGAATCACATTTAAACCAATACCACCCAGACCAAACACAGCCACGGTGGAGCCAGCTTCTACCTTCATGGTGAAAGCAACCGCACCAATACCGGTGGTCACACCACAGCCGATATAACAAATCTTGTCAAAAGGCGCATCTTCACGCACCTTGGCCAAAGAGATTTCAGGCAGCACTGTGTAATTTGAGAATGTGGAGCAACCCATATAATGCAGAATCGGCTTGCCTTCAAAAGAGAATCGGCTGGTGCCATCGGGCATCACGCCCTGCCCCTGAGTAGCACGTACGGCCTGGCAGAGGTTAGTTTTGGGGTTTAGACAGAAGTCACATTCGCGGCATTCTGCGGTGTAAAGCGGGATCACATGATCGCCAGGCTTGAGGTTTTTCACGCCAGGGCCTACCTCTACCACAACGCCAGCACCTTCATGGCCCAAAATGGCAGGGAATGCACCTTCGGGATCATCGCCCGATAAGGTAAATGCATCGGTATGGCAGACACCTGTGGCTTTGATCTCAACCAAGACTTCACCAGCTCTTGGGCCTTCGAGGTCAACCTCGACTATTTCTAATGGTTTACCTGCTCCAAATGCAACGGCTGCTTTGGTCTTCATACTGTGATTCCTCTGCAAAAATAATATCTTAATGAATATTGTTGTTTGATACTTTATTGGTGGTTGCCATGTTAGGCCAAAACAAGCTATTTTGGCTATCACAAAGCGATCCATAAAAATAACTAATACTTCCCGGTGCGCCCAATGAGACCCGTAACAAAGCTTCTTACTTTATGCCTATTTCTTAGCTCCCTAAGCTGGAGTGCTGAGAATACTAAAGACTTAAACCCCATTGGTGATTTGGTGGTCTACACCGCCAAAAAGATTATCACCATGGAACCCGCACTTCCCGAAGCCACGGCGGTGGCGGTGGCGGACGGAAAAATTGTCGCTGTGGGCAGCTTAAAATCACTGGATAGCTGGATAAAACAGACCAACAGTCGCATCGACCGTCGCTTTGAGGGCAAGGTCATAATGCCCGGATTTATCGACCCCCATGTGCACCCAAGCCTACCCGCTGTGCTCACCCAGTTTGCGTTTATTGCCCCGGATAACTGGTCATTGCCCACTGGAGAGTTCCCGGGGGCAAAAACACCAGAGGCCTATATTAAGCGCCTGGAACAGCTAGCCAGCGAGCATACAGATAAGACCATTCCCTTTATTGCCTGGGGTTATCACCCCTTATGGCACGGCACCTTGTTTCGTGAACAGTTAACCGAGCTATTTCCCGACCAGCCGGTAATGCTGTGGCATAGATCCTTCCATGAATTAATTGCCAATGATGCAGCCCTTAATCTGCTGGGAGTTACCGAGGCTGACTTAGTGGGCCACCCACTGACCAACTGGGCCAAGGGCCACTTCTACGAAAATGGAATGTATGTGCTAATACCCAAAATGCCCTTTCTGTTTGACCCCACGCGCTTTGGCAATGGCATGCAAAACTTTATTCAGATGGTGCATCAGGGAGGTGTGACCACAGCGCTGGATATGGGCACTGGCGTGTTTGGTAACCCGGATGCCGAAATTAAACTTATCCGCCATACCGTCGAGAGCACCCAGGCCCCAGCGCGGGTGATTTTAACGCCAATAATTACCGACTTTATTGCCCGCAAGCAGACTATCGAGCAGGCGTTGCAGCAGGTGGATAAATGGCGCGACGAAAGTAGTCATCGAGTGATGTTTGATCGCCGCTTTAAGTTAATGATTGATGGCGCTATTTATAGTGGGCTGGCGCAATTTAAGTTCCCCGGCTATATCGATGGCCACGAAGGTGTGTGGATGGTCCCCCATAAGGTCACCGAGAAATGGGCTCAGGCTTTCTGGGACGCAGGCTATCAGATTCATGCCCATACCAATGGCGACGGCAGTGCCGAGGTGTTGATTAATCTGCTTAAGACATTACAAAGCAATACGCCCACCGCCGATCATCGCCTCTCGCTGGAGCATTTTGCCTATACCACCGAAGATCAAAACCGCCAGCTGGCAGAATTGGGCGCTGTGGTGTCCGCCAACCCCTACTACCATTTTATTCTCAGCGATATCTACAGCGACCAGTGGCTTGGCGCCGACCGCGGCAACCAGATGGTTCGGCTCGGGTCATTAGAGCGACTGGGTATGCCCTTTGCCTTTCACTCCGACAGCCCAATGGCACCGCTGGAGCCTTTAACTCTGGTCTCTGCGGCGGTTAACCGCGTTACCATCAATGGCAATCTAACTGGCAAAAATGAGCGAGTGAGCCTGGAGGCTGGCCTGCGTGCTATTACCATTGATGCAGCCTGGGTGATGGGCTGGGAAGACAAAATTGGCTCGATTCGCGCCGGCAAAAACGCTGACTTCACCATACTTGAGTCCGACCCTTACCGAGTCGCCCCCAAGCGCATTAAAGATATAAAAATCTGGGGCACGGTGTTTGAAGGCGTGCCAGCACCCCTGAAGTAGCCCTAGCGGCGGCGGATACAGCCGGGCAAACTGCAGAGCATTTCAAATAGCAGGTTAGCGGCCAGCAATGAGGTATTACCTGTGGTGTCGTAGGGCGGCGACACTTCCATCAAATCACAGCCCACTAGATTGAGGCCGTAGCAACCGCGGATAATCTCCAGTCCCTGTGAGGCCGATAACCCACCTGGCTCCGGGGTGCCGGTTCCGGGTGCTACGGAGGGGTCCAGGCCATCAATATCAAAGGTTAAATAAGCGGGTGTGTCCGGGCCTATGGTATCGCGGATCTGATCCATTAATGGCGCCAGAGATTTATACCAGCATTCTTCCGCGGTAATCACTGTAGCGCCCTGCTCCCTCGACCAGTCAAAATCATCTGCCGCATAACCGGTAGCCCTGAGGCCAATCTGAAACATTTTGGCAGTTTCAATCAAGCCCTCCTCTATCGCGCGGCGAAACACTGTGCCATGGGCAATCTTTTCCCCAAACATTTCGTCATTGATATCGGCATGGGCATCAATATGAATCAGTGCCACCGGACCATGGACTTTGGCAATGGATCGCAGCACCGGCAAGGTGCAAGTATGGTCACCACCCACAGATACAGGTTTGGCCCCAGCGGCTAAAACCCCATCCACCGCCGCCTCAATAGCATCCACGGTTTTTAACAGATTGTAGGGGTTGACTGCCACATCCCCTATATCAGCCACCTGAAAGGAGTCAAAGGGCGCAGCCTGGGTGGCCATGCCATAGGGACGCACCAATACAGACTCTGTTCTGATCTCCCGGGGACCAAATCTGCTGCCACTGCGATTGCTGGTGCCTATATCCACGGGCATACCTAGCAGCGCCACATCAAGGCCCGCCGCATCTTGCTGTACCGGCAATCTAAAGAAGCTCGCCTGACCAGCAAATCTTGGCATCTCATTGCCGCCAAGGGGCTGGTTAAAATGGTTGTTGGTTGCATCTGCCATAAAACATCTCTGATCTGCTGTCGTTTTCACCAGTCTATCACTGGTCGGAATCATGGGATCATACGCCAAAAGGGTATCTTGGCGCAGCTGGGTTGCTAATTGCTACAGGTTAAAAAAACAGACCCTGACTAGCCAATTGAGATAGTTTAATGATAGGTTTGTGGGCACAATAATAAAAATAGTCGGTAGATCTATGAAATTGCCTCTTATTCTGGTCATTTCTTCTTTACTGCTAACGGCCTGCGGAGGCGGTGGCAGTTCCCCAAATAAACCAACTCCACCTCCCCCATTACCGGACACCACTGATGATAATTCTATCTGGGAGGAAGCCAGCCCTGAGTCTGTTGGCATGAATTCAACCCTGCTCTCAGAAGCTTTCGACACAGCCTTTGCCGATGGAACCTACACTCAGGCCGCTGTGGTAATCAAAGATAACAAGCTGGTCTATGAGCGCTACAGAGGTATTGCGACCAACGAGGAGTCGACCTTAATAAACGAAAGTTTACTCGACCCTGAGGGCCCGAGCGCACAAACTCGTTTTGGTAACAGAGACAAAGATAGTCTGGTTACCTCTTGGTCGACGGCAAAATCATTTGCCAGCGTTTTGATCGGAATAGCTATCGGGCAGGACTTTATTGAATCTCTGGACCAGAGTGCCTCCGATTTTATAGATGAGTGGGCCGACGATGATCGCGCTCAAATTACCTTGCGCAATCTACTCGACATGAGATCTGGCCTGGAAAAGATCTGTCTAAATCAGGGTGAGACAACGCTCGCGACATGCACCAATGGTCTTGATGACAGCGATATAATGTACTTCGACAACCAACTTGATGCCTGTATAAACCGAACGTTATCAGGAGGTGGGATTGGTCAATCTGGAACCTGGTCCTACTCCAATTGCGACAGTATGCTGCTGGGCGAGATCCTATATCAAGCTACTGGTCAAGATCTTGAAACCTATGCTGATGTTAATCTGTTTTCCAAAATTGGAATGGATGCCGAATGGTGGCAGGATAATGATCCCACCGGTCAGGTGGACGGTAACTATCTCTCTTTTTGCTGCATTGACGCCACCATTAGAGACTTTGCGAAATTTGGTCAACTACTACTCAATAATGGGGCCTGGGATGGAGAGCAGGTCGTACCAGCAAGCTATATAGAAAGCATTAAAAATGTCGCGGTGGATGCACTTAACACTGACACATTTGGCGGAACTCGCAGTTATGGTCTGCAGTTCTGGACCGTGCCGCCTGTACAACAGGACGATGGCAGCGCATATCCACCAGCTAACGCCATTATCACAACAGTAGGTTTCGACGGTCAGTATATTATGGTCGATTTTGTTAATAATTTGCTGGTTCTGCGCAACAGCATCTATGAGCCTGCCTTTTATGGTACCGAAGAACGAAAATGGAAGCTTTTAAATACCCTGGAAGGATCAGATTTTATTGCAACATTGCCGGATTACATGGGCATTAACACAGGCTCAACATTTAACAATTCAAAATTTCTTTATCAAGTCACCCAATCCATCACCCCATAACAAAAAGGAAAACACCCAATGGTCGATATCATTATTTACAGTCTCGCTCTTGCAATGGTGCAGCTGTGGCTTCTGCCCATGTCCATCAACCTGAAGAACATGGCCTGGCTGCTGTCGAGCCGCGATGAGCCAATTGACACCAGCATTTTGCAGCAGCGGGTTGACCGCGCCGGGGCCAATCTGCAAGTTGGCCTGGTGCCGTTTCTGGCTCTGTGTCTGCTGTCGATGCAGATTGACGTGGATATCAGTGCCACCGCAACCTACTGGCTGGTCCTACGGGTAATCTATGTGCCTCTGTATATGGCTGGCACCAATGTCGTGCGCTCGGTGGTCTGGGTAGCCTCAACTGCCTGCCTGATCTATATGGCTATGCAGCTGGTATAAGCAGGCCACAAGAAGTATCTGGACAAAATAAAAAGCCCTCTTCATGAGGGCTTTTTATTTTCTGGAGGAATACCAGATTGACCTAAAACCGATAGCGAATCTTGGCAATTACAGACTCAACCTGCACCTGACTCCAGCCATCCTGCAGCAGAGACTCTGGCCCCTCATCACCATCATCACTGCCAAAGTTTCCACCGCGGCTGTAGACTAAAAACACATCAGACAATGGCGCTAGCTGATAGCGATAGCGAATCTGCAATGCGGTATCGCTGAGGCTAAAATCAGATGAAGCCTGACTGGAAGCGACCAGACCACCATTGTTATCCAGCCCATATCCGGAAATCACCTGGGCATCTATACCCACCCACTGAAACTTAAGACGCACTTCCTGACGGCTCGACGGATACCAGTCAAAGCGCAGATCGGCACCGTAGCGCTCGGTCTGATAGCGGGCCAGCTGCTGCTGGTCAAAGTCCCAAATCAACCAAGCCTGAATATTGGCATAGCTCAGTTGTCCACCCAATGTCACCCGGTCAGATATATAGTACTGGGGGTTAAAATCAACCGTTACTGTGCGTTTATCCGCGCCCCCATGGTCGACTTCAATACTGCTATTGTAGCCAAAGCTGTCACCCCTAGGACTTTCATACTTGGCCTTCAGCCAATAGCCTGCATCCTCTGCATAGAGTCCATTGCCCCGCGTAATACGATCATCCCAACTATCCCCAGAGGCCCCTGCCTCCAAATAAAGACTGCGGGTCGATTTATAGATCCAAGTCTGTTGCCACTCTGCCCAGAGAGCCAATTTTTTGCCATCGGTATTTTCAGTGTAGCCATATTCAAAAATAGTAAAACCGGACAGCAAATTTGAATCATCGCCATATTGCAGACGATCATGGCGTGTGCGGCCAAACAACTCGCTGTAGCCATTGCGCTTCATATAGCCCATATCATTCATATCGAACTGGTCGCCATAATAGTAGGCATGCAGCCTCTGAGACCATTTATCACTGGGGGCATAGGACCAGCTCGCCCAGCCGGCAATATCCTGACTATTAATAATCTGCTGGTCATTGTAGTTATTGCCCTGCTGCTGGATATCACTGTGCAGCAGTTGCGCACGCACCTGCACCTGATGATTTTTCTGCCAGATCATATCCAGCTGCTGCACAGTGGCATCTCGCTGCAACAGATCCCGTTCCACATAGGTTAGTCGATGACCCAGGGTCAGGCCGCCGGTTTTATGCTGAATGCGGCTGGATAAAAAATCGCCGCCATAGCTCTGGTTAGCGCTATCTTCCCTGACCACAAACAAACCCAGATCAGTATTCTCACCGAAATGGGTCACCTTTGCCGCAATATCAATATCCACCAGCCCACCATTGCTGCCCGATGGGCCGGAACCGATACGTCTGGTATAGAGCATGCGGTCATCGTTGGGCACAGCGGCATCAAACAGCGACTGATTTTCCGTGAAGAAAGGCCGCTTCTCACTGACATAGGTTTCAAAGGCGGAAAAATTAACCACCAGATCGTCACTCTCCACCTGACCAAAATCCGGTTTTAGCGCACCGGTTAACTGGGTGCTGCTGTTGGGCCGCCAGACAAAATCCAGCCCAACATTAAACTCCTCTGTATCTGTGGCTGGGGTGTTTTGCAGATCATTGCTGTAACTGACAAAGGGGAACCAATCTAGCGTCGATGCACTGACCTGATCTACCTCGAGTCTGTGCCAGTCCTCCATAAAGGTACTGCGGCTGTAATAGGCATTGGGGTAGGCAAAGCGCAGAGATTCATCAAACACCACCCGGGCAAACCAGACCGCAATTTCCTTGCGCCCTTCGCCGGTATTATTCATTGGCGCCACCGTCCAGGGAATCTGGATTTCGCTGTACCAGTAATCACCCTCAGCAGAGGTCTGAGAATACCAGGTACCGTCCCAGTCTCCCGAATAGTCGCCGGGTGTCACTATGCCATCCTGCTGGGAATTCACCGAGCCCACAGTAAAGTCATAACCAGCCAGTGCAGTGCCATCAAAATCAATACTCACCACATTGCGATCAGCCTCAATCTGAGCATCCCGCGGAAACTGACGATTAACCCGCTTTACCGATGCGGGCTGATAGTTCTTAAAGCCCACAAAGATACCATCTTTATTGGTGATCATGCGCACTTCAGTGGCATATTTTGCCGGGTCACCAGTCAGTGGCTCTACCGTTACAAAATCACCATATACCGTTGCCTCAGCCCATTCATGCTCATCCAGAACACCATCAATTTTGATCGCAGCAAAGGTCTGGGACGAGATAAGGATGCAGAGGGTGACCCATACCAGCAGGCATTTAAACAGTTGGATTGGCATAATTTTGACTTTGAGTATTGGTTTTTTTATTGGGTTAGTTTGTTGGATTGTATTTTTAAAGTTTTAGACTGTAAAAGCCCCCGCTTTCCGGAGGCTTCGTTGCTATTGATTAAATCTTAGAGAATAACTCGTTATATTCAGCCTCATCAATTTCAATAATAAGGTGCTTTCCGCCCATCATTGCAGCCTTAAATTCAATCTTAAAGAAGTGCTGACCCTTATCCAGATTAACTTTAGACTTGAATTTCTTGGCACCACCAAAACCAGTAACAGGAACGCCTAAACTCAGGCCCACTTTAGTCTCAAACTTATGCTTGCCTTTGTCAGTTTCATAAACTGCCACTTTATTATGGCCCAGCTTGGCAATCTCTTTGCCATCAACCGATAACTTTACTTTTTGACCAATAGTCATCACATCTGTAGGACGGATAAATGAAATTGTCGTTGCTTTGCTTTCGGCACCGTCCTCAGCAAATGCGCCAGCAATTGATGTTAGTGTAATTATGCAGCCCAGCAATAATAGCTTTAATCCTTTGAAAGTATTCATAGTCGCCCCCTGTAGACGTATAGTATTTTTGTCGTCCATTATTATACATGCCTGCCAGTGGTATAGTTAAAGCCGGCTGCAAAGTTTGCATCAGGAAAAATCATCTGAATTGCAGGCCCAGGCGTAAACTCCAGTTACAAACTTAAGTTAAAACTTAGGTATGGCCGCCAATAGGTACCCCAGATGTCCATGTCCATTACCAAGCTCAAAAAGTACTTCGTTATCGACAAGCTGATCTTTCATTCGATTGATTTAAGCCTCTACATGGTGTCGGCAATTATTGATGGCGAAGAACATTACATCACCGACAGCAAAGGTGCCTTCCTTAAATCCCACAACCTGATCGAACTGCAAAAGCTACTGTGCGAAGTATCAGCCACAGAGACGGTACTCAGGCACAGCAGCCCCTACGATGAAATGATTGGCGGCCCCGACAAGACCGACCCCAATACCTTAGAGGTGCCACTGGGAGATAATCGCCTGTATTAAGACTAGTGATTCCACCACTCTAGTGGTTCCACCAAGGCAGATCAGCAAACGAGCGCAGATCCATCTCATGGGTCCACGTCGATCGGTGCTGCTGGGCTAGATGCAAATAGGTATCGGCAACTCTGGCAGGTAGCATCAAACCATCATTTTCCATACCCCGAGTCTCACGCAGAGTCTGAAATTGCTTTGCACCAAGCATTTTTCCAAGGGTATCAGGGGCATCAACAGAACCATCAATTAGAATATGGGCGACATGAATGCCCTTGGGACCAAACTCTGCGTTGAGTGACTGACACAACATGCGCCGCCCACCCATTGCCGCCGCATGGGAGTGTTGACCGGCATTGCCGCGCACCGCAGCAGTAGCAGAGGTCACCAAAATTGTGCCAGTGCCGCGTTTTTCCATTAACGGGCACAGGCATGAAGCCACACGAAATAAACCCAGAGTGCCAATGCGCCAGCCCATCTCAAAGGCTTTATAAGACGTGTCTGCCAATGCCCGGTCACCTATCTGGGCGCCGAGGTTATAGACTACTACCTCAATGGGCCCAATATCTTTTTCTACCTCAGCCACCATGTTTTCAATGGCATCAGGTTCAATCGCATTGAGCAAAAACCCCGAGGCATCATCCCCACCAGCTCGTATATCTACGACAAGTTGATCAAGGCCCTGCTGATCACTACGACGGCATAAAACAGAATGGTAACCCTCTGTGGCAAAGCGTTTGCCAACAGTGCCACCGATACCTGCTCCGGCTCCTATAATTAAACAAACTGGTTTCATATGCTGCCCCTTTGAAATTGCTCTGTATTAGTAATTGTTGTTGCTATTGAATCTAGACAAGCCTTAATGGCGTGCCTTCTTTTTGCCGCTCCTGCCATTGCTGATCAGTATAGCTGTCAGCTCTAGAGGACGGCTTGATATCACAGCCTTTAATCAGATCCGCCCCCCGCTCGGCCAGCATCATAGTTGGCGCATTAAGATTGCCATTGGGCACGGTTGGAAATACCGATGAATCAATCACCCGCAAATTGGCAATACCATGGACACGCAGATCCTTATCCACAACTGCCATATTGTCCGCACCTATTTTGCAGGTGCCCGCGGGATGATAGGCACTGTCCACAGAGTCGCGGACAAAGGCATCAATCTCTTCATCAGTTTGCACTTCCGGGCTAGGCTGAATGACCTCCCCACGAAATGCATCCATAGCAGGCTGACGCATAATCTCTCTGGTCAGGTGGACACAGTCGCGGAAACCCTGTCGGTCATGCTCAGTCTGCAGATAGTTAAACAGTATCTCCGGATGCTGTTTAATATCTCCGGACAGCGCATGCACATGGCCGCGGCTAGTGGGTTTATTGTGGCCAACATGGACCTGAAAACCATGACCTTTAAAAGCCACAGAGCCGTCATAGGTCACTGCCCCGGGCAAAAAGTGATACTGGATATCCGGCCACTTGACCCCAGCTCTGGAACGAATAAAAGCACAGGATTCAAAATGATTGCTGCGCCCTAACCCGGTTTTAAATAATAGCCAGCGCAGGCCAATCAGTGCTTTGCTAAACAGACCCAGACTGCCATTTAAGCTGATTGGCTGTTTGCAGTTATATTGAAAATTAAATTCCAGATGGTCCTGTAGATTCTCACCCACCCCCGGCAGTTCATGCACCATCTCAATACCGGCTTTGTTTAGCACCGTTTTTGGTCCCACCCCGGACACCTGCAATAGCTGAGGCGAACCGATGGCACCGGCGCAGAGAATGACCTCGCGCGTTGCCGCAAAGGTTTTTGTGCGCCCTTTTATCCGGCATTTAATACCGGTCGCGGTCTTGCCTTCAAAGGTAATGCCAGTAACCAGAGCACGCTTGAGCACAGTCAGATTAGCCCGCCTTCTGGCAGACCTCAGATAGGCATGACTGGTGGATGCTCGCACACCGGCATCCACATTCATAAACTTCTGGCCAAAGCCCTCCTGGCGGTAGCCATTATAGTCTTCAGTTTCTGTATACCCGGCTTCAACACCGGCATCGATAAAGGCGCGGTACAGAGGGTTGGCCATATTATTACCGCCGCTGATTGCCACAGGCCCATCAGTACCAGTGTACTCACTGGTCCGGCAATGATGAGTCTCAAGCTTTTTGAAGTACGGCAGACAGTTTTGGTAGTTCCAGCCCTCTGCACCAACCGACTCCCATTCGTCATAGTCCATGGCATTGCCGCGCACATAGACCATGCCATTAATAGAAGAAGTACCGCCCATCACTTTGCCCCGGGGACAATTCATGGCGCGATTATTTAAAAAAGGCTCCGGAGCAGACTCAAAGCCCCAGTTATATTTTGTGGTATTCATGGGAATACCCAGAGCCGACGGCATGCGAATAAATACGCTGGCATCAGAACCACCATACTCCAGCAATAATACAGAACAGTCAGCATCCTCACTCAAACGCGCCGCTACAATGGCACCGGCAGAGCCAGCGCCCACCACAATATAATGGTAACTCTTTGTGTCTTGCATTAATCCCATACCTTTTTGTTCGTCATGCCATTTATTGGCGACATGTTTTTCTACAGCGTAAAACCGTCGCTAAGCTCGCGTCTGCGCTGATAGAGCAATAGGTAAATCACAGCATATAACCCGATCACCAGCAGTCCAACCCATTCAATTTTCAGAGGCGTTAACTGATATAACAGCACCAGTGTCGCAATCAGCAACCAGTTGCCAAGCATATATTTATTGCGCCCCAGTCGGTCAACACCCATACCCAGGTTATCGGTATACAGCCGTATCAATGAGTCCAAGGAATTAACCACAAAGATAATACCCAGCACCACCATTGCGCCGCGCAGAATGCCCGTCACCGGGATATCATTGGAAAAATAGTAATACAGCACCGAAAACCACAGCGCGATAGCTACCGACGGAATCATCAGCAAAGCCAGCAGCAGTTGCCAGGTCTTCAATCCGCTAACAAATCTGGCCACAAACTGACCGATCATAATACTCCAGGCAAACCACCAGAACAGATACCAGCCATGGTAGTCACTGATGGGGCTAACAAAGCGGTGGATATTGCCAAAGTAACCGCCAATATTGGCCATGGATGCGAAATACTCCGCAGCAGAAGCACCGGAGGCACTAAACATCACCAGTATCAGCAGCAAAAATAACAGGCTGGAGCTCAGGCTAAGGATTTTGACATAGGCGATATCTGTGCTCGAAAACACTGCCATAAGAATAATCAGCCCCACCAGAAGATACTGCTGGGATTGGCTGATACCCTCAATATAGCTGGGGGCATAGCTTAAAAACAGATAGGCGGTAAAGGCACAGGTGGCAATAATAATGGCATTATTAACCCAGCGAACAGACCTCAGCTGAAATAGCTTGACCCTGGGTTCCACAATACAAAAATAGAATGTAGTTAAAAAGTAAAACGCCCAGACTAGAAAACCCCAGAACCCAAACTCAATGGCCAGAGGGTTGGTAAAGCTATATTGCACCTCAGCGGCATAGACAGGAAATTCCACCAACGGGAACATAATAAGCCCAACATCCAAGCCAGAGGTAAACAGAATCGCCGAGAAAGCCAACACAGATAAAGGCGTCGGGCCAGTGCAGGTTAGATCTCGCCATTTAATACAGATAAAGACTGATGTAGCCAGAGTAATAGCAATTGCGACAGACAGTATGATGTACATTGCGGCTCCCCCTGCCAGACTCATCCGGCCGAATTAACAGTGCCGATAAAGGGCTATAGTAACCTCTTTTTGCTACTTAAACAGCACAGACTATCGCCGAGTTACCTGTGAAATTAGGATCTAACGCGCAACTGGATAACCCAGAATAATTTTTGAGTTTGAGACAACCGACCAATGAAGACGATGAAAAGTTTATCCCTGGCATCAGTTCACCCTATAAAGCCGCAAAGCTAAGAAGTGCCTGTCACAGCAGACCTGCATAATCCTGTCATTCACCAGTGACCTTTTCCTGGAAGACTTTCTCGAAAAAATTTATCTACGAGAACCTGCCACCGGTATTCGAATCACCACTGACGGCGCTGCGTCTAGAAAACTCAAGATCCGGGGCCTGGCATGTTGTTCAGAATAGAGGCCTGTGCTCGATATCAACCAAGCATCATTCTATCGGTGCAATTATTTTATCATGGTTGACTATCTATCCTTCATCCTGGCTATTAACCACATCATTGCTGCTGGTGCTATTTTCCGAGCCCTCAACATTACAGAATATTGATACCCTCCAAATTGTTCTCGCCTTCCTGCTGTTGTTTATGCGCCGGCTTATTATCTCGGTGAAATAAGCCTGCACGGTATACCAGTGACCTTAGATCAACAGTCAGTACAGGATCTGTCCCAGCAGGATACCAATCCATTGTTCCCAGCTAAAACCAGCAGTACCAAAGCACATGAAATCTCATCAGGGTTCTTTCTGTTTAATATTTTTAAGTCTGTCTATATAACCTATTTCGTCGCCCGCTATCGAGCGATAATTTATCCCTGCATGCTAGCTATACCAGCCCCACATTACTGGCAAGGTCCGATTATGACGTCAGTCTATTTGGCGTGACCATGGCCGAACAGCTGGTGACCCTGGCCTCGATCCTGGGCTTTATGCTTGGGTTTCAGCAACTTTTCTTTGGTCTGATATGTGCCATCGATTTTGAGCGGCGCTATCAAACCGCTAAAAAACTCGGTGACATGGTGACGTACCCCGGCATTCTTGTATCATCAATATTTGCCGACAACTATTCTGGGGTATGCCGCCAATAATGGCATTATAGGTTCCGTGCTCGGTCTGGTTATGACAGGCTGCCTATTCGCGATATAGGGGTTTACCTCTACCGGCATTAGCTATGATCAACTGGGATGGTTTAAGTTTTAATGCCGGCAACAGCAGAACTTTATGCGCATTAAGCCGGCACTAACTTAATGCTTAATCCATAGGTTTTGCGAGTATCCAGCTGCTCAATCTGCTTGCCTGAATAGGTAATACTCAGACAAATCATGTCCTGCACAGACTGATCCACAAAGCTGATCTGCACATTGCCAACCATTAAAGGGTTATCTCCTCCAAATTCCGGCCCAAGGAATTTGTTCGCCATACCACAGGCAACGGCAGGGTCCGCAACCGAAAATTGAATCTCTCGCAACTCTGCCCCTTGATTAAGATGCACTGCATCAGCCAAGGGCACACGCTGATCAAGGGGCGTAATATCCTGCAGTAAAATGGGCAGATTAGAATTGTTAATTCCGCCTAAGTGCCAGCGTATAATCTCTCCATCAGTACGCTCCCGGGCGAAGGTTTCACTGTTGAGCACATCCGACCTGCCCTCTTTCCAGCAATCTGCGCAGGCGGCCAGATCAGTGACTCGAACACACCAGTCAACTGGTCCAACATCACCATTCACCCAGCGTAACAATCTGCAATAAATGCTTCTTCTCTTCTCTGCCTGCCACCGCAAAATGCCTAGACGGTTAGCAATGGCCATTAACGGATTAGTGTAAAAAGGTTTGACTGCCAGCAGTTCAATATAGGTTTGATTGGTAAAGATAATCAGTGCATTTTCAGTCAAGCCGTGGCTGCCACCTCTGGTGACATTAAAGCCAAGGCTAGAAAAGTCATTGATCGCCCGATCGAGATCCGAGACAAAAATCACTATATGATCAAATTGAATGGCTTGATCAGATGAAGAGTACTGAGACATTGTCATACAGGCTATATAAATAAGTACTGGGATATGAGTTATACCTCTTTACAGAGATTAAAACACTATTTAAATAGATAAATATCTTGTAGATCATTATGCTTGAGTCTTGCCTTTACCATAGTGTCAGGGCAATAACGAAATCGAGGGTAAATTTAGATGGTTCAATATATTGCTGCATTTAAAAGCAGCTCCATACGGGCATTGGCAACAACGCTTTCTATCGCAGCTGTTCTGTCTACAGCAGGTTGTTCTGATCCATACGAAAAATGTATGAAAGAAGAAAAACGTAAGAATGCCTATTTGGGCGAAGCTGATTATTACCAACAGAGCGCCAATAAATGTGCAAGAGTCGCAAGAGCTGCGCGGTAGTCTAATTGGGAAAATGGTGCATTATGCTTAAATACTTGAACAGCGACCCCAAACTTGTATTAACCCTCAATATGGGTGCTTTTGTGCTTTTAGCTGAAGCCTGGGCCACTTACCTGCCAGATTTTTATTATCGTTGGCTGTCTCAGCTTTATCACCTCTGGACTCCAGACTTTTATCTGGACAGTTACCTTGACTACAATTGGATTAGCTTAGGAGAAGTAATTGGCCTCGTGGCCTTCCACAGTTTGATCTGGATTATACCTTACCGAGTACTAACCTTCCTTAGACCAATCAAAACCATTCCTTATTTATATATCCTATCTGTAGGCACTGTCACTCTGCTATTTATAGAGCAAAATGGTTTTAAACCGCTAGACCTAGATACACAATTATTCTGGAATATAAACAATATGCTTATTTATATTCTCCCTGCTTTTATATTTCATGGTTATTTTAGTGCTAGACAGAAATCCATCGCAAACTCAGCTTTAGCAAGTACAGCCCTTAAGAAGCGAAATTATTAAGAGGCATAGTTTTCCGGCTTTAACCCACTCTTGCTGTCAAAAAGTTTTTTCAGTTTGAGTATGTCTGAATCCACATCATCAGAGGGTTCCATCAATCCCTCTATACCAATGGTTCGTTTATTACTGTCCACAGAGACAACCAAAATAGGCACGTCCGCTTTGGTAGCGACATGGTGAAAACCCCGCTTCCAGTTAGGATTTGCACTGCGAGTACCCTCAGGGGTAATAACCAATACAAACTCATCTCGCTCCGCATAGATACCAGCAATATAGTCCACCAATGAATTTTTCTGTGCGCGATTGACCGGAATAGCCCCGCAATAACGCAAAAACCAACCTAGAGGGCCGACAAACAAAGTGCTCTTGATCAGCACGCTGGGTTGCAAGCGCAACACAGACACTGTAAAAACAAACAGGATAAAATCCCAGTTGGACGTATGCGGCGCCACTATAAGCACATACTTGCGCTGGCCCTCCGGCAGTGAGCCAATCACCCGCCATCGAATAATCTTTAACATGAGTTTAGATATCACACGCAGCACAGAACTGAGAATGGGCGTCGAAAAAAGCGTGTACCGCATTGATGGTCTCCACAAGAATAATCTAGCTATGCAGTATGATACACAGATACTTAAGGCCATACACCCTTCTATCGGCTGTATGGGTGGTTGTCATAACGGCACCCAGCTGGCCAACCGATTGGGTTGTTTCTCAGTGAATAGTGAAACAGATACCTAAGGACTCTGCGCTAACAACCAAACGCTTGGCTTTAGTAAACCAAAGTACTGTACACTGGCATGAACGATTTAAGCTTGACCTTAAAGGCTTTTCAAATCGGACAAGGGGAACAGCACAAAGGCCGGAAAAACAGACTTATCAATTGAAGGCTCGCCGTCACTCAGGCCTGTCTTACCCAATTCAAGAGCAATCTCGTGGCTACTATTTTGAAGAACCGCCAACATCGCTATAGGATAAAAAATATCAAAAACCACCATTCCCCCACTAAGATTTTAAAGTCTGCGAAGACTAAAAAAGATTATTGGCTCGCAGCAGAAGGATATGCCAGAGCAGGAGATATTAATTCTGTGAAGGATGTTTTATTGCAGATGACGCAGAATTATAAAAATGCAAAGAGGGCATGGGAGACTTTAGTAAGCTTAGAAGAAAATATTGCTAGTTCTCATACCTGTAACTTTACACTAGATCATATTGCTCTTAGCCCATTTATGAAATTCAGACTTGCAAAAGGGGCGTATGAAAGCAATGAGTTGAAATTACTCGCCTCTAATCTTGAACAGGATGATTGTGTCATTGAATTAGGCGCCGGAATTGGATACATCGCCTGCCATGCCATGCAGTTTCAACCACAACTCAAGGGATACACTGCCGTGGAAGCCAACCCTAGCCTAATAAGCCTGATTCAAAAAAATCAAAACCTTAATCAGACATCATTCAATACTATACATGGCATTGCATGCGCAGAAGATGGGAAAGCGCAATTTGGTATTACCGAAGATTTTTGGGCGTCGTCCACTTATCGGGCAAACACAGATGCAGTTGAAACTATTTCAGTGAATACCTTTGACTTAAACAAACTGATAGATCGTGAAACTGCAAACTTTTTAATATTAGATATAGAAGGAGGTGAACTAGAACTAGTCCCTCAAATTAACCTGTCTAAAATTACTAAAGTCATCATCGAACTACATCCATCCATTATTGGTAACGGTGGATCTTCAAAAGTTATTAGGCACCTCTTGGATAGTGGGTTGAATATGGATTTAAGACAATCAAAAGCAGATATTTTTTATTTTGAACGTGACAATTAATCTTTGAACTACGCTTAAAGAACTAAGGCGCCAGAAACACCATGTGTTTTGTCGAACCAGTTAGGGGTCTCATCCTTCTTTCTTACCACAAATAAAAAAGCCCCCTTTCGGGGGCTGTTTTATTTGGCGGAGAGAGAGGGATTCGAACCCTCGAAACGCTATAAACGCTTACACACTTTCCAGGCGTGCTCCTTCAGCCACTCGGACACCTCTCCATAACCTGTTGCCGTTTTCTGTTCTATTAACTCGTCAGGAGCACGGCGTGCTCGTTGCTTCGAGTAAAGCTTAAGCTTCACTCTTGTCTCTGCGAGACCGCCCTCCGTGCGTCCAAAATGCTTGCGCATTTAGTCAGCCACTCGGACACCTCTCCATAACCTGTTGCCGTTTTCTGTTCTATTAACTCGTCAGGAGCACGGCGTGCTCGTTGCTTCGAGTAAAGCTTAAGCTTCACTCTTGTCTCTGCGAGACCGCCCTCCGTGCGTCCAAAATGCTTGCGCATTTAGTCAGCCACTCGGACACCTCTCCATAACCTGTTGCCGTTTTCTGTTCTATTAACTCGTCAGGAGCACGGCGTGCTCGTTGCTTCGAGTAAAGCTTAAGCTTCACTCTTGTCTCTGCGAGACCGCCCTCCGTGCGTCCAAAATGCTTGCGCATTTAGTCAGCCACTCGGACACCTCTCCATAACCTGTTGCCGTTTTCTGTTCTATTAACTCGTCAGGAGCACGGCGTGCTCGTTGCTTCGAGTAAAGCTTAAGCTTCACTCTTGTCTCTGCGAGACCGCCCTCCGTGCGTCCAAAATGCTTGCGCATTTAGTCAGCCACTCGGACACCTCTCCATAACCTGTTGCCGTTTTCTGTTCTATAAAATAGTCAGCCGCGCAGCGGGCTCTGGTATCAATAAAACTAGGACTTTCCGGCCTTTTAAAGCGCCGCAACTGTACACAAACAGGGATTTAAAAGCAATCCATATGGCGCAGATACGCAAATTCAGCGGCGGTGCGAACTGAGTGCTAGACTAAAGTCATGATATGGAAAGCGATCATTTACCCCTCACCCAAGTTACAGGAGCTTTATAGGCTGGCTCTCTGCGTTTGCTGGGCGATTATATTGCTGGGGGGCTGGCAGATTATTAACTACCACCCCGCTTTGTTAGCGCTGTTGCCTGCTCTGTTTTTTTATCAATTTAGTAGTTACTTTACCAACACTGCAGCCATTGCCCCTGGCAAGCGACAGCGGTTGGCGATGGCGCTGGAATTTAGTGATGGTGTGCTGACTGGTGTGCTGCTGGCGTTTGTCGGCTTTCAGCCTATTGTGGTCATGGCGCTTGGTATGGCTTTTTTGATCACGATTATCAGTGCCATGAAACCTACGGCACCGCTGGATTTATTTGGTTTGTTTTTAGGTGCTGCGCTGACGGTTTGGTTATCCCCTGTGGCGGTGACACCTGGGGCTGTGGCGCAGCTAATGATTCTGGCGGTAACTATGGGCTTTGCACTGCTGCTGACGAATATGGCGCGCCATGCGCATTTTATGCTGGCGGAGCAGCATGATTCAGTGCGGCGGCAGAATGAATGGCTAACGCTGCGTACCTTTAGGTTGTCGAAGTATCTGTCTCCGCCTCTACGCAAGGCTATTTTGACAGGCAAGGATGTGCGCGCTGAAACCCAGGAAAAAACTCTGACGATTTTCTTTTCTGACATGGCTGGCTTTACCCGGCTGGCGGAGGAGCTTGATGCCGAGCAACTCACTTCCCTGTTAAACACCTATCTCACTGAGATGTCTGAGATCGCGTTCCGCTTTGGTGGCACCATCGATAAGGTGATTGGAGATTCTATCATGGTGTTCTTTGGCGACCCGGAGAGCCGTGGTGTGCGCTCTGATGCGGTGACCTGCGTGTCTATGGCCATTGCCATGCGCAAGGCCATGGAGGATCTGCAGTTGCGCTGGCGCAAGGAGGGCATTGAGCGGCCACCCGCCCTGCGAATGGGTATTAATAGCGGGGTATGCAAGGTAGGCAATTTTGGTACTGAGAACCGGCTCGATTACACCCTGCTTGGCCGTGCGGTCAATCTGGCCAGTCGTCTTGAGTCATCCGCAGAGAGTAATGAAATACTACTCTCTGAGGATACCCACGGACTGGTTAAAGATACGGTTCACTGCATCGACAAAGGGCAGATATCAATCAAAGGTTTCTCTGATGCGGTCAATGTCTACAGTGCTGTCGACCTGCACAAGCACCTTAAATCAGACTATCCACCGCTGACCGAGAAACGGGCCATCGCCTAAACCGGTTTATTGCTCTTTATTCGTAGTCCGCAATAGCTGGGCATGAACACATCAGATTGCGATCGCCATAGACATGATCAAGACGTCCTACTGGTGGCCAGTATTTATTCTCCCGCAATGACTCCAACGGATAGGCTGCCTGACTGCGGCTATAGGCTCTTGACCATTCATCACCACTGACCATGGCCGCAGTATGGGGCGCCCCTACCAAGGGGTTATCGTCCAGCTGAAACTCGCCATTGGCGACTAGATCCACTTCCTGCTTGATAGCTATCATGGCATCACAGAAGCGATCCAGTTCGGCTTTTGACTCACTCTCGGTTGGCTCAATCATCAAGGTGCCGGCCACCGGGAATGACATGGTTGGCGCATGGAAACCATAGTCGATCAACCGCTTTGCAATATCATCGACGCTGATACCCACTTCATCTTTAATCGGACGCACATCGAGAATACATTCATGGGCAACACGACCATTGGCGCCGGTGTATAGCACCTGATAATGGTCCTGCAGACGATGGGCCATATAGTTGGCATTGAGTATGGCAATCTCTGTCGCCTGCTTTAAGCCGGCATGACCCATCATACGAATATACATCCAGGTAATGGGCAAAATACTGGCGCTGCCATAGGGTGCGGCAGATACCTGCGCGCCCTGACGGTCACCGCTAACCATTTCTCTTGGCAGGAATGGGGCAAGATGCTCACCCACACCAATGGGTCCTACACCGGGTCCGCCACCACCGTGAGGAATACAGAAGGTCTTGTGCAGATTGAGGTGGGACACGTCGCCACCAAATTTTCCGGGTTGGCACACACCGACCATGGCATTGAGATTGGCGCCGTCGATATAAACCTGGCCGCCATGATCATGAACAATCTGGCAAATCTCAGTGATGCGCTCTTCAAATACACCATGGGTGGAGGGATAGGTAACCATAATCGCCGCCAGATCTTCTTTGTGAGCCTCGGCTTTAGCCTGCAGATCATCAATATCCACATTGCCCTGATCATCACATTTTACTACCACCACGGCCATGCCGCACATCTGTGCTGAGGCTGGGTTGGTGCCATGGGCAGAGCTGGGAATCAGACAGATATTGCGCTGGGTATCACCGCGACTTTCATGGTAGCCACGAATCGCCAGCAGACCTGCATACTCGCCCTGTGAGCCTGCATTGGGTTGCAATGACATGGCATCGTAGCCAGTGGCAGCGCAGAGCATAGATTCCAGATCATCAATCATGGCTCTGTAACCAGCGGTTTGCTCTACCGGTGCAAAGGGGTGCATATTGGCAAATTCTGGCCAGCTAATGGGCAGCATCTCGGCGGTGGCATTGAGCTTCATGGTGCATGAGCCCAGTGGAATCATGGCGCGATCAAGAGCTATATCCTTGTCTGACAGACGGCGCAAATAGCGCAGCATTTCAGTCTCAGAATGGTAGCGGCTAAAGGTTGGGTGGCTTAGGAAGCTCTGGGTGCGCATCAGGTTGCCTGGTACGGCATCAGCTACCTCATTGGCAAGGGCTTCGACATTGAGCTTATGCTCGCCCAGCACAATACCCCACAGCGCCACAACATCCTCCGCGCCTGTGGTTTCATCTAATGAAATACCAATGCTGTCGGCATCAATCCGTCGTAGATTCATCTGACGACTCTGTGCCGCTGTAATAATAGCGTCAGTCTTATCACCTGTATTTAAGGTCAGGGTATCAAACCAGCTACTATTAACTGGCGTCACACCATGCTGCTTTAAGCCCTCTGCCAGCACATTGGTGAGCAGATGCACGCGCTGGGCAATACGCTTAAGTCCGCCCGGGCCGTGGTACACCGCGTACATGCTGGCTATCACCGCCAACAGCACCTGGGCTGTACAGATATTGGAAGTGGCTTTCTCGCGACGGATATGTTGCTCGCGGGTTTGCAGAGCCAGGCGGTATGCTGGTTCGCCATTGGAGTCCTGAGACAGGCCGACCAGTCGACCAGGCAAGTTGCGCTTAAATGCTTCTCTGGTCGCCATATAACCAGCGTGTGGACCACCAAATCCCAGCGGCACACCAAAGCGCTGGGTAGTACCTATGGCAACATCGGCTCCCAGTGACCCTGGTGATTCCAGCAGTACCAGACTGAGCAGATCGGCGGCCATCACCACCAAACCTTTTTGCGCCTGAACATTGGCAATCACTTCACGGTAGTCACGCACTTCACCGCAGGCACCTGGATACTGCAGCAGTGCGCCAAAGGCTTCGCCAGCAAAGTCATCTGGGTCGGTTATTACAACCTCGATACCCATGGGCTCGGCGCGGGTTTTGATTATCTCTATAGTCTGTGGCAGGCAGTCGCTGTCGACCATAAAGCGCATCGATTTAGACTTCGACATACGCTGACACAGGGCCATGGCTTCTGCTGCTGCGGTGCCCTCATCGAGCATGGAGGCATTGGACATTTCCATGCCGGTCATGTCGGTGATCATGGTCTGAAAGTTAATTAGCGCTTCCAGGCGGCCCTGGGATATCTCTGGCTGATAAGGTGTGTAAGCTGTATACCAGGCAGGATTTTCAAGAATATTACGCTGAATTACATTGGGCGTGATGGTGCCGTAATAGCCCTGCCCAATAAAAGATTTATGCACCTGATTAAGACTGGCCATCTCACGCAGTTCTGCCAGAGCCTGTGCCTCTGTACAACCATCGACGATTGCCAATGACTCAGTCATGGCAATTGCCTCTGGCACCACCTGCTCGGTCAACTGCTGAAGATTATTACAGTCCAAACTGGCCAGCATGGCTTGCTGGTCATCTGCGGCTGGGCCTATATGGCGAGCGACAAACTCTGAGGCATTTTGTAGATCGGCAAGGCTGCGTTTCTTTTGTAACATCAACTGTTCTCCAGTTATCAATTAGGGTTAGCCGCGGTGATAGCGCTGGGCTACCAAAGGCATTTTGGCCACGGTAATAGCTCGTTGCTTGCCCCGCACCAGCGCCTGAAGCTGGGTACCAATGGCAGCATATTCTGTGGGCACATAGCCCATGGCGATGGGCGCTTGTAATGTGGGGCCAAAGCCACCACTAGTTATAACGCCAATAATATTGCCCTGCTCGTCGACAATCTCTGCGCCTTCGCGAACCGGAGCGCGGCCATCTACTAGAAAGCCAACGCGCTTTTTTCCTGGTGCTTTGGCCAGATGATCAAGAATAGTCTCGGCACCCAGAAAGCCACCCTGTTTGGCGCCACCGGAGCGTCGTGATTTGCCAATACTCCAGGCAATGCCCGCTTCAACCGGGGATGTTTCAATATCCATATCATGACCGTAGAGACACAGGCCTGCTTCCAGACGCAGGGAGTCCCGCGCACCCAGACCAATCCACCGCACTGAGTCATAGGCCAACAACAGATCCGCAAGCCCAGGGCCATCTTCGGCGGCCACGGAGATTTCAAAGCCATCTTCGCCAGTGTAGCCAGAGCGGGTGATATAGCAGTCCACGCCATTGATCACAGCATGACAGCCATGCATGAAGATCAACTTATTAGCCTCTGGGGCCAACTCGGCGATCAACTCTTTGGCGCGCAGTCCCTGCAGTGCCAGCAGGCCTCGCTCGCCCAGATAGCGCACCTCAAAACCATCTAGATGGCTGTGCAGATGAGCAATATCATGATGCTTGCAGGCAGCGTTCACTACCAGAAAGAATGTATCTTCGGCCCAGCGGGTAACGATCAGGTCATCGCTGATACCGCCAGATTCCGTAGTAAAAGTGGCATAGGTCTGCTGGTTGATGTGCAGCGCCTCGAGGTCCACGGGCATCAGTTTCTCAAGGGCTTGAGCGACCCCTTCGCCACTCACCACCACCTGCCCCATATGAGACACATCAAACAACCCGGCATTGTCTCTGCAATGCAGATGTTCTTGCATAATGCCGTCGGCATATTGCACGGGCATCAGGTAGCCGGCAAAAGGTACCATCTTGCCTTGGGCGGCAATATGCTGTGAGTAAAAGCAGGTTTGTTGCAGCGCAGTATCGTCTGACATAGCTAACTCTTTAATTAGGTTGTAATTTGATGCTATGGAAATGCTAATTTTAAGGTCTTGGTTATAATTTGTTAAATTAATAGATACAATGTATGTATTAATAATATAAATACCTAGGCAGTCTAGAACAGCCGGCCTCGGTAGACTCTCCTAAAAGGTGTGGCTATGAAAAACCTACCAATGGATTTATTGCGAGCCTTTGTCTCTGTGGCTCAGTTGGGAAGCTTTACCAAAGCTGGTGAAATACTGGGCAGATCGCAGCCCGCCGTGAGCTTGCAAATTCAGCGGCTGGAGGAGCTGGTAGATGAGTCATTGCTGGCGCGCAATGGAAAAAGCCTTGAGCTAACCGATGCTGGCAAGAATCTCTATAACTACGCCACTCAGATTTTAACCCTCAATGATCTGGCCCTGAGCGAGTTATCCAAGAATGTGGTGTCGGGTAAAATTCGCCTCGGCATCCCCAGCGAGTTTGCTACTATTTTGCTGCCTAAGATTGTTAGCCGCTTTGCCAAGGCCTATCCTAATATCACCCTGGAGGTAAACTGCGAGCTGAGCAAGAAGCTGCTCTCTAAAGCGGGCAAGGAAAGCCATGATTTGATTTTGGCGCTGGAGGACAATCCCTCAAAAACCTGGTCCGACCTGGTCAAAACCGATGAGCTAGTATGGGTCGCCAGCGCTGAGCACAGCATCCATAAATCCCCAGTATTGCCATTGATTGCGGCAGCTCAGGGCTGCATCTATCGCCAGCGTGCCATTACCTTGCTCGACCAGATTAAACAGCCTTGGCAAATTGTCTATACTATTCCAGATTTAAGTGGCATTCAGCAGGCGATTCAGGAGGGTCTCGGGGTTACCGTGCTCGCCAAGAGCACAGTGCCACCTAACCTCAGAATACTGGCGCCCTCTGCGCGCTTTCCCGATCTGGGCAAGGTAGGTATTACTTTGGTAGCTTCAAGCCGCAATAAGAAAAATGAAGCAGTGCATCTGCTGACGGAGTTTCTTAAAACCAGTCTGACCTAGAGCGCACCTATAGACCAAAAAGCCTTACTGGCGTACCTGACGATAGCTGGGGGGCATGCTCTGTTGGGTACTGCGATAGGGATTAATATCCAGACCACCACGACGCATATAACGGGCATAGACACTTAACTCTGCAGGCTTGCAGCGCTGCATAATATCGCTAAAGATCTTCTCTACACACTGCTCGTGAAAATCCTGATGCTGGCGGAAAGAGACAATATATTTAAGCAGCCCTGCCCTGTCGATTGGCGCGCCGCGGTACTCAATATACACAGAGGCCCAATCCGGCTGATCGGTCACCGGGCAGTTGGTTTTTAGCAGGTGGGAATAGAGAATTTCACTGACGTCTGCTGCTGATTCGGCTTCTGATTCGACGCGAGCAGAGAGCAAGCTGGCATCTGGCTGATAACAATCAATCACCACCGCCTGCTGATCTACACAGATGCCATTGGGCTCTGAGATCGGATTAAAGCCATTGTATTCACCGAGCTCGTAAAGGGTCACTTCAACCTTAGCTGCAACAGCCGCCGTCAAGTCGGCAATGAGAATCTCTGCCACCTGCTGCCGGGATTCAAACTGGGTCTGGATAAAGGAGTTGAGATATAACTTAAACGACTTAGACTCAACAATGGAGGCACTGGTGCAGGGAAACAGAAACTCGCCTATCACCATCTGTGGCAAACCATCGGGATTTAACCAGGAGATTTCAAAGGCGGTCCAAAGATCCATACCGACAAAGGCCAGCGCGCCATCATTCTGCCGAGCCTTGGCCCGGGCAATGGGGAATAACAGCGAGGCATCATACTGATCTGCGTAGACCGTCTGTTTGCCCAGACCGGTATCTGAATGATCGACCATTAGCTGCGCAGTCTGGAGCCTGTCTCCAGCAGTCGCAATGCCAAACCAAACATCACCACTGAGAACAGACCAACCATGGCAAAGGAATAGGTTACATCGATATCGGTAATGCCTACCATGCCATAGCGAAACGCATTAACCATGTAGAGTATCGGGTTAATCAATGACACAGTGCCCCAGAATTCACCTAGCAGGTCGATGGAATAAAACACACCGCCCAGATAGATCAGCGGGGTTAATACAAAGGTTGGGATAATCGAAATATCATCAAAGCTACCAGCAAAAATTGCATTGATTAAACCGGCCAGAGAAAACATCAGGCTAGTCATCAACACAATACCAATGGTGATCGGCAGGCTGTGCAGGCTAAAGTCAGCAAAGTAGAGCGACAGCAAGGTCACCATCGCGCCGACACCCAGACCGCGAGCCATGCCACCACAGACGTAGCCCAGCAAAATAATCCAGTTAGGAGTTGGAGATACTAGCAACTCTTCAATATTGCGCTGGAACTTTGAGCCATAAAACGATGACACCACATTGGAATAGGAGTTGGTAATCACCGACATCATAATCAAACCAGGCGCTACAAATTGAATATAGGGCAGCTCTGCCATTTCACCAATGCGCGAACCAATCAGGCGACCAAAGATCACAAAGTACAGCACGATGGTGATAATCGGCGGCACCAATGTCTGCGGCCAGATACGCATAAAGCGATGAATCTCACGGCGCACAATCGTGCTAAAGGCAATCCATTTTTGCGTATTATCCATTGGCCTTCTCCTGCAAATTCTTTTCCACCAGATCAAAAAACAACTCTTCCAGTCGGTTGGTTTTATTGCGCATGCTGACCACATGAATACCCTGCTCTGTCAGCGCGCCAAACAATTCGTTGATCGACTGGGACTTCTCTACTGCCACCTCTAAACTGTGGCCATCCACCTGTTTCAATGGGTAGCCAGAAACCTCTGGGCACTGGTCCATCTGCTCTTTGGTATCCAACACAAAGGTCTCGGTATTGAGCTGGGTTAGCAGTTCGCGAATGCTGGTGTTTTTAACAATCTCACCATGATCAATAATCGCCACATTGCGACACAGACTCTCGGCTTCTTCCAGATAATGAGTGGTCAAAATAATGGTGGTACCCTGACGGTTGATCTCCTGCAGAAACTCCCACATGGAGCGGCGCAGTTCAATATCCACACCGGCGGTGGGCTCATCCAGTACCAGCAACTTGGGCTCATGGATCAAGGCGCGAGCAATCATGAGTCGGCGCTTCATGCCACCAGACAATGTCCGCGACGGGGTATCTCGTTTTTCCCACAGAGCCAGCTGTTTGAGATATTTCTCTGCACGCTCATGGGCCAGCTTGGCAGGAATGCCATAAAAGCCCGCCTGATTAACCAGAATATCAATCGGCTTTTCAAACTGGTTAAAATTAAACTCCTGGGGCACCACACCGACATGTTGTTTGGCCGCACTAAAGTCCTTATCAATATCATAACCAAAGATTTTAACCGTACCTGCGGTCTTGCGCACCAGGGAGCAGATAATACCAATGGTAGTCGACTTACCCGCGCCATTGGGACCCAGCAGGGCAAAAAAGTCCCCGGGCGGTACATTGAGGTCAATGCCCTTAAGGGCCTCGAACCCATCTTCGTAGGTCTTGTTAAGCTGCTTTATGGCTAGTGCTGGCTGCGTAGAATCGTTCAACTGATGCTATCCGTATTGGTTGACATGATGTAAAACTCTATTGTAGCTGTCAGTACGCAAGATGTCTGGTTTTAGACGTTATTTTCACTAGTTACCTGTGGCGCTTAGAGGCATAATGCACGAGTCGACAGGTTATAAAAGAGAACCCATGCCGCGCAAAATCATTCATCGCTTTTTACCGGATATAGGCAAACTGTTACAGCGACCGTCTCTGCGCTGGGTTAATTCCCTGTCCCATGATCCCAACTTTCTCCACCTCAATCGTCACTCGGTCTCTCTGGCTATGTTTGTCGGTATTTTTTGTGCCTTCATGCCAGTACCGGGACAGACATTGCTGGCCGCGTTTATGTGCTTCAGGCTCGGCGCCAATCTGCCCATGGGTATTATCCTGATATGGATTAGCAACCCGCTGACCATTCCGCCGATGTTTTATCTCACCCATCAGCTGGGCAGTTTTCTGCTTGATAGCGACCCCATTGAGTTTACTGTCACCCTGAGCTGGGACTGGTTTTCTAATATCGGCTCGGCCATTTTGCTACCACTGCTGGCCGGCAGTTTGTTAAGTGGTATTATTCTCGCGTCAGTGGGCTATTTTGCCGTGCGCTCATTGTGGCGCTGGAAAGTAATCAAGAGCTGGGAGGCGCGCAAAGACGCCAGACTGGCAGAGCAGTCCAAACCAAACAGCTAGCCGTCGTAACGCAGTTCATCGGCTGGGGCGACACGACTGGCTCGCAAGGCCGGATAGATTGTCGCTAGAATATTCAACACCACAGCCACCAGCACAATGCCGCCAACATCAGACCAACGCAGATCCACCGGAATATAATCGATCGGGTACACCGCGGTATTAAGGAAGTTAGTGTCCAGCAGCATTTCAATCCAGCCCACCAAATCTGCAACCCAGTAGCAACCGAGCACGCCAAGAGACACGCCCAGAGCAATACCAAACAGACCAATCATGGCACCCTGAATTAAGAACAGCCGCAAAACACTGCCAGAACTCAGACCCAGAGTCTGTAATACAGCAATATCTTTACGTTTGCTCACCACCGACATCATCAGCATCGACACCACATTAAAGGCGGCAATGGCGACAATTAAAAAGATTAACAACCCAACCATATTGCGCGATAGCTGAATAGCCTGATAGAGATTGCCATGGGTTTGAAACCAGTCGCGAAAACCATAGCCATAAGGCAGCTCCTCTAATAGCTGATAGCCTATGCGGCGAGCATCAAACTGTTTATCAACCTGCAACCGAAAACCTTGTACCAGACCAGGCACACCTGCGATCTCGCCCACCTGCTGCAAAGATGCCAGGCCCAACATCTGATCCAACTCTGTGTGAGTGGCAAAAATACCTTTAAGTCGCAGTGAATAAGCTTTGGTCTGAGCACCACGGGGCGCGGGAATAATAACCGTCAATCGCTGCCCCACAGCCACGCTTAAATCCTCGGCAAGGGACTGGGACAATAGTATTTCATCGATACCGGGAAGGCTGAGATCAGCCTCTAGCAGCAGTACCTGCAAGCCAGCGGGCATGGCCTCCTCAGACAACCCCAACAGACGCAATGGTTTACTTTGCTGACGACTGTAGATCAACCCCTCAACCTGATTGTAGGGACTGACCTCAGTAACATGATCAAGTCCAGTGATTAACTGGCGCTGAATCCGCCAATCACTGATACCATTGTTATGCAGCAACTCTACATGAGGCACCACCGACAGAATGCGTTCGCGCAGTTCGCGGTCAAAGCCATTCATCACCGACAGCACTACCACCAGCAGAGCCACACCCAACGCCATGCCAGCAATCGCCAACATTGAAATAAATGAGACCAAAAGATTGCCGCGACCGCCCGCGGTAAAGTAGCGCAGGCCGACAAATAGAGGGACCGATCTAAGCAATGACAGGCTCCGACTTACTATCAACTAAGCGCCCATCCACCAATGAAAGTGTGCGATCCATACGCACCGCAATGGCCGGGTCATGGGTGACCACCACAAAGCTGATATTTAGCGCCTGATTAAGCTCCAGTAGCAGTTCCAGCATTGAGCCTGCAGTAAGCGGATCAAGATTACCCGTAGGCTCATCCATCAACACCACTGAGGGCTGTGTAACCAGTGCCCGGGCAATCGCCACTCGCTGACGCTCACCGCCGCTGAGCTGTGCTGGCTGATGCTGCAAACGCTCGCCGAGCCCCACTCTGGTCAACAGTTCAGTGGCCCGCTGGCGTGCCTCAGCGACCGAGACATTGCCAATTAATAGTGGCAGCGCCACATTCTCCAGCGCCGAAAACTCACCCAGCAAATGATGGAACTGATAAACAAAGCCGACATGCTGATTGCGCCAACGGGCTCGCTCGGTAGTATTGAGATTACTCCAGTCCTGCCCACAGATATTGACTGCACCAGCATCAGGGTCATCCAGCCCGCCCAGCACATTGAGCAAGGTGGTTTTACCAGAACCAGAGACACCGATAATGGCTAATTTTTCACCGCGCTCAATACTCAGATTGGCGCCCTGCAATACGGCAAGATTCTCCCCCGCCTGCTGATAGCTGCGGCCTAGATCAATGGCTTTCAGGACAAATTTATTGTTCATAGCGCAGTGCCTCCGCAGGCAGCACCTGACCTGCACGCCAGGCTGGATACAATGTGGCTAAGAAGCTAATCAGCCCAGCACCGGAAATCACCATGGCCACATCAGACCATAAAAGTTTCGATGGCAATGCACTAATCAGATACACCGATGGATCAAACAGATAGACCCCAGTGAGAGTTTCAATAAATGCCACAATGTCCCCTATAAAATAAGCCAGCATGGAGCCCAGCCCCGTGCCAACAATAATGCCCATAATGCCCACCGCCATACCCTGCACCACAAACACCTTTACCACTAGCCCTGAAGAAGCCCCCAGCGCCCGCACCACAGCAATATCTCTGCGCTTATCCGCCACCATCAATACCAGACTGGCGATAATATTAAACGCAGCCACAGCGATAATCACCGACAGCAATAGACTGACCACCATTTTTTCCATGCGCATAGCCCGAAACAAAGTACCCATTTGCTCGGTCCATGACCGCCAGCGCCATTGAGGCAAGTCCTCAGTCAGCAGCCATTGATCCGCATCATAGGCATTATGCATCTGTAGCTGTACACCCTGATAATATTTACCCAGGCGCAATAACTTGCGCGCATCCTGCTGGTGGATAAACGCCACCGAAGCATCGACCTGAGCGCCAACTGTAAAAACACCCATCACCACAAATCGTTTTAGTCTGGGGAAAATTCCCGCCGGACTAATGCTCACCTCGGGCAAGGTCAGCTGCACCCTGTCACCCACAAATGTACCCAGTTGCCGCGCCAACTGACTGCCCAGCACAATACCAAACTCACCGGGCTGCAATTGCTGTAGATTGCCAGCAATCATATGCTCCTTAACCAAATCAGCTGTGGGCCAGCTACTGTCTATACCCTGCACCATCACCCCAGCCTGCTCCGACTGATAAGACAGCATGGCGTAGGTCTGCACCATAGGAACCACTGCAGCCACATTGGACTCATCCCTCAGCAGGCGCTGTTCAAATTCAGCGATCTGCGCCGCAGAAACAGGCTCGGGACCAACCCCAGTGATATGGGGAACCACTCGCAGCAGGCGCTGTTTGATCTCGCCATCAAAACCATTCATTACCGACAGCACCACAATTAATGCCATCACCCCAAGGGCCATGGCAAACAATGAGAAGCCAGAAATAAACGAGACAAATCCTTCGCGGCGCTTGCTGCGGGTATAGCGCAATCCTATAAACAGGGGGAGGTTTTTAAACATGCAGGAATTAAACCCGAAAGCCAGTCCACACACAACATTGAGTCGATATCATTAATGCTAACCAATTCAGGTTTTCCCTGGGCCTATTGCCTACAATTAACCCATCAGTCCAGCTATTACTGGACTAATCAATAGACAAGCAAAAAGGGTTTTGGCAATGAAAACAATATTGTTAGGGATAATCACAATGTGCTTTGGCCTGGCATTGGCTGCTGAGCAAATTGAAGTGCCGAGTAGCGGGCAAATTGAAGTGCCGAGTAGCGGGCAAATTAAAAAGCCAATTGGCGAGCAGACCCTCTCCTCTAATTTACAGCTACCTGGTCGCAGCATGACTAAAGACATGGTACGGCAGTCCTTTGGTGAGCCTGTTGCAATTGAAGCAGAGGTGGGTGAGCCACCGATCAGTGCCTGGCAGTATGAAAATTTTGTAGTGTACTTTGAACAACAATGGGTGCTTCACGCGGTGGTGAAGCATCCGGATTATACCCAGGCTGATTAAGCACTACTTAAGCTTGCTTGCCCTCAAAGGAGCGGCGATCTCGACTCACTCTATTTAAGCCATTCATCGATGCAATGCGATAGGCCTCGGCCATGGTCGGATAGTTAAAGGTGGTGCGCAGAAAGTACTTAATACTGTTAGCCTCACCCTTCTGACTCATAATGGCCTGGCCAATATGAATAATCTCCGCTGCCTCGGCACCAAAGCAATGAATGCCTAATATCTCAAGACTGTCCTGGTGGAATAGAATTTTTAGCATGCCGACTTCTTCACCAGAGATGTGGGCCCGGGCAGTATCTTTAAAGTAGGCGCGGCCTATCTCGTAGGGAATCTTCTGCTCGGTAAGTTCGGATTCATTCTGACCGACAAAGCTAATCTCTGGAATGGTCCAGATGCCGGTAGCCACATCTTCGACCCGATATTGATCTTCCATACCGCACATATGGGAGGCCGCAAAGCGACCCTGATCATAGGCGGCACCAGCTAGCGATGGCCAGCCAATCAAATCACCGGCAGCATAGATATGTGGCACTGCGGTTTGATAATCTTTGTTAACCTGAAGCTGCCCGCGCTTATCAGCTTCCAGACCGGCATTCTCCAGGCCCAGACCTTTGGTATTACCAGCACGGCCATTGCACCAGAGCAGTGCTTCACCATGGATGCGCTTGCCTGACTTAAGCTCCAGAGTGACACCATTGTCATTGGTGGTAACACGCTCATATTCTTCGTTGTGGCGCACCATAACATTGAGATCGCGCAGGTGGTAACTCAGGGCATCAGAGATTTCATCGTCGAGGAAATTCATCAACCATTCCCTGGTATTGACCAGATCGACTCTGGTATCCAAACCTGAAAAGATTGAGGCATATTCACAGCCAATCACCCCGGCTCCATAAATAATGATATTGCGTGGCGTGCTATCCAGCCCAAGGATGCTGTCGCTATCAAAGATGGCCGAATGACTAAAATCAATATCATCCGGGCGATAGGGACTTGAGCCTGTGGCCAGCAGAAATTTTTTACCTTTTATCGAGACCACTTTGCCATCGTTGCTGGTCACTGCCACTTCATGGGGATTGATAAAGCTGGCATAGCCAATATGGGTCTGTACTCGATTGCGGGCATAGCCTTTGGTGCGGCCCTCAACCTGTTTAGTAATTACATTCTCTGCGGCTTTCATCACCTCGGGAAAGGAAAACCATCTAGGCTCGCCCACGGCGCGAAACATCGGCATGGTGTTGTACTGCATCATGCGTCGCACTGACTGACGCAATGCCTTGGACGGAATCGTACCCAGATGGGTGCAGCTCCCGCCTGCCTTATGGCGTGCGTCAATAACAGCAACACGCCAGCCCTGTTTGACTGCATTCATAGCGGCGCCCTCACCTGCTGGGCCACTACCAATTACTACTAGATCATAGGAAAAATCTGACATGTTTATTGTTTGTCCGTGCTGGCTGAGGTGGCATCATAGCCAAGCTGAGTATCTGGCTGCTCATCACATTTGTTCGGGTCACCGCCACAGATATCGCAGTTGTAGTTGGTTTCACCTAGGGCTGCGCCAACACCACCACAGGATCCTGCAATAGGCTTGCCGCCCATCAACACACCAATCGCCATGGCTGCCATCAACAGCCCAAATATCACAATCGCCAACAGCACTTCTGCCATGGGGTTACACCTCTTTTTTATTCGGTCAGATAGGGGGCAAAGGCTGAACTGCTAACGGCCTTAAACCCGGCTTCAACTTTTACCAGCATATACACTGGCAGATTTAATTGTTCAGCCACCGCCAGACCCTGCTCTTCGCCCAATACAGTCAAGGCGGTTGCCCAGGCATCGGCTTCGGCACAGGTTGGCGCCAGCACTGTCACTGAGGCCAGGCTATGGTTAATCGGACGGCCAGTGCGCGGATCAATGGTATGGGCATAGCGCACCCCATCCACTTCAAAATAGTTACGGTAATCCCCTGAGGTGGCCATAGCAACATCGCCCAGCTCAATAATTCGCTGCACCTGGGGGATCACTGTGGGTTGCTCCACCGCAATTCGCCAAGGCTGTCCTTTGGGGTTGAAGCCGCTCAGACGCATCTCGCCGCCCACTTCCACCAGATAATCCGGCAGGGCCAGCATTTCCAGCAAGTCAGCGACCTGATCTACAGCATAGCCTTTGGCCACGGCGGATAAATCTAGGCGCACTGGGCTGGATTTGGCCAGCTGCCCATCAGCCAGCTGCACATGCTGATAGCCTATGGCTGCCAGCGCTGCATCTATCTGGTCATCGGTAGGAACCACATTATCACCGGGCACTGGACCAAAGCCCCAGAGGTCCACCAATGGGCCTACTGTGGGATCAAAGGCACCATTACTCTGCTGCCAAACGGATTCACTGACGTTGAGCACATGGGCAAAATCTGCGCTGATCTGTTGGCTGGCATTCACCGACAATGCATTAAATCTGCTGATTTCAGATTCGGTTTTATAGGTTGACATGGACAGGTCAACCACATCCAGCGCCGCATCAATACGCTCGGCCAGATCATTGGGAGCAGGCTGATCCGCTACCACTGTAATGTTGTAGGTAGTGCCCATTTTGCTGCCAGAAATTTTGATGATCTCTGGGCCTGAATCGCAGCCAGCCAAGCCCAGCAGGCAAAATATTGCCAGTGCAGAAAGCAAAAACGAGGCTCTTTGACGAAGCCCCGTTAATGTTAACGCTAGAATACTGTTACCCACCGAAGTCATCGAGGAAGATATTCTCCTGTTCAACACCCAGGTCTTCCAACAACTTGACCACAGCCGCATTCATCATTGGCGGCCCACACATATAGAACTCACAGTCCTCTGGCGCTTCGTGATCCTTGAGGTACTGCTCGAACAGAACATTGTGAATAAACCCGGTCAGGCCATCCCAGTTATCTTCAGGCTGGGGATCTGACAGGGCTAGATGCCAATCAAAGTTATCGTTCTCGGCGGCGAGCATATCGTACTCGTCATCATAGAAGCACTCACGCAATGAGCGGGCGCCGTACCAAAAGCTAATCTTGCGATCTGACTTGATGCGCTTAAGCTGATCGAAAATATGCGAGCGCATTGGAGCCATACCAGCACCGCCGCCCACAAACACCATTTCATTGTCCGTGTCTTTGGCAAAGAACTCACCGAAGGGTCCGTAGACAGGAATCTTGTCCCCTGGCTTGAGGCTAAAGACATAGGACGACATCTGGCCAGCTGGAATACCGGTTGAGCCTGGAGGCGGTGTCGCAATGCGAATATTAAACTTAACCACGCCCTTCTCATCAGGGTAGTTGGCCATGGAGTAGGCGCGAATCACTGTCTCATCAACAATCGACTCATGTTTAAAGAAGTCAAAGCGCTCCCAGTCTCCGCGATACTCTTGTTCGATATCAAAGTCAGCATAGTTAATATGATGGGGCGGACATTCCAACTGCACATAGCCACCAGCGCGGAATTTTACATCCTCACCCTCGGGCAGCTTCAATGTCAGCTCTTTGATAAAGGTGGCCACATTGGGGTTGGATTCAACTTCACATTCCCAGCGCTTAACTCCAAACACTTCTTCAGGCACTTCAACATGCATATCCTGCTTAACCGGAGCCTGACAGGACAGCCGCCAACCTTCAGCAGCTTCGCGACGATTAAAATGACTCTCTTCGGTGGGCAGCATAGAGCCACCACCATCGCTAATAATGCATTTGCACTGAGCGCAGCTACCACCGCCGCCGCAGGCCGAGGGCAAAAACAGGCCGGCATTGGACAGTGTTTGCAGCAGCTTGTCGCCCGCAGGTACAGTGATAGTTTTCTCACCGTTGATCACAATGTTCACATCACCAGAGGACACTAGCTTACTGCGTGCGGCCAAAATAAAGGCCACCAGCGCCAGAATCACTGTGGTAAACATGCCTACGCCAAGAATAATTTCAGTATTCATACTCTGTTATTTCTCCGTTATTACAGGCTTTGCTTAGATATCAATACCACCGAAGGACATAAAGCCCAGCGATATAAGACCCACGGTAATGAATACGATACCCAGCCCCTGTAGGCCTTCTGGAATATCACTATATTTTAACTTTTCACGAATGCCCGCCAACACTGCGATAGCCAGTGCCCAGGACGTACCAGAACCCAGACCATAAACCACGGATTCAGCAAAATCAAAGCCGCGCTCTGCCATCAGCAGTGAGCCACCCAGAATCGCACAGTTCACGGTAATCAGGGGCAAAAACACGCCCAGCGCGTTGTACAGCGCAGGCACATATTTATCCAGCACCATCTCCAGTATCTGCACCATGGCGGCAATCACGCCGATAAAACACAGATACATCAAGAAACTCAAGTCCACATCAGGCAGGCCAGCCCAGGCCAGTGCGCCATCGGCCAGCAGATAGTTGAGCAGTAGATTGTTGACCGGCACAGTAATGGTCTGAACCACAATCACGGCGATACCCAGACCTATGGCGGCATCGATTTTCTTCGACAGGGCCAGGAAGGTACACATACCCAGAAACATACTCAGGGCGATATTATCAATAAAGATCGAGCGGACTAGGATACTCAGATAATGTTCCATTAGGCCACCTCGCTCGGACGACTGTTAGCAGTGATTTTAAAGTCTGGCTGCTCCACCTGCTTTTTATCGTAGATACGGATCACCCAGATCAACAAACCGATCAGGAAGAAGGCACTGGGTGCCATTAACATCATACCGTTAGCCACATACCAGCCACCGTCGGTAGTCAGGCTCAGGACTTCGTAGCCCCACAGCTTGCCGGCACCAAACAGCTCGCGGAAAAATGCCACCACCATCAGTATCATGCTGTAACCCAGACCATTGCCTATGCCGTCGTAAAAACTCGCCATGGGCGGGTTTTTCATAGCGAAGGCTTCAGCGCGGCCCATCACAATACAGTTGGTGATAATCAGACCCACAAATACTGACAGCTGCTTGCTGATATCGTAGGCCACCGCCTTGAGCACCTGATCCACAACAATTACCAGCGAGGCAATAATAGTCATCTGCACAATGATGCGAATACTGTTAGGGATATGGTTGCGGATAATAGAAACAAACAGATTGGCAAATGCCGCCACAGTGGTCAGTGCCAGGCACATTACAAAGGCAACCTTCATGCTTGAGGTTACTGCCAGCGCTGAACAGATTCCCAGAATCTGCAGTGCGACGGGGTTATTGGCGACAATTGGCTCCAACAAGGTGTCTTTAACTTTTGACATTGTTTAGGCCTCCCCTGATTTTAAAGAATTGATCAGTGGTCGAAAACCCTGATCACCCAGCCAGTAACGCACCAGATTATCAACACCTCTGGTAGTCAATGTGGCACCAGCCAGACCATCGATCTGAGATTCAGAGCCTGCACGACTCATATCAGCTTTGCCTTTCAATACCGTAATCGCCAGTTCACCCTGCTTATAGGCTTGCTTGCCAACCCAACTAGCTTTCCATCTCGGGTTATCCACTTCGCCACCCAGACCAGGAGTCTCGGTGTGCTCGTAGAAACCGATACCGGCGACAGTCTCAAGGTCAGCTTCCAGAGCCAGAAATCCATACAGAGTCGACCACAGGCCATAGCCTTTGATCGGCAGGATAATCTTCTCAATGCCCTGCTCACCTTCAACCATATACACAGTGGCATAATTAGCGCGGCGCTTAATCTTGGCCGGATCCTGTTTGGGATCCAGAGCCATAGAGAGTGCCGGGTCCTTGGAGGCCTTGCGCTGATCATAGGTAGCCGCATCCACAGCGTCGGTAAACTCGCCAGTCTGCAGATCCACAACGCGAGTGCTGATTTGCTTAAACTGAGTCTCAATAGAAACGCCCTCTTGCAGTAGTCCTGCAGAGGCGAGAATATTGGTTTTCAGATCCAGCAGCTTGTTCACTTCCTGAGTGGGTCGCAAAATCACCGCGGCACTGGAAACCACCACAGCGCAGACCACACAGAGGGCGAATGCTACGCCAAATGTTTTAGAAATACTGTCATTACCCACGAGCCAGTCTCCTTTTGATATTGCCCTGCACAACCCAGTGGTCGAACAGCGGCGCAAATAGATTAGCAAACAGAATCGCCAGCATCATGCCCTCTGGGAACGCGGGGTTAACCACACGGATCAGAATCACCATTACGCCGATTAAAATGCCATACCAGAACTTGCCTGTATTGGTCATCGCCGCTGACACCGGGTCCGTGGCCATAAAGATGGCACCAAAGGCAAAACCGCCAATCACCCAGTGCCAGTAGAACGGCATGGCGAACATGGGGTTGGTTGAATCAATGTTGTTAAATAGTAGGGACAGCGCAGCAGAGCCAATCAGCACACCGGAAATAATTCGCCAGGAGGCAATGCGCATGACCAGCAGCAACACCGCACCCATCAGAATAGCCAGGGTTGAAGTCTCACCGATGGAGCCCTGAATAGTGCCGATAAAGGCCTGCATCCAGGTAACGCCCTGCTGCAGAGCAACCATACCGTCAGCGGCAGCCACAGACAGCATAGTAGCGCCAGTGTAGCCATCCACTGCAGACCAAACTGCATCCCCAGACATATACGCAGGGTAAGCAAAGTAAAGGAATGCACGACCGGTAAGCGCGGGGTTAAGGAAATTTTTGCCGGTACCGCCAAACACTTCTTTACCAATCACAATACCAAAGCTGATACCTACAGCCACCATCCACAGCGGCAGATCTGGCGGGCAACAGAGGGCAAACAGAATCGAGGTTACAAAGAAGCCTTCATTCACTTCATGACCACGCACCGAGGCAAACAGTACTTCCCAGAAACCGCCCACTATAAAGGTAGTCATGTAAATCGGCAGAAAGTAAGCCGCGCCATGGATCATATTGTCCCACAGGCTTGTGGCATCGTAGCCAGCCAGCAGACCAATAAAGACGCCGCGCAGGCCCTCTTGGGAGACCATGCCCATGTCCGCCATAATGGTATTGGCCTGAAAACCAATGTTCCACATACCGAAAAACATAGTCGGGAAAGTGGCCAGCCATACCGTGATCATCACACGCTTCAGATCGATACCGTCGCGAACATGAGAACTGTTCTTGGTAATATCAGACGGCTTGTACAGAGCAGTGTCGACCGCTTCGAAAAGTGCATACCACTTTTCCCATTTGCCGCCCTTATGAAAGTTTGGTTCTAATTTATCGAGAAGATTACGCATCATGGGCTTAACCCTCCTTTTCAATTCTAGTTAGATTGTCACGCAGAATGCCGCCGTACTCATGTTTACCAACGCAAACATAGGTATAGAGGCCAACATCTTCTTCGTCCAATTCCAGACAGCCCAACTTCTGAGCCATTTCTGTATCACCCACAATCAGCGAGCGCAGCAGCTGCACAGGCAGCAGATCCAGCGCCGTTACATCTTCATAGCCACCCACTGGAACCATGGCGCGTTCGCTGCCATTGGTGCTGGAGGTCATATTGAATAATTTTTTAGTTAACGAAGAGAAAAAGATCGGCAGTGCAGAATGCTTATTCACACCGGCGCGCAGATAGTGCAGAAATTCTCGCTCGCGACCTTCGCGAATCACTGAAACCTGACTGTGATAGCGGCCAAGAAAAGCAAAGGACCCGGCAGCCTTGCGGCCAGCCAGCACAGATCCAGAAATAATTCGATTTTCATCATTGGCCAATTCACCAATCACCAACTGGTTGAGGTTGGCACCAAGCTGAGTGGTCAGCAATCTGGGTTGTGACACCTGAGGGCCGCCCAGAGCAACAACGCGAGCTGTGTCCAGCTTACCTGAGGTGAACAGAGCACCAGTGGCAATCACATCCTGATAGCCGATAGACCAGACAGTTTTGTCTGCACTGACCGGATCAACAAAATGAATATGAGTGCCGGGCAAACCAGCAGGATGGGGGCCACTAAAGCTGATGTCGCGAACGCCATCAATCTCTTCGCCTGAAACACCTGAGTCTGGTGCGACACAGACATTGACCGGGCCATCAGTCAAACGGGCTAATACTTTCAGACCATTGGCAAAATCTTCACTGCGCTGGGCAATGACCACGGCCGGATCTGCCGCCAGTGGATTGGTATCCATGGCAGTGACAAAGATCGAAGCTGGTACGGAATCAATTGCAGGGACCTTTGAATAAGGTCTGGTGCGCAGAGCAACCCACTGCCCCGAGTTAACCAAGTTCTCAACCACTGCAGCGCGGTCTAATGTCTCGAGCTGTGCAGGCTTGTAAGACTTAAACTTCTCAGCCTTAACCCCACTGACATCGATAACCAACGACTGAAATACTCTCCGCTCTCCGCGGTTTACAGCAACGACCTTACCTGCCGCTGGTGCAGTAAAAACAACACCGGGATTTTTCTTGTCAGAAAATAGTACCTGACCCCTGGTAACGCGATCACCTTCGCGCACAGCCATGGTTGGCTTCATGCCCGGATAGTCTGAACCCACTATCGCAACCTGGCTTATCTTGGGGCCATCGTGAATAATCTGCTCCGGCGCACCGGCAATAGGCAGATCTAATCCGCGACGAACTTTGATCATAGGAAATACCACTAGTTTAATTTAAATTCTGGCTGCAAAACCAAACATTGGCGACCATTCACATGGACGCCACTCCAACTTAGGGTCAAGTTCGAGAAAGTTGCAAATATCGTTGTAGTCACGTCCATTAACTGGCCCCGGATATCAGGGTCAAAACTGGCCGAATAAGATTGCGCGGGATTATAAATGTCTATCCGCTGTGAATCCAGCGCTGTAGCACTTTAAACGTCAATCTTTGGCTTTTTTTTGAGTTGTGTCGGCAATGATCGGGCAATACTGCCCGGGAAGAGACAATTACCAGCGATTGCGACATTCACGCAGGGCTAGAAAAACATCTTTATCGCTGGGCTCTGGGGGCAATTGCGGTAGGTTTTCGATAACTTCGGCGCTGTCAGTGCGGAAAAACGTGTTGATCTGCCGCTCCTGAGCCAGATTAGTAATCAGAGCCTGATTGGGATCCTGATTCTCGACCTCAGCCAGCAAAGTCTGGGCCGCCCTATTGTTAGGCTCCCGGTCCAGGGTAAAACGCAGGTTATTGACCATATAATCATGCCCGGGATAGAGCAGTGTGCCCTCACCCAGTGCCGCCATCTGTTTAAACACAGTGTTGGCCAACACCTCAGGATCACCCCCGGCATGACAGTGCCCCACGCCCGCATTAAACAGCGTATCACCGCTAAACAGCGCCGGTGGCTCCGTTCGGGACAGCAGACAGACATGGGACATTGTGTGTCCAGGTGTATCCAGCACTTCCAATTCCACTGAGGTGCCTACTTTTATCATTGAGCCAGCCTGCAGGCCGGTATCCATACCTGCAATTTTATCTCTGGCATTGGCATGGGCCAGTACCAAGGCGCCAGTGGCGGCAACCATGGCCTGATTGCCATCAATATGATCAAAGTGTTCATGGGTATTGACAATCTGGCGGATATTCCAGCCCAGTGCCTCAGCACGCTGCAGCACCAGCTGGTGGTCATAGGGGTCTATCGCCAGAGCCTCGAGGGTATCCGGACAGGCAATCAGATAATGAAAATTGCGCAGCGGATTATCTGTCCAGATTTGCTCTACCAGCATAGCGATGCCCTTGTAATCGTTTTAACGCTCGAGAGGATAGCTAGGCCAAACCACGCCAGCGAACTTCTCGAGACAGCGCACTACCTGACAGCTGTAACCAAATTCATTGTCGTACCAGCAGTACAGAACACAGCTATTGCCATCGACAATGGTCGCTTTAGAATCCAGCACACAGGCCTGACGGGAGCCAACAAAGTCAGTGGACACCGCCTCTGTGGACACCGTATAGCCAATCTGCTGCTGCAGACTTGAGTGCAGAGCCTTCTGGCGCAAAAATTCATTGAGCTCGTCAACATTGGTATCTCTACCCAGCTGAAGGTTGAGAATTGCCATAGACACATTGGGCGTAGGCACACGAATAGCATTGCCGGTCAGCTTGCCTTTTAGCTCTGGTATCGCCTTGGCTACTGCCTTGGCAGCACCGGTGGAGGTCAACACCATATTCAGCGGCGCACTGCGACCACGGCGATCGCCTTTGTGGTAGTTATCAATCAGATTCTGGTCATTGGTAAATGCATGCACAGTTTCCACATGACCATTGTTAATACCGTACTCATCGAGTAGACATTTCAGTACCGGCACAATAGCATTGGTGGTACAGGAGGCCGCCGAAATAATTTTTCGTTCTGGGGTAATTTCATGGTGATTAATGCCATACACAATATTGGGAATATCATCACCGGCAGGCGCAGTCAGCAACACCTTGGACGCCCCTGGGCGCAGATGACCGCCGAGACCGGCACTGTCTTTCCACACACCAGTATTATCAACAATCAGCGCACTGTTGATGCCGTATTCGGTGTAATCAATTTCTTCCGGACTGTTGGCGTAGATGACCTTAATCGGGTTGCCATTCACCACCAGCGTATTGCTTTCACTAAGCACCCGAATGGTGCCTTTAAAGGAGCCATGCACAGAGTCCCGTCGCAATAGTGCCGCGCGCTTCTCCAGATCATTGTCCAACTTGCCCTTGCGAATCACGATAGCGCGCAGCCGCAACACATCGCCGCCACCCGCTTTATCAATCAGTATTCTCGCCACTAAACGGCCAATACGACCAAAGCCATACAGCACTACATCCTGAGGCTGAGGCAATGGTTTGATGTCAGAGCCAATAATATTGGCCAGCTCATCATTAACAAATTCTTCTACCGAGCGGCCATTGCCGCCCTGCTGAAACTTCACCACCATCTTGCCCAGGTCCAAATGAGCCGGACCTAGCTTCAGCTTGGCAATCGCATTAAGCATAGGTGCAGTTTCAAACTCAGAGAGTTCATTCATTTCCACCTGACGCACAAAGCGGTGAGCTTTCATCAGGTCGGTGACTGACTTGTTGACCATATTATTGCCATACATATAGGCACTGACATTATGCTCGCGGTACAGCTTGCCAATAACAGGGATCATCCCCTCGGCCAATGCTTCTCGTTGTTTCCAATCCTTGAAAAAATCATCTGGCAATGGTCGTTTCTGATCAGTCATCCAAAAGGTCCTTTTAGTCCAATTTTGAGAAATGGCATTATCAGTTAGCCGAGCTATTCAGGCAATGCTTACGTATTTAAACATGATGATAGACGATATTCCTACAATCAATACCCCGACATAAGTAGAATAGCGTCCTCACAGGCAATTTAACGCAACCGCGACTCCACCAGCCAACGACTAAAAACCTATTATTTATGAGTATTATTCAGCAGCAGCCCGCATCAAAGCCCGGCGACAAACAACATTGGGGTGAATTGCGTGCCGCAGGCCGCGCACTGGCGGTGGCAGAGGCAGCGCTAAAATACACCGGTTTAACCATGCTGGTGACCGAAACCGCGCGTCAGGCAGCGGAGCAAACCAGAGCCCTGCAATTTTTTACCGCGGAGCAACGGCTGCCGATCTATAGCTTCCCGGACTGGGAAACATTGCCCTACGATATTTTCTCACCCCATCAGGATATTATCTCCCAGAGACTGCAGACGCTGGCCAACCTGCCCAGCGCCCGGCAGGGCATCATTGTGGTGCCGCTCTCAACATTGATGCACCGCATTGCCCCCATAGACTTTGTCGCCTCCCACAGCTTCAGCTACAAAATTGGTGAAGAATTAGATCGCAACCAGCTGCAAGATCAGCTTGGCCGCGCAGGCTATCGCCGGGTAGACACAGTGTTTGAGCATGGTGAATTTGCCTTTCGCGGATCAATTATTGATATCTACCCCATGGGCGAGAAAAATCCATTCCGTATCGACCTACTCGACGACGAGATCGAGTCACTGCGCCTGTTTGACCCAGAGAATCAGCGCACCACAGAAACCGTGGACCAGCTGCTACTGCTGCCGGCCAGAGAATTTCCCACCGACGGCGAAGCCACCAACCGCTTTCTCAATAACTGGCACGATCATTTTGATCATGACCCGAGCAAGTGCTCAATCTACAAGGATATAAACGATGGCATAGCCCCCCAGGGCATTGAATATTATCTGCCACTGTTCTTTGAGCAAACGGCAACATTGTTCGATTACCTGCCCACCGAGGTCCAGCTGTTTACCCATGCAGGCATCGAAGATGCAGCCGCGAGCTTCTGGCAGGATATCAACAGCCGTCATGAAGAATACGGCGTAGATCCAGAGCGCCCTATTCTGCCCCCAGGGGAAATATTTATCCCTGCAGAGACCCTGTTCCAACAGATCAAGCAGCTGGCCCGAACCGTTATCAGCCATCAGCAGCTGGAGGAGCGTCAGGGATACTGCAATCTGCAACTGCATGCAGTGCCAGAGGTCGCCGTTAATGCCAAGCTGGCCAACCCCTTGGCCAGCCTGCAGGCCTTTATTGAAAGCGCGGCTGTTAAAAGTGCCAGAGGAGGCACTAAGATACTATTTTGCGCCGAGTCTGCAGGCCGCAGAGAAGTGCTTACCGATCTGTTAAAAAGTATCGACATCAAACCCATCGAAGTAGATCACTGGCAGCAGTTTGTCGATGGTGACAATGCTTATGGCATCACCACCTACCCCATAGATCAGGGCGTCTACTGCCCGGATCAGCAGATCTGCCTGATTACCGAAGGCGAGCTTTTTGGTCAGCAGGTGATGCAGCGACGGCGCAGGTCAAAAGCCTCCGAGTCGCCGGACTATGTATTCAAAAACCTTGCCGAACTCAAGGTCGGCTCCCCTGTTGTGCATATCGAACATGGAGTTGGTCGCTATCAGGGACTAATCACATTAGAGGTCGATCGAGCGGTACAGGAATTCCTTATGCTCAGCTATGCCGATGATGCCAAACTCTATGTGCCGGTATCCTCACTGCACCTAATCAGTCGCTTTGGAGGCGGCGATCAGGTCGCGGCACCACTCAATCGTCTGGGCACCGACAAATGGGACAAGGCCAAAGAAAAAGCCGCCAAGCAGGTTCGTGACACTGCCGTCGAACTACTCGATATCTATTCCAGACGCGCCGCTCGTCAGGGCTTTGCCTGCGACAGCAACGAAGAGGATTATCACAAGTTCAGCAGTGACTTTGCCTTTGAAACCACCGCCGACCAGCAGGAGGCCATCGAAGCTGTGCGCCGTGATCTGCTAAGCGGTCAGCCCATGGATAGACTGGTCTGCGGCGATGTCGGCTTTGGCAAAACTGAAGTGGCTATGCGCGCCGCCTTCACCGCCGTTTCCAGTGGCAAGCAGGTAGTGGTGCTGGTACCCACTACATTGCTCGCCCATCAGCATCTGCAAAATTTCCGCGACCGCTTTGCCAACTGGCCAGTGCGAGTGGAAGAACTGTCCAGGTTTAAAACCAATAAAGAGCAGGAAGAGATCATTGCCGCTACCGAGGCAGGCAAAGTGGATATTCTGATCAGTACACACAAGCTGCTCCATGCGAAAATAGATTTCAGCCAGCTGGGGCTTATGGTCATTGATGAAGAACACCGCTTTGGGGTGCGCCAGAAAGAGAAAATAAAATCTCTGCGCAGCTCAGTGGATATCCTCACCATGACCGCCACTCCCATACCGCGGACTTTAAATATGTCCATGCACAGCATCCGCGATCTGTCCATTATCGCCACCCCACCGGCCAAGCGACTGTCGGTCAAAACTTTTGTGCGTAAGCAGGAATCTAGGGTGACCAGAGAAGCCATTCTCAGGGAAATACTGCGCGGCGGTCAGGTGTACTTTTTGCACAACGATGTCAAAAGCATTCAGCGAGTCGCCGACGAACTGGCGGAACTGGTGCCAGAGGCGAGGATCAAGATCGCCCATGGCCAGATGCGTGAGCGCCAACTGGAACAGGTGATGTCAGAATTCTATCACCAGCGCTTCAATGTTTTGGTATGCACTACCATTATTGAGACCGGCATTGATGTGCCCAGCGCCAATACCATTCTGATTGAACGGGCAGATAAATTTGGGCTGGCGCAGCTGCACCAGCTGCGCGGCCGAGTTGGGCGCTCCCATCATCAGGCCTATGCCTATTTGATGACGCCGCAAGATAAGAAACTTACCGCCGACGCAACCAAGCGCCTAGAAGCCATATCAGCCGCCGATCATCTGGGGTCCGGATTTACCCTGGCCACTAATGATCTTGAGATTCGCGGGGCAGGAGAGCTGTTGGGAGAAGAACAGAGTGGCCATATTCAGGCCATTGGCTTTACCCTCTATCTTGAAATGCTCGATCGCGCGGTCAATGCTATACGCAATGGCGCCAAGCCAGATTTGGATGCCGCGCTGCACCAAGGTATTGAAGTGAATATGCACCTGCCCGCACTGATTCCCGACGAATACCTGCCTGATGTGAATATGCGCCTGACTCTTTACAAGCGCCTGTCCAACTGCCAGACCAAAGAGCATCTCCATGAGCTGCAGGTCGAAATGATCGATCGCTTTGGCCTGCTGCCGGATGAGGTAAAAGCCCTCTTCCAGCTGGCAGAATTGCGCCAGTTTGGCGAGCAGTTGGGTCTGAAAAAAATCGAAGCAGGACCCAATGGTGGCCGCCTACAATTTACTCAAAATACAGCGGTGGAGCCAATGACTATTGTCAGTATGGTGCAGAATAATCCCGCCATATTCCGCTTGCAAAACAATGACCAACTGAGTTTCACTATGCCAATGGACAGCGCGGAACAACGGTTTTCAGAAGTTAATAAAATACTGCAGCAATTGCTGACTGCAGTGTAGACGGACACAGATGCTAATGAATAGCTTGCACAGAGGCCTTAACTCAGCCGCAACATTACTTCTCAGCGCAACGCTTGGGTGCGCTGCTGCGGCACAGGACGAAAGCTCAGAAATGGAAATCACTCCGCCGGAAGACTGGTATCAAGTGGAAGTTATTTTATTTACCCAGCAGGGCAATCTAGGTGGAGAGACACCTCCCAAGGAGTACAGTACAGAATTCCCCGACAACTGGTTAGAGCTGGTCGACCCCAATATGCCAGCTGAAGAAAACGGCTTACCTCTGGCTAGAGGTGCGCTTCTATCTCAGCAAGCAGCTGAATTACAAGAGCAGCGTATTATCCCTCTAGTCACAGTGCAGGACCCGGCGCTCAGCCTTGCAACCGACGCCAGCGACAGGCAAGCATTATCGACTGATGAGCAGCTAATTGAGCCCAGTCCCGGGCAGCTAGCAGATGAATTTATCCCTGAATATGAAGCACCACTGCGCTTGCTGGACAGTGAATTTCGGGACCTAAATGAAAGCGCCACAGCACTGGCCCGCAGACAATACAATGTGGTCTTCCATCAAGCCTGGCGCTTTCAGGCCCAGGCCGAAGAGACAGATCCCTGGATCTTGATCAAAGCCGGGCAGAGTCTCGAGGGCCGTTATCAGATCGAAGGTGCCCTGCGCTTCTACAAATCCCGTTTCCTGCATTTTGAACCCAATCTGTGGCTGCTGGAATTTGCCAATGACAACAGCCAGCTGATTGAACTACCAGACTTTCCCATCAAACTGGATGCTGTAGACAGTATCTCAGAGGGCGACGCTGAGTTCCCTGCGCCACAAGACCCTGGGCTTGTGGTGATAGAGAGCTCTGAACTTAGGGTCAAACCTGCCCCTGAATATGGCGTAACAGAAGGCCCTGAAGCGCTCCTAATAGAAGACAATCTAACGTCACTGCTAGTCACAGAGCAGGCCCAACCTAAACAATACCCGGTGTCCGCGGTCTGGGTATTTAATCGCTCAAAGCGTATTGATGAAAATGAAATTTACTATCTGGATCATCCGCAGATGGGAGCCATAGTCACCATCAAAGCCTACCAGCCAGAACTGTTAAATCCACCAGTTACACCAGCAGAGCCGCAACTGGAAGAGCCGCTACTGGGGGACTAATCACCCTCCACAGAGCTCTCGACACTAGAGCTATGATCAACAAAAATCAGCGCCTCGGTATCAAAGCCCAGAGCCGCTGACTGGCTGATAAAACTCTCCATCACGGAATCCGACACCTCTGGCGTGCGCGACAGTAACCACAGATATTCCGTAGTATTACCCGCCACAAAGGCGTATTGATAGTTGCTCTGGTCGAGATCAAAAATAACGTAGGAACCAAAGAACGGCCCAAAGAACGAGACCTTTAAATAGCCTGTATCCTCAGCGTCTACAAAATAGGCTCGGCCCTCAGCCTGATCAGTTTCCCCAGTCGTTTTAGAGCGCCCCGAATTAAGTACAGTCAGCCCACCGCCCTCGCGCAACGAATACTCTGCAGATACAGCCTCAAGTCCGCGCTCAAAGGAATGGTCGAGACGGGCAACCTCATACCAGACACCAAGATAGCGATCAACATCAAAATTCTTAACTGGAGTAACACCCTCTGGTGCACCAAGACAGGCACAGAGACTAAGGCAGATAAAGGCAATAACAGGCAGGCGCATTGAACTCTCACTTGATAATAATTGGTCGGCAATTATACGACTATCAGCAGAGAGGGGAATACTAACTTATCAGGGTCGCCAGTCTCCGGAGAAAAGATAGCGGCAATCACCGCACAGCGCCGGCTCCTTTTCAAACTCCTGACTCCATAAACTATCCAGTATCCAGATAACAATGGCGGCGAAAAAGCAGTGAATGTTAATCACTAGAATTAGCCAGTTAACAGACATAACCAGCGGCAAAATAGATAGCAGAAGAATAATCAGCAATAACAGATTAGCCATCAATTTTCGCTGTGGAATTTTACTCAGATAGATAAAACCGGCATTGACTATCTTTGTATAACTGCGACTCAAAGGAGATTTCTGCCTGGAAAAAAATATAAAAACAACCACCAGCAATAGACTCATACCTGCAAGCAGCCAGGGCAGCGGCAATGAATCGAGGCCAACAATATTGATATTGCCATGCACCCGCAAAGGAGCAAAAAACGGATAGGAGAGCATATCGTCGTCGACCAGCCAATAACCATTGAAGTACCCAGTCGCCAGCATCCTGACCAGATTATTATAAATACCGATAACACCAATAATCGCAATCAACAGAAGATAGAGCAACAGCACCGAACCATTGACCTCATCCAGCATCCACCAACCCACCAGAGCGGTGACCACTAGCATCGGTCCACCTATGCAAAACAATACATCAACGGCATGAAAAATGTGCCTATAACCTTTCTTGATTAGAGCACCAGCACCGGTCAAAATTCTGTCCAGCCATTGCGATGGCAGAGCGCTGCGACGGAGAAGCGCCACCGGCGTTTCTGACCAATAGAAAGTTTGATAACCGCACAGCACAAAACCAACAATAGCAGACCAGACCTGCGCCTGTTTATCAATTGAGGAGCAGCACGCACTCCCTGTATATCCAGCCACTGACTGAGCCACCAGAGCCCAGCCGGCGAGCATCAATAAAAATAGCAATGCCGTGCCAAGCGCGCCCAGCATCTTATCTAACATGGGAATGTTGTTACCAGAATAGGCAAGCACGAAACAATAAATGTCGAGAACATAGTCTGATTTCCTTATCTACCAACCACATACTCTCCAGCATGTGATTCACCACCCCCGTTAACATCCATGTAAATAAAAGGGAACTCACTAGCGACCGCTAAACTATAATGACAAAACTATCATCACAAGAAATGTAGTTCGTAATTTTGCATAATTCCAACTTAATATTGTTAATTATTTCTCAGAGCTAACATTGTCTCCCTGAGAACCGGACAAAACATCCAGTTCAGCAATATGTAAAGTGGATGTTGGAAAGGCTATCTCAGCTTGATTATCCTCAACAATCTGCGCCACCTGCAGCAACACATCCTGTTTAATATTATGATATTTAATCCATTCCGTAGTCTTGGTAAAGGTGTAGATAAAAAAGTCCACAGAGCTGGGCGAGAACTTATCAAAGTTCACAATCATGGTTTGCTTGGTATCAATTTCCGGATGCTCACAGAGCATAGCCGTGACCTGCTCCACAATCGCCGCCATAGAACGGATATCTGCATAGCGTATACCTACAGTTTCATAGATACGGCGGTTGCTCATGCGTGATGGGTTCTCCACCGAAATACTGGCAAAAACAGAGTTAGGAATATACAGCGGCCGCTTGTCAAAAGTTTTGATTCTGGTTAGGCGCCAACCAATATCTTCCACAGTGCCCTCGATTTCTTTATCCGGAGAGCGCACCCAGTCCCCCACAGAGAATGGGCGATCTAGATAAATCATCAGCCCACCAAAAAAGTTAGCGAGCAAATCCTTGGCCGCAAAACCCACCGCAATACCACCTATACCACCAAAGGCAAGCAGGCCCGAAATGCTGTAACCAAACAACTGCATAGCCACCAGCACAGCAGTAATAATCACCGACGCGCGCAGTAACTTGCCCACGGCACGAACCGTAGTCGCGTCCATAGGCTTGGCCATATAGCCCGGATGAATCAGATTGCGTTCAGCGCGCTTGATAAAGTTGGTGATAAAAATAGCGCCGAGAAAAATCAACGCCAAACGGTTAATAGGATCAATCAGCGCCTGCAGTGGCGAGTCCATCTTTTGCGCGGCAATACTGGCAGCAAAGTTGATGCCCAAAATCCATATAAGCCAGATCACAGGTCTGCGGCAGGCCTCGATTAAAGCATCATCCCAAACTGTTAAAGATTTGGCGGCCTGATTTTCAAGGCGATCAATAATTCGATTGGCAACAAAACCCAGACTCAGGGCCACCAACACAATAATAAATAACTCAAACACCCAGAGATATTGCTCACCAGTTAAATTAACCAGCCATGTCTCAAATTTTTCCATTACTCTGCCCTGCTTCCATCAATATTTGTAATTTCGCAACGGTCTTAAGCCGTCTGCTGTCCAATGCCAGTCTATCCCAAGGTACCGATTTCCTAGCGCGCATTGCCGCTATCCTGTCACAGCCAGACACATTATTGCGCTGCATAAAGTCTAACACTTCCAGAGCCCCCTCAGGACAGTTGCACACCAAAATCATATCGCAACCTGCCTCCAGAGCCAGCCTGGCTTTCTCCGAATAACCGCCAACAATATCAGCCCCTTTCATACTCAGATCATCACTAAAAATAACCCCATTAAAACCCAGCTGCTGGCGCAGTACATGCTGCAACCAAAAAGCCGAGAAACCCACAGAGTCAGGATCCACAGATGGAAAAGTAATATGCGCAGGCATCACCCCATCCAACTCAGTGGCCAGTGCCGCGAATGGCTTGAGATCATGTTCCTGCAACGCCTGCCAGCTGCGATTGTCCACCGGTGCTTCAAGATGACTATCCGCCACCACACCGCCATGGCCAGGGAAGTGCTTGCCTGTCACAGCCATACCCGCCTCGTGCATACCCGTAATAAACGCGCGGCCCAGATCCACCACCAGCTCAGGCTGGTCAGAAAAAGCGCGATCACCAATAATACTGCTGGTCTCTCGATCCACATCCAGCACCGGTGCAAAACTAATATCAAACCCACAGGCCAGCACTTCCGAAGCCAACAGCCAGCCAATATCCTCGGCCAGAGCCAGACCCGCACTGCGGTCTTGCAGCAACTGGTCACCTAACAGCTGCATTGTGGGCAGTCGCGTAAAGCCCTCACGCAGCCGCTGTACTCGTCCGCCCTCCTGATCCACCGCCAGCAAAAGATCGCTATTGGCCGACCTTATCTGAGCCAGCAGCCCAGCCACCTGCTGAGGCGATTCAATATTGCGTGCAAATAGAATCACACCACCAATCTGGGGATTTTGCAGCAACAGAGACTCTTGCTGAGACAATTCAGTGCCAGCAACATCGAGCATTAGGCGGCCATATGACATTTAATCGTTTCCTGTTTAGACGGATTTATTCTTTCAGGGATTGGGGCTATTCCATTCCGCTATTTTACCCATTAATCAATTTTCAGCACAGAAAAAATAACAGTAAGTTTTATAGGCACTTAGATCATCTATCTAAAAAATAACATGCACAAAAGCGAACAAGTTAGGCGGGAGAACAGAAAGTCATGCCCGTGCGCAGTGAATTGAATAATGTTACTTTTAATTTCCCAACACCTTAGCAGGAGAATAAATATGGCCAGCCATATTCCAACCTTAGGGCATTGGTATCAAGATATCGCCATTCACAGGCTGTTCCAGATCATCGCTCTGGATGAATACAGCGCAACCATTGATATCCAATATGAAGATGGCGAAAACGACGAACTGGATCTCGACAGCTGGTCGCAGATGGCGATCACCGGGGCCAACCCGCCGGAAGACTGGCAGAGCCTGTTCGCCCTCGATGAAGAACAGCGGCTGTTTACAGACGATGTGATTACCTCAGGCTCCAGCAGCGACCTGCTAGCTGGCCTGAAGCCGGACAGCCAGTTTGGCTGGGACGAATTCTGAACTGCTACTCAATGCCGTCCCTTGAACCAGCCTGCGCAATATGCTGCAAAATAAGATTTGCAGCCTGCTCCCCTGTGTCTACCAGCCGGAACAGATCCAGCTCCTGCTCGGAGATACAGCCCTGAGCCAGCATTCGCTGCTTTATCCAATCCACCAGCCCTGACCAGTAGTCCACATCCACCAGCACAATGGGAAAGGGTTTGACCTTGCCAGTCTGCACCAGTGTCAGAGCCTCAAACAACTCATCCAAGGTACCGTAACCCCCGGGGAAAATAACAAACCCTAGCGCATGCTTCACAAACAGATATTTGCGCACAAAGAAATAACGGAAATCGAGAGAGATATCTTGATAGGGATTACTGGTCTGCTCAAAGGGCAACTCAATATTGAGCCCCACTGAACTGGCATCTGTAGCAAAGCAACCACGATTAGCGCCTTCCATAATGCCCGGACCTCCACCGGTAATAACAGGCACCCCTTTTTCGCCTAACAGCCGCCCCATTGTCACTGCTTGCTGGTAAGGCTGAGATTCTGCTTCGTAACGGGCACCTCCAAACACCGTAACCGCTGCACCTAACTTTAATAATCTGTCCGTTCCATCGACTAGCTCGGACTGTATGCGCAGAACGCGCCATGCTTCCTGTACTTTTGCTTCAAGCATTTTAACTCCTTGTTTTTATTTAAATATAGTAAAGCTTGCCAAAAAGCGCCTACTGTATATAATTACAGCAAATCACAGAAGGAATAGGTTATGGAACGTCTTACCGCGCGACAGCAACAGATTTTTGAGCTGATAAAACAGAATCTCGAAGAAACCGGCTATCCCCCGACTAGGGCTGAAATTGCCCAGACTCTGGGATTCCGCTCGGCTAATGCTGCGGAAGATCACCTGCGCGCACTGGCGCGAAAAGGCGTTATTGAAATGATTCCCGGAGCCTCCAGAGGCATTCGAGTAATCGAACAGTTCAATGGCATCCCCATTGTTGGGCGCGTAGCCGCCGGTGAGCCAATTCTGGCTGAGCAGAATATTGAAGACTATCAGGAAATGCCAGCCGGCAGCTTCCACCCCCATGCGGATTACTTTTTGCGTGTACAGGGACAGAGCATGGTCGATGTTGGCATTATGGACGGCGATTTGCTGGCCGTGCATCAGCAGCCCACTGCAGAGAATCAACAGATTGTGGTTGCCCGAGTGGATGGCGAGGTAACAGTTAAACGCCTGAAACGCACCCGCAGCAAACATGAGATTCATCTGCTGCCTGAAAACCGCGATTACTCACCGATTATGGTCGATCTCAGGGCTCAGGATTTTGCCATTGAAGGTTTGGCCGTCGGAGTAGTACGAGTAGCTATGTAGCGTTGCTCCTTTCATAGCAGCCAGCTCACAGAAGGTGAGCTGGCTTTCACATGAAATTAATTCTCTATAGTTCCTTTCCCAGGATAATCTTGCATAACCAAATCAGAATAATCGGGAAGCTGATAAACGGTCTGAGCCACATCAGTATCTTCAGCATCATCTACACCATCATAATCAGCATCAACTGATTTATCAGCAGCATCAGGAAAGGCATCGAGATAGTTAGGTACATCGTCTCCGTCAGCGTCCTCATCTGCATCATAGACAGCCCCCGAGAAACTTGGATCACCAATGGTATCTCCGCTCTCATAGGCATTCACCAGCAATGCGCCCGTCGCTGGCACATCGCCATCTAACGCCTCGGCAAACCTATGATCAGGTGTAGACAGAGTTTCCTGCAATAACAGGCCGGCACAGTTCTCAACGGCAACCTGAGCATAAACCGTACGAGGTTTTAACTGACGCACAAGATATTCGTTGCCATCGTCACCAGTCACCAGTGCGCCATCAGGAATATCAAAAGCAGGAATCATCTCCGCTCCCGTTAGAGCAATGCCAACAGGGTTTCCCGATTGATCAAACTCGAAATCACAATTCGCCGCTGGTGAGCCATCTTCTATCGACCTGCAGGCTGTAGGTACCTGTGCAATAGTGCCCGCAGCAAAAAAGGACTCGAGAACACCCTGATTATTGTACGTCACCTGCCCCCCGCCAAAACGATCACCATTGGCGTCATAGATGCCATAGCCAAAATTTGGCACGTAACCCCAGCTTGCATCCCGGTCCAAACAAACCTCAACAGAACTCCAGTTATTAGGGTTTTGTCTAACGGACTCTTGATACAAAAAGAACTCCGAGTTGAAAGCGAGGTTAGTCGTGTTAATTCTAGCGGGCGCGCCATCAGGAAAAGACATTCCTGGTTGCTCAACAAAGACCAGGCCCGAGACCGTGCCATATCCAGAATTATTCTCTTGGTAAATGATATTAGAAGAATAGAACTCGCTTTGTTGACCAACAGGAGTTGCTTGGCTGACAAGATGCGCATCAACCCATGTCATCATTTTATATTGAATCTTACTGTCGTCTAATCTCTGGGATTGCGTCGCTAGCCTGTAAAGAGAGACAGCATTGGCACCAAATACATTGCGCACAACCGACATAACCCCAAAAGGGTTAGCATTGCTAACCTCCTCTTCAAGAGTCAGTTTAGCCCTGTCCATTGAAAGCCCCTCTAGCCATGACTCAATTATTAGCGGTGAATCTGAGTCTTGCTGTGTTGAACGGAATATATAGGCATCGTTGCTTTCATTAACAGAGCAATTATTATCATTTAAGTTTGCCTTGTATGCCTGAGACCTGTCCCCGTCCTCATCCGCCTTAAAATTGGTAAAGTTTTGATACTTAGAGCTATTAAAGGTACAGAGGGCCACATTCAAACCGCGAAAAGGAGTTTGCGAAACAAACTGGTGATACAGGTCGGCAGTAAAGTCAGTCCAGATTGGCTTACTCTTGTCAGTTACATCATCTCGCGTAAAGCCACTGGCATGGGTAGTGATCATCAACAACAGAGCAACCTTTGAAAAAATAATTAATTTATTCATCAGTCACCCCCAGAAGAGAACAAACTGACTTCCGCAGGCAACGCCTTGATCAAAAGTTGTTGGGTAACAGGTTCCAGCGGGGTGTCATGTTGTATTGCAGCACTGCTATTTGAGCCCCCGCCTCCACATGAGGTCAGGCAAAATAAGGCTATGGCAAAATACGGTAAATTGGTGAGGAATCGGAGCATAATCGAATCACTTTTATTATTATTTTTTTAAAAATATATAACAAAAATATTCAGGAGGTCAAGACTGCCAGCAATCTCCGAACGATGTTGAAACTACAGGTTAGTAGTAGCAAAGCTGTAATCATCCACCTGATTGCCATTAAGAACATGCTCCTGGAGTATTTTCTCGATCACTTCCGGTGTGCAGCTGTGATACCAAGTGCCATCCGGGTAGCTGAGCATAATCGGGCCCTGGCGACAGATACGTAGGCAATCGACCTTAGATCGATAAACCCCAGAATCTACATCCAGCAAATTTAACTCCCGAATCCGTCGCTTTAAATAATCCCAAGACTCATTGGCCTGCTCCTGCGAGGCACATTTGCCTGCAGTGCAGAGCAACAGATGCTGGCGCGCCGAGCTGACTTTGCGCTGGGCCGCCAGTGCTTTAAGAATATCTGTATTAGCCATGTGAGACACTGAAATACCGAAAAGTAAAAAAACAGAACCAGATAGAGGATCTAGTGCAATGTCGGGCGGCTTTCATCGCCACTCTCAGCATCTGGCGCCCTCTCCTCATTGATTTCAAACACAGTTTGGATCCCGGCATCCATCATGCTTTTAGCCACCTCAACATGCTTGCCGTCAAGATAGCTCAGCACCTCAGGAGAAAAGGTAATGCGCACCAGTGGCTCATCGGAGCCCGAACGCTGCAATGCAACTTCACCGTCTTCCATCATCACCAGTTCAAATTCTGTTAGTGCCATTGTTTAATTCCCAACCGTTTTTTTAATCTTAGCATCAGGTTTATTGGTTATCGACAGTTGAGTTTAAAACTCAACCATCATATCCCGCTGACGAGAAACAAGCTCTTGCAGCTGGGACAGCCAATTTGCAGCCTGTTCAATATTCCAATCAATCAATCTAGCGCCATCTGCAGCACTGGCATCCACCACCATCATAGGCAGTCGATCCGTATCCATCTCAGCTTTGCGAATCACCGGCAGCTGATACACCTGTACCTGTGCGCGCAGCAGTTCAGCCGCCCAGGATTCATTATCCGCCGCCAGAGACTGCATCTCTGTGGCCTCACCCGGACATTTACCATCAGCAGCCAACAGCTCAACCAGCTTATCGGCACTGATCGCTAACTCCGGATCCGCCAACTTATAGTTGCTAGCCACATCCTGCAAATGCCAATGCCATGCCTGAGAGAGCTGCACCGCCACCGACTGGGCAATTGCCTCAGCCTGATGACTGTCTCTGTAACCGCTCTGACTCGAGGTTTTTCCGCTATCAGCCAGTGCCAATAAATGGCGGGCAAACAGTAGCTTTTGATTGGTTGCAGACAGATAAGCCGAGAGCGCCACAGAACTAGCTGCTACCTTTTGGCGCAACTGCCCAATGCCCATTGCTGTAAAAAGCGCTCCAGCCCGAAGGCTTACCGTCGTTTTCACTGCGCACATATTGCTCTTTGGTCTTGCGGCTATAGCGCACGACAGTGGGCAAACCCTCTGGATCTTCGGTGGGCGCAGTCAGCAAAAACTGATACTTGCCGTCAATCTGCTCTTTGTAAGGCAATAGCTCGGTGACCAGTGGAGCTCTGGTCTCGCGATGACGGGGGAACTGACTGGCCGCCAGGAAAATACCAGAGGCACCGTCGCGCAACACATAATGATCTTCAACCTTAACGCAGCGCAGTTCAGGCATGGAAATTGGATCCACCTTGGGTGGCGCAGCTTCGCCATTGCGCAGCAACTTGCGGGTGTTTTTGCATGGCTGGTCCGGGCCAGTCTCTCCGGTACAACCGAAATACTTGCCAAATCGACCAGTTTTAAGCTGCATTTCACTGCCGCATTTATCGCAATCAATCACCGGGCCTTCATAGCCCTTAATCACATATTGACCAAATTCAACTTCATGGCCAATACAGTCAGGGTTATTGCCACAGACATGCAGCTTGCGGGTTTCATCCAGCAGATAGCTATCCATCGAAGTGTTGCACAGCTTGCAGCGATGCTTATGCAGCAGCAACTTGGATTCAGCTTCATCATCTTCTTCAATATTGACGGCTTCATCACCTGCGGTCAGGTTGACCGTATGCTTGCAGCGCTCTTTGGGCGGCAAGGCATAGCCAGAGCAACCGAGGAATACACCAGTACCCGCCGTTCTGATCATCATCGGGCGATCACATTTGGAGCAGGCAATATCAGTCTCAGAGGGACTGTTGGGGCGCATGCCGCCCTCTTCATTCTGAGCACTGCCAACCTTCTGGCTAAAGTCGCCATAAAAACGATTGAGCAACTGCTTCCAGTTAAGCTTGCCTTCGGCAATATCATCCAACTGCTCTTCCATGGTGGCGGTAAAGCCATAGTCCATCAGATCAGTGAAATTTTCAGCTAGACGGTCGGTAACAATATCACCGATCTTTTCTGCGTACAGACGCCTGTTCTCAATGCGCACATAGCCGCGATCCTGGATGGTAGAGATAATCGACGCATAGGTAGATGGGCGACCAATACCACGTTTTTCGAGATCCTTGACCAGCGCAGCTTCAGAATAGCGCGCCGTTGGCTTGGTAAAGTGCTGCTGGGGAATCAGCGCCAGCATATTCATCGGATCACCAGCCTGCAGATCAGGCAGCTCGTCATCTTCATCTCTGGCGGGCATAACCGCGAGATAACCATCAAAGCGAGTTACGCGACCTTTGCACTGCATCTCGTAATCACCGGCAGCCACCGTAATGGTAGTAGCAGTAAATTCCGCCTGGGTCATCTGGCAGGCAACAAACTGCTGCCAGATCATCTGATACAGCCTGCGCGCATCCACTTCCATATCTCCCAGATCACCGGGAGAGATATCAACATTTGATGGGCGAATCGCTTCGTGAGCATCCTGAGCACCAGACTTGCTGCTGTAGCTTATTGGCTGCTCTGGTAAATACTTGGCACCGTGGCGCTGCTGAATATAGTCGCGACAGGCGGCTACCGCGTCGGCACTCAAATTGGTCGAGTCGGTACGCATATAGGTAATGTAGCCCGCTTCATAAAGGCGTTGGGCCATCATCATGGTTTTCTTAACGCCAAAGCCAAGGCGCGTACTGGCACCCTGCTGCAGAGTCGATGTTATAAAAGGTGCTGAAGGTTTCGACTTGGTTGGCTTGTCTTCGCGCTTGCTGACCACATAATCCGCTTCGCGCAATGTCGCCAGAGCTGTGTCGGCCTGATCTTTATTGACCGGACGGAAGCCCTTGCCCTGATATTTTTTAATATCAAAACGCAGCTTAAACTCGTCTTCAGTCTCTTGATCCTGCTGATTTTCAAGATCTGCCTGCACAGTCCAGTATTCTTCGGGGATAAAGGCACGAATCTCACGCTCACGCTCGACAATCAGCTTTACTGCCACCGACTGTACGCGACCAGCGGACAGACCACGGCCTACCTTAGCCCACAGCAATGGCGATACCATAAATCCAACCACGCGATCGAGGAAGCGCCGCGCCTGCTGCGCGTCCACTCGGTTGGTATCCAGCTCTCCGGGGGCCTCAAATGCTTTGCGAATCGCCTTCTTAGTAATTTCGTTAAACACAACGCGCTTATAGCGGCTGTCGTCGCCGCCAATTACCTGAGTCAAATGCCAGGCAATGGCCTCTCCCTCTCTATCCATATCCGTCGCCAGATAGACAGTGTCGGCGTTTTTGGCCAGTTTCTTTAGTTCAGCAACAACCTTTTCCTTGCCCGGCAGCACTGCATATTCCGCCTGCCAGTCATTCTCTGGGTCGATACCCATACTTTTAACTAGCTGGGTTTTAGCCTTCTTCTGTTTGTGGACGACTTTTTCTTCAGCAGACAGTTTGCGAGTAATGGCAGCCTGACGAGCCCGCTCTTTGGGGTCCGTGGTGGTGCGATTGGCGCCGGTAGGGAGATCGCGAACATGGCCGACACTGGACTTGACCACAAAGTCATCACCTAGATAGCGGTTGATCGTTTTGGCTTTTGCCGGTGACTCTACAATAACTAAAGATTTACCCATAGGGGCTTCAATTCCTTAATAAATACATACCAGATTTCAATAAATCCCAGTGGCCAACCCATAAATAGTTCACTTTGACGACTGCAAGAAGCGCATATATACGCGTTTGACTGACCTCTGGTCAACCCTCACAGGCAAATTTCTTCCGCTTTTTGTCGTAATCCAAGTAAAACTTCGCTGATTTCATGCACATCAGCAGGCTCTCCCCGTTCATCCCAGATAACCCCGACACCGGCGCTATTGGCGATTATTGCACTCACCGTATCAGGCATTTTCGCAATGGTCTCAGTGATGGTTGACTTCAACTCGGGCCTCGCTTGATCGCCAAACCAGTGCCACCCTGTGCAATGAGAATCCCAGCCGCGCTCGCTGTAACGCTGGATCACCCAATTCTGGCGAAACTGGGTATCAGTCCAGGGCAACCGGTAACAAACCGCTTCAAGCCGCAGCTCATCATCCCGCGCATCTGGTCGCCGGTGCAGACTCACTTGCAACATCAGACTGCCTGCAAGGCGACGCAATTCGGTCACGCGGCGCTGATAAGGCGATTGCTTGAGCCACATCAATGGCGAGCACACCAGCGCGACACCAAACAGTATTAACAACCATGTCATTTCGTACTACTCTTAACAGTGAATATTTCAAGGGACTACCATTCGTTAATCGGTATACTCGTATCCATTAATCAACAGGGGTAAATCATCATGTCTACTTACCAGCATGTTCTAGTCGGCCTCGATCTATCTACAGAATCTCAGCAAGTTATAGATCGCGTCAAGCTGCTTTTTAGCAAGAGCAACACAAAGATCTCTCTCTGCCATATTCTTGAGCCACTAGCCTTCACTTACGGTGGCGATATACCTGTAGATCTGTCCGATGTACAAAACCAGTTGCAGCAGCAGGCCAATGAGCGCCTTGCAGCTCTGGCGCAGCAGCTCGATATTCCCGAGCAAGACCAGCACATTGTCCTCGGCCATCCGGCTCAAGAGATGCACAATATGGCCAGCAGTGAAAATATTGACCTGATTGTAGTGGGTAGTCATGGCCGTCACGGACTGGCACTTATTTTTGGCTCCACAAGCAACTCGGTTTTACATGGCGCCAGCTGTGATGTTCTGGCAGTAAGAATCACCGACAAGTAATCTCAGAGCAATCAACCCGCCTGCACACTCGCATTCTGCAGGCGGAACTGGTAACTTTCCGGGGTTGATTCAATCTTCAGTCGCCAGCCAAATAAGGGATTTAATGTTTATTGTGACCTCAGCATCCAGACCAATATTGCTGATCTTCTTATTTACGCAACTGTTTCTGCAAGTGGGCATGGCCCAGTCAGCGCCTCAGCCTCAAAAGCTAAATACCGCCAACCAGCAGCTAACCCAACAGCGCAGCGACTACAGCACAGCCATTGCCATGGCGCGCAAAGGTCAGTGGCAAACCCTGCGGGATTTTCGCAGCAAGCTGTTTGATTACCCCCTCTATGAATATCTGGTCTATGCCGACCTCAGTGCCAATCTGCGCTATAACCGCCGCGCAGAAATTGCAGATTATCTAGCCGCACATCAGGGCAATGTTAAAGAGATCCACCTGCGCAATCGCTGGCTGGATTACCTGTCCAGCCGTGGCTACTGGACTGCCTACACTGAGTACTATCGCGACAGCACTGCCAGCCGCAGTCAGCGGTGTAATTTCTATCTCGCCCAACACCGACTGGGCAAGCAAAGTAAAGCAGTTGCCGGCGGACTCTCCGTCTGGGTTGAGGGAAAATCTCTGCCTAAAACATGCGACAAATTATTCGGCATCCTGATTAAAGGCGGCCATATCAGTGAGAAACTAGCATGGCAGCGTTTTAATGCCGCACTTATCAGGCACAATTATCAGCTAGCTAGATATCTTAAGCGCTTCTTCCGCAGCCCCACTTATAAGCGCCTGTACCAACTTTATTACGACGCCGATCGCAACCCCCACAGCATTAGCCAGCGGCATAACTTTGTCAGCAACAGTGCCGAAGAGGTTCAAATTCTCGAACATGGGCTCAGTCATCTGGCCAAACGCAATGCGCAGCAGTCATTAAAACACTGGACTCGCTATCAGCTTAGCCACGAGTTTAGTCATGGTGCCCAGGCACGGATTATCAGCGCTATCGTCAAAAACCTGTATGCCCAGGGTCACAGAGATGCAGCGGACAGCTATCATATCGACAATATTCAGCTGCTGAATCAGACCCTCGATGGCAGCCTGACAGAATGGCGCATTCGTCAGTCACTGGCGCACCTGGATTGGCCCATGGTTAGCGTCTGGCTCGCGCGTCTTCCCAAGGCCAGCCAGCAAAAAACGCTGTGGCGCTACTGGCATATTCGCAGCCTGGAGTCCGACCCAAGTACCACCGAAAACCCGGAAATTCTTCCGCTGACTCGGGAATTGGCCAGGGAACGAGACTTCTACGGATTTCTCGCCAGTGAGAGAATTGATGCTGCATACAGCATCAACCATCATCCCTTGATTATTGATCAGCAAGAACTGGATGCCATCGCAGCATTGCCAGCCATCCAGCGAGCGCGGGAATTACATTTTCATGGCTCCAGTCTGGATGCCAACCGCGAATGGGCCAGCGCCAGCGCCAACTTCCAGCATCAGGACTGGTTGGCTGCTGCGGTTGTCGCCAGTCAGTCCCATTGGTACAACAAAGCCATTGCCAGCCTCGGCACGGCCAGATACTGGGACGATGTAGAGATTAGATTTCCCCTTGCCTACAGGGATCAGATCAGTTCCGCTGCAGCAAAAAGTGGCGTCGCCGACTATATGCTGTTTGCTCTGGCCCGTCAGGAGAGTGCTTTTAACCCTTCTGCAACCTCCGCCGCTGGTGCCAGAGGTCTGATTCAGGTGATGCCCACCACGGCCAAAGCCACAGCGCGAAAATATAAGATCCCCTATAGATCAAAAACACAGCTCCATGATGCAGACACCAACCTTGCTATTGGCGCCAGCTATTACAACGGACTGCTACAGCGGTTCGACAACAATCGCATACTGGCCACCGCTGCCTACAATGCCGGCCCCAGCCGAGTAGATCAATGGCTGGTCAAGAGCCAGAGCAAACTACCCTTTGATGTGTGGATGACATTAATTCCCTACCGAGAAACGCGTAGCTATGTCAGTAATGTGTTGATGTATTCAGTATTGTATTCGCGCAAGCTTGGTCTTCAGACACCCCTATTATCACAGCATGAAAAAGATAGGCTACTTTAGTTAGAGGCTACAATAGTTGATTAAACGCTCCCGCAGGACTAACTTGAAAGCTCCTGCAGGCCATTCTCAGGGACTTTGCCATGGTGCTTAGCGATGTTAGTAGATATAGGTGTAAACCTCTCCAGCAAGCGTTTTAACGCTGATGTAGAAGATGTATTGCAGCGTGCTCAGGATGCAGGGGTCAGTCAACTGGTATTAACCGGCACCTCAGTCGCAGAGAGTGAAGCTGTGTTAGCACTGTGCGAACAGCACAGCAGACAGTTCCCAAATATGCTCTATGCCACTTGCGGCATTCATCCCCATGATGCGGAATCAATCAACGCTGAGTCCATGGATAGGCTGCGAGCACTGGCTGGCCATCAGCTGGTGGTGGCAGTCGGTGAAACCGGACTCGACTTCAATCGCAACCTGTCTAGCCCCAAAGCTCAGGAGCTGGCTTTTGAAGCCCAGCTGGAATTGGCGGTAGAGCTAAATATGCCATTATTTATGCATGAACGTGATGCATCAAGGCGCCAGCTTGAAATATTAAGCAGCTACAGAGACCAATTTAGTCAGGGTGTTATCCATTGTTTTACCGGGGATAAAAAAACATTGTTCAGCTATCTGGATATGGACCTGCATATCGGCATTACCGGATGGGTCTGTGATGAAAGGCGCGGGTTAGAGTTGCAGAGTATTGTCCACAATATCCCCCTTGAGCGGCTGATGATTGAAACCGATGCACCCTATCTTCTGCCGAGAAATATGCCAACCCCACCCAAGGGCAAACGCAATGAACCTGCATTTCTAGAATATGTGCTATCTGGCATCGCCGCAGTGAGGCAGGAAACCCCAGAGCAAATTGCCGCTGCCACAAGTGCGACGGCCAATGCTTTTTTTAAGTTTGGCCCTTAAAAGGTTAGGCAGGCTCGACCGCATCACCGACAGCCACATTGCCATTACCGAGGATCTGGGCACGCAGACCACCCTTGCCCACAAGATCAGGTAGAATCCGCACCCCTAAGCGCTTTTGCAGACTGGCACAGGGTTCACAGAGTTGCACCCCAAAGAAGTTAGTACCGTTAATCTCAAAATGCTTGCCCACCAGATCATTGAGCCTGATATTACGAGTGACCAGATTACGGCGCAGATCACTTTCATGAAATTGATTGCCGCTATTGCGATTAAACTGTTCAATCGCCTCCGCCTCAATCAAGGTAATTTCCCAGTCCGCCTGGCCTTTATAATTAGAGCGATTTTTGCCGGTCTCTGAATAATAGCGATCACCGACAATACCCTTGCCCGCACGAACCGCCACCCTGCTGTGTCCACTGACCCCAGCACCTTTTTTTGCCGCCACATAAATACCAGCGATAATTCCATCAGACATAGAGCGATTCTCTTTAATCGGTTAACGCTTTATACATACTGTTTTTCGGCTGGCTAAACACAGAGCGAACCATGGGCTCAAACAGCGACAGTTTTAGCTCAGGCATCGCCGGGTCAAAGCTTGGATCATCGTACTTGGCAATAAACCGGGCCGTGCGTTTAAAGTGATCGCTGTCGCGAAACTCATCGCGCATATTGCGATCGGCACCAATAAAATGAAAGAAGTTGTAACCCTGGAAAATAGCATGATGCTTGATCATCCAATGATTTGCTTCCGAGACAAAGGGCTGCAGTATCGCCGCGGCCACATCCGCATGATTGGCGCTGCCCAGGGTATCGCCAATATCGTGCAACAGCGCACAGACCACATATTCATCATCTTCACCAGCTTCGGCGGCCCGGTGAGCGGTCTGCAGTGAATGTTGCAAACGATCGATAGCAAAACCACCATAGTCTCCGGTCAACAGCTCCATATGGGTCAAAATACGGTCGGGTAACTTCTTAAAGAATGCCAGTTGCTCCGGCATAATAATCTGCCAGTCTTCAGCTGTACTCTGGGACATTTTTGTAAAGCTTGCTTTCATAGGTACCACCACAAATCTTATAGTCTTTGATGGCAGATACTAGCAGTACGGCGTGATTTATACCATGCACAAAAAAGGGCCCGTAACAGACCCTTTTTCAACTAGCATGCAGCGCTACTAATTACATTTGACCACATAGGGACTGGGTGCGTCACCTATAACCCGCACGTCTCTGAAGGTAATAACAAGAGGCTCAGCAGTCATCAACACCATGGCAGAATTCACCTTGCTGAGATTGACACCGGCTCTGGCAAAACATTCTAGGCCTATACCAAGTTTGACCATCTCACCTTGGGGTTTAGTGCGCAGCAAAGATGTAATATCTAACTCACCCCGGCAGGGCCAGTCACAGTCCATACGCAGCGTGACAGCGCCTTCTGGGTACTTATCAACAGCAAGGGTCATCATTAGCGCAGGACTATCCCCTACCATATCAGACAGATTTACGGAACTCTCGGCCTGCCAGTAAAACTGGCTTTCATGACCAGATTTCCATTCAACCCGACGACTGTCTTCCTGGACAGCACCATCAATAGTAGTCACTGAAAGGGCGCCGTAAGAGGTAGTAGTAGAGTTTCCCTCAACCAGTATGCGCCAGTCACTGGCATCACCCACATAAGCTTGCCAAGGAGCTCTGGTGGTACCACTAAACACCACTCGCTCCTGAGAGCTATTGTCAATCAGCGATTTTTCATTGAGGCCAGCAGGCACAATTTCACTGTCACCATATGATAAACCCTGGCCCCGTTTTAACAGAAACTCAGTCACTGGCAACCTAGTATTTAAAGTATTGATTTCAGCACTGGGCCAATCAAATGAAAGCCTGCCAGTAAAGTCGAAAAGAGCCTCGCCGTCCCCATCTGCCACCAGCACGTCAGCAACACCGCCACCTTCTGAACCAGGCAACCAGGCCACAACAAAGGCATCTGAACTGTTTAGTTCGGCATTTACCCACAGCGGACGACCGGTAAGCAGTACCGCAACCACAGGAATTCCCTGAGCTTTAAGTTTTTGCAGCAACTTGAGATCTGTTCCAATGCCGTCGTTAAAGAGCAGTGAATCCCGATCACCAGAACCCTCGGCATAGGGGTTTTCACCAAATACAACCACGGCCACATCAGGTTTTTTGGCAAAGCTGCCGTCCATGGACAGTTCAGCACTACCACCAATCTTTACCATGGCCTGCTCTATGCCGCCAAAGATTGATGTGGCGCCAGGGAAATCACTATTCAGGTTTTCTGTACCCTGCCAGGTAATGGTCCAGCCACCGTTCTGCTTACCAATATTATCGGCGCCATCACCTATGACCAAAATATGCTGCTTAGGTTTTAAGGGTAATAAATGGTCGTTGTTTTTCAGCAGAACCAGAGACTTTCTCACCGCTTCACGGGCCACAGCGCGATGCTCGGCTGAACCGATAATAGAGCTATCCGCGGTAATTTTGCGCTTCGACGGTGCGCGGCTTTTCAAACATGCCGGCGCGCAATTTAACTCGCAGTATTCTGCTCACCGCATCGTCGATACGGGACATGGCAATTTCGCCGCTGCGAACCTGAGAAATAGTATTGTTGTACACCGCTTTCCAGTCTTCCGGCGCCATAATCATATCAACACCAGCATTGATCGACTGGGCACAGCTCTGGTTGGTACAGCCATCGACCTGGCCTATGCCGTTCCAGTCACTGACCACAAAGCCATCAAAGTTCATCTGCTCTTTCAGCACATCTGTTCATCAGTTCCTTGTTGCCATGTAACTTCTCGCCATTCCAGCTATTGAAAGGAGGCCATGACCGTTTGTACATCAGCTTCCAGAGCAGTGATATAACCCTGGCCATGCTGATCCAGTAGATCTTCAAGGCTTCCTATAGTGTTACCCTGATCATGCCCACGAGCGTTCCACCATCACCAATCCAGTGCTTGGCCGTAGCAATAACTTTGGAGGAGATCCGTGCGTAATTGCTCCGCAGTACCCTGCATGCCCTCAACAATTTTACCGCCGTAGGAACGCACAATGGGCGGCTCATCACTGTATCCTTCATAGGTGCGCCCCCAGCGATCGTCTTTAACCACGGCAACAGTTGGAGCAAAGATCCAGTCAATGCCGGTAGCAGCCACCTCTCGCGCTGTAATGCACCGATCTCTTTCAGTAACTCAGGGTCATTAGCCGCACCCAGTCCAATATTATGAGGAAACAGAGTCGCACCAATCACATTGTTGTGGCCGTGAACCGCATCTGTACCCCAGATAAGGGGAATACCAGCCTTGTTTTCATTGAGGCTTTGTAATATTTGTCAGCCAGATTGACCCAGTCATCAATCGAGGAGTTTTTCTTGCCACCGGGAAAAGAGCCACCACCATTGAGCACAGAACCAAGGTGATATTTAGTCACATCCGAGGCAGATACCCACTTGATCTCGCCCTGGACCATCTGTCCTACTTTCTGCTCCAGACTCATCTCCTGCAAAATGCTTTGCACTCTGGTTTCTACATCAGCATTGATATCTGCTACTGCGACTGGTGTTACCAAACAGGCACTGACGCCAAAAACAACCTTGTCGGCAGCTTTTAGTACTGTTTTGGCAAAATGAAGATTGGTGCATTTTCCATGGACTGACATAATCTGTTTATTCCCGATCCTTGTTATAAATGTTACCCCGCCCGGTGTTACCTATGAGGGGCTTACAGGGAAGACAGCTTCCCATCTAAGGCGTCTGCTCCTTCGGAGCCAACAGTCAGTGAAAAGTCGTGCTGAAAAGAGTAGATTGACATGGAGATTAGCGCAGTGGAAGCACAGATGCGGCAGTCTGTTACAGATCTGCGGTAAACGGGGCAAGCCCTCTATATCGGAGAGTGAGGGGTATTCATAGGTAAATTATTGGAACAGATTACGGATAGCTTCGCGGTAGTTTCTACTGACCTTAAGCTCTTCGCCGCCCTTAAGATGGAGCAGATTGCCGCCCTTCTGCAAAGGGCTGACGCTGACAACTCGCTCTATGTTAACGATGGTCGAGCGGTGAATACGAACAAACAAGCTATCATCCAGCTTGGCAATCAATTCAGTCAATGTGGTTCGACAATATGAGTTTCGCCCAGAGCATGGACACACATATAGTCGCCAGCCGCATCAACCCAGTCAATATCATCAAAGGGAATCACTTTAACCACGCCGGAATCACGAACCACGAGTTTGCGCTTTATGCCAGAGGGCACATCTTCCTCCGGTGCTTCCGCCACATGACTTGTGACGCGCTCTGAAATACTTTCAATAGCGCCAATTAAAGGCGTTTTAAAACTCTGTTCCTGATCACTTTTGATGCGGTCAATAGCGCGTTCAATAGAGCGAGTTACTCGCTCTTTATCCAGCGGTTTAAGAATATAGTCCACTGCGTGCAGGTCAAAAGCATCCACTGCATACTGGTCAAAGGCAGTCACAAAGATCACCATTGGCATCAGATCAGCCTGCAGAGCTTTAACCACCTCAAAACCATTGATACCTGGCATCTGAATATCCAGAAACAACAGCTCCGGGCGTAACCTGATCGCCGCAGCAACAGCGTCACGACCGTTGCGACATTCCTCAACAATCTCAATATCATTGCTCTCAGCCAGACAGGAGCGCAAGAAGTCCAGCGCCAAAGGCTCATCGTCAACAATAATGGTTCTTAATTTCTGCATAAATTGTTTATCTAACTGTCTTTTCCAATGGCAGTTGCATATATACCTTTAAACCACCTGAGGGGACGGACTCAAGGTTAAAGGTGTGATTATCAGCATAGAACTCATGGAGCCGATCGACCGTGTTTCTAAGACCAATACCCACATTATTGCCTGCTTTAGCGGATGACGATATACCCGGCCCCGTGTCCAGCATTTCAAGGCAAACATAGTCTTTATCCAACCATACCCGAACCGTTATTTTGCCGCCCTCTTCCATCGGAGCAATGGCATACTTAATCGCGTTCTCAACCAGTGGTTGCAGTATTAAACTGGGTATACGCACTGGCTCCGCAGCCTGTTCAATATCGAACTTCTAATGCTAAACGCTCCGCAAATCTAGTTTGCTCAATATTAAGATACAGCTTAAGGGCAGCCAACTCCTCCTTAACTGTCACCCGCCTGACCGGATCATTGTCCAGGCTGTAACGCAAAAAATCACTCAGCTGCACAATCATAGAGCCGGCTCTGGGTACTTCTTTAGTAGCCATCAGTGCCGCAATGGCATTAAGTGTATTAAACAGAAAATGCGGGTTGAGCTGGTAACGCAACATTTTCAACTGCGCCTCATGGGCAATAGTCTCTGCCTTAGCGGCCCGCAACTGCTGCTCGCGATTTTGCGCCGCCACCAGCAATAGGTTTTCATGCTCGTATTGCAACAGCTGATAGAACTTCACACCATGGTAAAATGCCGCCCAACAACTGAAGATCATAATTGAACCAAACAGCCAGCCACCAAAATCATTCCACAGCCCTTGCTCGCCCGTGATTGCCATAAAGGTACTGATACGCAGGATGGTCCACAGCACCGAGCACAGCAGGACACCACCTATGCCCGCAATAAATCTAGCCAGAACACTACGGCCCCAAAAATAGTGAAACAGTGGCCGCAATGGCCAGGACACCAGCACGCCCAGCAGAGACTGCAACAGGGTATGAGCAATATAGGCAAAACCCTGCTGGTTGTACCAAAGAGTGAGACTTAAAAAACTGATCAGAGCCAGACCAAACCAGCCTATCAGCTGCAGGGCCCAAAATTGATAACTGGTATTGCGATATAGAATCTGAAGAAACGAAGGGAGACTCGACTCGACCATAGCGGAACGACAACTAAGTTATTTTAATATACTAAAAATACCATAGTTCGCCATTAAAAGGTCCATCTATTTACCTCGACCGCCCATCTAACCTGTTAAGCTTCGCTTTTCTAAGAGACGCACACAGCAATGACTCAAGCAGACATGAATCAACGTCACTTTATTGAATACCTTGGCATAAAAGCCCTGCGTTCAACACACCCCGGCGTGCGCAAACTCAAACGCGAGCAAAATGGTCACAGCGCCCATGGTAATAAAGTGTGGCGTTCCAGCTTTGTTCTTATGGACTACCTGAGCACCAATCCTCCAAAGACGCAGACCAATGTATTGGATATTGGCTGCGGCTGGGGCCTCACCGGACTGTTTCTCGCCAAACAGTATCAGGCTCGCGTTACCGGTATCGATATAGATAACAGCGTGGCGCCTTTTTTGGCCCTGCAAGCCCAAGCTAATCAATGCGAAATAAACTTCCAGGCAAGGGGCTTTGAGAGCCTGAGTGCAGAGGAATTAGGCCAGTATCAGCTGTTGATTGGCACCGACATATGTTTTTGGGATGAGCTTACCCAGCCTCTGTTCGATCTGCTTGAGCGCTCTCTTAACGCGGGCGTTGAACGGATTATTATTGCGGATCCGGGGCGGCCACCGTACTGGTCTCTGGTGGATTTGTGTGTGCAGGCATTGGATGCTGCCGTGGTTACCCGCAGAATCTATGAGCCCTGGAAAACCGAGAAATACCTTCTGGTTATAGATCAGACATAAAAAAACCGCGCTGTTGAAAGCGCGGTTTTTTCGATCGACAATATAGCTGTCAGAGCAATATTAAAATGCCATATTGAACTTAACGCCATAGTGGCGAGGCTTGTTGAACGAAGCCCGCATGTAGCCAGGACCACGATCGGCCCAGCCGCGAACCAACTCATCAGTCACATTGCGCACATAGGCCTCAACCGCCCAACGACCTTCTTCATTGATCAAGCGCAGCGCGATATCACCAGTAGTATAGGCTTCCTGACCAGAGTGGAATGCACCTTCGCCGAAGTTACCTTTGTCGAAGTACATCTCATCCTGCCAGTGAACTGATACATAAGGGCTCAGACGCAGGCCATTGTCCAGGTACCAGTTGTGCTCGTAGTTAACAGTAACAGAGTACTCTGGCGACCACGGCATAGCATTACCAACAAAGCTGGTTGCACGAACCACAGCACCATCTTCATTAGTTGACTCAGCAGCACATCTAGTCATACCAAGCAGAGCGCGCTCAAAACAGTACCATCCGTCCGAAGCTCCTTCCAGTTGCTTGATCTCAGAGTCCAACCAGGCTACCCATCCATTGACTCGACCACCCTCATAGGGGCGCCAGTCAAACTCAAGCTCAGCACCTACACTTTGGGTCTCGCCAATATTCTGTGTGAGTAAAGTCCCGATATCCCTCCCGACTGTTACACAATCCCCATCACCACCAGTACAGTCTGAAACGCGCCCTTCGGTATCTATGTAACCGTCAGGCACTTTAATTTCTGAACCTGCGCTCGTGATTGTGGCGTAGAAGGTGTCCTGCAAATCGGTATTGTCCATTAGAAACACGTTACCCAAAAGGTTTAGATTGCCGTCAAGCAGAGTCGCCTTGAAGCCAAGCTCATAGGTCTTGTTGTTCTCTGGGTCGTAGTCAAATGTGTCAGTAATATTACAATCACAGATATCGACGGAATCACCAAAGCCACCAGACTTGTAGCCAGTCGCTATTGACCCATAAATAAATAGATCTTCATTAATCAGGTAATCAAAGCCAAGCTTCCAAGTACCCTTGCTCCAGGCACCAGCATGCGAGTTATCAGAATACTGCAGAGCCTGAGAGGTACCGTCTGCTGCTACTCTATCTGGGCTCAAAAAGTCGGGGCCCAAGGTTCCCATTTCAGACGTTAAATCGTCCGACTGGTAGACATCAGTGTCAACGATTCCCAACTTAGGCCAGCTGTCATAGAAGGCATCAAAAGCCGCATCGGTCGTATATTTCCCACCGTTCGGCTGACGCCAACCGTTAGTTGTATAGTTGCGACCGCCATCATCGTACTTGTCATCTTTTGTATACCGGTAGCCGGCAGTCAAGTTGAGCCTGTCATTAACCGCTAGGTCGAACTGTACAAAAGCGGCTCGTGATCTAACCACACGCTCTGGCTGCAAAAAGGTCTGCGCTAGAGGGAGTACGACGCCACCGAGGAACGGATTCTCAACGTCAAAGCGGATTTCATTGTCCTCTTTCATATAGAACAAACCAGCGATCCACTGAATTGGGGAATCTGAGTTAGAGCTGAACTGAAGTTCAGTCACCAGCGACCGGTAGTCAGAATAGTTGGTCATCAAGGAAAGATCTTCAAATGGTGCTACCACCATTGATTCAAATTGACCACCATCCACAGACTGCACCAGCCCGAGATCGTTTACAAGATCATCACACACAACCATGGACCCGCCACCACCAGTACATCCTGCTGGGGCCGCTTGTGCGGAATACCAGGTTCTCTGAAAGCCGTAACCGGGATGGTCAGGGTGAGCATATGTGGTAGAGGCGTCGTGAGTTTGCGAACGCTCTTGCTGCGAATAACCGATACGGTGCTCCATAACGATCTCATCAGTCAGATCCCAAGTGAGTATAGAACGCAGACCCATCATGGTCATATCCATACTACCGGGAACATTCACGCTCACGTCCCACTGATCCTGTTCGCAGGCAAAAAATGTGCCTTCAGCTTTCTCACAATCCTTAAGGCTCAAACCTCCCGGCGAACGGTCTTGGAAGTAATCCGCTATCAGGTCCCAGCTTACTTCGCTGTTGGGTTCAAAACGCATACCCACTCGCGCGCCCCAACGATCAACAGAGCCGTAGGCATCGCTTGCGTCTACAGGACGGTTGCGACGCTGGTCAACATTAGGAATGCCATCTTTCTCAATGTCACCATCGTCAGCAGAGATAACGCCATCGCCGTTAACATCAAACTCAAGATCATAAAAGTCCTGAGTCTGGTTGTACCAGGTATCAGCACGATCAACCAAGAAGCTGGCACGCAGCGCTAGCTCATCATTGACCGGCATGTTGTACCAGCCCTTGACCGCTCGCTGGCTGTACTTACCTAGTTCAACCTCAAGCTTGCCCTCGGCGACATCAAAGTTAGGCCGCCCACTGATCACGTTAACACTACCAGCGGTAGAGTTACGGCCAAACAAAGTACCCTGAGGACCACGACTGATCTCAACTCGCTCTACGTCATACATCAGAGCCATACCGGCCTGAGGACGCGGCGAATACAGCCCGTCAAAGTGCATGGCAACCGTAGGGTCACCAATTTCGGTAAAGTTATTCGAGGTCAAGCCACGAACAACCACCTGCACACCTGAGTCAGTTGGCGAAAGGCCAATCTGCAGGTTAGGCACCATATCGTCAAGGTCTAGCAGGTTTTTAACGCCCTGGTTATCCAGTGACTCCTGACCAAAGGCGGAAACAGCGACAGCTGTTTCCATCAATGAGGTTTCCCGCTTGGTGGCGGTAACAACAATCTCATCAATGGCGTTATCGTCACGAACCACTTCCTGCGACTGGGTAGCTCCGCTGAACGCCACCGCTGCTAATACTGCACTTTTCACAAAATTATTGCATTGGATATACATGTCTATTTATTCCCCGAAATTTTAAGTTCATCATTTCTTTTCACAGCAACCACACCCTACTAGGGGGCAGTGTCAGCACAGGCTCCCGCATAATCAGTGAAGCTATAACCCGAATCCAGTACCCAGTATCTGTTACCCCAACCAGAGTAATCAGTATCTATGCGCCCAGCGTCAATGAGATCACCACATTCTCCAGCCGCTGCCGGTGTTACCAGATCTTCTTGTTCACCATCAATGACCCACTTATATTCCATTGTCTCTGTAGGAATCGGATCAATCGTTACCGTCCAAGTACCGTCTTCATTGTCAGTAGCTTCCGGACCACCATCAGCAGCCCAAGACCACCAGGGACCAGTCATCCTTACCGCTGTCGCATCTGGAGCTGACACATTAAACGTCAAAACAGTCGGCGTGGGATCAGCAGGCTCAGCACAGGCTCCCGCATAATCAGTGAAGCTATAACCCGAATCCAGTACCCAGTATCTGTTACCCCAACCAGAGTAATCAGTATCTATGCGCCCAGCGTCAATGAGATCACCACATTCTCCAGCCGCTGCCGGTGTTACCAGATCTTCTTGTTCGCCATCAATGACCCACTTATATTCCATTGTCTCTGTAGGAATCGGATCAATCGTTACCGTCCAAGTACCGTCTTCATTGTCAGTAGCTTCCGGACCACCATCAGCAGCCCAAGACCACCAGGGACCAGTCATCCTTACGGCTGTCGCATCTGGAGCTGACACATTAAACGTCAAAACAGTCGGCGTGGGATCAGCAGGCTCAGCACAGGCTCCCGCATAATCGGTGAAGCTATAACCCGAATCCAGTACCCAGTATCTGTTACCCCAACCAGAGTAATCAGTATCTATGCGCCCAGCGTCAATGAGATCACCACATTCTCCAGCCGCTGCCGGTGTTACCAGATCTTCTTGTTCGCCATCAATGACCCACTTATATTCCATTGTCTCTGTAGGAATCGGATCGATCGTTACCGTCCAAGTACCGTCTTCATTGTCAGTAGCTTCCGGACCACCATCAGCAGCCCAAGACCACCAGGGACCAGTCATCCTTACCGCTGTCGCATCTGGAGCTGACACATTAAACGTCAAAACAGTCGGCGTGGGATCAGCAGGCTCAGGAGGCTCAGCACAGGCTCCTGCATATTCCAGAAAGTAGCCGCCCGAATCAAGAATCCAGTATCGGTTACCCCAACCAGAGTAATCAGTATCTATGCGCCCAGCGTCAATGAGATCACCACATTCTCCAGCCGCTGCCGGTGTTACCAGATCTTCTTGTTCGCCATCAATGACCCACTTATATTCCATTGTCTCTGTAGGAATCGGATCAATCGTTACCGTCCAAGTACCGTCTTCATTGTCAGTAGCTTCCGGACCACCATCAGCAGCCCAAGACCACCAGGGACCAGTCATCCTTACCGCTGTTGCGTCAGGTGCTGAAACAGTGAGCCTCAGCTCTGTCGGAGCACAGGCACCTGCGTAGTCAGTGAAATTAAGGCCTGAGTCTAGAACCCAATATCTGTTACCCCAACTAGAGTAATCAGTATTTACGCGTCCAGCATCAACAAGCGCCGTACATTCTCCAGCAGCGGCCGGTGCAACTAGATCTTCCTGAGCACCATCAAGCACCCACTTATATTCCATAGTTTCTGTAGGAATTTCCTCGAATACAACAGTCCAAGTACCATCCGCGTTGTCGGTAGCCGCTGGGCCTCCATCAGACGCCCAACTCCACCATGGCCCGGTTAGTCTTACAGCTGTTGCGTCTGGTGCTACTACCGTAAGCGTAAGAACATCGGCGTCACCAGTACCCGAGTCGTCACCAGTACCTGAGTCGTCGCCAGTACCTGAGTCGTCGCCAGTACCTGAGTCGTCGCCAGTACCTGAGTCGTCGCCAGTACCTGAGTCGCCGCTAGTGCTATCACAAGGGATACCTTCAACCACAGTATCACCAGTAGAAACCTGCACATTACAGATCTGCACTGGTGAATCTAGCCCACTGATAAACAAAACTAGACTCTCATAAGTTAAGCTGGCCTCCTGAGCAGGAATCGGGGCGGTATAGGTCGCCTCGGTTTCGCTATCTACTACTACCCCTTCAGTCTGGAAGTTGTAGGACGCGTTTCCACCTCCGACTTCTTCAAACTGGAACACCAGGCTAACAGGATCACTACCGGCCTGAAGCGCAGCATTAAATGTGACAGTACCGCCCACGGAGAATGCAAGCGGGAAAATATCAGTCTCGCTGTAGAATCCGCCCCAGGATTCAGCAGAAGCCGGGTGATTAAACACTCCACCATCAGCGATCTCGACGCCTCCAAAAAGGCCCCAAGATAATACTGTTCCACCAAGAGTTGACAAATAAGCCTCAACCTCTGACTGGTTTTCCTCAACCATCGCAGCAACACCATCAGCGCTAGCGAGGGTCAGAATTTCAGAGATATCCAACTGAGTAAGATCAGTGGATCCAGCTTCTAGGAAATCTGCCGCCGCAGTTGCCAGCGCTGCCATCTGACTTGCAGCGTCATGCTTGAGCAGCGAAACAGAAGACGAAGCCGCTTCACCAAAGTCAGATAGAGCCACAGCCTGAATAGCGACCGAAAGCTGAGTTACGGTGTCCGCAGCACTAGCCAGTACATAGTCAGCGATATCTGCAGATGCCTCATCAACAATTCCCTGAGCCAGCAATTCGTCTTTGGCTGCTTCCTGGAGTTCGGCGATCTGATCAGACTCAGAAAAGTCTACCGTGACAGTAGATTCCGTTATCATGTTGGTTACAGCCAGCAGAGCCGCAGCACTGGCATCTTCCCCAGAAAGGGTAGCGCCAGTGATACCAGCAACACCTTCCATAGCCTCAGATACAATAAGCGTCGCCGTCATAACCTGCTGGAAGACCTTTTCTACAGCATGGGCTTCGCTGGCGGTCACGCCGCTCGCAAACGGGTTGTAAGTCTCAATATCTATTCCTGCAGGCAAGCCCATTGCAACGGCAAGGTCTTCAGCAGTAAAGGTAGGATCGGCGGCTTGTGCTGCGACCAGAACAGTAGTCAAGGGGGTTACAACGTCACCACCACTGGGCGCCTTCAACTTCAGCGTTGAATCAGCATAGCTCTCACCAGAGATTGAATCGATAGTATCAGCAGTCATCTCAACAACAATGTTGTAGGCTGCAGGAGCATCAGTAGTCTTAACCAGATCATATTCGCCATTGGCATCGGTCAGGTCTGAGGGCTCACCTTCATCGTGAACTCCGTTGCCATTGTAGTCGGCATAAACTGTAGCAGCCTGAAACGGGCCATCAACAACCGCACCCCCCTCATTGTTGATTTCAAGGGTAATTGCCGAACCGTCAGTAGTATCAGTAACAGTCGTACCCGCCTCACCGCCAACATCGCTAAATGAGACGCTTAGAGAAAGCACACCGGCAGTATCAGTTTCGAGCATTACGCGATCAGCGGTCCAGTTTTTCTCAGAACCCACGACGCGATCAACAGCAACACCACCAATCATCACTGACGGCGCAAGAATCGCCTCGCTAGCAGAGATTGTGACTGTCACCTTGTCTCCCACGGTCACTGTGGTGAGTTCACCTGAAGAAATGCTAACCTCTGAAAGCGTTGGCGCTCCTGACACTGCAGGGCCAGGGTTATCGCCGCCACCGCCACCGCCGCCACAGGCAGACAAAACTAAGGAAAATATCAACGCAGAAATCACGCCGAGGTGCTTTTTGATGCCCATACTGACGGATCTGCCAGCATTGGCTGTTACTGATGAGTACATAACTCCCCCTTTGAAGCTATATGGAAATAACTAGTTGTTTTTTTACGCGTCAAACCGAAAGCCAGTCCGCACGAAATATTTTTCACCCTGCATTGTCATACCAGCAGTTATCAAGCTCCACCGCTAATCGGTGAACTGGGAGTTTGATGCGGTAAAGAGGACAAATACTCAAGTGTGAGGAAGAAGTGTCGTTTAGAGACAGTTTGTAGATTTTCAGGATGGTCGTTGGTCCAGTCAAAAAGACTTTTTAATTTGTCTGACTGCCACCCAAGCAGTTGGGGGAATCCGGCGCCCCGGCTGACTGCTCAGCCCATTCTGCCACGGTGTAAGTATGCAGCGCCAGCGCGTGAACCGGGCCCGCCAGCTGCTCTGCAAGCAGGCCGTAAATGCTCTGGTGACGCTGCACCAGACGCAGACCTTGAAACCGGTCACTGACAATAACCAGTTTAAAATGACTCTCCGAACCCTCAGGCACAGAGTGCATAAAGCTTTCATTGGTCAGCTGCAACACATCCGGCTGATATTCAGCCTGAAGCTTGTCGCTAATCAACTGCTCTACAGGACCCATTACATACCACTGACAAGGTTGATCATCACACCAGCGGCAACCGCAGAGCCAATTACACCGGCAACATTGGGGCCCATGGCATGCATCAGCAGGAAGTTCTGCGGATTGGCCTCAAGACCCACTTTGTTAGCTACTCGCGCCGCCATAGGCACAGCGGATACACCAGCGGCACCGATCAGTGGGTTAACTTTGTTGGTCGACATTGAGTTCATCAGCTTGGCCATCAAAACACCGGAGGCGGTACCGATACAGAAAGCCACCGCACCCAGCGCCAAGATACCCATAGTTTCAGGGTTGAGGAATTTTTCTGCGCTCATTTTTGAGCCCACACCCAGACCGAGGAAGATGGTGACAATATTGATCAGGGCATTTTGCGTGGTATCACTCAAGCGATTAACCACGCCACATTCCTTCATCAGATTACCAAAACAGAACATGCCTAACAGCGGCGCAGCATCGGGCAACAACATAGCCACCAGCACCAGCAGCGTCAGTGGAAAGACAATACGTTCAGCTTTGGATACAGGCCGCAGCTGCTCCATCTTGATTTGACGCTCAGCAGGCGTGGTGAGCGCGCGCATAATGGGCGGCTGAATAATCGGTACCAGCGCCATATAGGAATAGGCCGCGACCGCAATGGCACCCAGCAGATCCGGGGACAGCTTGCTGGTAACAAAGATAGCTGTAGGCCCATCGGCACCACCGATAATACCTATAGAGGCCGCATCGCGAATACTAAAATCAAGAATACCAAAATGGCTCAGGGTCACAGCACCCAGCACAGTGGTAAAGATACCCACCTGAGCAGCAGCGCCCAGCAATAGTGTTTTGGGGTTAGCCAGCAGCGCACCAAAATCGGTCATCGCTCCCACCCCCATAAAGATCACCAGAGGGAACAGGCCAGTTTCAATACCAGCGCTGTAGATGTAATAGAGCAGACCGCCGGGGCTTTCCATATGCCCAAAGGCATCGTAGACCGGCGCAGCATCAAAACCAGCACCGGGAATATTGGCCAAAATAGTACCAAAGCCAATGGGAACCAGCAGCAATGGCTCAAACCCTTTGCTGATCGCCAAAAACAGCAGCGTCAGGCCCACAGCCATCATCACCAGCTGACCTAATTGTATCTGAGCCAGACCAGAGCTAGCCCATAAACTGATTAGATTATCCATAATTTAGGGCTCCTTAAGCCAGAGTGACCAGCACATCACCGACAGCACAGCTGTCGCCAGACTGCACTCGCACCTCGACAATATTGCCCGCCGCTGGCGCACTGACCGATGTTTCCATCTTCATGGCCTCAAGAATAATAATGCTCTCGCCCTCAGCCACAGCCTGACCCGGCTGCACCAGCACCTTGACCACAGTACCGGCCAGTGGCGCATTAACTGGCGCACCGCCCGTTGCCGCAACAGCTGGAGACGCCGCACTGACAGCGGGAGCCGCCTGGCCAACCGGAATAATCGCACTGACATCGCCGCCATTGGCCACAGTGACTGTGTAGGACTTGCCCTCCACTTCCACGGTGTACAGTTCTTCACCAGCATCATTGGTCACAGCTGCAGCCTTGCCTGTAGGCACAGGCTCAAAGGCAGCCGGGTTATCTTTGTTCTGCAAAAACTTAAGGCCTACCTGAGGGAACAGTGCATAGGTCAGCACATCATCAATCTGCCCCTCGCCAGAGGTTAGCTGAAAACCATGTTCTGCCGAGAGACCCTCCAACTCCATGGTCAGCGCTTCCAGTTCAGGCTCAATATTGTCCGCTGGGCGGCAGGTAATCGCCTCTTCGCCCTCATCCAGCACCCGGGCCTGAAGCTCAGCATTAACTGCCGCAGGGGCCGCGCCGTATTCACCACGCAACACCCCAGCAGTTTCCTTAGAGATAGACTTGTAGCGCTCGCCGGTCAGTACATTGAGCACCGCTTGGGTACCAACAATCTGTGAAGTTGGCGTCACCAGCGGAATAAAGCCCAAGTCCTCGCGCACCTTGGGAATTTCCGCCAACACTTCATCCAAACGATCTTCAGCGCCCTGCTGACGCAGCTGGGATTCCATATTGGTGAGCATACCACCGGGCACCTGAGCCACCAGAATGCGTGAATCAACACCACGCAGTGAGCCTTCGAATTCAGCATACTTCTTGCGTACCTGCCGAAAGTAAGCAGCCACCTCTTCAATCTTCTCAACATTCAGGCCAGTGTCACGCTCCTGACCCTGAAAAATTGATACCACAGACTCAGTGGCAGAATGGCCATAGGTCATAGACATAGAAGAGATCGCGGTATCGACATTATCGATTCCAGCTTCAACACATTTGGTAATAGTGGTAGTCGACAGCCCGGTAGTGGCATGTGCATGGAGCTGAATCGGAATCGCCACTGCCTTTTTAAGCTTGCTGACCAGCTCAAAACCCACATAGGGAGTCAGCAGACCAGCCATATCTTTTATACAGATACTGTCGGCACCGGCATCTTCAATTTGCCGCGCCTGATCAACCCAAGCATCAATAGTATGCACCGGGCTCACCGTGTAGGAGATAGTGCCCTGGGCATGTTTGCCCACCTGCTTTACTGCACGCAATGCTGTCTCCAGATTGCGCATATCATTCATCGCATCAAACACTCGGAATACATCAATACCATTGACCGCCGCGCGCTCAACAAATTTCTCTACCACATCATCCGCGTAATGGCGGTAGCCGAGAATATTCTGGCCGCGAAACAGCATCTGCTGCGGCGTATTGGGCATGGCCTTTTTAATTTCACGGATACGGTCCCAGGGGTCTTCACCTAAAAAGCGAATACAGGAGTCAAAAGTAGCCCCGCCCCAGGACTCCATAGACCAGTAACCAATCTGATCGAGCTTCTCAGCAATCGGTAGCATATCGTCGATACGCATACGGGTCGCAAAGAGAGATTGATGAGCGTCGCGAAGAACAACTTCGGTTATACCAAGCGCAGGGGATTTAGAGGGCATAGTTATGTCCGTTTAAGTAATATCTGTAGTTAATGTAAGGCGAATCTAAATTTACTGTAGTTAAAAAACCGCTACTTTCTGCCGCGATGCTGATCAATCGCTGCCTGAATAATATGGGTTAGCCTGGGCTCTAAAGCTGATGCCTGTCCCGGGGCACTGACCATCGCTTCCACTTCGTCAGGGGCGACGCGGTTAACAAGTGCTGACATTGCGCTGGTCACGCCAACAAGCAGAGTCAGAAAAGTAAACACTGTGCCCATACCATAAAGGAGTAAATCGAGTCCCTGCGAGATAAGTATTGAGTCCATTAAAATTCCGAATATAGTTGGCAGTTAGCCTTAAGAGGGCCCCAAGTTCAGGCCGAAAGGCAAAACTATAGCAATAAGGGGACTTTTTGCAAGTTTGACTTTGCTTTCAGTGGCGGTAAACCTACAATCCGCAGTCAAAATCTCGCCAAATCACAAGAGCAACCCATAAATGAGCATTAAAGCGCGACTTAACCAACGAATTGCCGACGCCATGCAAGCCGCCGGAGTTCCCAGCCCATGCTCACCTATGCTCGCCCTCAGTGGCAAACCCCAGTTTGGCGACTATCAGGCCAACGGCGCCATGGGCGCGGCCAAGCAGCTGAAAACCAATCCCAGAGAACTGGCACAAAAGATACTCGACAATCTCGACCTTGAGGGCATTGCCGACAAGCTGGAAATTGCCGGCCCCGGGTTTATCAATATCACCTTGAACAATGACTTTTTAGCCCAGCAGCTGGGCACTGATATCGACCATCGCAGCGCGGACCCACAGACTATAGTGGTTGATTATTCCTCGCCCAACCTAGCCAAAGAAATGCATGTCGGCCATCTGCGCTCCACCATTATTGGCGACAGTCTGGCGCGTCTGCTGGAATATCAGGGCCACAAGGTGATTCGCCAGAACCATATGGGCGACTGGGGCACCCAGTTTGGCATGCTGATCGCAGAGCTGGAACTGCATCTGGGTGAAGGTGAGCAAGCCGACCTGGCGCTCAATGACCTGGAAAAATTCTATCAGCAATCAAAGAAACATTTTGATGCTGACCCAGAGTTTGCCGACAAAGCCCGCGCCTACGTGGTCAAGCTGCAGTCCGGCGACCAGCACTGCCGCAATCTGTGGCAAAAGTTTATCGATGTCTCCGTGGCCCACAATCTGGAGATTTATCAGCAGCTCAATGTCGGACTGCGCGCAGAACACATTGCCCCAGAGAGCTCCTACAACGATGACCTAGACAATGTACTGGCCGCTCTTATTGAGCAAGGTTTAGCCGTTGACTCCGAAGGCGCCAAAGTGGTGTTCCTTGAAGAGTTGGCTGACAAAAATGGTGATCCCTCGCCAATGATCGTACAAAAGTCCGGCGGCGGTTTTCTCTATGCCACCAGCGATCTGGCCTGCCTCAGACACAGAGTCGGCACCTTGCAGGCCGACCGCATTCTGTACTTTATTGATGCCCGTCAGTCTCTGCATATGAAACAGGTGTTTATAACCGGCCGCAAAGCCAACTTTGTGCAGCCAGAAGTGAGCCTTGAGCACCATGCCTTCGGCACCATGATGGGCCCAGATGGCAAACCGTTTAAAACCCGTGCCGGCGGCACGGTCAAGCTGGCTGATCTGCTGGTGGAAGCGGTCGAGCGCGCCGAGAAGCTGGTCAGCGAAAAGAACCCGGATCTAAGCATTGAGGAGATCGCTGTGATTGCCCGCAAGGTAGGCATTGGCGCAATCAAATATGCCGACCTGAGCAAGACCCGCACTAATGATTATATTTTTGACTGGGACGCCATGCTGTCATTTGAGGGCAACACATCGCCATATCTGCAATATGCCTACACTAGAATATGCAGTATCTTCCGCAAGGCACAGATTGAAGCCGAAGCTTTCACCGCCCCAGTCAAGCTAACCGAGCCCCAGGAAAAAGCACTGGCCTTTAAACTAATGCAGTTTGAAGAGGTGCTTAATCAGGTCGCCCAAGACTGCTACCCCCATAGCATCTGCACCTATCTCTACGAACTGGCTAGCGCCTTTATGTCATTCTACGAGCAGTGCCCAGTGCTAAAAGACGGTGTCGATAGCGATACTCAGAACAGCAGACTGCAACTCTGCGCACTCAGCGCCAGCACCATCGCCCAGGGTCTGGACCTGCTCGGTATTGAAGTCATGGAACAAATGTAGCGGCACGAACCCACGCCATCAGCTAGATTTAAGAAGAGTCCACAACAACAGGAACAGTCCCTGTGCACGATCTTCAAATTCTAGCTATTATCTGGGCCAGCGTATTTGTCGCGTCCTTTCTCGCTCACCGCACCCGCCTGACCCCGGTTCTGTGGTACCTGTTTCTTGGCTCAGCCATGGTTAATCTAGGCGTTCTGCCAGTGCAGCTGCCAGACTTTATCAATAACTTTGCCGAACTGGGCCTTATCACCATAATGTTTGCACTGGGCTTTGAAGAAGACACCAGCAACTTTATCAAAAGCATCAAGCGCAGCTGGGGCATAGCTCTGTTTGGCGCCCTGACACCATTTGCCGTAGCCTACAGCGCCACATTCTGGTTCTGGCAAGACAAAAATACAGCCCTCCTCTGCGGCTTGGCAATGGCTTCTACAACCGTCTCATTGAGCATGGTGTCATTAAAAACCGAAGGCTTAAACAAAACCCCCGCGGCCACCGGCATAATGACCTCCGCTGTGCTGGACAATATCGCCTCTCTGACTCTCATTGCCATAGTGATTCCCATAGCCACCGGCGATGCCTCAATCACTGCATCTGGCCTGCTACTGATTATCGCTAAGGCCACTACTTTTGTGCTGCTGGTCAGTTTTCTTGGCCTCTGGTTATTCCCCATCAACGAAAATCTGCAACCACCCATCGCCTGGTTCCGGCACTTTAATCTGCGCTCGATGCTCTCTATGGGCGATGGTGAATATAGCATTCTGGCACTGCTGTTAATTGCGGTAACCGTAGGTTTATTGGCCGATTACTTTGGCTTTCACCCCGCCATTGGTGCCTATATCGCCGGCCTGATTATCAAACGGGAGTACTTTGATTATCACCCTGAGCACAATATCGACTTCTATCGTCAGGCCCAGGATATGATTAACAATATCGCCTTTGCCTGGATTGGTCCGGTATTTTTTGTCAGTCTCGGCACAGTATTGGTATTCGATTCCCAGCTGGCACTAGAGGTATTACCTCAGAGCCTGATTCTGTTTGTCGGACTATTTATCGGTCAGATACTGTCCGCCGGGTTGGCGGCCAGATATATCGGCAATTTTGATAAGGCCTCGAGCCTATTAATTGGTCTGGGGATGCTGGGACGGGCCGAACTGGCCTTTGTCGTGCTGGATATCGCCCATGTGCAGTATCAGATTATTTCCCTGCAAGCATTTTACTGTCTGATGCTTACCGCATGCCTGCTAAATTTGTCGGTACCATTGTGCATTCGCTGGTGGAAGGGCAATCACTTGCCCATCTGATTGCGATACAGCGCCGCGGTCACCGGGTCGAAGCAGCAAAACACCACAGACTCAAGCAGCGGGTTTTGACGCAGGGCTTGATTGACTTCATGGATGGCAATTTTCGCCGCGCGCCGGGTAGGGAAACCCGAGGCACCACAGCTAATGGCCGGGAAAGCAATGCTTTTAAGATTCTGTTTTTTAGCCGCGTTCATCGCATTGTGATAACAGGACGCGAGCTGCTGCTCCTCCTGATAATCACCGCCCCGCCAAGTCGGGCCAACCGTGTAAATCACCATCTCAGCGGGCAGATCGTCCGCGGCACCAATCACCACCTCACCCACCGGGCACTGGGCCTCATTCAGGCGTGCAGCGCCGAGCGCAGGCATGGTTGCAGGCAGAGCATATAGTTGCGACGCGCAGCCACTCGCACTGACAATGGCATCGACAGATAGCTTGTTAATATCGCCCTGGTGGATTTTAACTCGGTGCACGGTTTTTAAGACCTCGAAATAGACTTTCGAAGTATAAGAAATTCTGTCTACTCAGATATTGACGGGGTTCACAGTCTGCCTGCCAACAGGCCAGCTAATGGTGTTGGCCGATAGCTAAAGCTGGCGCTCGCTCTATAGCTGACTGCGCATTTGATCAAACTGTTTATGTACCACAGCTGAGGGTTTAGCACTGATCGAGCTCACCACCAGAATGACAACCAGCGACAGCAGGAAGCCGGGTACCAGACTATACAACTCAAACAGTCCGCCGCTCAGTTGCTCCCAGATAATCACCGTGGCACCACCAGTGACAACGCCAGCCAGTGCACCAGCCGCTGTCATAGATCGCCAGTAAAGGCTCAGCAGTATCGATGGCCCCAGAGAAGCACCCAGCCCAGCCCAGGCATAAGACACCACATCCAGCACCTTGCTATCGGGTTTCATGGCCATGACAGTGGCCAGCAGCGCCAACACCACTACCGCAATACGGCCTATGTTTAGTCGCGCCTCCTGACTGAGGGACTGCTTGATCAGCATCGGATAGATATCCTCGGCCAGAGTCGAAGAACAGACCAACAGCTGTGAATCCACGGTACTCATAATCGCCGCCAGAATCGCCGCCAGCAACACACCGGCCACCAGCGGGTGGAAGATCACACTGGTCAATTCAATAAATACGCGCTCGGAATCTGCCAGCGGATTGGCCAGATACACCACACCGCAGAGACCCACCAGAATCGCCATCAGATAACCAACAAATGACCAGCTGATGCCAATCACCGTCGCCACCCCCACTTCATCCGCAGAGCGAATCGCCTTAAAGCGCGCCAGCACATGAGGCAGACCAAAGTAACCGAAACCCCAGCCCAACAGACTAATAATTTGCAAAGTGCTGAGTGACTCACCACTGGCATTGGTAGTGATATTTAATAACTCCGGGTTAATAGCCCGCACCTGATCACCAAACCCACCGATGCCACCAGCACCAGACATCACCACCACAGGCACAGCAATCAGTGCCGCCAGCATCAACAGCCCCTGAAAAACATCAGTCCAGGACACCGCTAAAAAGCCACCAAACAATGTATAAAACAAAATCAGAACCACGCCGGTGAGCACAGCAACCAAATAATCGAGACCAAACACCGCATTAAACAGCTTGCCACCAGCAATCAGGCCAGAGCCCACATAAAACAAAAAGAACAGCAGAATGCTTACCGAGGCAATCATTTTAAGCCAGGGTTTGGTATCGCCAAAGCGGCGCTGCAAGTAGGCAGGAATGGTCACTGCATCATCCAGAATCACGGTATAGATGCGCAGCCGTTTGGCCATCAGCATCCAGTTAGCCGCCACGCCAATGGTCAAACCAAGGGTAATCCAGAATGCCTCAAGACCAGCCACATAGGCATAGCCGGGCAGACCGAGCAATACCCAGCCACTCATATCAGAGGCGCCAGCACTGATCGCCGATACCGTGGGTGATAGATTGCGCCCACCGAGGAAATAATCCGTGGCACTCTTAGTACGCAGATAGGCGAAGACGCCAATGGCCAGAACAATGGCCACATAGATAACAAATGCAGCGATGGTGGCTGAGGAGAGAGTAGATGTGGATAGCTCTGTCATGGGTACCCCTTATTATTTTTATCGGTTGCCGCTATTAAACTGCCTATAAGTTGATCGCGCGAATATGGGTTTCCAGCTCGCCATTATCAACCTCAATAGCTTCTCGATCCAACTTAAGCCCGGCAAAATCAAACAGTGCCGTATCCGCTAACTGCGACGGTGACACATTCTTAATCGCGCCAAATATAGTATCAATACGACCCGGAAACTGGCGCTCCCACTGCAGCAGCATGTCTTTTACAGCATTGCGCTGCAACCCGTCCTGAGAGCCGCAGAGGTTGCAGGGAATAATCGGGAACTGCTTAAGTTCAGCCAGAGCGATCAGGTCCGATTCACGGCAGTAGGCCAGTGGGCGGATCAGCATGTTTTTCTTATCATCGGCCAGCAACTTGGGCGGCATCGCCTTAAGCTTGCCCTGATAGAACATATTTAGAAACAATGTTTCAACAATATCGTCGCGGTGATGGCCCAGAGCCACTTTGGTGGCGCCGATCTGCTCGGCAAATCCATACAGCGTGCCACGGCGCAGGCGCGAGCACAGGCTGCAATAGGTTTTACCTTCGGGAATTTTACTGGTGACAATGCTGTAGGTATCTTTTTCCAGGATATGGTATTCAATATCCAATGTATCAAGATAAGCAGGCAACACATGTTCGGGAAAACCGGGCTGCTTCTGGTCGAGATTGACGGCCACCAGATCAAATTTGATCGGCGCATTGCGCTGCAGACCCATCAAAATATCCAGCATGGCATAGGAGTCCTTGCCACCGGACAGACACACCATCACCCGATCGCCCTCTTCGATCATATTGTAATCAGCGATGGCACTGCCAACATTGCGCCGCAGACGTTTCTGCAGCTTATTGGCCTCAAGCTTGGTCTTGCGATTGGCCTCAAGCTGACTTTTATGAATAGACATAACCGGCACGCCCAGTAAAAAGCTGGCTATTGTAATTGCACAGGCCTGCTTTGACCAAGGGAACCGAGAAGTTTTATCCTAATAAATATAGCTTGCCTCTATAGGGGCCACTATAGCTGCCACTATCAAGAGCTCGGCCACTGAGCTTCTGGTGAATTGATGCGGGAATCATAGCCATAGGCAATGGTGCCTTTAAAGCCCAGCAGATACAGCGCCTTGTTGTCCTCTGCATACTGGGCAAAGAACTTGATCAGTTTCTTTTGCGACCCAAAGTCCTCGGCATACCAGTCAAACATCTTCGACGCCTGCAAACTGTGCCTGTCGACAACCACACCGCGGGGATGATTGATAAACTCTCGCACCGAACGGTTAAGCAGCTTTTTACTATTGGCCGCAGTGTAGGCCTGGCGCTGAATGTTGGGGCAGCCCAGCGCACCGCAACTGAGGGCAAACAGCACTTTGCGATCTTGCCAGATAGGGCGCAAGATTCGATTCTCAATATCCTTAAGACTCAGTTTGACGCCGGCTATCTTAATGAGCTTTTTGCCCTTATTGATCTGAGTATTGAGCGTTGCATCCGGGTACTGGCGCAATATGTTCTGAATCACCAACCCATTGTAGAGATTAATCCAATAGGCTTTTTGCTCCCGGCGCGAATAACCCCGGGGATCAATCTTGGCCATGCGCGCAAGGTACCGATTTAACCTTTTGCTATCATCGCGACTGACATCGCCATAGCGAAAACGGTTAATACCAGAAGGGTGATTGACCACCACATAGCGTTGCAGCAAACTGTCAAAGAGACCATGATCTATAACGCGTCTATTATTCTCGTTACTTTTATCCCAGATGGCCCAATAATTTGTCTTGATACCAGCCATTGCTTCACCGGCAAACGCACTACCGAGAACGGCGATTAGGATAGTAGTACAAAGTAGTAAACTAACTTTGAAAACAGGCATAAAAACTCCATTTGTTATGCTGTATTGATGGTTTTAGAGATAAAGACCAGATAGCCTTGTAACCCTCAACCGCCTTGATATCATTGGCACATCCCATATTCCATCGGAGTCACCCATAGTTTGAACTCGATCACCCAAATCAATCAAAATCAGTCACAGATCCTTATTAAAGATCAGCAGTTTGTCTGGCACCCCTACTCCTCTCTGACTGACCCGATTCCGGCCTATGAAGTGGTATCTGCCGCCGGTGTCTATCTGCAAATGGCAGATGGCAGCAAGCTGATCGACGGCATGTCCTCCTGGTGGTGCACCATCCATGGCTACAACCACCCAGTATTAAATGATGCCGCCAAACAGCAGATCGATGCGGTTAGCCATGTGATGTTCGGCGGCATTACCCATGCCCCGGCAGTGAATCTTTGTGAGAAGCTAGTACAGATAACACCAGCCGGTTTGGATAAGGTATTTCTAGCCGATAGCGGCTCAGTGGGCGTCGAAGTTGCCATCAAAATGGCCTTCCAATACTGGATATCCAAAGGTCAGCCGCAGAAAAACAAATTGCTTAGCCTGCGCAATGGCTACCATGGCGATACCTTTGCTGCCATGTCTGTGTGCGACCCGGTGACCGGCATGCACCATATGTTCAGCGAGGTGTTGCAGAAGAACTTCTTTGCTCCAGCGCCCCAAATCGCTTTTGACGAAGACTGGGACGAGCAAGATATCGCTGAATTTGCCAGCATCATAAGTGACAACCAGCAGCAGCTTGCAGCGGTGATTCTGGAGCCTATTGTTCAGGGCGCTGGCGGTATGAGATTCTACTCGCCACATTATCTAAGACGTGTGCGCGAGCTGTGCGACCAGCACAATGTGCTGTTGATTGCCGACGAGATAGCCACAGGTTTTGGCCGCACCGGCAAATTATTTGCATGCGAATGGGCCGGTATCAGCCCAGATATTATGTGTCTCGGCAAAGCCATTACTGGCGGCTATATGACATTGGCAGCCACCCTGTGCAGCGAGGACGTTAGCCATGGCATCTGCACCGGCGAAGCAGGCTGCTTTATGCACGGCCCCACCTTTATGGGTAATCCACTGGCCTGTGCCGTAGCCAACGCCAGTATTGACCTGCTGTTAAACCATAACTGGCAGCACAGTATTCAGCGCATCGAAACAGCGCTCAAGTCACAACTACAACCCTTTGCCAAGCTTGAGTCAGTGGCACAGGTGCGGACCTTGGGCGCCATAGGTGTGATTGAAATGCACGAGCCGGTCAATATTGCAGAGATACAAAAGGAGTTTGTTGCCGCAGGCGTCTGGGTGCGCCCCTTTGGCAAACTGGTTTATGTGATGCCACCTTTTGTCAGCACAGACGGTGAGATCAAGCGGCTAATGCAGGGTATTTATACTGTTTTAGCTGGCAGGGATTAGTCTGTGCTTTGGTGAGGAGCCAATTCAGCGTTATTATGGGGAGCCCTTTCGATTTTGTCAGCCGGATATCCCAGCGACACCACAAAGTCGATCAGTTCCTGATACTTTTCCTCACTGATGTCTAAGCTGCGCGCCATCACCCACACATAGTCCCGGGCTTTGCGGCCAATAATCGTGAACTGATAATCCTCGTCCAGATAGACCACCCGATAGTCAGCCTTGATCGGCCAAATAAACTGCATGCCCCAACGGGCATTGGTCGTCTTATCCTTAATAAAGCCTCTGGGATGATAAACCTTTTCCTCACCATCAAAAGACCCGGCATTAAAGCTAAAGGTGGTGGCTATTGTGCCATTTTTGTCCAACTTGTATGACTCCAGCGGGTTGTGCGCACCCTTCTCAAGCGCAGTCGGAATGTTCGCAATCACAAACCAGTCGCCCATAAAGCGTTCAAGGTCAACATAGTTTACCGTTGCCATCGGTGGCGCAGCATGAGTCAACGAACTTAACCAGAGTAAAGTCCCAGCGGTTATGGCTTTAAGTAGTATTTTGCAGATCATGAGAGTTCTCGAATCACAGGCTCGGGAGCCGGCATAGGAATTAATGTGCTGGTAGATTCCTGATAAAAAGCATAGTCCGGGCGTCGCCCAATAATATCCTGCTCGATCAGATTTATGCCGGTTACCCTTAAGATTAAAACAGTCATTAACAGTGGCGCCAGCAATACCACCCCATCGCCAGTAGGAATCGCAAAGATAAACCAAGCCCACCACACACAGCATTCGCCAAAGTAGTTAGGGTGGCGGCAATAGCGCCACAGCCCCGAACTCATGGTCTGACTGTGCTTTATCACTTGGCGGTTAAAAGCGTATAACTGGCGATCAGCCAAGCCCTCAAAGCAAAATCCGAAAATCCATAGGCCGAGTCCAGCGGAATGGTACATATTCCATTGCAACGGAGCATCGCCACCGCTTTTAAGGGCTATCGCAAAGATTGAACTCAGTAGCCAGGCGAGAACCGCCTGAGGCATGAAAATTAAGTAGAAACTTTTAAAACCAAAGTGGGGGGAATAGCGTTTGCGCATCATTCGGTAGCGTCTATCCTCCGGCTGGTTGCGATCCCGCACCAGCAAGAAAATCGACAACCGCATTGCCCAGACAATTACCATCATAACTAGCGCAACTTCCACAGGGCCGGAAACGCCGGTAATTTGGGCGTAGATCAGTGTTGCAGCCAGCAGCATAAGCGACCAGCTGTATTTCGCTGTGCTGACTCGATCCAGAACCAGGCTCACCAGCCAATTGGCCACTGCAATCAGCAGCACCACAGGCAGTGCGGTAAGCATTAGTTGCCAGATTATTGCCCCTTCGGCGAGTACATTTATATTGTCAGTGAAAATAGCCTCACCCCCAATTTCTACCCTGAATTTTTATTATGGAATGTATACGCCAGCAGTCAGGCAGAGGATCAACCTTAGGATTTAGGCCTGCGCGCCTGAGCCAGTTTTTCACTGGTGCTGAGTCGCGCCATGCTGTTCTTCTTGATTAGGATGTAGGTAGAACCCGCACCACCATGCTGTTTCTGGGCACTGTGAAAGGCCAGCACCTGATCAAACTGACGCAGCCAGTGATTGACACAACTCTTGAGCCGGGCGGGCTGCTCTCTGCCCTCGCCCTTGCCATGGGTCACCAGCGCACAGCGCACGCCATGCTTTTGGCAGTCCTCAACAAAGGTCCACAGAGCCGCCCTGGCCTGCTCTACCGTATGGCGATGCAGATCCAGCCGCGACTGAATATCATATTTGCCCATGCGCAGATTCTTATACACCCCATGCTGAACGCCAGGGCGACAAAACTCCAAATACTCATAGGGGTCAACCTGCTCAATAATACTCACAGGGTCGAGAAAATTACCCTCCTTGCGCTGCTCCTGCTGAGCCGACCTACGCCGCTCCAACACCCCAGGTGTCACAGCCACCGGCTGAGCGATATAGCTGGCACCTTTGCCAGTTAAAGGCTCAATATCATCGCCCATCAACGCGCTGAACTGATCTTCAGCATTGGGGCCCATCTCAATCTCATCATCGGATGACATTTTTTGTCCCTGCAAATTAAATTACTGTACTATTGCGCCTCTTTTTTGGCGCCTCTTTTAAGCGAGCTCAACATGAACGATAAAGCCATTCAGGTTTCTGTGAACCACGCTATCAGCGTTCACTATAACCTCAGAGATGACAATAACGAACTCCTTGATTCAACCTACGACGAAGACAAACCACTGGTTTACCTTCACGGCCGTCGCCAGATGATAGCTGGATTCGAAAACGCCGTCAGCAAAGCCAATGTCGGCGACAAACTATCATTCTCGGTAATGCCTGCCGATGGCTATGGCCTGCGCAATGTTACCAATACCCAGCGTATACCCAGCAAGTATCTCAAGCATGAAGGCAAGCTGATGGCGGGCAAAAACATTCATGTCAACACCGAAAATGGTGTCAAACCGGGCACCATTATCAAAGTCGGCAAATTCAATGTCGATGTCGATATGAACCACCCACTGGCAGGCAAAAACCTGCATTTTGACGTAGAGATTGTCGCCATTCGCAAAGCCACAGACGACGAAATTTCCCACGGCCATATTCATGATGCAGGCGGCTGTGGTCATTAACCGAGCTCTTCTTAACCGAGCTATCCTATGATTGAAATGGCCTGGCCACAGATAGTCCTGATCGGGCTTATCTTTATCTGGAGCGGCTTTGTGCGCTCCGGACTGGGTTTTGGTGGCGCGTTATTTACTCTGCCGTTTTTGCTGCTGATTCACAACGATCCGGTGTTTTTCCTGCCGATTATCTCATTGCACCTGTTATTTTTTGCCGGCTTGACCATTGTCCAATCCGAGCGCAACAAGAACCCCGAAGACAGCACTAGCGCCACCATCAATTGGCCCTTTGTACGCTACACGTTACTGATCATGATTGTGCCAAAACTGGCCGGGGTGATTGGGCTATTAATGCTGCCCACCGATTTAATGAATATTATTATCTTCTCATTAATTGCTGGCTACGCACTGACCTATATCTTTGACAAACCTATGCAGAGCAACAGTCGCATAGTGGATGTGATTCTTCTCGCCGCAGCCGCCTATATCAGCGGCACCTCATTGATTGGCGGCCCGCTGGTTATCGCCGTCGCTCTCAGACATATCAAACCCCATGAATTTCGCAACACATTGTTTATGGTCTGGTGGATACTGGTCAGTATCAAGCTGACAGCCTTCGTCATTGCCGACGTCGACATACAGCTGCTCAATGCATTATTGCTACTACCCTTTGCCGCACTGGGCCACCTGATTGGCCACAGATTCCACCAGCAGCTATTGCAGCGCGACAGCCGCAGCTTTTACCGAATACTCGGCTGGATACTGCTCGGCACCAGCTTTGTCGGCCTCAGCCAGGTACTGATCTAAACCCACATCACAACTAATCTGGCAGCCTGATCTCAGTTTGCTAAGCTTAACTCTAATGCTATAAGGATGTTGTAACCAAGAGCGTTGCGACCAGAAGTATTGTGACCAAAGGGATTTAGTGACCAGTGACGATATCTCCAGCTGCCTATCGAATTGTAACCGCATTGCTCTGCGCAGCACTGGCCACGATGCTGTGCTGGCAACAGCACAGACTGCCCCCTGACCTGCTCAGCCTGCTGCCGCAACTGCCCTTTGTACTGCTGCCCGTCGCTCTGCTTATTGCATTATTTAGCAATCACAGCAAAGAGCTGGCCACCAGCCTGTTAATGCTGTGCGCCTATTGGCTGATTCGCAACTATCTGCAAGCCCCACTGCAAACCGTGCCAGCGGTACAGATCTTCTATTTACTAAGCATTGTGCTGCCAATCATTGTACTGATATTAATCTGGCTGCCCGAACATGGCCTGCGCCACCCCCAGGGAGTGGCCATCGCCCTGCTGCCAGCCCTCAGCCTGTTTATGCTGGGTCAACTGTTGGTCGCTAATCCCAGTCTCATGGCCGAGACCAGCCAGACCAATATAGCCGACGCCATAGGACGCATTCATCTATCAGCCCTGTCCGCCTGGCTCTGCAGCCTAGCCTTTGCCTGCGCACTCTTTACCGCCGTCTGGCAGCAACAGATGTATGCCAGCTCCGCCGTCGGCTGCGCTATTATACTGGCCATCACCTTGGGCTGGATTGATGTGGCCAATATCTCCGCCATTATGTTTACCGGTCTGGGCCTGCTGCTCACCATCAATATCACCAGCGGGCTGTTTCATATTGGCTTTTATGACGAACTAACCCAAATAGGCAATCGTCGCGCCCTGCTCGCCGCAGCCAAAACCGCAGGTAATCAATACAGTCTGGCGATGATTGATGCCGACCATTTTAAAAAGATTAATGACCGCTTTGGCCACGACCTTGGCGATCAGGCACTGCGAGTGATCGCCAGCTGTATTAGCAAAACCGGCTGTGGCGCCAAAGCATTTCGCTATGGAGGCGAAGAATTCTGCCTCTTGTTTAAAGGTAAAAATCAGGCTGAAGTAGCCGACTGCCTAGAGCAGCTACGCCAAGCTATCGCCAACTACGATATGGTGATTCGCGACAAACAAGCCCGACCAGCCCAGCGCGCCAAAGGTGAGAAAAACCGAGGCGCATCTAGACGCCACAGCAATCTGCGGCTAACAGTCAGTGTCGGAGTGGTGGACAGTTCAGCGGGAGGAAGTTTCGAGCAACTGATCAAATTAGCCGATCGCGCCCTGTATCGGGCAAAAGCCGGAGGCCGCAACCAGCTAGCTTTTGCCTAGTGCACACAGACTAACAGCAACACAGAGCTCAAGAATAAAAAGTGGTGGTAGCTTCCAGGGGATCTCGCTCAGTGCGCAAATTATTCGCCGAGTCAGCCTCATCGATATAACCAAACGACAGACCCATCATTAACTTGTAATGGCTGTCCACACCCAGCTCTTCGCGCACCAGATCGGGGTAACAGCTTACCGAGGTCTGGGGGCATGAACCTATGCCCGCATCGGTCATCGCCAACATCAGGGTCTGAGAATACATACCCACATCCCCAGCCAATCTAACTAACTCAGGGAATTCATCGGTCACAAAGATAAAAGCAATATGCGGTGCATCAAAGAACTGAAAGTTGCGCATCCACGACCAGGCGCGCTTCTCCGGGTTGTCCCGAGTCACCCCTTGATGCTCCCACAAACCCAGGGCCGAGCAGATCTGACGCTCTTTGTAGTCACCACTAAACTTACCCTCCCAAGGGAAGTCCGGGTTAAATGGCGCCTCTGCCGAAGCAGCAGCCATCATCTTCTCGCGCATACGGTCGCAGGCATCACCAGACAAAACATGCACATGCCAGGGCTGCACATTACAGTTGGACGGTGCCTTGTTAGCTAACTCAAAAAGCTCACGCAGGGTTTGTTCATCAATCTGCTTGGGTAAAAAACCACGATAGGAATGTCGTGCGCGAACTGCTTCTGAAAATTCCATACTATCTCTCTCTGATAATTATTATTAGTGCTTTCGGCTTAGATTCAATACATTGGTGAGCAGACCTTAACAAACTAATCAAAAGTTTGCAGGCAATAAAAAGCCCCAAAACTTCTGGGGCCTCTTACTTGGGGTTAAAGCTTTTTCGCTACCCTTCCTGCAATCTAAGACGCATCGAAATAATCTACCGGCATCGCCATCACCGAACCCACATTCGCGCCAATAGTCTTGGCGTGAACGTCAGCCTGAGGCAGCATGCGCTCGAAGAAAAACTCAGCCGTGTGCAGTTTCTCCTGTAAAAACTTGGCATCGCCCTCGCCAGCGTTAAGCTGTGCCTGAGCCACTGCACTCATCTTAGCCCACATAAAGGCCATGTAGGCGTAACCGGAAAACATTAGGAAATCCACAGAGCCGGCGCCCACAGCATCAGGGTTTCTCTTGCCCTGAATGGCCAGCCGATAACCCAGCAAACGCCATTTCACTGCCAGCTTAGCAATGGTCCAGGCATGCTTAAGATTGCCCTTGGTGCCTTTGCGCCAGGGTAGAGACTCGGCAGCAAAACTAAGCATCTCGCCGGTAAATATCTTCAGCTGCTTAAAGCGATCCATCAGCACCTTGCGGCCCACCAGATCCAGCGCCTGTATACCAGTAGTACCCTCATACAATGTGGCAATGCGGCTATCGCGTAAAATTTGCTCCATGCCCCACTCCTGAATATAGCCATGGCCACCAAACACCTGCACACCATGGTTAGCAGCAATCACACCCTGCTCAGTAATAAAGCCTTTAAGAATTGGCGTACAAAACCCCAGTCGGCTCTCAGCAGCGCTTTTCGCCTCTTCAGTCTTGCCAGCAGAAAACAGATCCGCGAACTGGCTGGCATAAGTCACCATGGCACGGCCGCCCTCAGCAATAGCACGCTGAGTCAACAACATGCGCCGAACATCCGGGTGAGCCACAATTGGGTCAGCCGGGCCATCGGGGTTTTTAACTCCAGACAGAGAGCGCATCGCCAGACGTTCACGAGCATATTTAGACGCACCCTGAAAAGAGCGCTCCGCCGCCGCAGACCCCTGACTCGCAGTACCAATGCGGGCCACATTCATGTAGGTAAACATAGCATTGAGGCCATTGTGCGGCTCACCAATCAGGTAGCCAGTGGCATCATCAAAGTTAAGCATGGCAGTGCCATTGCCGTGGATACCCATCTTATGTTCAATCGACCCACAGCGAACGCCATTGCGCTCACCTACAGAACCATCTGCAGCAGGCAAAAACTTGGGAATAATAAACAGCGAGATACCCTTGGTACCCTTGGGCGCGTCCGGCAGCTTGGCCAACACGATATGCACAATATTCTCGGTTAAATCATGCTCACCCGCACTGATAAAAATCTTGGTGCCATTAATCTTGTAACTGCTATCATCGTTAGGCACAGCTTTAGTCTTTAACTGACCAAGATCGGTACCGCAATGGGGCTCAGTAAGACACATAGTGCCACTCCAGACGCCACTAATCAGCTTGGTCAGGTAAGTCTGCTTTTGCTCATCGGTACCATGATCTTCCAAGGTCGCCACAGCACCTTCACTCAAACCAGGGTACATAGCCCAGGCCCAGTTGGCAGTAGTGAGCATTTCATTGATCGCAATGCTAATAGAAGCCGGCAGGCCCTGGCCGCCCATCTCCGGGGCACCGGTCAAGGAGGTCCAGCCAGCCTCAATAAACTTGGCATAAGCCTCTTTAAACCCGGCGGGAGTTGTGACCACGCCATCATTCCAAGTGCAACCCTTGTCACCAGACTGATACAGCGGCGCCAGCTCAGTCTCACTAAACTTGGCCGCTTCGCTGAAAATAGCATCGAGCATATCTGGAGTCGCCTGATCGCCACCTTTAACATGCTGATACTTGGATTGCATATCCAGCACATCATTAAACAGAAACGAGTAATCTTTAAGTGGTACTTTAAAATCAGGCATAAAATTGTCCTATGAAATGAAACCTTCCAGATGAGCTTGATCGCCCTCCTGGTTAAAAAGTGAAAACCGCTGCTGCCCCTGGCGCTCTCCAGAGTAGAACTGCACCTGGGAAGGCAAAAATAGCGGTCGATGAAAATTAACATCAACAGAATATCCAGCGACAGGCAGCAGCCGGTCCATCGCCGCAAGGCATCTCGCCTTGCTCCACATACCGTGGGCGATGGCCTGCTTAAAGCCAAATAGCTTAGCCGTGATATCGGTTAAATGAATCGGGTTGTAGTCACCAGAAATGCGCGAATAGCGACGGCCTGTATCAGCCCCCACAGACCAAGTTTGTGCCTTGCCCATCTTCTTCGCTACCAGCACTCTGCTGCGTTTTACATCAGTTTTGCAGCGATGTAAAAAAGTAGATTCGCTAGACCACACCAGCTGGTTATCAACATGGGCATGCACATCAATATCCCATTCCAACCCTCTGGCTGTCAGAATGCTGCGACTAATACCCGCAGTCATGCTGATCGCCTCGCGCAAATCAAACTTCTCCAGCACCGCAATCTTATTACGCAGATGCACCTGCCCCATCGCCTTCATGGGGAAATCCTGCTGAATCAGAATATTTAGAAACAGCGGAAACGCCAACATATGCAAATAGGTCGCCGGCAGCTTATCGCTCTGTTCAAAGCCGCAGAGCGATTGATAAGAGTAGAGATGTGCAGGATTAACGTGCAAAGCACTGATCTTAGTATTCAATCCGGGCAACGAATCACCCAGTTGGTAATGGCCAGACTTAAACGCAGCCTTACCTAACAGCGCAGGCATGCTAGGAAGCTGTTCCATAATGATAGGGGCTGTGTTTTGTGCGGTATTCTGATTAGTAGACTTATGCATAGCATTCATAATGTGGTGTTTCTCCCTGTTATTCATTGGCAACAAAAAAACATCATTTTGTCATTTCGGTCAATTGTGTATGATGGACGTCCTTATTCGTGGTAAACAGTATGACAGGACTAACAGACTCCGGCACTTTAGTGCGACTGGCCTATCAGGGCCTGGTCAATCTGGGCGTAGATGCAGACGAAGTATTGCGCCGCTCCGGTCTCGACCCAGACCAGCTCTACCAAGCCAACCTGCGCACTCAATTCAGCGCCCAGCCCAGATTCTGGAAAGCCGCGGTCGAACTCTCCGGTGACCCCTGCATCGGCCTGCATATGGGTGAGCAAATGCCCGTCTACAAAGGTCAGATATTAGAATACCTATTCCTCAGCAGCCTGACCTTTGGCGACGGCCTGCGGCGAGTATTAAGCTACCAGCGACTGATTAGCGACGCACTGCAGGGACAAATAAGTGAAGATCCCAGCACCTGCTTAACCAGCTACTTTCTAGAGCACCAACATGCCACCTCCCATCTTGCCGAAGCCATGGTACTAGGCCTAATCAAAGCCTTCCAAGCCGTCACCGATGGCACCTTCAAAGCAGATCGCATCCTGTTCAACCATCCACCCAATACCGATCTCGCCGAGTATGAGAGAGTGTTTGGCTGCCCAGTAGAATTTAACGCCAAGTCATTTCAGCTGTTTTTCCCTGAATCACTGCTTAGTTATAGATCACTTTATGCCGAGCCCCAGCTACTTAATTTGCATATACAGGCGGCAGATCAACATTTAGCGATTCTGCAGCAGCAAGACCTGATTGCCGACGTGCGCAGTCAGCTTGGGTCGTTACTGGAAAGTGGCTCAACCACTTTAGAGAATGTGGCACAGCGCATTGGGGTAAGCCCCAGACATCTGCGCCACCAGCTTGATGTGGCAGGTACCAGCTTTCAGCGCCTGCTCAATGACTATCGCCATCGGCTGGCAAGACGATTGTTATCGCAGACTGATGAAGCCATTAGTGAGATTGTGTATCTGACAGGGTTTTCCGAGCCCAGCACTTTTTATCGGGCGTTTAAAAGATGGGAGGGTAAGACGCCGATTGAGTATCGGCGGGAGCGCATGCGTCAGTAATTCTGATATAGCCAAGCTGTCATTACGACAGCCCAATATGCCTCCCTGTCGACATACTATATAGGACGCCTGAGGCAATAATTAGAGCAGCTCATTCCTAAACTGCTCCACCATAGCAGCGCGGTCCTCAGATTTGGGATGGGTGGATAGAAAACCTTCCAGCGCCCCAAAGTCATATCCGCTTGCTTGATCCTTGTTCTGCTGCTCATCCTGTTGTGAAGCTGCGAGAAGCTCCATCATTGCGCCAAAGGCGTCGATGTCGAGACCATTGCGGTGCATTTGCTCTAGGGCAAACTGGTCCGCCTCAAGTTCAAAGTCTCTGGAATAGGACAGATCGGCGAGCAGCGCTGGTATACCTACGACCAAGTCCAATGTCTCAATATCGCCCACCAAAAATAGCAGCAGCATGACCACCATGGAGTCTTGCAATGTGCGGCGCAAAAAGTGCCTATATTGCAGATGGCCAAGCTCGTGAAACAGCACAGACACAAGCTGCTCATCATTCTTGACCAACTGGATAATGTCATCGCTAAACACAATATCACCACCGGGAAATGCCAGGGCATTGACGCCTATCCCGGAGCGAATATGCAGCTTAGGGTTGAGTTGGCTGTGTTGGTTGAGGTATGGCTGGAATAGCTGCCGCACCCTTTCCTGTTCTGCGTCTGGCAGCTTGGAGGCATCAAACAGGGTGCGATCAAGCACTGCCATTTGCGTATCAAACTGATCGACTACAACCGCGGGCATATTGTTGGCTATGGCATCTGCTGCGCGGGGAATACCCTGCGAGATGGTTAGCCAGCTCACCACCAAGGCCACTACAATGGAGCCGAGGATTAAGCCGAGATGACTTTCCAGGCGGTGCAATAACGACAGGTCGGAATCGCCCTTAAGCACCTTTAACATGTCGTCGATCTGCTGGTTTTGTGGTGATACAAACAGACCGCCATCGGTAAACATAAACTCCCGCGGAATGTCACCCAGTCGGGAGCTGATTTTAATATCAGCGAGGTCACTGCGATTGAGCTCTGTATTATTATCCACGTCCTGAAGCACTAGCATTGCTGGTGATTGAGAGGCAACATCCAACCGCGCTGTTACGCGGCCAGAGGTTTTACCATCTGAATAATAGCCTGTAATCACGGGCGGTCTAGACTCCGAAGTCCATGACCTGACCAAACTCTTCACCGAAGGCGGTGACATTTTCTTGCTCTGCGGCTGCAAAGTCATCCAGTGAACCGCTGGCATTAACGGTGATGCAGCTGGTCACATATTTGATCATTCGAATCTGGGCTGCTGGCAGATATAGGCCCAACGTTAGGGCGATCAAGACAATATTAATCAATGTGGTCTTGCTATAGCCAAGCACGGTCATATTGGAATCAAAGCCATGCTCTTTTAGCTGCAGTCGCAGATAGAGCATGTTGCTGGTGGCGACAATGACATAGGCTATCACTGCCAGGTAGGCGAGGAATACGACGATAGCGCCCAGAGGTTGGCCAACCGCCGCGACAATGATAGCCGCAACTAAACCCAATCCAGCAGCTGCCAGCAAAATCAGGGCATAATCCATAAAGGTGCCATTAAACTCAAATTTGGTGGTGCCATAGGCTGTATTGTTGGCACGGTACTGAACGCCTTTGAGGACCGCCAACGGATACAGCAGACCGAGCGAGAGCATGCCCAGTAGCGGCCACAGATAAATCACTTTGAAGGCTTCGCCATAGGTGGCAGCAAAACGAAACTGAATGTTTTTGTAGCCGGTGTTACGCATTTTAAAGGCTAGGGACTGGTTGATAAAAAATGGTATGGCTATGATCAGCGCAAGACCAAACATAACTGAAAATGCTGGGCTGATCCCGCCAACAACAGTGACCAAAATAAAGATACCTACTGCTATCAGGCGGGCTTTTAAGATGGTCAGAGGCTCGGCCAAAAAGCTAAATGAGCTGTCGTCGACATAGGTATTTGAATAGAGATAGCGCTTGTTGCGAACGGTTGCCCAGGCGGAATAGATACCGAGGGTCAATATGGTCAGGACTATATTAACAATCCAGATTTTAAAATACTCTAGCCCGTCACCTTTAAACTCAACCGCAAGCTTCCTCGCGCCTGCTTGGTTTTCAGATACGCTGCCGATACCTTGATCTGCCATTTAAATATTCCTCGGGTCTGCCTGCATATGATGCTTGGTTCAATCATACAGCCTTTTTGGCAATGAGTTGGCACAGCTGACTGTTGAGTGGAACCTTTATGACTAATCTTAGCGCCCGGACTCCAGCGCGCGAATAAGGTCGGTAAATTCCTTACTACTATCGGGGCTTAGCTGGGTGAGAAGCTTGTGAGCTTCAAGCACTTGGCGGCGCACTTCGTCGATATCTGAATTAACCGATTCAATATCATGCAGCTCGGCGTCGATATCTGGCACTTCTTCGCAGATCTCAATAATCTCGTCAAAGCTCATACAGTTGAGGGTGCGCAATATGCTGGGATTTTGACAAAACAGCTGCATATCAATGCTGTACTCTTTGCGACAGTGCAGTGCCAGTTTGGCGATCAGGCCTAGGGTGGTGCTGTCGACACATTCGGCGTCGAGCATATCGATCACTACATGTTTGACGTCTGTGCTGCCGAAGATGGCGTCCATATGATGGTTCAGGGAGCCACACAGATTGACCCTCACGTCACCGCTAAACTTAAGCAGGTAATTGCCGTCTTTATCCGAGACCAGTATTTTACCTTCGCTCAACTACATGCCCCCCGTTAGCAACAGCACGGATATATCGTCTTGGGGGTCTTCGATATAGTCGATAAACAGGGCTTCTTTAAGCTGGTCTATATTGCCGGAGCTGGTAGACAGGTACTTGAGCAGGGTCTGCTCTTTGTCGGCAATTTCTCTGTCCGGCACCAGGTCGTAGACGCCATCTGAGAGCAGTACCAGTGCGAAGCGTTCTGGCAGGTGGATCTGTTCGACGACCCAGCTGGCATCTTCAAATATACCTGCGGGCTTGCCTTTGCCGGGCAGGAATGTCGCCGTGCCGTCACTGATCAGTATCGGCTGGGGTTGCTGAGCACCAACTACATAACGCAGCTGGCGGGTCTCTGTATCCAGTGAGCCTGCCACTATAGTCAGATGTTTGCCAAGGCCGGTGGCCAGAAGCTGATTGTTGATATATTCCACCAGCCCCTCCGGTGCCTGGGCCAGAGCCACATAGTCATGTTCGAGCATATGGCGGCGAATCACGCGGCCGATCATAAAGCGCAGCAATACGGTAACGAAGGCGGATGAGGCACCATGGCCTGAGACGTCTGCAAAGTAAAAAAGCAAATAGCGGTCGAGCACAAAGTTGTAGCCGACAAAGTCGCCACTCAGGTACAGGGACGGGGTGATGGAGTGGGATATTTCATAGTCGCCAAAGGCTAAGGGGCTCTCGGGCATTAGACTCTTTTGTACTTCAAGACCGGCTAACTGGTCTTGCTTTAGCAGGCGGAGGCTCTCTTGTAGTTCGACATTGGTTTTTTCCAGTTCGGCACTATATTCGCTGACCCGCTGACGAGTCGCTGCCAGGGCCCCGACCCGTTCTAGGGTCTGTTCTAGTGCTTTGGCGCTGCCATCTGGCGTGAGTATATCGGCGACACCAAGGCGAAAAAAGTCAGCAGTCTGGTTGCTGTCGGCATCTTTGAGGCAGACTATAATCAGGTAGTCTTCGCAGAGCTGGCGCAGCTTGGCTATATCTTCTGCACTGTTGATGGGGTTGTTTTCTGCGAGTAGAACCACGGGCTGGCTGAGGGGGTCGTGACAGGCGCTGTCAATGGACCCTATATCCGCTGCAGTCAGGGTCTTACTTCCAACTGCTTGGAAGTCTGCTTGTAAGTGCTTTAACCCAACCGCGTTATCACCGACTAGGATAACTGGACCTTCAAGTTTACTCATTAGTTTCCGGCTTTAATACAGGGGCTTTGGTGTCTACGACCAAATGCGCAGGCCAGCTGGCTTGCGCTCCGGCTTTAGTAATCGTCCAAATCTCCAAAATCATCTTCGACGGCGCCGTCATTTACCAAGTAATCTCTGCGCTGCAAGTACACATCTCTAACAAACAAGTAGCTGTCGCCAGAGATAACATTCTCCAAGTCCAGTAATTCGGCTCTGGTGGACAGCAGGCTCACGCCTCTAACTGAATTGCGGGCTGATTCATCTTCCAGATGGGAATACGGCGTTGTAAAATTATCGACGAATTTGGAGGGTGCATCCCTCAATGTCGATGGGCCAATAAAGGGCAACATTAGGTAAGGGCCTTCCGAAACGCCCCACACGGCGAGGGTCTGGCCAAAGTCTTCACCCTCATTTCGAGGTAACCCTGCGCGCTGGGCAACATCGAAAAGTCCGCCCACGCCAACGGTGGAGTTAATCAGGAACCGACCAGAATCATTGGCTGCCTGAGCGAACTTTCCCTGCAGTATGTCATTGATTACGTTGGTAATTTCACCTAGATTACGAAACAGGTTAACAATGCCTTTTTCCAGTGGGTCGGGCATAGTGTTGGTATAGATTTTGGCTGCGGGCCGGGCCAAGTAGTCATCTAGAACTTCGTTAAAGCTATTGGTCGCCCGATTGAAATTTTCATAGGGGTCGATATTGTCGGACTCACTGGCGACGGCGAACGACCCTAGGCCGATGCTGGCTACTAGTATTAGAAATAGTTGGTTTATTTTATTCATATCTCCCTCGCAAATGTTTTGCGGTGACGATTTACACTCTCCCGCAAGCCGCATTCTAACGCCACATTAGCCTTAGGTACACTGTCTTTACGCCACTTTCCGTGCTTTTTCTATCTCAAATGCGGCGAAAGCCGCAGATAATCTCTTGGTTTTTAAGTTCCAACAGCAGGTCTGTGCCAAATTCAAATAGCTTACCGGGCTCTGGGTGCTCAATCTCTGTGGCTAATTTAATTATAGCGGCTCTGCCACTGATCTGCTCGCTTTCAAGTATTTCCAGTAGACGCAGGGTGACGGGGTTGGACTCCATAAAACCTATCTGCAGCGCTGTGCTGCGATAAACAATTAATGCCGTGACTTCAGGCCCGGGCTCTTGAGGCTGGAACTCGGAGCCAATGCGATGCACTGGGTACTGATAAATAAATCGCCAGGCGGTGGGAGACGGGATGGGATGGTCGTCCAGTACATTGCCCTGCTGCTGGATATCTGTGGGAATTTCTGCAGTCGATACATCGAGTGCCAATTCGACCCATTCATAATGGGCTAGCTCTAGCATAAACCCTGGATCATTGGGCCTGGGCTGATATTCTTGCTGCAGGTAGGCGAGGAATTCTTCGCTGATTTGCAAGAAATAGGGGCTGTGGCTCTGGTGCCTGTGGATAAAGTCGCGCACCATGTTGGTCCAGTTTTCCTCACCCCCCTTATTTCCAACCATTAGCGATTTAAGGATGGGGAAACCTGAGGCTAAAAAGGATTCGATATTGTTGAAGAACAGGTTGCGGTAGATTTCCAGGCGGCGATCTTCAATATGCTCTGGGGCCTGATGCAGCTGTGGATGACGGATATGGGCGGCAAAGGCGCCCTGAGTCTGCTGGAACGATGGCCTGCTTTTAGGCATATGCCTGCTTCGCTGTCTGCATGGCTTTGATGCGGTCAACTTCGAGCATCAGCTCATCTACCGGGGGGATATTAAAGTCTCGCTCTAATAATGTGGGAAATACGCCGAACTGTTGATAGGCGCACTCCAGCAGGCCCCAAACTGGCTCTATTACATCGGCGCCATGGGTGTCGACTCGCAGGTCTTCTGCTTCGTTGTAATGGCCAGCGATATGACCATAGACCACTCTGTGGCCTGGCAGCGCGGCGAGAAATTGTTCGGCGTCGTAACCATGGTTGATGCTGTTAACGTGGATATTGTTGACGTCTAGCAGCAGGCCGCAGTCGGCTTTTTCCAGTACTGCATTGGTAAATTCTATCTCTGACATCTCTTGCTGGGGTGCGGCGTAGTAGGAGACATTTTCCATGGCGATACGCTGCCCTAGAAAGTCCTGAATCTGCAGGATGCGATCAGCGACATAGTCGACGGCTTCGGGGGTAAAAGGTATTGGCATTAGGTCGTAAAGATGACCATGGTCACTGCAGTAACTGAGATGTTCGGTGTAAAAGCGGATTGAGTGCTCCGCCATAAAGCCTTTGATCTGCTTTAGCAGGTTCCAGTCCAGTGGCGCTGGTGAGCCGATGGATAGGGACAGACCATGGAGAACAAAGGGGAATTTTTCGGTGTATTCGCGAAAGGCTTTGCCGTAGCGACCACCGACATTAATCCAGTTTTCTGGTGCCACTTCCATAAACTGGACATGCTCGGTGGACAATGAAGAAAGCGGGCCCAAAAGAGCCCGCCTCAATCCTAGACCTGCACCACTAACCGGGTATTTGCTGGTCATATTATTTAACAACTGTGAGCTAACGACTTAGGCGCCGCCACATTTACCCTCACCGCATTTGCCTTCATCGTCAGCTTTTTCGCCGCCACACTTACCTTCACCAGCAGCTTTATCACCACCGCACTTTCCTTCACCACATTTGCCTTCATCTTTGGCTTTGTCACCGCCGCATTTTCCTTCGCCGCACTTGCCTTCATCTTTGGCCTTTTCACCGCCACATTTGCCTTCACCGCATTTGCCTTCGGCATGGCCATCGGCAAGGTTATACCCAGATGAAAGTTGGTCGGCCTGAAAAGGATTTGCTGTTGCTGAGGCTGCTGGAGCCAGTGCCATGGTGGCTGCAAAGGCAATACCTACAGCTGCTGATAATGGTTTAATGATTTGTTTGGACATTTGATGTTCTCCTTGAGAGTGTAGTTTCTTCCATTTTTCCTGGCCAGTTTGGTTTCAGGATGCTTTTCTGACTAGTGCAGCCTGAGGAAGTTTCATTCTGTGATATTTTTCTCTCCTTTAGATGTTAGTCACTAATGGCTATTGACCAAGAACCGCCGAAGCTGGTCGCTGATCTCTAGCCATTTTTTGTCCAGACGCTTGGCGGATACCGGCACTCGGGTTTTTAGTTGCTGGGCAAACAATGATATGCGGTATTCCTGTATCAGCCATTGAAAGTCAATCAGTTCGTCGGTCAACTTTTGGGAAAGTGGTTGTCGAGACAGTGCCTGCTCCTGGATATCATTAATCGGCTGCACCAGCGCCTCTATATCGGCAATATGCTGGCGGTCTTTGCCAACCTGAGAGGCGAGTTTTTCCAGGCGAATGATGATGCCCCGCACCAGCCTTGGGTACTGACTGCTATGGCTGACGGAGATTGCCCTGAGCGTCGCTGGAGAGAATAACCAGCCAATTTGATTGGCAATATCCGGCTTGGCATAAACCGCGGACAGGCCTAATGCCCGCAGCTGCTTCTGACTCTGGTGTAACTGGGGCAGCACTGACAGAATATTATCGGCATGCTGCTGGGCAATGCCAACCACATTGCCGATACCGGCTGCATAGCTTTGGTCAAAGCTATGCTGATCTCGAACCAGTCCGCTATCGGCAAAAATAGCTTCCTGAAAGCTGGCGCTGATTAATGCATCGACAAGGTCCTGCCTGCTGCCAATGGCGGCGGCTTTGAGTGCCAGATCATTGCCGCGCAGTAGATTTTTGCTCAGGTATCGCTGCTGCTCGCGGCCTTTGAGCAGCGCTAATCTGAGCTGCCCTGCCCGGCTGACATTATCCGCGGTCAATGGATTGTCCATTACTTCTATGGCCACTGAGTCGCCGCAGTCTTTTAATGCTGGCCAGGCTTTGATGGTTATTTTTCCTCGCTGTAGGGCGACTTCTTCAGGCAGCTCATCAAAGTCCCATTCAACAATGCCCTGCCTGGCAATACCGCTGTCGGAGGCCTGTTCTAACCCAGCGCTGATCTGTTGCTTAAAGTCGCGCTGCAGCTGGTCGAGACTGCGGGCCATGGCGATGGTTTTGCCAGCCTCGTCCTGCAGGATAAAGTTCATCAGGTACCATTGGTCAAGGGACTGGGCGTTCCAGTCCTGCTCATCGATGCTGATGCCGGTGTGGCGTTTTAGCTGTTGGCCAAGGATTTCAGTTAATGGCCGATCCTGAGCTTTAACTTGCGACAACACTTTATCTACAAAGTCTGGCACTGGCACAAAGTGACGTCTGGTCTGCTTGGGCAAGCTCTTGACTAGGGCGATGCATTTATCTCTCAGCATACCAGGCACCAGCCAGTCAAAATAATAACGCGGTAGCTGATGCAACAAGGGCAATGGGATAATGGCACTGACCCCATCTTCGCTGTGTCCGGGCTGAAAGCAGTAGCTAAGTTGAAATTCCATATCATCACATTGCACTGATTGGGGGAACTGAGCTTCTTCGTCGGCGGATAACCCTCTTAACAACAGTGACTCTTTGTTGATATGCAGCAGTTTGGCATTGCCCTGCTCGGCCTGCTTACGCCACTTTTCAAAGGCGGGCAGGTTATAAATATCCTCTGGGAGCCGCTCGTCATAGAAGCTGTAAATCACCTTTTGCTCGGCCAGCAGATCCCGACGACGAAAGCGATCCTCCAGGGCCTGAAGCTCTTCGACCAGACGCTGATTATTCTGGTAGAAGCTGCCTTTGCCGCGATAGCCCTCTTCGACTAATGCCTGTTGGATAAATATCTGCCGCGCTTCCACTGGGGCTATATTACCGTAGACGGTATTTTTGCCTTCGACAATACTCAGGCCAAATAAGGTCTGCCGCTCTTTGGCAATCACCTGCCCGGATTTCATTTGGTAAAACGGTGCGCTGTAGGTCTTTTTCACCAGATGGGCGGCCAGCGGTGCTAGCCAGTCTGAGTCTATTTTGGCGACATTGAGGGCGTACTGTTTAGCCGTTTCCATCAATGAGCCGGCCATCACCCATTTGGGTGGCTTTTTGCTCAGACCAGAGCCGGGGAAGATAAAAAACTTGCGGTTTCTGGTGCCGGCAAATTCCCATTTGTCTTCGCGAATACCCACCTGCCCGAGTAGGCCTGACAGTAGTGCCTGATGAATAGCGGCATATTCTGCGGGCTTTTGGTTCTCTTTAAACTTGAGCGCACGACAGGCACTGTGCACCTGATGATGCAGGTCGCGCCATTCTTTCATACGCAGAAATGACACGTAGTTGGAACGGCAGTATTTGCTGTACTGGTTGCCAGATAGCTCTTGACGCTTGGCCTCGAAATGACGCCACAGGTTTAAAAGCGACATAAAGTCTGAGTCCGGGTCGCGCCACTGGGTATGGGCCTGATCGGCTGCCTGCTGCTTGTCGGCGGGTCGCTCACGGGGATCCTGAATGCTCAGCCCTGAAGTAATAATCATAACCTCGGCCAGAGAACCAGTCTGGGCTGCCTGCATAATCATGCGCGCAAATCTTGGGTCGAGGGGCACTGAAACCAGCTTTTTACCCAGTGGACTTAGCTTGCCACTACTATTGACGGCCTGCAGTTCTTCGAGCAGCTTAAAGCCGTCGCTGATCATGCGGTTGTCTGGGGGGTCAACAAAGGGGAAGCTGCGAATATCACCAATGCGCAGATGTAGCATCTGCAAGATGACCGCGGCTAAATTGGTGCGCACGATTTCCGGGTCGGTAAAGGCAGGACGGTTGTTAAAATCTTCTTCGCTGTACAGTCGATAGCAAATGCCATTACTAACCCGGCCACATCGCCCGGCCCGCTGGTTGGCGCTGGCTTGGGATATAGGCTCTATGGGTAGGCGCTGTACCTTAGTGCGAAAACTATAGCGCGATAACCGCGCGCGACCAGTGTCGATCACATAGCCAATGCCGGGCACCGTCAAGGAGGTTTCGGCGACGTTGGTACTCAGCACTACCCGCCGACCTTTGTGGGCGGAGAATATTTTGCTCTGCTCGGCAAGACTGAGTCTAGCGTATAGAGGCACAATTTCGGTGTGAGGCAACTGAGCTCGTTTGATGGCGAGATTGGCTTCGCGAATCTCACGCTCGCCACTTAAAAACACCAGTACGTCTCCAGCTTTTTGGTTGGCTTCGATATCTCGCAGGCAGTCGATAATCATCTGGTTTCGGTCGCTGTCCAGATCCTCTATGCCAGCGTAAATAATATCCACTGGGTAGGTTCTGCCTGAGACTTCGACCACTGGTGCGCCATTAAAATGATTGGAGAACTTGTCAACATCAATGGTAGCTGAGGTGATAATCAGTTTTAGATCTGGGCGTTGGGCAAGCAGGTTCTTGAGGTAGCCCATTAGGAAATCAATATTGAGGCTGCGCTCGTGGGCTTCATCAATAATTAATGTGTCATATTTGCTTAAAAAGCGGTCGTACTGAATCTCGGCCAGCAAAATGCCGTCGGTCATCAGTTTAATTCTGGTATTTCCTGAGCTCTGGTCAGAGAAGCGCACCTGATAGCCGACGGTTTCGCCCAATGGCGTTTTTAGTTCTTCGGCGATGCGGTTGGCGACGGTGCGGGCGGCTATGCGGCGGGGCTGAGTGTGGCCAATCATACCTTTGACCCCACGACCTGCTTGCAGGCATATCTTGGGCAGCTGGGTGGTTTTGCCAGAGCCTGTTTCGCCAGCGATTACCACCACCTGATTATTTTGGATAAGCTCGATGATCTCTTCTGATCTGGCACTGACGGGCAGGTCTGGGTAGTTAATCTGTGGCAGGCTGTCTCGCCTTGCGCTGACTAGCTGTTCCGACTTGTCTTTGGACGCCAACCATTTTTGCCAGTTCTGGTTGATGTCGTTGTTGCCCTTGGCATGGCGCTGCATATCTTGCAGTTGTCGGCTGAGGCGATGGAGATCGCTGCTGGCAACAGTTTCTGTGAGCTGCTTTTTTAGCGCCTCGAATTGATTGGCAGTGCGGGGTGGCGCTTGCTTTTTATTGGCTGAGGGCTCTTTATTGGCTGAGGGCTCTTTTCCCGCTGAGGGCTCTTTTTTGGCTGAGGGCTCTTTTCCCGCTGAGGGCTCTTTTTTGGCTGAGGGCTCTTTTCCCGCTGAGGGCTCTTTATTGGCTGAGGGCTCGGGTTTCTCTGATGGCTCGGACAAGGATTATTCCGCCTGCCAGACACAGGTGCCGCTAGTGGCTGCAATGGATTCAAGCTTGGCCTGATGACGAGCAACTTCATGGTCATTGGCTGTGATCACGCGCAGGGGCGGACGGCTGCCTGGCAGCCGACGAATGTTTGAGGCCTGATTTATCTCACCGGAGTCTGAGGCGGACTGATCATTGATATTGAGGTTGACCTGTCCACCCGTCATTAGCAGGTAGACGTCGGCAAGAATCTCGGCATCCAGCAGAGCGCCGTGAAGGTCACGCTGGGAGTTGTCGACGCCGTAGCGTTTGCACAGGGCGTCGAGGTTATTTTTCTGACCCGGGTGTTTCTGTCGGGCCAGTGCCAGGGTATCGATGATTCTGCAGCCTTTTTCAATCGCGGCAGTTTTACCGGGCAGCTTGGCGGTTTCATGGTTGATAAAACCAAGGTCAAAAGGTGCGTTGTGAATAATCAGGTCTGCACCTGCAACAAACTCGAAGAAGTCTGGTGCTATGGCGTCAAACAATGGTTTATCTTCGAGAAATTGGTCGGTGATGCCATGCACTTCCATGGCGCCTTCGTCGACTTTGCGCTGGGGGTTAATGTACTGGTGATAATGACGACCTGTGAGTTTGCGATTGACCATTTCTACACAGCCAATTTCAATAATCCGATGATCCTGGGAGGTTTCCAGTCCGGTGGTTTCTGTATCTAGTACGATCTGTCTCATGTGCTGGCTCGTCGTTTATTACTGGCTGTTTTTTACTAGCGATCTAAAGCTCATCGATGCCCTGATTGGCCAACTGGTCGGCGATCTCATTTTCACGGTGGCCGCTGTGCCCTTTTACCCAGCGCCAGTCTATCTTATGTTCTCCAACAACGGCATCGAGTTTTTGCCATAGATCAACATTTTTGACCGGTTTTTTTGCGGCGGTTTTCCAGCCGCGCTTTTTCCAACTGGGCATCCATTCCTGAATGCCTTTAAGCACATAGGTGGAGTCTGAACTCAGCACCACTTCACAGGGCTGGGTAAGCGCTGCCAGACCTTCGATAACGGCGGTCAGTTCCATGCGGTTATTGGTGGTGTCTGGATCGCCGCCACAGAAGCTTCGCTCTTCGCTGCCATAACGCATTAATACGCCCCAACCTCCAGGGCCTGGATTACCACGGCAGGCGCCGTCGGTAAAAATTTCGACTAACTTCATATTATTCCTGCTATTGCTGGGTTTGCTTCTTGCTGGGCCTGTTACTCAGTGCTGAGTTTGAGGCGTTGTAGCCATTGCTGGCCGCGGGTCGCCATAACTGGGCCTGTCTGCCAATACCTCGGGGTTCCCGTTTGACTGCATGAATCATATAGAAATTACCCAAGGGAAAGCGAATCTTTTGCCCCAGCCGTTCCCAGCGACTGTCTTGCTCTAGCCATTGGGGTCGCTGCAATGGCAGGTTGTAGGCGCCATGATCGATTTCCAGCACCTGAAAATTGAGCAGTGATAGCCAGTCCGCTACTCGCCCTTTACGCAGATTGTGGAAGCGATAATGGGGGCGACCTGTTGTCAGTTGCATAGGGAATTTAAGCAGTCCCATTGGACCATAAGGATTAAATAAAAATAGCAGCATATGACCGCCTGGGGCGACGACCCGTGACATTTCGGCCAACACGGCTTTGGGTGAGGCGGAGTACTCAACCGCATGTTGCAGTATGGCGACATCGACAACTTCGGAGGGCAGCGGTATTTCGGCATAGTTGCTAACTGCCGCTGTGTCCGATGTGCCGGGTGCGACGGATAAACCGGGGGCTAGATGAAAGCTGTGCAGCTGTTCAAACCCGGACAGGGTTTGCTTGTCTGGTGCCAGCCCCAGATGCATTAGCCGGTACCCTGGCATCTGGGCGTATTTGCGCTGCAGTAAAAGTTGCTCCTGACGCCGCAGATATCGAGCAAAATCCTGCCCAGCCCAAGCTTCTATATCGGCAATAGAGTCCTCTAGGTCCGCCACCCTGAGTCGGTCGAAAAGTGCTCTGCTACTATGACGGACAAAATTTATTGGCATAAGGGTTGGCAGCTACCTGATTGTCTGTGCGTGGTTTTGGTTATTATGTTCGCTGGCTTGGTTAAACGCCAGTAATCCGTAAGCTATAAAGGGACCCTGGGAGCTAAACCCCTTAACTGTGCATTAGCCGATGGTGACTTATTGTTTAATGGCACCCGGCTCGCTACAATCCCGCGCTACTAATTCCATAGATATAAGTTGATTATTCTTGCCTACCTCAAAAACGTCCTCTGGGACTCTGACCCCCGCTCTGGCGCTTTTATTAGCTAATTTATTGCTCACTGGCTGTGAGACTGCGCCCATTGCGGATGTGATCACCGAGCCTGCTGTTGAACAGGATACTGCTGGGCAGAGTCTTCTGCCTGCTGGGTCTGTGGTCGAAGAGGCTGCTGTTGCTGATGATCTATGGCAGCATATCCGCTCTGGCTACGATATGAGCCCGGAGCAGATGCATGAGTCGGTAGCTAAGCAAATCCGCTGGTATCAGCGCAATCCAAAGTATCTGTCGACGGTTTTTGCCCGCGCCAAACCGTATATTTTCTATGTCACCGATGAGCTTGATAAGGCGGGTCTGCCCCTTGAGTTGGCGCTGCTGCCAATTGTTGAAAGTACTTATGACCCACTGGCATACAGCCATAGTCACGCTGTGGGTCTATGGCAGTTTATTCCCTCTACGGCACGCTCTTTTGGTCTACACCGGGATCGCTGGTATGACGGACGCCGTGATGTAGTGCTGTCGACCCAGGCGGCCATTAAGTACCTCAATTATTTGCACCGCCGCTTTGACAATGACTGGCTATTGGCCCTTGCTGCCTATAATAGTGGCGAAGGCAATGTGCGTAAGTCGATGGCACGCAATCGCAAGCTCGGCAAGCCGGTGGATTTTTGGTCTATCAAGCTACCCAGAGAGACTAGAAACTATGTTCCTCAACTGTTGGCTCTGGCGGCGCTGATTGAGAAGCCTGATGAGTATAATATTGTACTGCCTGCAATTGAGGACAGTGCCTATTTTGAAATGGTTGAAATCAAATCCCAGATCGACCTCAATAAGATTGTTGCGATCAGTGATATTAAAGGTGAGGACTTTACCCGGCTAAACCCGGCCTACCGCCGCTCTATAACGCCGCCCCGCGGGTCTTATAATATCTTGCTGCCGCTGGGCTCTGCGGAGCCTCTGCGCGAGCTATTGGCGACCACTGATCCCTCAAGCTGGGTACCTTACACTGAATATGCCGTGGCCAGTGGCGATACTTTATCGGAAATTGCCCAGCGCTATAAGATTTCGACCCTGCAGTTAAAGGCTCGAAATAATATGCGCTCAGATCGCCTACGAATTGGCCAGGTGCTGCATATACCTCAGTCGGGCAAGGGCCCTCTGGCGAGCAACACTGATGCGCTGACCCACAAGTCTGTCTATGCGGTGCAGCGCGGTGATTCGCTGTCGACTATTGCAGTGCGTTTTAAGACCTCTACAGCCAGTTTAAAGCAGTCAAATAACCTATCCACTGATACGTTACAAATAGGACAAAAGCTGGTTGTGCAGCATTCTACGGCGATTCCCAGCACTGATAATACACGTCGGCTGTCTTACCTTGTGCGCCGTGGAGATTCGCTATATTTGATCGCTGAGAAGTTTGATCTAAGTATTCGTGATATCACCCGCTGGAATAAGATCAGCCGCCATGAGTTTCTACAGCCGGGTCAGCGGTTGACGCTATTTATCAATGCGCTGCGTATCTAAAGGTCTGAGTATTTAGAGCCTAGGCTATTTAAAGCGCTAAGTTTTTGATGGATATAAAAAAGGCAGGTAACCCTGCCTTTTTTATATCTATGCTGTTTGTGTACTAGCGCCCTTTACTGAACAACATCTGCATTGGCGAGCAAGCTTTGCTGATAGGCCTGCACATCGTGGCGGCCTTTGGCGGTCTGCACTGCTGCTACCAGACTTGTTCTCTCAGCTGCACTCAGATTACTGATATCGCCCACGGTGACATTGGTCAGGGAAGCCAGTACATAGTCGCCATTGGCGGCATAGAAGCTTGTATGTTGTGCTCTGCCAGCCGGAATTGACATCTGGAACACATTGTCTCGAACCTCTGCGTTAACTGTGTTTGAAATACGCTTGACGCCATTGGCAACCTGCCAATCAAGGCCTTTGGCTTTGGCCACAGACTCTACAGAGTCCCCGGCTTCAACCTTAGCCAGCAATGCTGCGCCCTGCTCGGCGATACGCTGACGAATAGTGGTTGCTTCAAGAGCGGCAACCACTGAGCTACGGACTTCGGAAAGCTCTTTCTGACGCGCTGGGAAGGATTCTTTGAGCTTGATCACGACATGACGGTCATCACCCAGCTCCATCACGTCACTGGCGTACTGTTCTTCCATCACTTGGGCACTAAATGCCGCTTTGATAACCGCAGGGTAAGCCGCTATGCCGACACCTCCCTGGCGGGAGAATGGCTCGGTGATCTGCAGCTCGAGACCAAGATCAGTGGCAACTGCTGCCAGAGTCTTTGAGCTATAGCTTAATTCTTTAAGCATTTCGAGCTTTTCGACCAGTAGATCTGTGGCAGCTTCGTTAAGCAGTTCCCGCTCAATTCGGCCGCGCTCTGAGGCCAGCTCAAACGTCTGCTGCTGCCGGTTGAGCAGCTTTATAAAATGGGTACCTGTTTCTGTCTGCACTGGCGCTGATACCTGGCCCTGTTCAAGCTTGGCCAGAGCAGCTTCAAACGCCTCAGGGAAAGTATCTCCATTGGTGAAACCTAGGTCACCACCGACCTCTGCGGATACAAAGTCTTCGGAGTACTCTGCTGCTAGGGCGGCAAAATCATCGCCGGCATCTAGTCTTGCCTGAATTGCCTGAAGCTTTTCATCTGAGGCATCGGACAGAAAGATATGCGCTGCTTGAAGTTGTTCTGTGAGGTCTGCACCCTCAGATTCCTGATCAAAGCGAGCCTGGATCTGGTCTTCTGTCACAGTTTGTGAACCCACAAGTGAGGCAGGACTCAACTCTATGGCTTCTACCGATACTGCAATTTCAGTCTGATATTGGGCTTTATTCTGTTCGTAGTATTCACCAACCTGCTGCGCAGAGATGCTGACTGTGTCTGCGATTGGCTGCACTGGCAATGTCAGATAGTAATAATCTCTGGTCTGCTGAGTAAATTTAGCTAGGCTGGCAATTTCGGCTTCAGTGACAAAGTTTGTGCTGTTGATCGCCTCAATAAGTTGCTGGATAACCAGGTCCTTTTTAACCATGTTAACGAAGGAGGCGCTGGTGTAGCCCTGCTGGCGAACGGCATATTCAAAGGTCCGCTGATCAAAACGACCATCAACCTGAAAACCTTCTGCGGCGATCAGAAGTTCGCTAACCTGCTTGGCGGATATCACAAAACCTTGCTCTGCGGCTGACTGGGCAAGCGCGGTGCTGGCGATGATGCGCTGGATAACACCAGGCTTTAACAGCTCGTCATCGAGCAGCGCTGGATCTAAACCTTGGTTCTCACCAAGAATCCTCTGCTTTTCGGTGGCCATTACTTGCTGCACGCGCAACGTACTAACATTTTCACCATTAATCACCACGGCGACTTCGGAGCCTGGCCCGGACAGGAATAAAGATCCTGTACCTGAGAATACAAATACGGCGCCAATAATGACAACAATCACTAGGGCGGTGCCACGCATATTACTTCTAAAACTATCCAACATTTGTCTTTGTCCTAATAAGAAAAAGGCGCATCAATGATGCGCCTTTCAAAACCAGGGTCTTCACTCAGTAAGAGAATCCCCCAGTGAATAACTTAATTTACTGCGTCTTTCAGAGCCTTACCTGCTTTGAAGCTTGGCACGTTGGCAGCTTTAATTTGAATTTCTGCACCAGTCTGTGGGTTGCGACCAGCGCGAGCTGCGCGGTGCTTAACAGCATAGGTACCAAATCCAACCAGAGAAACCTGGTCACCATTTTTTAGAGCGCCTGTAATCGCATCTAATGCGGAATCCAGAGCACGGCCAGCAGAAGCTTTAGAGATGTCTGCGCCATCAGCGATTGCATCGATTAATTCAGATTTGTTCACGGTATTCCCCTTTCTTATGGAGTTGATTGATCCTGTTGAGATGAAAAGGTCGCTGATTTGGTCTGCATTGCTTGGAAACCCTAGATAAAAGCGCCTTCTACACCAACTTTATACCAACAGCCTAGAGCCCGGTCAAGCTTACTTTTTAAATTTCATCAATTAGTTTAACTCTAGTGTGTACTTGGCCTAGCGCCCGAATCAGCATTTTTTTCGGCGGCGCCAGTTTGATTGAACTCTTCTTCGCTCAGAGCAGTGGGCGAATCCTGTAATGCAATCTGCAAAACCTCGTCAATCCACTTCACCGGACATATTTCGAGGTCCGCTTTAATATTGTCCGGTATCTCCTTCAAATCACTGGCATTGTCGTGGGGAATGACCACGGTTGTGATGCCTCCACGATGAGCTGCCAGCAGCTTTTCTTTAAGTCCGCCGATCTTTAAAACTTGCCCACGTAGTGTAATTTCACCGGTCATAGCTACGTCTGCCTTAACTGGAATGCCGGTTAAAACCGATACCAGTGCGGTACACATGCCGACACCAGCTGATGGCCCATCTTTCGGAGTGGCCCCTTCTGGAACGTGAATATGCAGGTCATTTTCCTGATAAAAGTCTTTGCGCACGCCCAAAGTCATGGCACGACTGCGAACGACTGTAAGCGCTGCCTGAATGGATTCCTGCATAACGTCGCCCAGAGAACCGGTCTTAATAACCCTGCCCTTACCTGGAATGGCCGATGCCTCGATGGTCAGCAGCTCTCCGCCCACCTGTGTCCAGGCCAGACCTGTGACCTGACCTACCTGATTCTCTGCTTCGGCGCGCCCGTAATCAAAACGGCGAACACCGAGCATATCTTCCAGCTCTGAAGGACCTACAACGTCATTTGAGCGCTGGTCGTCGCGCACATGCCGAGTCACTGTCTTACGGCAGATCTTGGCAATATCGCGCTCTAAGCCACGCACACCGGCTTCTCTGGTGTAATATCTGATGGTATCTTTCAATGCGTCTTCAGTAATACCCAATTCTGCTTCTTTCAGCCCGTTAGCACTGCGCTGCTTCGGCACCAGATATTTTTCTGCAATCTTTACTTTTTCGTCCTCGGTGTACCCGGGAATACGAATAACTTCCATGCGATCCAGTAATGGGCCTGGAATATTCATAGAGTTGGCAGTGCAGATAAACATCACCTCAGAGAGATCGTAGTCGACCTCTAGATAATGATCATTGAAGGTGTGGTTCTGCTCTGGATCCAGCACTTCCAGCAATGCCGAGGCTGGGTCGCCGCGGTTATCCATACCCATCTTATCGATTTCATCGAGCAGGAATAGCGGGTTTTTGGTGCCCACTTTGGATAGCTTCTGGATTAATTTACCGGGCAATGAACCTATGTAGGTTCTGCGGTGACCGCGAATTTCGGATTCATCACGCACACCACCCAGACTCATACGCACAAACTTACGACCTGTAGCTTTGGCGATGGATTCACCCAGAGATGTCTTGCCCACACCTGGGGGTCCAACCAGGCAAAGTACTGGGCCCTTGAGTTTTTTAACTCGCTGCTGAACCGCCAGAAATTCGAGAATGCGCTCTTTGACTTCTTCCAGGCCATGATGATCCTGGTTCAGAGATTCCTCCGCATTGACCAGGTTGTGCTTTACTCTGCTGCGATTTTTCCACGGCACGCCCACCATCCAGTCAATGTAGTTGCGTAACACTGAGGCTTCCGCTGACATGGGCGACATCATCTTTAGCTTGCCCATTTCTGACTGGGTCTTTTCCAGGGCTGCCTTGGGCATGCCCACGTCTGTAATTTTCTTTTCCAGCTGGTCGAGTTCGGATACAGATTCGTCCATATCTCCCAGTTCTTTCTGAATAGCCTTCATCTGCTCATTCAGGTAGTACTCGCGCTGACTCTTTTCCATCTGCTTTTTGACTCGCCCGCGAATGCGCTTTTCGATCTGGAATAGATCAATCTCGGATTCCATCAGGCTCATCAGATGCTCAAAACGCTCGGACAGATCAGCAATCTCGAGCACATCCTGCTTTTGCTCAAGATTGAGGGTCATATGAGAGGCAATGGTATCGGCCAGGCGGTCGGCATCTTCTATGCCGCTGACTGTGGTAATAACCTCTGCAGGAATTTTTTTACTCAGGTTAACGTACTGCTCAAACAATGAGATGGTGGTGCGGTTCAGAGCATCAGCTTCAGGCTCTTCCACCGGTTCGCCACTGAGTTCTTCACTTGAGGTCTGCAGGAAAGCCTCACCTTCATGGGCATTGACCAGTTTAACTCGACTAACGCCTTCCACCAGTACTTTGAGAGTGCCGTCAGGAAGTTTAAGCATCTGCAGAATGGTGGCCAGAGTACCTACTTCATAAATATCTTCGAGGCCGGGATTGTCTTCAGTGGCATTTTTCTGTGCTACCAAAACAATCTGCTTGTCGGCCTCCATGACATATTCCAGGGCTACAATCGACTTTTCTCTACCCACAAACAACGGCACCACCATATGGGGATAGACCACCACATCACGGAGTGGCAGCAATGGATAGATTGCCTCGTCTGAATCAATATCTTTGGAACCCATCTTTACCTCTTTGTACAGATTTTTGAAGTTAAATACGTGCCGCTTAATTTAACAGCTAGCTTTCTATATTGGGCCGTGCAGGATAAAAACAACCTCCGGCACGCAAATTTTGCTCCGCCTGCGGATATTTATTGTGACAGATACAAAAAAGGCGGCTTGCGCCGCCTTGTTGTTAGCCTTCGTCCGAAGCTACTTTCTTTGTCTCTTGATGTTCGTAAACCAGCAGCGGTTCATTCTCGCCGTTGATTACTGAACCATCAACAACCACTTTTATGACATCTGGTTCAGATGGTATTTTGTACATGGTGTCGAGCAGCACTGTTTCAAGGATAGACCTCAGCCCTCGAGCTCCAGTCTTGCGCTCAATAGCTTTATCGGCAATCGCGTCCAGCGCATCCCCGCGTAGATCCAGCTCCACTGACTCCATGGCAAACAATGACTGATATTGCTTGTAAAGTGCATTCTTTGGCTCAACCAGAATATTCACCAGAGCATCACGATCCAGTTCCTGCAATGTTGCCACCACTGGCAGACGACCAATAAATTCTGGAATCAAGCCGTAGCCGATCAGGTCACTGGGTTCAACATCCAGCAGGGTTTCACCAATAGACTTCTGGCTGTCTTTGCTGTTGACCTCGGCGCTAAAGCCTATGCCGCCCTTTTCCGAGCGATCGCGGATCACTTTTTCCAATCCGGCAAAAGCACCGCCACAGACAAACAGGATATTAGAGGTGTCTACCTGCAGGAATTCCTGCTGGGGATGCTTGCGGCCACCCTGTGGCGGAACAGAGGCAACGGTTCCTTCAATCAGCTTAAGCAGTGCTTGCTGAACGCCTTCACCTGACACATCTCTGGTAATTGATGGATTGTCTGACTTGCGTGAAATCTTGTCGATCTCATCGATATAGACAATACCGCGCTGGGCTTTATCGACATCGTAGTCGCATTTTTGAAGCAGTTTCTGGATGATGTTTTCAACATCTTCTCCCACATAACCTGCTTCGGTTAAGGTGGTCGCATCGGCAATCGTAAATGGCACATCCAGCATCCGCGCCAGAGTTTCAGCCAGTAATGTTTTACCACTGCCTGTGGGGCCAATCAGCAGAATGTTACTTTTACCCAACTCAACTTCGGATTTGTCGGCACCAGTCTGCTCGCTAACCTGTAGCCGCTTGTAATGATTGTATACCGCAACTGACAAGATTCGTTTAGCTCTCTCTTGGCCGACTACATATTCGTCGAGGAGATGTTTAATTTCTGTGGGTACGGGAAGCCTATCGGGGCTGCTGTCAGCCTCGGTAACCTGTGTTTCTTCGGAGATAATATCGTTGCAGAGATCGACACATTCGTCACAGATGTACACTGAGGGACCAGCGATCAGGCGACGGACTTCATTTTGGTTTTTACCACAAAAGGAGCAAAAAAGCAGTTTCCCGCCATCTCCCAAGGTATCATTGTCACTCATTTCTCTCTCCTGCAACTCTAGCAAAAGGCATATAAAACAAACACTTACAGGTGCAATCTTCTACCATTAGTTAGAAGACTACCCACTCTACCCTCTTTTGTCCAGCACCTCATCAATGAGCCCATACTCTTTCGACTCTTCGGCACTCATAAAGTTATCCCGCTCAGTATCCTCGGTCACTTTATCGACAGTTTGGCCAGTATGTTTAGCCATCAAATTATTAAGGCGCTCTTTGATCTTAAGGATCTCTTGCGACTGGATATGGATATCGGTAGCCTGACCCTGAGCACCGCCACTTGGCTGGTGAATCATGGTACGCGAATTGGGCAGACAGAAACGCTTGCCTTCAGCACCAGCGGTCAGCAGGAATGCTCCCATGGACGCCGCCTGACCAATACACATGGTGCTGACGTCCGGCTTGATAAACTGCATTGTGTCATAAATAGACAGGCCTGCAGTCACTGAACCACCGGGTGAATTAATATACAGGTGAATATCTTTATCGGGGTTTTCTGATTCAAGGAATAGCATCTGGGCCACAATAAGGTTGGCCATATGATCTTCAACTTGTCCAACAAGGAAGATAACTCTTTCTTTCAAAAGCCTGGAGTAGATGTCGTAGGCTCGCTCACCTCTTGAGCTTTGCTCAACAACCATCGGCACCAAGCCACTGGCTTCCGTTTCTGGAATGCCGCTTATACCTGTTGGGAGTTGGAAATTCATTGCATCCTCGCTTAATTAATTTCTAAATGAAAGGCTATGCTAGCCTTTTAACAACAGCCTGTATACGCGGTCAGAGGCTGGACCGGATTGATCTCCGGGCCAGTAACTATCCTGGGGGCTTATACTGCCTCAGGGTCCGGTTTTACAACCTCATCGTAAGGCTGGGTTTCGTCTTTAACCTTGGCCTTGGACAGTACCAGCTCAGTTACCTGATCTTCGAGGACCACTGCTTCTACTGAGCTTAGTAGTTCAGGCTTGCTGTAATAATAGTCCACGACTTCATGAGGCTGCTCATAGGTTGAGGCAATTTCATCCACGCGGGCACGAACTTTTTCTTCGTCTGGGGTCAATTCTTCTACCTTAACCACTTCAGACACAATTACACCCAGAGCGGCGCGACGTTCGGCTTTCTCTTTAAACATTTCGTCTGGCAGCATGCTCAGATCGATTTGCTGACCACCACCAAACTGCTGCACCATCTGCTGCTTGAGCTGGGTAACTTCGTTGTTGATCAGGGCCGCTGGGACATCAACCTTGTTGAGGCTAAACAGCTGGTCCATTACGCGATTCTTAACCTTGGTGCGGATTGCATTGCGCAGTTCACGCTCCATGTTGGCTTCAATGTCTTCGCGGAATTTCTCTTCGCCACCAGCATCAACGCCGTAAAGCTTGAAAAACTCATCGTCCATTTCAGGCATCTGCTTGGCAGACACCGAATTAACCTTAACCGCGAACTGAACCGCCTTACCTTTCAGTTCCTCGGAATGATAATCTTTGGGGAATTTGAGCTTCAAGACAGTTTCGTCACCGGCGCTAACACCAACCAGGCCATCTTCAAACCCCGGAATCATACTGTTAGAGCCTAAAACCAGATCCTGTGCTTCAGCACTGCCGCCAGCAAACTCTTCTTTCTTGTGCGTGCCGACAAAGTCTATATTGACCTGATCGCCATCATCAGCGGCTTTCTCTGTCACTGTGAATGTCGCCTGCTGATCACGCAGCACGCCAATCATCTTCTCTACATCTTCCGCATTTACGTCAGCAACCGGGCGGGTCACCTTCACTTTGCTCAGATCTGCGAGCTTAACTTCAGGATACACTTCAAAAATTGCCAGGTATTCAAGATCCTGACCCTCAGCATCTTTGATATCGTCAATACGCGGCTGACCCACAGGGCGCAGCTCTTCTTTCTGAATGGCTTCATAGAAGCTGGAGTTAACGATTTCTCCAATCACTTCCTGGCGAACGCCTTTACCATAATGCTGTTTGACAACCCGCAGCGGTACTTTTCCTTTGCGGAAGCCCTTAATGGAAACAGTCTTGGTGGCCTTCTGCAAACGATCTGTCACTTCTTGATCAATCTTGTCGGCAGGTACACCAATCTTCAGCTGACGCTCCAGACCTGTGCTCGACTCAATAGAAACCTGCATGGGTTATCCTCATTTAAAAACATTATAAATTATGGTGCGAGTGGAGAGACTCGAACTCTCACATCCTAAGACACTAGAACCTAAATCTAGCGCGTCTACCAATTCCGCCACACTCGCATAAACCTTGTTGTTTTGACTGCTTTGTCAGGCCAGACCCAGCGTTTACATTGCGCAGTCTGCAGCCCCAGCCAAAAAGGGCGTGAATTTTGCCACAGCACCTGAAAATCAGCAACCACTTAAACAATGTTTCAGCCTCTATTTGCAGGCAAAGCCAACAAAGCCGAAAACAATCAGAAAAACTGGCGAGAAACTGACCAAAAAGAATCTGGCATGCCCATGCTGACTTGACTATGCTTCAAACGCATATCCTTAAAATAATCCGGTTAGGAGTTAAATTATGAAACATAGTTACCTGTTACTGTTTGCCATTCTTGCCACCCTCGGACTCAACGCATGCGACAGCGGCGACTCGGGATCAGACGCTGAGTCTGCAGCTGCAACATCAGCCATGCCAGAAAGTACACAAAAAGACGAGGCCATGGGAGCAATCGATAACGCAGTAGAAGCCATGGACGAAATGGCAGATGAGGCGATGGACGATGCCTCAGATAGTCTGGATGACGCAGCCGATGCATTGGATAACATGATGTCGAAATAAAGTCGTTAACTTGGCCCATAAAAAAACCCCAGCCTGCGCTGGGGTTTTTTTTATTCTTAGGTTGGTAACCTATACAGCCATCTTACGACGGCGCAGGCCAGTCAGTCCAAGTAATGCCGAACCGAACAACCATGCTGCTGCAGGGATTGGCACAGCGTTGATACCAGCAATATAAAGCTGATCAGCTGTGGTGCCTCGCCCCCATTTCCACTGGCTGGCATACCAGCCACCAAGAGGACCAAAGATCGCCATCTCAGTCAGCTCGAAGCCAAGAGAGATTTTACCGGCTATAACTTCCAGCAGATCGAAACCACCAGTATCAGTCCATATCAAGATCTTGGTGCCATCGGGCATATCTTCATGAGCGCCATTAATTCCGACATTGGAAATAATCTTCGCTGCGTCAAAAACAAAGCCAAGCACTTCATTAACCTGCATATTGTCATCTGAGCTAGCCCAGCCACCAGTAGCAGTAAAGCATTTGTTGGCACTTGAGCTTCCGCCGCCAGCACTATTATCTACTGATCCTTTACAGACACCCAAACCAGACTTGGTACCAGCATCCAGATACGCATATGCACTCTCAAGTTCGACATAACTACCATTATCAATTAAGTGACCACCATAAACATTCAAATCGCCAAAGTTTAATGGTTGCCCACCACGCTCATCTTCATCAGCGTCAAAATCGTAGGTATAAGATGCGGCCATAGACAAACTGGCCATTGATAACATTACAACACCTGCAAGTGACTGCAGTAATTTTGATAGATTCCTATTCATATTCAAGCTCCTAAAAACTCCTAAAACTAAACGCGCATGCAAAACGCGACCATTTCCATATTGTTTGTACAAAACTAAACTACTTAACAGGTAAAGGTAAACGTAGTTCTCATTTTTGATATTGTCAAAAAATAAAACTAGATTTCTAGATTTATTTTAATAAAAGAATCAATGACTTAGGGGCTTTAATGCCCCATGCGGCAATTCATCGAAGATTGTCGGCAGGTTTACTTAATTGAAAACAATAACTTAGGTGGGTTTTTGAATAAATAATTTAACTGCGCACTGGGAAATCTCTTCTATCTGCGCTGCATCAGTATAAATGCCGTCAATCAGCAGTTTGGCTATGCCATGCACAGCACCCCAGATCACCTGAGAGGTTCGCAGAGCGCTGTCACCGGTTACACCATCGCTCGCCAACAACCCCGCTTCTTGCCAGCTGCGAATCATTTCCAGCTGATGCTGAAAGCAGGGATAGGCAACATCCCGTAATTCCTGCGTACTGTTGGCTTGTTTCCAGATTCTGCGGCCAAACATCAACTCATATTCTTCAGGGTTGTCAGCCGCAAATCTTACATAGCCACAGATAAAGTCCTCAAACTTTTGCTCCTGAGTCAAACGAGGATTCTCAAAGGTAGCCTTGGCACTTTGGTGTCGGCGCCGGAAACCCTCTGCAGCAATAGCACAGAGCAAATCATTCTTGTCGGAGAAATGGTGGTAGGGCGCGGTGCGGGATACCCCGGCGCGCTCGGCCAGCTTGCGCAGTGACAGGTTCTCGATCCCTGCCTCTGCGATCAACTCTTTGGCCGCCTTTAACAGGGCCTGCCGCAAATCACCATGATGGTAGCTGGGGCGGGGTATCTCGGTAACATTAGAATGACTCATTAGCCTAATGTATCAACAGATCTTGACAGTGTCAAAATAGCAGCTTAATCTGGCTTACTCAGTTAACCGTATCTAACCCGAAAGGCGTCGCTAGTTCGGCCTTAAAAACAAAAAGCCCTGCACGAGTAACGAGATCAATAATGAACACTGAAGATTTTTCCAGCCTCAAAGCATTTAAAGTCAGCGTCGATGATAACGCTGTAGCAGAGGTATCTCTCAACCGACCAGATGCTATTAATAGTATGAATGCCGACTTCTGGCAGGAACTGCCGGCAATTATCCAGGCTTTAGATGAGCAGAGTGCGGCGCGTGTGATTATCCTCTCTTCTGAGGGCAAGCACTTCACCGCCGGCATGGATCTCAGTGTCCTTTCAAATCTGGGGGCCGATTCTGAGGTAGAGCCTGCCCGCGCAGCAGAAAAATTGCGCCGCTGGATTCTCGGCCTGCAGGAGACCTTTACGGCACTGGAAAAAGCCCGTATGCCAGTTATCGCTGCCACGCAGGGAGCCTGCATTGGTGGTGGTGTCGATATGATCTGTGCCACAGATATGCGTTTCTGCACCAGCAATGCCTACTTTAATATCAAAGAAACTGAACTTGGCATCACCGCGGACGTGGGCACATTGCAGCGTATTCAGCATGTTATGCCCAGTGGCTTGGCCCGGGAGCTGGCCTATAGCAGCCGCAATCTGGGCGCTCAAGAAGCTCAGGCCTGTGGCTTTGTCAATAAAGTGTTTGAAGATCAAGAACAAATGCTGATAGCTGTGCGCGCCCTGGCCGCAGACATAGCCAAACATAGCCCGTTGGCCGTACATGGCACCAAAGCCATGCTCAATTACAGCCGCGACCATTCTATTGCTGACAGCCTCAACCATATGGCCACTTGGCAATCAGGCATGATGAAGACTCCTGATATCGATGAAGCTATGTCAGCAATGTCTGAAAAACGCACCGCAAAGTTCGATAACTTATTACCTTAATTCAATAACAATAATCATGAGTTTTAGAGAGGAATCTATGTCACACAGTACCTATCCCCACATGCTTGAGCCCTTGGACCTTGGCTTTACCACCCTAAAGAACCGCGTTCTGATGGGCTCTATGCACACAGGTCTTGAAGAGGTTGCAGATGGCCACGAGCGCATGGCGGCCTACTTCGGTGAGCGGGCCAAAGGCGGTGTAGGGCTTATAGTGACTGGTGGTATTGGCCCCAACACTGAGGGCGGCACCCACCCTAACACCAAAAAACTGGTCACAGACGAAGATATTGCCGGCCACAAGCAGATCACCGATGCTGTGCATGAGCACGATGGTAAGATCTGCATGCAGATTCTGCACACTGGCCGCTACGCCTATTCCCCAGACCAGGTAGCTCCCTCAGCTATTAAAGCACCGATTAATCCATTTACGCCCAGGGCGCTGACCGATGAAGAAATTTACAAGCAGATTGAGGACTTTGTATTTACCTCAGTTCAGGCCCAGAAAGCCGGCTACGACGGTGTTGAGATTATGGGCTCTGAGGGCTACTTCCTGAATCAGTTTATTGCTGCCCGCACCAACCAGCGTGAAGACGACTGGGGTGGTAGTTATGAGAATCGCATCAGACTGCCCATTGAGGTAGTGCGCAGAGTCCGCGAAGCTGTGGGTGAGAAGTTTATTATTATCTTCCGTCTGTCGATGCTGGATCTGGTGGATGGCGGCAGTACAGCTGAAGAAGTAATTCATCTAGGCAAAGCCATCGAAGAGGCTGGCGCGTCTATTATCAACACCGGGATTGGCTGGCACGAAGCGCAGATCCCCACTATCGCGACCAAAGTGCCACGGGCCGCATTTACCTGGGTAACGGCCCGCTTTAGAAAAGAACTTTCTGTTCCGGTCATTACCTCTAATCGGATCAATACCCCTGAGGTGGCAGAAGAGGTTCTGGCACGGGGCGATGCGGACATGGTCTCTATGGCCCGCCCCTTTCTCGCTGACCCAGATTTTGTTAACAAAGCGGCAGACAATCGCGCCGATGAGATCAATACCTGCATTGGCTGTAACCAGGCCTGTCTCGATCATGTGTTTGGCGGTGTAATGACCAGCTGTCTGGTTAACCCTCGCGCCTGTCATGAGACTGAACTGCATATTGTTGCCACCGATAACAGCAAGAAAATTGCCGTGGTTGGTGCAGGCCCAGCTGGTTTATCAGCGGCCACTACTGCTGCGTCAAGGGGCCATCAAGTCACATTATTTGATGCCGCTGATGAGATTGGTGGTCAGTTTAATATTGCCAAGCAGATTCCCGGCAAAGAAGAATTTTATGAAACCCTGCGCTACTATGGCAAGCAGATCGAATTAACCGGGGTCGAGCTGCATCTGAACACCAAAGTGACGGCTGAACAGCTCAACAATGGCGGTTTTGACGAGGTGATTCTCGCCACAGGTATCTCTCCGAGAATGCCTGCCATCGAAGGAATCGATCATCCCAAAGTACTTAACTATCTGGATGTTATCGGCAGCAAAAAACCGGTTGGCCAAAAGGTTGCCATTATCGGCGCTGGCGGTATCGGTTTTGATACTGCGGAATATATTACCCATAGCGGTGAGTCCACCAGCACCAATATCCCGGCCTTTATGAAGGAATGGGGCATCGATATGACCTTTGGTTCGCGCTCAGGTATTGAAGGTATTGAGGCGCAACCAGAGCCCAGTCCGCGGGAAGTTTATTTGCTACAGCGTAAAACCACACGGGTGGGCAAAGGTCTGGGCAAAACCACGGGTTGGATTCATCGCGCCGGCCTGACCATGAAAGGCGTGCGCATGATGCCTGGCTGTGACTACACCCACATAGATGATAAAGGCCTGCATATTACGGTTGACGACAACCCTCAAGTACTTGATGTAGATACCATCATTGTCTGTGCCGGACAGGACCCACTGCGTGAACTTGTCGATGGTCTTACCCTTCCGCATCATCTTATCGGCGGCGCAGATGAAGCTGGTGAACTAGATGCCAAGCGCGCGATTAATCAGGGCACCAGGCTAGCTGCTGCCATGTAATAGTCAAGACTCAGCCTGCCTGTTATTGGCGATACAAATATCAGGTGGGTTTGAGGATTTTTAGCTTACAGAACTTGCAACTTAGCGGCTCAGCGCCCATCATTGCCGGCCAATATGATCCGACCATATCGAACAAAAAAATAATGTCTAATTCCAACTTCAGCACAATTGATCTCCGCAATGCTCTGGGCAGTTTCGCCACGGGCGTAACTGTAATTACCACTCTGGGCAGCAATGGCCAAAAGGTCGGTATGACCGCCAACAGCTTTAATTCCGTGTCTCTGGATCCGGCGCTGGTGCTGTGGAGTATTGGTAGAGATACTAACTGCTTCGAGGACTTTATTGCTGCGGATGCATTTGCCATTCATGTTCTGGCGAATGACCAGATGGATATCTCCAATCGCTTTGCTAAAACTGGTGCGGATCGATTTGCAGGACTGGAAACCAGTGAAGGGCTTTCAGGTGTGCCTCTGCTGACCCATTACAGCAGCTGCTTTCAGTGCAATATTGAGCATCAGTACGATGGTGGTGACCATGTTATTCTGGTCGGTCGCGTGCTTGAGTTTACCGATAAAGGTCATCGGCCACTCATATTTTATCGCGGCAACTACGCCGACATTTAACCTAGCTGGGGCAAAATCTCCGCCACTGTTTGCACATCTGCGTATTTGGCATTGAGATCAAAAAGATTAGCCTCATGGGCTTTGGGGTTTCTATCGCCCACCGCCTCACGAGCAACGACCACCCGATAATTATTTTGCAAACCATCTACCGCAGAGGCACGCACACAACCACTGGTAGTGAGCCCTGTTACCACTAGCGAATCCACTTCACACTTTTGTAATTGCTGGTGCAGATCCGTCCGATGAAAGGCACTGGCCCATTGTTTTTCGATTAGCGGCTCAGTGGCCAATCGGCCCATACGGGAATCCAGTTCAACCCAATGAGAGCCAGACTGCAACACATTTAGTGCCGGCACTTTCGAACGAAACACACAAGCCTGCTGTTCATCCTGATAGACCACAGTAGTAAAAAAAACAGGTAGGCCAAGTTGCCGGAAAGCGCTCAACAGTTTGCAGTTAGCGGCCACCACTTGTGGACAGTCAGTTCCCAGCGGACACTCGGGGTCTGTAAAGCCATTGATCATATCCACCACTAATAATGCTGGCTTAGCTGCCAGACCGAGATGATGTTGATCAAGATCGTTTGACGCCATAAGTCACTCTCATTTCTCAACCATAAAAAAGCGGGCTGCACTTTTTATTACTAAAAGCACAGCCCGCTTTGGATACTACCTGAAATTAAAAGCGATAGTTGAAGTCAATTCCGTAAGAGTCCCTCGCACTTGGGTGAACAAATGATCCGCCGAACTCAGGTGCTGGAATCACCTCTTCCAGATAGTTTTCGTCGGTAATATTACGTCCCCAGATTGTCACGCCCCAATTCTCCGCATCAAACGAGATTCGCGCATTAAGCGTGTCATAAGCATCGCGCGTGGCTTTACTCATATCTGCATCAAATACTGGAGCACCGAAGATAGAGTTCCATATCGTGGGAGAAAGTTCGCCCTGTAGTGTATGGAAGGCCATCTCACCGACATGCTGCCAATCCAAACGAGCGGTCATTTCAACGCTGTTGGAGACTGCCATTTCAAATTGAGCACCAAGATTGTAAGTGCGGTCTGGCGCCTGTGGAGCATCATTGCCTTCGGAGAGGGGCCGATGGTCGTTGCGAATTATCTCACTGCTCAAGAAGCCTGCTCCGCCAAAGACCGACAGATTCTCGGTCACCACAGCGTTAAAGTCCATTTCGAAGCCTTGGATCTCAACATCATCAATAGTTGTCACCACTCGCATCAATCCAAATGGGCCAGCATAGAATTCAAAGAACTGATTATCCTCAACATCAGTCTGGAATACCGCCATATTGACGCGTAATCGATTGTCCAAAAATTCCATTTTACTGCCTAGCTCAAAGCTGGTGGAGACTTCTTTATCGTACTCATCTTTTACCGACAACTGGGCGTCAACCAAATTACCCGGGTTAGTACCGTCAGCATTATCGTTGTACCAAAAATCAATCAAAGCCTCACTACCAATGGAGTTGAACCCACCACTACGGAAGCCAATACCCCAGCTGGCGTAGACATTAATATCTTCCGCCGCAGTCCAACTCCAGGTAACCTTAGGTTGAAACTGACTGAATGTGGCATCTCGGTTAGGAATCGCATCGAGGTTTGCATTAAATGCCGGGTTAATCGGAGCAGTGCCCGCATTATCGCTCAAGCCTGAAGCAGCGACTGCAGGAACAGTATTCTGTACATCACGCTCCTCACGGTCATAACGTGCAGCAAATGCCAACTCCATATCATCACTGATGTCAAACTCGACCTGACCAAAAACGGCCATCACTGAAGTATCAAATGTATCACTAAACATCAGATCAGTCGGATTTGGGCCCGTCGCACTCACATAGGGCTGGCGCAGAAAGCCATTGCCTGTGTCCGCACCGTAGGCAACCACAGATTCACGTTCAATATCGGCAACATAGGCGCCTGCGATCCAGCTTAGACCAGCATCTTCGTCTGACGTCAGGCGAACTTCAATGCTAGTATCTGTTTGATTGCGCTCTTGGTACTGATAACCATCACAGGCTGTGGGTGTGTAGGGACCATAGACCTGATCGCCAGCCACTCCCGCAGGGTTGACTCCGAATGGCGCGAAGAACTCACCAAACAGATCGCTTCTATCACTACCTCCATCGCCAAAGACAGAGGGACGGTTATTCAATGTCACCTTATCCGCCTGACAGGCCGGTGTGCCCTCATAACCGAAAAATGTGGCACTGGTGCCATCAGAGAGTAGATACTCCTCAAGATCGCTGTAACTAAAGATCGCTGTAACATCAACGCCCTCTCGATCCCAATCTGCCTTAATCGAAAACTCTGAAGTTTCCTGCTCATTTTCACCCGGCACGTTGTTAGAGAAAATAAACTCTTGCTCATTGACATCCTTAAAGAACGCTGGCTGACTGAAGTTAGCTTCAAACGCAGGAATAGCAAACACCGCGTTAAAGTTAATTGCTCCACCACTCACTTCACTCTTACCTGCACGAATATCGAGAGATAACTCCTCATCGATATCCATAACCAGCCGACCACGCACCGTGGTATCTTCAAGGAAATCAACTGAGTTAGCGCCGGTAAAGGCATTGCTGTAATGACCATCGGTTTCACGGTGGCTGACACTTAAGCGGCCGAGAATATTGTCACCCAAACCACCGCTCAGAGTTAAGCTTGCAGTTTTACTACCATTGTTACCTGCACCCACCTTCATCTTGCCTTCGAATTCCTCGTCGGGAAGATTAGTGGTGACAAGAATTGCTCCAGCAACCGCATTACGGCCATAGAGAGCGCCCTGAGGACCTTTCAGTACTTCAATCTGGCTGACATCCATGAGCTCTTCATTAAAGCCGTTAGGGTTGGTTACCAGAACACCGTCAACCACATATGCAAAGGTAGACTCTGCATCACGGGTTGAGACAATACCGCGGATACTGACTTGGGTATCACCCACATTGGCGGAGTCAACCATGGTCACATTTGGCATCAAACCAATAAAATCAGCCGGACGCTGAATACCGGCGCTCTCAATTTGAGCTTCGGTAAATACTGATACAGCAATGGGCACTTCCTGCAGATTTTCTGCCCGTTTCCGTGCCGATACAACGATCTCTTCGATGGTAACTTCTGCCACCGCTCCCGATGTCAGGGTGGCAGCTATGGCCAAAGCCATAAACTTCTTAGTATTTGTAGTTTTCATTATTTTTCCCCTGTTTATGTTTTCTATTTATCTAACTTTTACTCACTTAATTATTAACTAACTGTCAAAAATATCTTTGACGCCCTATCGCGAGGCACCGATAAAGGTCGGTTTCACCGGTGCGGGCAGATTGGTCTCCTCCTCGCAACGACTGCGAATATCTTCAACATCGCCACCAAAGTTAAACAGGGCCGGTTCGCCAGCGGCGGCTTTTAGTTCAGCGCGCAATGTCTCAGTGGCAGCCATATCCACAGATCCATCAGCAGTTATAACTACACCGTAGCGTTTGCCCCCTTCGACTGTCACCAGTCGACGATTGATATCCTGACGCACCAACTCCGGATCCCGGGCAAATGGATCGCCCCAGCCACCACCACCCCAGGTATTGAAATAGAGCATATCGCCAGTCTTAACCTTAATACCCTCAGCCTTGGCTGGCAGCCATTCTTCCGAGCCATCCACACGCACCAGACGCTTGGTCGAACGCAGTCCAGTCTCACCCCCAAGCACACCCCAGGGATAAGTTAGCCAACGCTCATCATGAATACCTATATCTCCATCACAGAGGAAGCGGTAGGCAACACTCAGGCCATTGCCACCGCGGTGCAAACCAGCGCCACCGGAATCCGGAATGGTTTCATAGCGTTCAATACGCAGTGGGAAATAGGACTCAATAAACTCATTGGGCACATTGGTAAATCCAGGCCACAGGCTGTGACCATCCGGACCGTCGCCCACAGGTCGCCCTGGAACTCCACCAAAGCCAATCTGGAAGAGCTGGAACCACTCCCCGCCTTTGCCCGGTCTGCTGTCATAGCCAGAGAAGAACAGGTGCGGTGAATCGGAGAAGCCTGCCGCATTGAGCATCATCTCAGGGGCGCCCATGCCCAGCAGAGCGCCGAGCACATCAAAGATACGACCCAGTGCATGGGTTCTGCCCGACAGTGCCGCCGGGTAATTTGGCTTTAACAAAGTGCCCTGAGGAATGCGCACATCCACCAGATCATAGAAGCCATCGTTAAATACAATTTGCGGATCCACCACATTAATGGTGAATGAGCCAAAAAACATTTTGAACATATCTTCGTTCAAAAAGAAGTTCACCGAACTCTGAGCCTGGGGATCGGTACCGGCAAAGTCAAAGATTGCCTTGTCCCCCTCACGCCACATGGTGCATTTAATTTTGTAGGGGCCCATACCCATGCCGTCATCGCACAGATAGTCTTCAAACTCCCGCGGCTCTTCGGGAATAAACATGCCGATAATATGCTTCATAGCATCGTAGTTGCGCTGCAACATAATATCCATGGTCGAAAACAGCACATCGTCACCAAAGCGCACCGACAGCTCTACACAGCGTTTGGCGGCGGTATTACAGGCTGCCACCAATGCATTTAGATCAAAGCGGTTCCACTGGGGCGTGCGCACATTGTGCAGAATCAGCTCGAGAAGATCGGACTGTAGTACGCCTTTTTTGTACAGCTTGGTGGGCGGAATACGAATACCTTCCTGAAAGATGGTGGTAGCTTCGATGGGAATCGAGCCCGGCACCATGCCGCCATTATCGGACATATGGCCGAACATAGCCGACCAGGCAATATGACGGCCATCTTTAAATACAGGCACCAACACTACCCAATCAGGCAAATGCGACACCGCCGCATTACACATATAGGGATCGTTGGTGAGAATAATATCCCCCTCTTCAATCTCATCATTGTAGGCTTCTAAAAAAGGCCCGATAAATGAACCAAACTGGCCCACCACCATCTTGCCGTCTTTGTTGGCGATCATCGGGAAGCAGTCACCCTGCTCACGAATACCAGGGGACATGGCGGTTCTAAACAGTACCGCATCCATTTCTTCCCGCGCATTGCGCAAGGCGTTTTCGATAATATCGACAGTCACGCCATCAACATCAACTTTCTCAAGAGGCTCTTTATTGGTTTCTAATAATATTGCAGTCATTTTATTGTCCTCCATTGGCTGGATTGATCAGCAGATTACCCACAGCATCCACCTCGGCAACAAAGCCAGGCAGTACCACTGAGGTCGAGTCCATCTCGCCGACAATTGCCGGGCCAACAACCTTCAAACCGGTGTTGAGTTTGTTGCGATCATAGATGTTAGCGTCGTACCAATTCCCCTCGTAGTAGAAGCGGCTGGGAGCAATAATGCACTGCTCCAGACTCATACCTGTTTGACCAATCTGACGTTCGGCAATGGCACTGGCTCTGGCCTTTGCCACAGCGCGAATCATTAAAATTTCATGGCCATCGTCTAACTTAAACGTAAACAGCTGCTCGTGCTCTGCATCAAATTGATCAGTAAGCAGGGCAACACCCTTCTCTTTCAGCTCGTCTTCGGTAAAGTCGATGGTTATCTGGAAAGCCTGCCCGGCATAACGCAGATCGGCTTGATAGGTAATCTCGTGTTCTGAGGCGGGGATATTATCGGTGAGCAAAGCCTCACCAGCCCGCCCGCGCAACTCGTTTAAGTCCTCGGTTAATTTGGCATCTGTCAGATCACTGGCCATGGTCAGATAAGTACGCGCTGCTTCATCCTGCACCTGAGTGGTGGCATCACCATAGGCGCACAGCACACCAGGACCAGGGGGAATAATCACTGGCCAGGCATCAGTTAACACGCCCAGTGCATTGGCATGCAATGGACCCGCACCCCCAAAGCCAACCAGAGCAAAGTCACGAGGGTCATAGCCCTGCTCAACCGACACCAGGCGCAACGCGCCAAACATAGACTCATTAACAATCTTGATAATACCCTCGGCGGCTTCCATCAGGTCGATGCCCATAGCATCTGCCACAGATTGCACTGCCGCCACGGAGGCCTCACGATTAATTTCCATCTTGCCACCCAGCTGCACATCGGAGGGCAGATAACCCAGCACCACATTAGCATCGCAGACCGTTGGCTGTTCACCACCTTTCATGTAGCAAGCAGGACCGGGTACTGCCCCGGCAGACTCAGGCCCTACGCGCAGCGCTTTGGTTAGCTCAGGAACAAAGGCGATAGAACCACCACCAGCACCGACTGTGCGCACATCCACCGAAGGGGCGCGCACTCTTACGTCGGCGACAATGGTTTCGCGCCGAACCCGGGCGCGGGAGTTTTGAATCAAGGCCACATCGGTGGAGGTACCACCCATATCGCAGGTAAGAATATTGTCGTAACCGGCGCGGCTGCAAAAATAGATCGCACCGGATACGCCACCAGCAGGACCAGACATCAGCATATTAACGGGCGACTCTGCCGAGGCTCTGGCTGAAGCCAGACCGCCATCAGAACGCAGAATAGACAGTTGAGTGTCAGAGCCCATTTTGTCATCCAGTGCCGCTTGCAGATTACTCACATAGCTGGCCACTTCAGGACGCACATAGGAATTCACTACCGTGGTTTCGGTGCGCTCATACTCTTGCATCTCCGGGACAACGTCGCTGGAGATAGAAATTGGTGTATCGATAAAAATCTCTGCAGCAATCTCGGCGGCGCGCTGTTCATGGGCACCATTAATATAGGCATTGATAAAACAAATGGTTAGCGCTTCGACTTCGCCGGTAGCATGCAGAGCTTTTAGATCAGTGCGCAACTGCTGTTCATTTAATTCGGCAACCATTTCACCATCGGCACCAATGCGCTCATGGGCACCAATAGTCAGTTCCAGCGGTGCCAACAATGGCTTTTTAACAAAGCTGACCCATCCGCCCAATCCACCGGGACAGAACGATCGCGCCACCTGCAAGGTATCCTCATAACCAGCAGTGGTCACCAGTCCTACCTTTGCTCCCCGGCCCGTCAGTACCGCATTGGTGGCAACGGTTGTCCCATGCATCACCCGACTCACATCGGCTGGATTAACACCGGATTCATCGCAGATACGAGCAATGCCATTGAGAACCCCAATGGAAGAATCCTCTGGAGTCGACGGCACTTTGGCTGTGTGGGTGTCGCCTGTATCTTCGTTAATCAGCAGAAGGTCAGTGAATGTACCCCCTACATCTACCCCTAGTCTGTAGCTCATTTTTTTCTCCGAACCATACTTATTATTATTTATTGTTATGCCAGCGCTGAGAGCAAAACTCCTAGCTCGCCTGCTTGGTCAAATAACCCTGAAGCCAAGGCTTGGATCGCCCTCCGGGGGCTGTACCTGTTAATACCTGAGCCAAATCAGAGGCCTGCATTAACTTAGTTAAATCTATGCCTGTATCAAACCCCATCTGCTGCAACATCATAGCAATATCATCAGTTGCCACATTTCCCGATGCACCAGGCGCAAATGGACAGCCTCCCAGACCGGCAATAGAGCTGTCAAAGCGGCGAATGCCCGACTCCACTGCGGCGAAGACATTGGCCAAACCCATGGCTCTGGTGTCGTGAAAATGACAGCCTAACCGGTCAGCGCCATGCTGTTCGACTAGTGCTGCTGTTAGTTCTCGTACCTGCTGTGGGTGCGCAGCTCCTATGGTGTCAGCCAGCACTACCTGATCGGCTCCAGCCTGCATAAATCTGGCCACGCCTTTCTCTACAACGGATGTCTCAGTGGGCCCATCAAACGGACAGGCAAATGCCACCGCAATGGTGGCAATAACCTCAATGTCATCCTGCTTTGCCAAGCGCAGAATATCCAAGGTAATCTGTTCAGCTTCGGCCATGCTCATGGCTGCATTTTTTTGCGCCATACCATCGCTGGCATAAAGTACCATGGTAACGGTTTTAGCACCGGCAGATCGTGCAAGCTCATAGCCCTTCATATTGGGAATCAGCGCAATGGTCGGCGTGGCGAATTTAGCCTCGTGCAGGCTGGCAAATACCTGATCAGTCCCTGCCATGGCAGGAACTGCTCTAGGTGATACAAAACTGCCGACCTCTATCTGCGGCACACCCGCATCAGCAATAGCCTGGATAAGTTCCAAGCGCTGCTCGAGTGTCAGTATCTTGGGCTGATTCTGCAGGCCATCTCTGGGTCCTACATCTGTGATCACCACAGTCTCTGGCGTCATTTTATAATCCCCTGCTCTTTCATCTGTTCTATTTGGTCTGCGCTGAGATTGAGTAACTGGATCATTACCTCATCTGTATGCTGCCCCAAGGTGGGCGCAGGCGTAAAGTCCTGATCGCAACTTCTGGATAATTTTATCGGGTTGCCCGGCCCTTTTGTCATATTGCCATTGGGATGTTTTAAGTCCACCACCATATTGCGATGTAACACCTGGGTATCAGCCAGAGCCTGACTCAGGTTATTGACCGGGGCACAGGGAATACGTCTAGCCTCAAGCTCGGCCAACCAATATTGGCAAGTATTCTCGCTCAATATGCGGTTTAAACTATTATTGATCAATTCTTTATCTTCCCAGCGGCCCGGCTGGGTATCATACTTCGAATTATCAAATTCGGGACAGCTGACCACCTGCTTAAGATTGTCCCAGAAATTGTCTGTGATCACTGCAATCACAATGCAGCCATCAGAGCAGGTAAACGTATTGTAGGGCACATGCACAAAGTGGCTGTTGCCAATAGGATAAGGGTCTTCCCCAGATAGAAAATGCATGGTCGCCATATAGTTGAGCATTGAAATCTGGCAGTCGAGCATGGAGATATCCACATGCTGGCCAACACCACTGCCCTCGCGCTCATAGAGTGCAGACAGAATACCCATAACCGCAAACATACCGCCGCCAAGGTCGCCAATAGGTATGCCAGCACGAACCATATGCTGCGGATCGGGGCCGGTAATCGACATGCCACCTCCCATAGCCTGCGCCACCTGATCAAAGGCAGGTCGCTTACTTCCGGGGCCATCGGAGCCGAAGCCGGAGACAGTGCATGTAATAATGCGGGGATTCACCTCTGCCAGAGAGGCATAATCAATGCCCAGTCGCTCGGGCACGCCCGCGCCAAAGTTGCTGATCACAATATCAACATTTTTAACCAGGTCTTTAAACAGCGCCAGCCCCTGCTCGGTTTTGAGATGTACCGCAATACTCTTTTTGTTGCGGTTTAAAGTAATGTAGTAGGCGCCCATACCATCGAGGGAGTTTTTAGGGTCTGTGGCCAGCAGTTTGCGCGTGCCCTCGCCATGGCAGGGCTCTACCTTGATGGTCTCAGCACCCAGATCAGCCAGAATCATGCTGCCATAAGGGCCCGATAACATATGAGTCAAATCCAGCACACGAACACCGGTTAGGGCCTGCTTCACAGTATATCCTCCCGCTGCAGCAGGCTGGCGATCAGGCCATCAGCTGGATAGGCCTGCAAGGCCCCAGGCACTGGCAGCCAGCCAGTAATAGAACCTAACATTTCATCTACCGAAAAGGATAGGGCCTCGCATGTAGACAGATTGTGGTGCCACCAGCCCACCAGTTCGGGAAATTCACCACAAAGAGATGAGCTGTGACACAGCTCAAAGACTGCCTGCACGAATGACAGCGAGACCACAGCGCAGATATCGCCTATATGGATCTCACGGTGATGATAGTCCGGCTGTTTGGTGATCAGGTTATTAAGCTTTACCAGCTCGTCGCGAACCGTTGTTATCGACATCTGGACGGCATCAGGCCCCTGAGTTGCAGCCTTACGGAGCATGGGTGCCACGATGGGTGCCAGATGCGTATCGGACCAGCGCACCATCATATTAGCTCGAGCCTTATCCAGTGCACTGTCACCACGCAGCGGAAAGTCGGGGAAAATTTCTTCAAGATAATTGAGAATCACCGTAGACTCGCCCAACAGTTCGCCATCTGCTAAGCGCAAAACCGGCAATTGCCCCAGAGGAAATGTACTTTTAATAAACTCAGAGCGCAGTTGAGGTGGTTCGACAAACTCTATAGGTAAGCCTTTATGGCGAATTTGAACTCGAACCCTTGTAGAATATGGTGAATGATCTAATGTATAAAGCTTCATCTATCTCCGTGGAGCCATTGGACAGCCACTACCCAAGTGGTATCGGCAAAATATTTAATGGTATATTGTTATACCAAAGTATCAATTTACACACAACTTAATTCGTCTACCAAAGAGAGTTTTATGCTTGCCCATACAAGCGCAGTACTGTTTAGTAAAAGCCAGCGCAACAGAGTGTCTGAAGCCGTACCTTCACCGCTGTATTACCAACTCTACCGACTAATCAAAGCCTATATTCTCGATGGTACCTTTCATCATGGGGAGAAGCTGCCGAGCGAGAAAGAGCTCGCAGAGGGCTTCAATGTATCGCGGATTACAGTAAAGAGAGCAGTCAACGAGTTGGCTGCAGAGGACCTGGTTGAGCGTGGCCGTGGTAGAGGCACTCATGTTATCTATAAATACACCCCCAAGCCGGTTCAGGCGCCAATGCTGGGCGTTTTGGAGGAGATTGACAGCATTGCCCAGAACTCTGTTGCTGAGGTGCTGGATTGCCGGTTGGTAGTTCCACCACAAAGCATCCGTACCGAGTTTTCCCTCTCTAACAATGACCCACTATTTCATCTAGTGCGCAGACGCGAACGCGCTGGCGCATTTTTTGGCTATTTCGATAGCTGGAGTGCCGGGGTCGATATGGTTGATAACACCAATATCTTTGCCCATCAGTCCCGCCACCAGCATCTGCGTGAAAGCGGCATGATTGTAGACCGTATCAATCAGACCATTAGCGCAGTGCCAGCCAGCGAAGCTGTGGCTGCCCAGCTACAAATTCCAGTGGGCTTTCCGCTGCTGAGTTTGGTGCGTCGCTCTTACTTCAAAGACGATGATCGCGAGATGCTGGTGGACTATTTGGTCGCACTCTACAACACCGAGCTATTCCAATATCAGATGGATTTAAAGCTGGATTAATTCCCACTTCTGTACCATTGCAGCATCTGACTACTAAAAAGTCACACTCAATAGTTTACGTTAACGTAAAGGTAAGGTTATACTCTCCACCAACATTCCGGCAACCAGAGCCCTGCAATGGCTGATTACAGTATTTCTCAACTCGCCAAAGAGTTTCAAGTGACCACCAGAACCATCCGTCATTACGAGGATCTGGGTCTGCTGGCACCGGCTCGCCGAGGGCAAACTCGCGTTTACAGTCCTGCCGATCGCACTAGGCTGCGTTTAATTCTGCGCGGCAAACGACTCGGATTATCTCTGGATGACTCCCGTGAAATTATTGATATGTATGAACCGGGAAAAACTAATGTTGATCAGCTTAAAAAGCTAATCGATGCCATTCAGGCGCAGCGAATCAAGCTCAATCAGCAGCTGGATGATATTGGCAATCTGCTTAAAGACCTTAATCAGGCGGAAGCCGGCTGTATTGACGCCCTTAAATCTAATGGAAAAAGTTAATTTATGAATACCATTTACCCCACCTTAAATTTTAATCTTGGCACTGATATCGACATGCTTCGCGACAGTGTTTTTCAATTTTGCGCCAATGAGATTGCTCCCCGCGCCAGTGACATTGACAGTAGCAATGAGTTTCCCATGGATCTGTGGCGCAAGCTGGGAGATATGGGTCTGCTGGGTATCACTGTTCATGAGCAATATGGCGGCTCGGCCATGGGTTATCTGGCCCACTGTGTCGCCATGGAGGAAATCTCCCGGGCCTCGGCTTCGGTTGCTCTGTCCTACGGCGCCCATTCCAATCTGTGCGTCAATCAGTTGCACAAGAATGGTACTGAGGAGCAAAAGCTCAAGTATCTGCCCAAGCTGTGTTCCGGTGAGCATATAGGCGCGTTGGCTATGAGTGAACCCAATGCCGGCTCTGATGTGGTCAGCATGAAGCTTAAAGCAGAAAAGCGCGGTGACCATTATGTTCTCAATGGCAATAAGATGTGGATCACCAATGGCCCGGATGCCAATACCTATATTATTTATGCTAAGACTGATTTGAAGGCTGGCTCTAAGGGCATGACTGCTTTTATTGTTGAGCGCGACTACCCTGGGTTCTCCCGTCACCAAAAGCTGGATAAGCTGGGGATGCGCGGCTCCAATACCTGTGAGTTGGTATTTCAGGACTGCAAGGTTCCCGCTGAGAATATTCTCGGTGGCGAAGGTCGCGGTGTGGCAGTGCTGATGTCAGGTTTGGACTATGAGCGTGCCGTGCTGTCCGGCGGGCCGGTTGGCATTATGCAGGCCTGCCTAGATGTGGTGCTGCCTTATATTCACGAGCGCAAACAGTTTGGTCAGGCAATTGGTGAGTTCCAGTTAATGCAGGGCAAGATTGCTGATATGTATGCAGACCTCAATGCCTCCCGCGCTTATTTATATGCTGTGGCCCGGGCCTGTGATCTGGGTCAGGACTCGCGCAAAGATGCCGCAGCAGTCATTTTGTTTACCGCAGAAAAAGCCACCCAAATGGCCCTGCAGGCCATTCAGGCTCTGGGCGGTAATGGCTATACCAATGAATATCCCACCGGTCGATTACTCCGCGATGCCAAGCTCTATGAGATTGGCGCTGGCACCTCTGAGGTGCGGCGCATGCTGATTGGCCGCGAACTATTTTCCGAGACTATTTAAGAGGCAGTCATGGCGATTATTAACAGCAACATCAATACCAAGAGCGCTGAGTTTTCGGCCAATGCTGAGTCTATGCAGCGCCAAGTTGATCAGTTAACGGCGACCTTGGAAAAGATTCGCCAAGGCGGTGGCTCTAAGGCCTGTGAGCGTCATGTTAGCCGCGGCAAGTTACTGCCTCGAGAACGGGTACAGGGGCTACTCGACCCTGGCTCTCCTTTCTTGGAGTTGTCTGCGCTGGCGGCCCATGATGTCTATGGTGAGGATGTACCTGCGGCTGGCATTATTACCGGTATTGGCCGGGTCAGTGGTCAGGAATGTGTGATCGTTGCCAATGATGCGACAGTTAAAGGTGGCAGCTATTACCCGCTTACGGTAAAGAAGCATCTGCGCGCTCAGGCAATTGCGGCGGAGAATAATCTACCCTGTATCTATTTGGTCGATTCAGGCGGTGCCAACCTGCCCCGCCAGGATGAGGTGTTTCCGGACCGCGAACATTTCGGCCGTATCTTTTTTAATCAGGCCAATATGTCGGCCCGTAATATTCCCACAAATTGCGGCAGTAATGGGTTCCTGTACAGCCGGCGGCGCCTATGTGCCTGCTATGGCTGATGAGTCGATTATTGTGAAACAGCAAGGCACAATTTTTCTCGCTGGCCCTCCTCTGGTTAAGGCGGCAACTGGTGAGGTAGTAACAGCTGAGGATCTTGGCGGTGCTGATGTTCACTGTCGCACTTCTGGCGTAGCTGATCATTCTGGCTAACAATGATCATCATGCTCTGGACCTGGCCCGCAGGGCTGTGGCTCGACTCAATCGGGTTAAGCCGCTCAATGGTGATTTAAAAGAGGCTGATTGAGCCTGCCTATAACCAGTCAGCGAAATCTATGGTGTGGTGCCTGCGGATTCGCGCAAATCCTATGATGTGCGGGAGGTGATTGCGCGCATTGTCGATGGTTCTGATTTTGATGAATTTAAGGCGCTCTATGGCGCCACTCTTGGTCTGCGGCTTTGCCCGCATCTTTGGTTATCCGGTGGGCATTGTGGCCAACAATGGCATTCTGTTTGGTGAGTCGGCGCAGAAAGGCGCGCACTTTATTGAACTCTGTGCCCAGCGCAAAATTCCTCTGGTGTTTTTACAAAACATCACTGGGTTTATGGTGGGTAAGCAGTATGAGAATGATGGCATTGCCAAGCATGGCGCGAAGATGGTGACGGCGGTGGCGACTGCCAATGTACCCAAGTTTACGGTGTTGATTGGTGGTTCTTTTGGCGCTGGTAATTACGGTATGTGTGGCCGTGCCTATGATCCCCGCTTTATGTTTATGTGGCCCAATGCGCGGATTTCGGTGATGGGTGGCGAGCAGGCGGCTGGGGTTTTGGCGCAGGTGACCCGCGATAAGTATGAGCGCGATGCTGTGGACTGGAGTGCTGAGGATGAGGCTGAGTTTAAGCAGCCTATTATTGATAATTATGAGCATCAGGGGCACCCCTATTATGCGTCGGCCAGGCTTTGGGATGATGGAGTGATTGATCCGGCAGATACGCGGATGGTGTTGGGGCTGTCTATTTCGGCGAGTCACAATCGGGAGATTGAGGAAACTAAGTTTGGCTTGTTCCGGATGTAAAATCCCCAAGCCCCCCGATGTCATCCTGAGGCTTCCTCCCGATGTCATCCTGAGGAGCAAGGCGACGAAGGATCTCTGATCCGTTGCAGCGGACTCGAGTTTCTTGTTAAGTGCCGTGACACGCCGCAAGTACGTCCATGTAGGCTCCGCGTCAGCATCCCTGCTGACGAGGGTCACTGCACTTAACAAGTAACTCAAGCCTTCGGGCTGGGCATTTTTTTATATAGGTAAAGGTGAGGATGAATAGGGTAATTACTGATATTGATGATCTTGGGGTTGCTTGGGTTAGGTTAAATAATCCGGATAGGCACAATGCTTTTGATGATCAGATTATTGGGCAGCTTACTGAGGCATTTGCTGAGGTTGCAGGTAATCCTAACGTGCGGGTTATGGTGTTGGGTTCTGAGGGCAAAAGCTTTTCTGCTGGAGCTGATCTGGGGTGGATGAAGCGTATGGCTAGCTACTCCTATAAGGAGAATCTTCGTGATGCAGGTGCATTGGCGCTGATGCTTAAGACCCTTAATTATATGCCCCAACCCACTATTGCTCGAGTACAGGGGGCAGCTTTTGGTGGGGCTGTGGGGCTGGTCAGCTGCTGTGATATGGCGGTGGCTGCCAGTGCCGCGAATTTCAGCCTGAGTGAAGTTAAGATTGGCTTGGTACCGGCTACTATCAGCCCCTATGTGATTGCGGCGATTGGGCAGCGTGCAGCGCGGCGTTACTTTGTGACTGCCGAGCGCTTCAACGCTCACAGGGCTCTGCAATTGGGTTTGGTTAATGAGGTGGTGGATGCTGAGCAGCTTGATCAGGAAGTAGACCGCTTGGTTGAGGCTGTGCTGGCCAATGGGCCTGAGGCGGTGATAGCGGCCAAGCAGTTGGTGTTTGATGTTGCGGGTAAGCCTATTGATCAACAGCTAATCGATTCTACCTGTGAGTCCATTGCTGCTATTCGGGTGAGTGCGCAGGGTCAGGAGGGTTTGCAGGCTTTTTTGCAAAAGCGCAAACCCCATTGGTTAAAAGATTAGGGCCGCTTATGTTTGATAAAATTTTAATTGCCAATCGTGGCGAAATTGCCTGTCGCATTATTAAGACTGCGCGGGCCATGGGTGTTGCCACTGTGGCGGTTTACTCTGAGGCTGACCGCAATGCACTGCATGTGCAGATGGCTGATGAGTCTGTGTTTATAGGACCTTCTCCCTCCACGGAATCTTACCTGCTGGGAGATAACATCATTCAGGCAGCGTTGGAGACTGGCGCTGAGGCGATTCATCCAGGCTATGGGTTTCTGTCGGAAAATGCTGAGTTTTGTCGCCAGTGTGAGACCAATAATCTGGTCTTTATTGGACCTCCCGTTGAGTCTATTTTGGCTATGGGTTCCAAGTCTGCGGCCAAGACTATTATGGCCGATGCCGGTGTACCTCTGGTGCCTGGTTATCATGGTGAGGATCAGTCGCCTGAACTGATTTTGCAGGCCGCCAACAATATGGGTTATCCGGTGCTGCTCAAAGCGGCGGCTGGTGGCGGCGGCAAAGGCATGCGCGCTGTGTATACCGAAGAGGAATTTGATCAGGCTCTGGAGGCAGCCAAACGCGAGGCTCGCAATAGTTTTAATGACGATATTATGCTGGTGGAGAAGTATCTGCTTAAACCCCGGCATGTGGAAATTCAGGTTTTTTGCGATAGCCAGGGCAATGGGGTGTATCTGTTTGAACGGGACTGCTCTGTGCAGCGCCGCCATCAGAAAGTGATCGAGGAAGCACCGGCGCCGGGGATGTCTGAGGCGCTGCGCCAGAAAATGGGTGAGGCGGCAATTAAGGCTGCCCAGGCAATCAACTATCAGGGTGCCGGTACCGTGGAGTTTTTGCTGGATGCCCAGGGCCAGTTTTACTTTATGGAGATGAACACTCGCCTGCAGGTTGAGCATCCGGTCACTGAGATGATCAGCGGTCAGGATCTGGTCGAATGGCAGCTGCGGGTTGCCAGTGGTGAACCCCTGCCCTGCTCCCAGGAACAGTTACAGATTAATGGCCATGCCTTTGAGGCGCGGATTTATGCCGAGGATCCCGAAAATGATTTTCTGCCAGCCACTGGACGTCTCAATATCTTAAGGCCACCACTGGAAAATGCCAATGTGCGGGTGGACACCGGTGTGGTTGAAGGCGATGAGGTAAGTATTTATTACGACCCTATGATTGCCAAGCTGGTGGTCTGGGATCTGGATCGTGATCGCGCTCTGCAGCGGTTAACAGAGGCTCTCAGCAATTATCGCATTGACGGGCTGACCACTAATATTGGTTTTCTCTACAATCTGGCAACCAGCCAGGCGTTTAAAAATGGCGATGTGGATACCGGCTTTATCGAAGAGCATCATCAGGAAATATTTCGCCTGCGCGATACAGATACTGATTACGGGGCGCCCCTGGCCGCTGCTGCTATTAATAGCTTGCGCCAACAACAGGCGCAGGCCCGGGCCCAGCAATCCGGCGAGCCCAGCTCTCCCTGGCATCTGGTTAATCACTGGGGGCTGCCGCCGTCGCAGCTGCAACTCAGATTACAGAATAAGGAATTGTCTCTAAGCCCGGATAGCCAAACTGATCTGACCGGCACCAAGCTGGTAGTGACTGAGTCCGGTTTTGATTTGTTTACTGCCAAGGGCTTTTTCCAGGGCTCAGAAATTGGCCCGGATTTGGGGCTGGATTCTGAGGAGGGTGCCGCCAGCAGCCTGCGCGCGCCTATGAATGGCACCCTGGTTAGCACCATGGTTGAGGTTGGTGCCAAGGTACACAAAGGCGATACCCTGCTGGTGATGGAGGCAATGAAAATGGAGCATAGTATTGAGGCGCCCAGCGATGGTCTGGTGACGGAATTCTATTTTCAGGCTGGTGATCTGGTGGATGGTGGGGCCGAACTATTGAGCTTTGAGGGCAGTGCAGAATGAATTATCCACCATCGGTAAAAATTGTCGAAGTAGGTCCCCGCGATGGTTTGCAAAATGAAAAAACCAGTCTGGATACAGAGACCAGGGTTGAGCTGATTACTCAGCTGACCAATGCTGGTCTAAGTTATATTGAGGCAGGTAGCTTTGTCAGCCCCAAATGGGTCCCGCAGATGGCGGGTAGCGATAAGGTTTTTGAACAACTGCCAGTGGATGCAGCCACCACCTACGCAGCCCTGACTCCCAATATGCAGGGGTTGGAAAGAGCCATGCAGTGCGGAGTAAAGGAGGTGGCAGTTTTTGCTGCGACCTCGCAAAGCTTTAGCCAAAAAAATATTAACTGTTCGATTGCCGAGAGTATTGAGCGCTTTAAACCCGTCGCCAGGGAAGCCCTCAGCGCCGGATTAGCCGTGCGCGGCTATATCTCCTGCGTGGTTGGCTGCCCCTATGAGGGCGAGGTAGATATTGAATCAGTTGCCCAGGTGGCACAACAGTTACTGGCCATGGGCTGCTATGAAGTTTCCCTCGGTGACACCATAGGCGTGGGCACGCCGGCCTCGATAGAAACGCTGCTCAACAGGCTGTTAAAAGATATCACTGCGGACAAACTCGCCATCCATGCCCATGACACCTATGGGCAGGCACTGGCCAATATTCTTATCGCATTGCAGCTGGGCATTAGCACTGTAGACAGCTCTGTTGCCGGCCTGGGTGGTTGCCCCTATGCTCAGGGAGCCTCGGGCAATGTGGCCACTGAAGATCTGATCTATATGCTCAATGGCCTGGGTATCAACCATGGTGTAGACCTGCCCAAACTTATCGCCGCAGGCCATTTTATTAGCCAAAAACTTAATCGCGCCAATGGTTCAAAGGTAGGAATCGCACTGCAGTAAGTTATACTGCCGCCCTGATAAACCACATTCGGAGCCAATCCCGTGACCGCGTTTCGTCCCTGTATCGACCTGCACCAGGGTCAGGTAAAACAAATTGTCGGTGGTAGCCTCACCGACGATGGCGCGGATACCAATTTTGTCAGCACCCACAATGCCGCCTACTACGCCAAACTCTACCAGCAACATCAGCTAACCGGCGGTCATGTTATTGCCCTTGGGCCCAACAATCAGCCGCAGGTGCTTGCAGCACTTGCTGCATACCCCAGTGGACTGCAGTTTGGTGGTGGGGTCAATCTTGAAAATGCTGCCAGCTATCTGGCCGCTGGTGCTTCACATATTATTGTGACCTCCTATCTTTTTGAAAACGGCGAGTTTTCTTGGCCCCGTCTTGAGGCTATAAAAGCAGAAGTAGGTGCAGAGCGCCTGGTACTGGACCTGAGCTGCCGCAAAACTGACCAGGGTTGGATGATTGCCACTGACCGCTGGCAGACCATCACCAGTACCCCGGTCAATGCACAGACCATTGCAGCATTGGAAAACCACTGTGCAGAGTTTTTGGTTCACGCAGCGGATGTTGAAGGGCTGCAAGCGGGAATTGATACAGAGCTGGTTAAGCTGCTCGGCGAATGCTGTACAGTTCCATGCACCTATGCTGGTGGAGCCAGATCACTTGATGATCTTGCCCTAGTGGACACGCTATCCAGTGGCAGTGTGGATCTGACCATCGGCAGCGCCCTGGATATCTTTGGTGGTCAGGGCGTCAGACTCGACGACTGTATTCAATGGAATCGTCGCGCCGACTAACTGTGTAGCCGTTTACGAATCCTTAATGTCAGCATCACCGCTCCAAGAAACACCACCGGTGTTATAGCCGCCAGGGCTATGCCCTGCGAGATAGGCAGGTAATTTTCAATCACCACAGGCTTAAGTAAGAGTTCAATCAGGCTCATGCTGTAGTAGGTCATTGCAATCACCGACAGGCCCTCCACGGTCTGTTGCAAACGCAGCTGTATTTCGCTGCGCTTATCCATTGATACCAGCAGCTGCTGATTCTGTGTCTCAAGAGACAGCTGTAGCCGCAGATGCAGCAACTCACTGGTGCGGCTAATACGTTTGGATAAATTTTCTTTGCGTTTAACCACTGACATACAGGTATTAAAAGCCGGGATAAACCGCCGCACATGAAACTGTTTAAGGGTTCTGATCGCCGGCATTTTCTGCTCTCTCAGCATATCCAATCGGCTTTCGGTCAAATTGAAATAAGCCTCGGTGGCTGAGAAACGAAAGTTGTGGTCCGCAACCAGTTTTTCCAGCTGGGTTGCCTCGGCAATCAACTCGTTCATTAGAGCCTGCTCGTCCTCTAGGGTAACCAGCTGATTTAATTTTTCATTGGTCTTGACCAGGCGCTGTTCGAGATGACGAACCTCGGGCATTAGTAGGCGCGCGGTGGGCAGTGCCAGCAATGTCATGGAGCGATAGGCGGCAATTTCAAGCAAATTGCGAATAAGCCTGCCAGCCTGAAATGGGTCCAGGCCCTCATCCACCACCAGGGTACGGATAAAGCCATCGTCTTCAGACTGCACCGAGGTCCAGATTGTGGCCAGACCATCATAAATTTTGCTGCCTACCAGTCGCTGATCGTTAAATAACTGAGAAAGATCCTGCCGAGTGGTTGGCGCATCAGAAGCCGGGCGCAGATCAATATGATTAGCAGCAATTAACTGACCCTGAAGATTAGCAACCCAATCATTATCTAACAGAGAAAACACATTCTTACAAAAAGGCTGATCTGGCTGACCCCGGCGCACGGCCGTGTAGGTAGAGAATTCATTATGAAATTCCCAGCGCAGATCGAATTGTTCAAAACTCTGATAGTAGCAGTCGGCATTATCTGATGGAGCATCGACCCCATGGGACTGGGCAAGATCGGTAAGTTTATCCAACTCAGCCTGACGGTCACCGGAATGCAGAAACACCAGGCTCGACACCTGAGCAGGCAGGTCCACAACGGGGAAGGGACGATTATGCAACTCATTAATTAGAGAATCTTTTAGCGGGTGAAGATCCATAAAGCGCAACTCCTCTGGTGGTGGTGATTTGCCTGGTGTAATTTTTCCTATAGATTTTCCCTGTAACTGCAAATGCAAGCTGCACTGTAAATACACTGCAATTGGGCTAGTACGTTTATTATCGCTGTACCGGTTTACTTTATCCTTGCGCTACCAGCTGAACTGAATGCCAACCTGGGCTGTTCTGGGGGTTCCAGGGAAGTAGCGCTGTTGACTAAATGTGGTGTAATCGGCGCGCTCGGCATACTGCCTATCGGTGAGGTTGCTGATATTGGCATACAGACGCATAGACTCAGAGACCGCCCAGCCCGCTCTGAGGTGCAGTAAATTGTGCCCCTCATAACTATATAGGTTCTCCGGGTTTAGGTAGTAGCTGCCCATAGACTGCCATTCCAACTCCAGGCTCTGACGATCGCTGGGTTTAAACGCCAGCCGGACGCTGCCAAAGTGCCTTGGTGCCGTGTCTATATCATTATCGCGAATATCCACACCACCCAGCAAGGTGCTGTTGCGGTAAGTATGGCGGGCCTGGGTAGCACTGAGACCCAATGCCCATTGATCATTGATCTCGTAGTCCAGCTCCAGCTCAACACCCCGGTGCTCGGTCTCGCCATCGCTAACATTAAAAAAGCTCGAGTCGCGGAATATCACATGGTCTTTTTCCATATGATAGGCAGCCAGCTTATAACTCAGATAGTCGGTATTGCCTTTGACGCCTATCTCCAGACTATCGATACTCTCCGAGTCCAGGTCGGTGATCTGCTGGGCGCGCTGCAGGCGATAGAGCTCGGTGGCCTGGGGAGCTCTAAAGCCGCGAGCCAGGCGGATAAATGCACTGTGACTATCACTCATCCTAAGCTGGGCTCCCAGATTGGAAGACCAGTTATTAAACTCATTTTTGCCACTGGCGGGACGACTGTAGCGACAGCCACCGCGGCCACATGCAGTGCCATCGGCCTTGGTGCGTCCGGTCAGCATTTTATTGCTGTAGTCATAGCGCATGGTTTCAAAGCGCAGCCCTCCACTCAGGGATAGCTGATCATTGACCGTCCAGTCCAGATGCATAAATGGCGCAGCCATGCTGGCATCAACCGAATAATCGTAGTGCTGACCCTGGGGAATGGTCTCCTGCAAAAATGCTGAACCCATGGTGGGCCCATCCTGAGACTGCTCTAGATAGGCATCGGTAATCTCGGCATCAAAACCGGCGATAACATTGATACCCTGAACTAGAGTGCGGTAATAACCCACCTGCACACCCAGACTTTTTTGGCCATTCTCTTCCAGCGGATCACCGGGCAGAAAATGCTGCAAAAAATCCATTTGGCTGTAGCGAATATAGGGCGTTACAATCAGCTGATAATTCTGCTCTGACTTGCTGATACGCGACCAGGCCCGGGCAGAACGCACATCGCGATAGGCCTCTGGATTAAGATTTTGCTTCACCAGAGAGTTATCTTTATAGGCATCCAGACCCTCGATAAAGCCCGCCGTTTCCTGATTGAGATTGGTGACTGTCAGACCAGAGTCAATCTGCAGATCATCAGTTTTATAGCGATGACGCAGTGACATTTTTTGCTGGTCAAATCCCGACTCATCGCGGAAGCCACCGTCGCGGGTAAAGCTAGCCGCAATACCCAGAGTTTCGGTACCAGACTTAAACTTGACTCTACCATAGTCATTGGCGCCAACCTCTAGCCCCAGACTGCTCTGTTCAGAAATTTCAGGGGTGACTATATTAACCACCCCGTGCATGGCATTGGAACCATGGAGCACTGTGCCTGTACCGCGCAATACCTCAATACGCTGAGCTATTTCAGTATTGGCTTCAAACAGTTCATTAATATTACAGAACCCAGCCGCACGCAGAGGAATACCATCCTCCTGCATCAGAAAACCACCACAGCCACCGGCACCGGTTAGAACCGGTGAGCGCACTGCGGGGAGATATTCCTGACCATTGCCGCGGTGCAGATTAACCCCGGCAACTCTTGATAGCGCCTGCTGCACATGGGCGTGGGAAACTAACTCCAGCGCCTCCTCATCCACCACAGAGACACTGCCAATTACCTGCTGCAAATCGGCCTCTGCTCTGGTGGCAACAGTGACAATTTCATCAATATTAGCCATTGCGGCACTAGAGAATAGTACCGCCAATATGGCTAGAGAACGTCCGGGTTTATTGATCATCAAAATCGCCTCAGCTTTAGATCAGTCTTCAACAGTAAATGTTAGGCCTGCATTAGCCTGCACACGCTCAATCAGCAATGAGCCCATCGCTGGCGCCGGTGTCCAGATTCCACCACTGGCCGCCTCTGGGTTCTTCAGCAGACAGATAGCGCTCTCGGCTATCATCTTTGAGGTAGAGCCATAGCCGGGATCCTTATCACCCTGGACACTGACTTTAACCAGCTGACCATCACTGGCCTCGCCTACAAACAGCACATCGTACATGCCGTTTTCGCGTTCTTCTGTGCTGGGGCCTTCGCCGGGCTGAGTCTGGTCTTCAGCCATGGAGTTATCGTTGGCAATATGATTGGCAATAGCCTCTCCCTTATCGCCTGGTCCAGTGACCATCATCTCGTCATAGACAAAGTCTGTGCCATAACGATGGCCCATCAGTTGGTTCGAGCGATGAATATTTTTGGTATTGATGCTGGCCATCACAAAGGGCGCGATCCAGCTCTGCAACACCTCATCAAACACAGGTTTATCGCCCCTGGGCTGCTCAGCCCCAGAAAAACCAGGGGTTAGAGAGAATGGGTTGCGCAGTACATTAATAAGCTCAGGATCCTTGGCTGCCGCCGCCATAGTGGTGCGGAAACTGGCCAGAGTACCGCCAGAAAAAGTACCTTTCATAGCCCGTACACGCCCTCTAACACGAGGCACTGTGCTACCTAATTTCTGCTCTGCAGTCTGCTGCAAAAACAGTACGCCAAGATCGAAGGGAATCGAATCAAAGCCACAGGAAAATACAATACGGGCACCACTGGCCTCGGCCGCTGCGCTGTGAGCACCAATCATTTTATGCATCCAGCCCGGCTCGCCACAGAGGTCCACATAGTCGGTACCAGCCGCGGCACAGGCGGCGACCAGCTCATTGCCATACAGCTGATAGGGCCCAACCGTGGTGCAGACCACCGCGGTGCGCTCAACCATGGCATTAATCGAATCCAGGTCAGAGGAGTCGGCAACCACCAGTGGCACATCGGCAGAGATACCCATTTCATCGCGAACCTGCTCCAACTTGCTCAGACTGCGACCCGCCATGGCCCAGACTACCTCTCCATTGACGCCATACTGATTATTCAGGTATTCGGCGACCAAACGGCCAGTAAAACCTGTGGCGCCATAGACAACAATGCCCAGCTCTCGATTACTTTTCATAGGAATTCTCTTTATTTTGGAATATCGGGAATGGTAGCACTCATAGCTAGTTATTTTACCAGCTTTAATCGACCGGGGGTTCACGAAAAATAACTCTGGATTAGGCCCTGGCTTGGTACCAGAACTGATAGGGATAATCCGTTGCACCAGTTGCAGATAATGGCTGCAAACCACAGTGTTCAAAGAAACCTATGGAGGGCCTCTCAGCTTTAATCACCAGGCCTTCGGCACCCAGAGTCATAGCCTCGGAGAGCACAGCTGCCATTAAATCTCGCCCATAGCCCCTGCCTTGGCAGTCTGGAGAGATATACAGGCCATGCAGCAATCGACCTGTGCCCAGCTCTGTGACCAGGGGCGCCTCTGGATTCCAGGCGGCTACTCCCTGTACCTCACCGCCCTTTACCTCACCGCCCTTTACCTCACCGCCCTTTATCTCACCGCCCTGTCTGTAGACCACAAATCGATAATGTTTAAAGTCCTCGCTGTCATAGCTAAGCACGGGCACCGAAAGGCGTTTAATACGTTCGGGCATGGGCCAGGACATTACTGCCGCGGCAACCACATTATTAATGCAGTCCAGATCAGTTTTTTTACCAGTCGCTATACTCATTTCTCCATTGTATCAATTACAGGCTCAACAACAGTAGCCACTGAAGCAAGAGTCTTGTAGGGTTCAGGGTATAAAAATAACAAGGGCATCATTTCCATGACTGTTTCCTATTTGAAAGCTCTGTCAGCTGGTCTGTTAGCCATGGGTTTGATTGGTTGCAATGAACCGGCAGCAACCCCTCACAGCAACACAGAGGCCAGCATTGTCTATATCAATGGTCAGATAATTTCTGTCAACGATAACATGGGTACTGTAGAGGCCATAGCTGTTAAAGATGGCCGTATTATTGCGCTGGGCTCCAATTCGGATATGCCGAAATATCAGGGGGAAAATACCCAGCTGATCAATCTGCAAGGCAAAACCATGCTGCCCGGTTTTGTCGACGCCCACAGCCATCTATCTGGCGTTGCCATTCAGGTTGTCTCTGCCAACCTGCTGCCCGCTCCAGATGGGCCTGTCAATAATATTGCCCAGCTGCAGCAGACTCTGCGCGACTATATGGGCCAGTCTCCCCTGGTGGCAGAACACAATGTGGTGATTGGCTTTAATTACGATGACTCGCAGCTTGTCGAGAAGCGGCATCCCACCAGACATGAGCTGGATGCCGTATCGACAGAATTACCTATTGTGGCTCTTCACCAGTCCGGCCACCTGGGTGTTTATAACAGCAGAGCCCTAGAGATGTTTGGTATTAATGCCGAGTCGGTCAACCCGCCCGGCGGTATTATCGAGCGGGAAGCCGATGGCAAAACGCCCAATGGCGTGCTGCAGGAAAATGCTCATTTCGCCGTGGTTTACAATATGGTGCCAAAATTTAGCCCGGCACAATATATGCAGGCGCTTAAGGCCGGAGAAATGATTTATGCCTCCAATGGCTTTACCACCATTCAGGACGGCAAAACCGACCCTGTGTCCTTAAAAACCTTTGCTGCGGTCTCTGCCGCTGGCGCCCTAAATCTGGATCTGGTGTCCTATCCGGACCTGGTTAAGGTGAAGGAGGATTCTCCGGTTTACAGCCCCCTGCTCTCTCGAGAGTACAGCAAACACTTTCGTATCGGCGGAGTAAAACTCACCTTTGATGGTTCACCCCAGGGCAAAACCGCCTGGTTTACCCATCCCTATCATCAGCCACCCCTAAATCAGGATACTGACTATGCGGGCTATGGTGCATTTACTGACGACGAAGCACTGCACTGGTTTGAACTGGCCTACCAGAATAACTGGCAGCTGATGGTGCACGGCAATGGTGATGCTGCCATTGATCAGTTTATTAAAACTGCCACCATTGCCCAGCAAAATAATCCTGCAACAGACCGACGGACGGTGCTGATTCATGGCCAATATTTGCGCGAAGATCAGATAGCCAGCCTCGAGGCGCTGGAGATATTTCCGGCCCTGTACCCTATGCATACTTTTTACTGGGGCGACTGGCATCGACAGTCCGTAGCCGGGCCCGAGCGTGCGGAGAATATTTCCCCCACAGGCTGGCTGCTTGCTCGAGATATAAAATTCTCCATTCACTCTGACGCCCCTGTGACCTTCCCCAACTCCATGCGCGTGCTGCACAGCGCGGTTAATCGTACTACCAGATCAGGTTATGTGATTGGCCCGGAGCATAGACTGAGCCCCATGGAGGCTATAAAGGCTATGACCATCTGGCCGGCCTATCAGCATTTTGAAGAGGACAGCAAAGGAACCCTTGAGGTTGGCAAGCTGGCTGACTTTGTGATTCTAGATAAAAATCCTTTGACGGTGGACAGCTCAGAGATAAAAAATATTCGCGTTCTGGAGACTATAAAGCAGGGGCGCAAAGTCTATTCTGCTCCCTAACCCTGCGCATAATTATACTAGTTGCCCATTTAGGCCAAGTTAGGCACAGCTAAGCACAGGAAGAGTTAGAATTAATTCAAAAGTGAATAAATCTATTTACAGATATATGAGTGCTGTGTACTAATACTGCAGAGTTAGCCATTTGAATAAAAACACTGGAATACCAGTAAAAAATTAACTCTTATTAGCCATCAAGTATCTAAAAACCAGCAAACTTCAGGAGTATAAAATGAAAAACACAATAACAATGTTATGTATGTTAATACCCTTTTGTGCAGCTTGCTCATATGCTGACAACCATGCAGCGAGCGAAGAGGGAAATGGTGCATTTTCAACACTGGTTGTCACAGCTAAAGATGTGGATAAATATATAGCATCGGTAAGTGCAAATCCGGCTCTGTTTGAAGCCATTGGCGCTCAAGCTGCTGGCTACTGTGAAACCGTATCCGGGCATGACGATTCTGGCCAGCTGATGCTATGGAATGCCTTCCCCAGCGTAACAGCTGCTCTGATGGGAGCTGAAAAATACAACCCGACCAAAGCCCCAAGGGCCATGGCTAGCCAGAGAGACTTTAAATATAGCGCCACCTGGGCTCCATTAAAGCCATTTCCTCGTCTGGATCCAGGCTATGAGCGCGCCATGCGAATTAAGGTTTCTCAGGCCAATCTGCCCGCTTTTATCGCCATTACAGCAAAACTTGAAAAAGAGGTTCAAAGTGCCGGTCATGATACGTTTATGAATGGGCTATTTGTGGCCATAGGCGGAGGCAAGCAGGAGGCCAACAGTCTGTACCTTAAATCGATCACAGCTGACGCTGAAACCCATGGTGCTGTTATAGATGACTATTTAGCGGGAGCTGCCTGGGGTAACACTTATCGAGAGGCTACCGCCTTGATTGATGAAGTCGTCAATGATCAGTTCGAGGTTTGTACGCAGTACTATACTGCGGAGTAAAATTTTAGACTCTTCAGCAGCTGCAACACAGGCCCGGCGCTCTGAGTGCCGGGCTTTGCTATTAGCCGTAAAGTCGCTGTAATTGCTGAGTACTGTGGAGATAACCTATCGAATCGTTATTGGAATCAATATCTGCAGCTGATATCTACGCTGTTGGAATACCAGTGATTATTGCCCTTATTTTTTTTGAGGCACTTTTTTCCGCGCGCAAAAATCTGCAACTTTACAATAGGGCCGACACCAACGGCACAGTAGGTATGCTAGCAGGGAATATACTTATGGGCCTGGCTATTCAGGGACTGGTTCTGGGATTCTATTTCTATCTTTACCAGTTCAGACTGTTTAGCATTAATGAAGCCCTGCCGCTGTGGGCAGTGTGGCTGGCTACCGCAGTGGCAATCGACTTTATCTTTTACTGGTATCATCGCAGCTCTCATAGAATTCGCTTTCTGTGGGCGGTGCATATGAATCATCATTCGAGCACAGAGATGAATTTCTCTGTCGCATTTCGTCAAGCCTGGTTTGGTCCTGTTACAAAAACGCCTTTCTTTATGCTGATGCCTCTCGCCGGGTTTGATCCCAGCATCACGGCAGTCTGCGCGGTGGCCTTGCGACTTTATGGGGTGTTTGGCCACACCCAGTGGATCGATAAACTGGGTTGGTTAGATGCTGTTTTCAGTACCCCGACAAATCACCGGGTTCACCATGGCAGCAACCCGGAATATATCGACAAAAACTATGGCAATTTTTTAATCATATGGGACCGGTTATTTGGCACCTTTGCCACAGAGAAAGGCCCTGTCACCTTTGGCTTAGTCAATAATCTTGGCACCAATAACCCCATTAAGATTACCTTCCATCTATGGGGGGCCATGGCCCGAGATTTAAGGCAGGCCCGATCAGTCAAAGAAGCCATTGGCTATATTGCTGGACCGCCGGACTGGAAAGCCAAACGCTAAAATAAACTAGCGGGCAAGTGTAAATTCGCGCATAACATCAGCAACCGAATCCACTGACTGTATATTGCCTAGCCCCTTGCCCGCCTGCCAGAACTTAACGTCGTCATTAAATGCTGTTTTGCTGTAGTTACGGATACCTTTGCTCATCAACCACATCCTTGCGTACTTTTTTAGATTTGGTTTTCGCAGCATATAGTTGATCACTGGGCCAGTTCGCAAACCGCCTTTCATAATATCCTCAGTCTTGATTACCGAAGAATTATTGCCAGCTATTTTATTGGTCCAGACAATATCTTCCTCAGATGAATCAACAATAGCTTGTTTGTAGGAATCGGTAACCATGCACTCATTGGTCGCCAGGAAACGAGTACCCAGCTGAACACCGGCATAACCCAGCTCCAGAGCCTGCTTAAAATCCTCTGCATTGCCAATACCACCAGCACAGATCAAAGGTATATCAATATCATGCAGCTCTTCCATAAACTGTTCTGCCGCTTGAATGCCCGTCTGGCCGCCGCCCCGCCAGTTGATGCAATTAAGTCCATCTACACCAGAGTCACGCATGGCCAGAGCCACTTTCTTATTGGGTACATCGTGATAGACCTTGATACCATGCTCCTTAGCGGTTTTAACCACCGTATCTGGCTTTCCCAGAGAAGTGAGAAAGAACTTAACGCCTTCCTCTATTGATATCTGCATCCAGTCTTGCATCTGCTCATGATACTTTTTGTTAGCTCCACCGAAGATTGTAAAGTTCACGCCAAAGGGCTGGTCGGTCAACTGCTTTATCAGCTGCAAGCCCTCGCGGAAATCGTGGCCATACAATGAAGTTAAGGCGACAGGCTGAACCACGCCAAGGCCACCGGCCTCCGATACTGCAGCAACTAGCTCGGGGTTGGAGCCTGGATACATAGGTCCGCAGACAACCGGGTTTTTGGCGCCAGTATCGGCTAAAAATTGTTTTACGAATGGGCTCATGATTTGTTCCTTATAGTTTTAATCTCGCGATAGCCGTGCCGGTGGATGACCAATAATCGCTAATTTATGACACATAGTATGCCATTTATTTTCTGTTTTCAATTATAGGGGTTACTCAATAGTAAACAGGTACGCAGACCCCTCAGCCGCGAATTATGGAATAAGAAAAGCTGATGATTGACTTTAATCAACCGCATTCCCCTCCATATGCAGATGTCCAGCAATCAAAATATTGTATGCTGACCCTATGGCCGGGCATGCACAACTTAAACGCAGACTCTCTCTACCTCTATTGGTACTCTATGGCTTGGGAACCACCATTGGTGCCGGAATCTATGCACTGGTGGGAAAGATCGCTGGCGAGTCGGGTTACCTCGCACCATTCGCCTTCCTGCTTGCGGCAGCAATGGCAAGCCTTACTGCACTGTCCTTCGGCGAACTGTGCCGCCGATACCCCTACTCTGCCGGCGAGGCTTTTTATGTTCGCGAAGCATTCCACTGGGAATGGGTAAGTACTCTGGTGGGTATGCTGGTGGTGTTAACCGGGCTGGTTTCAGCAGCCGCACTGGTAAACGGGTTTCTTGGCTATCTCGGAGAATTTATCGAGATCACTCCCGGCTTCACCCTAGTCTGGGTCTGCCTGCTGCTAGGCGCACTCGCAGGTTGGGGCATCGCTGAATCTGTCAGTTTGGCAGCATTGATAACTCTGATTGAAATCGGGGGGCTGTTGGTTATTGTCTGGCTGGGCCTGGAGCAGTCGACCAGCCCAATTATCACCTGGATAGCTCTCTTGCCCGAAACAGACTGGAGTAATCTGGGACTAATCTTTGCTGGTGCCACCCTCGCCTTTTATGCGTTTATTGGCTTTGAAGACATGGTCAATGTTGCCGAAGAGGTTCGCGATGTCGAGACCACCATGCCCCGCGCAATCGTCCTGACACTGCTTATTTCAACCTTGATCTACCTACTGCTAATGCTGGTCGCAGTCCTTACTATAAGCCCTCAAAAATTAGCAGAATCGGAAGCGCCCCTCCCGCTAGTCTATCGCCAACTTACTGGACAAGACTCTACGATCATCAGTGTCATTGGCCTGTTTGCTATTATTAACGGTGCTCTGATCCAGATAATCATGGCCGCCCGCGTTCTCTATGGGCAGGCTACCATGGGTCAGCTACCCAAGGTTTTAGCCCACATCCATGCTCGCACCCAAACCCCTCTTGTAGCTACTGCTCTGGCCACGAGTTTAGTACTGGCGATGGCACTTATCGGTGACCTTGCCGGGCTCGCCCGCACCACTTCAATTCTTATGCTCACTGTGTTTGCTTTTATTAACCTAGCTCTGTGGCAGATCAAGCGCAGGCACGTTGATCCATCTGGCTTTAGGACTCTGCCAATTTGGGTCCCGGTTGTAGGATTTTTGGTCAGCAGTGGCATTGTGCTGAATGAGCTGCTCAGGGTTTTGGTCGGCTGAACTTCTGAATTGGTATGCGGTGAAATAAGCTGCCTGCGGCGCTCAAAGCGCTGCGCGTTTTGTCGAACCTGGTGACAGATCTCGCCCTTTTTTCCTCACCACAAAAAATCCCCCGCATATACGATGCGAGGGATTATTTATGGCGGAGAAAGAGGGATTCGAACCCTCGATACGCTATTAACGTATACGCCCTTAGCAGGGGCGCGCCTTCAGCCACTCGGCCATTTCTCCGTAAACTTGTCTTCCGGTATTTACTTACTGCTATAAGTCGCGCCCGGTCGCGCATTGCTGCGAAGCTCTCGCTTCTTGTCTCTTCGAGACCGCCCTGCATGCGTCCAAAATGCATTCGCATTTTGTGAGCCACTCGGCCATTTCTCCGTAAACTTTTTGTCCAAATATTACCGCTATTTAGAAACGACTATGCCGCCCTGCGGTAGCGGCGGCATAATATCACATCGGTGAAAAAATCAAAGACTGTTATCGTCTGAAGGGGCTTTTTCGCCGCCTTTTTCCATCTGAATTCTCTGATAAATTTCTTCGCGATGCACGGCGACTTCTTTTGGTGCATTCACCCCTAGTCGAACCTGGTTTCCACGAACACCTAATACGGTTACGGTAACTTCATCACCAATTACAAGAGTCTCTCCGACTCTTCTCGTCAGTATTAACATAGCAAGCTCCTACACTGCTGCCCTACCATTCTATGGAGGGTGTCTTTGTCCTTAATCCACCGCTACCTCAGGTGGGATGTCCTTACTGCTTTTTCTCACAGATTTTCAAATCTCTGTGCGATTTTCGAATCTAACAGCTTTTACGACTCTTGTCCAAAGATTAGGCTTGATCTGTGCTGGGAGCGTCCAGTCCAAAGCCTGAGTGCAAGGCACGCACTGCGAGCTCCAGGTAACGCTCTTCGATAACCACGGTGGTTTTAATCTCCGAAGTGGTGATCAGCTGGATATTAATGTTCTCGTTAGCCAAGGCTTCAAACATGGTTGCAGCCACACCTGCATGGGAGCGCATACCAACACCTACAATGGACACCTTGGCAATTTGATCATCTGCATCTATTTCCTCAGCACCCAGGTCCTCGGCAATCTGCTTTAACAGAGTCTCGGCCTGGCTGAGATCATTGCGATGCACTGTAAAGGTAATCGTGGCCGAGTTGTCTTTGGCCACATTCTGTACAATAACATCAATCTCAATATTGGCTGCGCTGATGGCGCCCAAGACTTTGTAGGCGACGCCCGGCTGATCGGGGATACCACGGATTGTGAGTTTTGCCTCGTCGCGATTAAAGGCTATGCCTGAAACAACTGCTTTTTCCATCTGATCGTCATCCTCAAGAGATATCAACGTGCCTGGGCCCTCTTCAAAACTGGACATCACACGCAGTGGTACATTGTATTTTCCAGCAAATTCAACGGAGCGAATCTGCAGTATCTTTGAACCCTGGCTGGCCATTTCCAACATTTCGTCAAAGGTAATTTTATCTAGTCGTTGCGCTCGACTCACGACTCTGGGATCGGTGGTATAGACCCCGTCAACATCTGTGTAAATCTGGCATTCGTCGGCGTTTAAAGCGGCTGCCAGCGCCACTGCTGTGGTATCTGAGCCGCCTCGACCCAAGGTGGTAATATTGCCGTCTTCGTCAGAGCCCTGAAAACCAGCCACCACTACAACCCGACCAGCATCGAGATCCCCTTCAATGCGATGGCCATCAATTTCTTTAATGCGTGCTTTGCCATGGGCGTTGTCGGTCAGTATGCGCACCTGGCCACCAGTGTAAGAGCGAGCCTCAATGCCCAGTTTATTTAACGCCATGCACAGCAGGGCTATGGTCACCTGCTCACCGGTACTGACCAACACATCCATCTCTCGCATAGAGGGCTGTGCATCAATTTCTCTGGCTAAGCCAATCAGTCGGTTGGTCTCCCCGCTCATAGCAGAGACTGCAACCACCAATTTATCGCCGAGACGATGGCCTCTGGCAACTTTTTCGGCGACCGCCTGAATACGCTCTACGGTCCCTACCGAGGTGCCGCCATATTTTTGAACAATTAAACTCATCTATCCTCAACTCAAGCGTTAACTAATATTTTGCTCTACCCAACTATAGACCGATTGCATAGCCTCTGGGAGTGCGCTGATATCTGCAGCTGCACCCTGAGCCATATCCGGTCGACCGCCTCCTTTGCCACCTACCTGAGCAGTCACATGCTTGAGCAGATCACCTGCCTTGAGACTGTCAGTCAGATTACTGGTAACACCGGCCACCAACGCGGCTTTATCTCCCTCTACCGCAGCCAGGAAGAATACACCCTTATCCAGCTTGGAGCGCACCTGGTCGGCCACTCCGCGCAGGCTCTTGGCATCTGCCCCCTCAACTACAGTAGATAGTACATTGATGCCATTGATCTGTTTAAGGCCTGACATCAAATCAGAACCAGAGGCATTGGCAAGTTTGCTCTTGAGCGCCTCGATCTCTTTCTGCAGCCTGCGATTATCATCCACCAGCTGCTGCACTTTGTCGGCCACATTGCCGCCAGATGCACGCACCAGGCTGGACACATCTGCAATGGTATCCTGCAACTGGTCGCAGAGCTCCACCGCTTTATCACCGGTGACCGCTTCGATGCGACGCACGCCGGCTGCCACGCTGGACTCGCCGGAGATACGCAGCAGGCCTATATCACCCGTTCGCGAAACATGGGTACCACCGCACAGCTCGACTGAAAAGTCTCCGCCCATGCTCAGCACACGCACTTCATCGCCATATTTCTCGCCAAATAATGCCATGGCACCTTTGTCCCGAGCATCATCCATAGACATGACTTCGGTATCCACATTGCTATTGCGCAGTATCTCCCGATTGACTATGTGCTCAATCTGACGAATCTGCTTCGGGGTTACGGCTTCATTGTGAGAGAAATCAAATCGCAGTCTTTCACTATCAACCAGAGAGCCTTTCTGAACCACGTGATCGCCCAACACCTGCTGCAGTGCCGCATGCATTAAATGGGTCGCCGAATGGTTGAGGGCTGTGCTCTGTCGCACAGTACTATCGACTCTGGCTGTGACCTGCTGCCCCGCTTTAATTGCACCTGAGAGCACTCGCCCTATATGCAGATGATGATCACCGGACTTGCGGCAATCAATAATTTCAATTTTGCCTGAGTCGGTCTGCAGATAACCTGAGTCGCCTACCTGGCCACCGGATTCAGCATAGAAAGCGGTTTTATCCAACACCAACACCACCTCTGCATCCTGTGTGGCGCTATCCACTGGTTCGCCAGCGGCATAAAGAGCCAGAATATTGGCGTCATTTTCCAAAGTTTCATAGCCACAGAACTGGGTGCTGCCATCAACGCGGATATTATCGCTGCAATCCAAGCCAAACTGGCTGGCGGAGCGGGCCCTGCTGCGCTGCTCTTCCATGCATGTCTCATAGCCATCCATATCTAGGCTGTAACCCTTTTCACGGGCCACATCATTGGTTAAATCAGTTGGAAAACCAAAGGTATCGTAAAGCTGGAAGATCAGCTCGCCGGGCAATACTGTGCCTGACAACTCGGCAAGGCCAGCTTCAAGCACACCCATGCCTTTATCCAGGGTACGCGCAAACTGCTGCTCTTCTTTTTTAAGTACTGAGGCAATCTCGTCGGCCATGCTAATCAGCTCGGGATAGGCTTCGCCCATGACTTCAGCTAATGGCCCCACCAGCTTGTAGAAGAAGCTACCGCTGGCACCTAAATTATGGCCGTGGCGCAATGCCCGTCGAATAATGCGCCGCAGCACATAGCCGCGACCCTCATTTGAGGGCTGTACGCCGTCTACCACCAAAAATGCACAGGAGCGAATATGGTCGGCCACCACTTTTAAGGAGTTTTCCTGAAGATCAGTGCAGCCAATGACCTCAGCCGCAGACTTGATCAGATGCTGGAATAGATCAATATCATAATTATTGTGCACACCCTGCATCACCGCGGCGATGCGCTCAAGCCCCATGCCGGTATCAATTGACGGCTTGGGTAGTGGCGTCATCTTGCCACTGCTGTCGCGCTCAAACTGCATAAATACCAGATTCCAAATCTCGATATAGCGATCGAGGTCGTCGTCTTCGCTGCCGGGAGGCCCACCAGGAATGTCTTCGCCATGATCCCAGAAAATCTCTGTGCAGGGGCCACAGGGCCCTGTATCTCCCATCTGCCAGAAGTTGTCCTCATCCAGACGGGAAAGGCGTGCGGGATCAACACCAATTTCATTGACCCAGATTTCCGCAGCCTCGTCGTCACTGATATGCACAGTGACCCAGAGTCGCTCTTTGGGCAGTTCCAGCACTTCGGTAAGAAACTGCCAGGCAAAGCTAATGGCATCGCGTTTAAAGTAATCGCCAAAGCTGAAGTTACCCAGCATTTCAAAGAACGTGTGGTGCCGAGCGGTATAGCCTACGTTTTCCAAATCATTGTGCTTGCCACCGGCACGCACGCAGCGCTGAGAGGATACAGCCCGATTGTAGTCACGTTTATCCTCACCCAAAAAGACATCTTTAAATTGCACCATCCCTGCATTGGTAAATAACAGCGTGGGGTCATTGCCCGGCACCAGGCTGCTGCTGGGCATAATCTTATGCTGCTTGCTGGCAAAATAGTTTAGGAAGGCGTCACGTATTTCGGCGCTTTTCATGATGGTTTGTTTCCAGTTGAGGGCTCAGCGTCTAGCGCTGAACCACTTATAAATTTGCTTCCGAGAACGTTTTCTCACTGCCTTTATTGGCCAGAATATGCAGGTGCAGATGGAACACGGTCTGTCCTGCATCTGCACCATTGTTAACCACCAGACGGAAAGCGTCGTCAACACCAAACTGGCGGGCGACCTCTCCTGCCACCCACATCAGATGCCCCAGCATATCGCGATCTGCCTGACTGGCATCTGCCAGCCTGGGCAGTGGTTGGCGCGGAATAACCAGCATATGCACTGGCGCCTGTGGCGCAATATCATTGATAACAATGCACTGATCGTCCTCGTAGAGGATATCTGCCGGTATCTCGCGATTAATAATCCGCGCAAATAGAGTCTCTGTTGTCATGATTAGGTGCTCGCAACCTGTTGGCAAAGGGCCTGTAAAATGCCCACAGCATCAGTTATTTAAGTTTTTCGTCACTATCTAACTGTCGTGCTTCGGTCTCCAGCATAACCGGAATACCATCACGAATCGGGTAGGCCAGACCGCTGGCTCGACACACCAGCTCTTGTGCCTCTGGGTCGTATGTCAAAGGAGCTTTGCTGACGGGGCAAACCAAGATGCTTAGGAGTTCTTTATCCACTGTATTTGTCCATTAAAAAACCGCGTTAGTTTACGCAAAATACAGCCAAATCGCCATGCCCACAGCGAATTATCCGGTTTTTGCGTGCATCAGGGGGCCTGGCTATTGAACAGGTAATGTCTTCATAACCAACTGCGGGTCGACACGTTCTCTGTGCCAGTTCATGCGCCAGTCCAGATGAGGGCCGGTAGCTCGACCTGTGGCACCCACCTTGGCGATAGGCTGCCCACGGATAACTCTGCTGCCTTCAGCCACCAAAATATCACTCAGATGCAAAAAGCTGGAGCTGAGGCCATGGCCATGGTCAACAATCAGTGTTCCCCCTGAGTAGAACATATCGCGGTGGGCCAGGCGCACAACGCCCGCCGCCGGTGCCAGTACTTCTGTGCCTGTGGGGGCTGCATAATCAACACCGTAATGGGGGCTTTTCGGCACGCCGTTATAGACCCGCTGACTGCCATAGACCCCAGTGACTGGACCCACCAAGGGTATTTGGAAACCATCGAGAAAATCTTCTCTAGCCGTGATCTCTTTGCGTGCAGATTTAACAAGCGCGGAGTCATTGCGGATTCGCGCCAGATCAGACTCGGGCGGGGTAACGGTTTTCGAGGGCACGCCATTAACCCGCTGAATAGGATACTCGCGCCTGGCCACGGCAAACTTTTGCACGGTCTGCAGTCCATACAGATCAACAATACGTAGCTCAATACTTGACGGAGCATCTCTACCTAAACCCAAAAGAAACTGACCCTCTGCGGTCAATGGCAATGACTGGCCGCGATAAAAGGCACTGGATCCAGCCTCAACGGTACCTAATAACAGACTACCTTGCTGCAAACTGCCCTGTAGGGTCATGGGATTTGCCTGCAACTCCCCGGCCGTCAGGCAGGCTACCAGTAAAGCAATAAGATTCCGCAACCCGGTCATTTACTATCTTCCTTCGGCTCTTCAACGGTCAAATAGGGTTCAAACGATTCAATATGGCATATGCGTTTGGTTCTGAGCAACTCCAGATAGTCATGGCGGGCACAGATAGTCATGCCTCGTGGCTGATATTTAAAGCCTTCAGTTTTAATGCCATTGCACTCGCGCTTCAGCCGCATAAGAACCTCTTTGCCGCGGCCGACATCCACAACGGCGGACTGATCATCTCTAAAGTTGATTCCGCGAATTCTTGATAGGCTAATACAGTTGTTGCGAATGCCCCAACTCTTGGGATTGACTTCGTCAATCGCCTTCATACGATCAATCACTGAAGTCGACTCGGACTCTTCCCCGGGCAGGCTCTCCTCAGAATAGGCCTGACCGAATGCCGCTGTGCATAGCAGCAGAGACACACAGAACCTTACTAATTTCATCTATAGCCTCAGAGTAAACATGGGGGCTACTATGAAAAGCTAAAACCTCAGGCAGAAGCAAGTAAAACCAATCAATTTACTCAAATTCTTTCAGCTCAGGCGGGTCTTCAAGTTCCAGATAGGGGTCTATTGATGCAACCTTGCAGGCATAGCTTCCACCCAGCACCGAAAAACGGCTATATCTGGTGCAGATTCTCTGCCCATCACTGGCATGGGAGAAACCATGTCTCTTAATTCCAGGGCAGTTGGACGCTAACCTGAGAACGGCTTTTTTCTTGCCCACCAGACTGAGAAGTGCGGTGCGGTCATCGAGAAACTTGATCCGCTTGATGCGACTGGAGTTGATGCAACCGCCGCGAATACTCCATTTTTTATAATTAACCGGCGTTATGGCTTTCATTCGCTCAACCAGAGATAGCTGTGGTTTTTCGATCTCGGTGTTAATGGAGGTATCTATTGTGGGGCTGGTGGTTGCGGCGGCTGAGGTAAATGTTGACGCACATGCTGTGACTATTATTATTGCAGATAACTGCAGTATCTTAATCATCCTGATCTCCTTGATACTATACCTTCCTGAATAACCAAATTCCTTGGTCTTAAACTTCGACCCCAGTTATGATGAGCAGTTCAAGAAATACTGATAATCCCAAAAGTACGCTGCTGACCTTATATATGACTGTAAAACGCCCATTTACCCCACCTTTTTATTTGCGTCATCCGCATATTCAGAGCGCACTCAACAGTGTGGGACCACGCAAACGCCGCGCTAACCGGCTGGCTGAAAGGCTAAATTCAGAAGCATTGATACTAACCACGAACGATGGTGTCAGGCTTGCTGCGGAGTTCGACCTAAGCACTCAGAAAAAGGCTGCTTCAAAAGGGGCTCTAGTCGTCATGATTCATGGCTGGGAGGGCTCCAGCAAGTCGGCTTATCAGGTGACCACCGCAAAATATCTGCTCGACCATGGCTATGATGTGCTGCGCCTCAATATGCGCGACCATGGCGACACCCAACATCTCAACAGAGAGCTGTTTAATTCCACTATGGTCGGCGAGGTCGGGGATGCAGTAGAGATTTTTTTGAATCAACGGCCCTATCAATCGGTATTTCTAGCCGGTTTTTCTCTGGGTGGTAATTTCACGCTGCGCATTGCCGCTGATCGAGGCTCGGCGCTGGGGCTGAGCGCAGCTGTGGCTATTTGCCCACCGGTAGATCCGGTCAATGCAATGGCTGCGCTAAACCAAGGGTCTTTTATCTATCGCAAATACTTTATGTATCGCTGGACCAAATCCCTGCGCAAGAAATTGGTGCATTTTCCAGAGTATGATTTTGGCCCCGAGCTAGAGGGTGCCAAAACCTTTGCTGAGCTCAATGCGTTTTTTGTTCCCAGACACACTGAGTTTAAGGATGCAGACAGCTACTTCAGATCCTATGCCCTGACCGGCGACAGACTCAGCTCACTAAGCATACCTGCGCATCTTATCGCCGCGTCCGATGATCCCATTATTCCGGTATCAGATCTGGACAAGATTAACTGTCCAGAAAAACTCAACCTGGAAGTCTACGATTATGGTGGCCACTGCGGGTTTATATTGAATATGCAGGCCCATAGCTATATGGAACCCAGACTGGTGGAGCTATTTGATGGCTATCTGGCCGCAAGCTCTGACTAGAACTCTTCGGCATCAGTGGCGGACAATGCATATTTGATTTGATCAAAATTAAAGCCGCGGTACTGTAAAAACCGCATACGCTTGGCTCTGTCTTTTTGGTCTGCAGCCGGGTGGCGGCCAAACTTGCGCTCAGCCACTTCTCGCGCCAGAGAAAACCAGTCGGTCTCTGACGCCTCCACCGCGGCATTGAATAAATCGTCTGCAATCCCTTTCTGACGGATATCCATGCGTATTCTAGCCAATCCATGACCGCGGTATATTCTCGCGCGCAGAAACGCCTCAGTAAAGCGCCCATCAGACTGGAGGCCCTCCTCTTGAAGGCGGTCCAGTTGTGCGCTGATAGCTGGGTCAGCGTCAAAACGCTTATCCAGCTTCTTGGCCAGCTCAGCTCGGGAAAATTCGCGCCCGGTCAGTAAATCCATAGCTGCAGAGCGAATTTTAGCTGGGGTAATTACCTCATCCTGTCTCTTCATTGTCCTGAATTAATTGTCCTGCCTTATTTGTCCCTGCTTCAGCGCCAGCTTACTCCTCGGTAAAATCCTGTTCTGGAACCTCGGGAGTTTCCTGTACCGGAGTCAAATCACCCAGCTCTTTGGCTCTGATCTGGGATTCAATCTCAGCAGCAATCTCTGGATTCTCGGTAAGAAATACGCCGACATTGGCTTTACCCTGACCAATTTTATTGCCCTTGTAGGCATACCAGGCACCGGACTTATCAACCAGACCATGTTTGACTCCCAGATCCACCAACTCGCCATTGCGGTTAATGCCGCGACCATAGAGAATCTGGAACTCTGTCTGCTTAAAGGGCGGCGCTACCTTGTTCTTGACCACCTTGACGCGGGTTTCATTGCCGACAATCTCGTCACCATCTTTTACCGCACCGATACGGCGAATATCCAGGCGCACTGAAGAATAAAACTTCAGTGCGTTACCACCAGTGGTGGTCTCCGGGTTACCAAACATAACGCCAATTTTCATACGAATCTGGTTAATAAAGATAACCAGACAGTTGGCAGTTTTGATATTGCCCGTTAGCTTGCGCAGTGCCTGAGACATCAGTCTAGCCTGAAGACCAACATGATGGTCGCCCATCTCGCCTTCAATCTCCGCTCGTGGAGTCAATGCAGCTACCGAGTCGACCACCAGCACATCACAGGCGCCAGAACGAACCAGCATATCCGTGACTTCGAGGGCCTGCTCACCCGTATCTGGCTGGGAAACAATCAGATCATCGACCTTAACGCCCAGCTTTTCGGCATATACCGGGTCCAGCGCATGCTCGGCATCAATAAAGGCACAGGTGCCGCCGGCTTTTTGTGCCTCGGCAATCACCTGCAGTGTCAATGTTGTTTTACCTGAGGACTCCGGGCCATAAATCTCAACGACTCGACCCTTGGGAAGACCGCCAATACCCAGTGCAATATCCAAACCCAGAGAACCGGTTGATATAGCCGGGATTGCCTGACGGCCGCCCTCGCCCATACGCATTACCGTGCCCTTTCCAAACTGGCGTTCGATCTGACCCAGCGCTGCTTCTAATGCTTTTGATTTATTGGCATCCATATTTGTATCCTCAAAATTGTGCGGTGTTTTTAATTACTGGTTACTTAATCAGTACCTGTATGGTTATACAGTATAATAACCAGTAACCTGTTGCAACAGTTGTTTTAAACAAATTGTGATTGCCTGCTCACGAACTTCGGCACGATCACCCAAAAAGCAATGCTTCTGAGTAAGGCTGCCCTGGGGTCCGGTCCAGCAGAACCAGACAGTGCCAACAGGTTTTTCTGCAGTGCCACCACCGGGTCCGGCGATACCACTGATGGCCACGCCAAAGTCTGCTCCCGCCGCGGCAACTGCACCCTCGGCCATCTGCACTACCACGGGTTCGCTGACCGCGCCCTGCGCATCAAGAAGCTCTGAGGAAACCCCCAAAATTTTATGTTTGGCACTGTTGGCATAGGTGACAAAGCCTGAGCCGAACCAGGCTGAACTGCCCGGCACTGCGGTAATGGCATGAGCCACGCCGCCGCCGGTACAGGACTCTGCAAAGGTCACGGTGGCATTGTGGGCACCCAGGGTTTTGCCGATTTCGGCTGATAGTTGAGAGATAGTAGAATTCATTGCAAAAGTGTATCTCGCTTTGCAGGCTGCCGATAGCTGTTTCGAGCCAAATTCACAGCAATCGCTTAAACCTGGTGCGGACAGTTAAAATTTCAGCTCTGGCTCTGGCTCGGGTTCTGTCTCTAAAAGGCCCCTGGGTCGGTTAGCTGCCAGGGGCTACCAGATCTATTTCTATACAGCGATCCAGTAACGCCAGTAAATCTTTGCGAGATTTGTTTTTGGTACCATTAAAGGCAGTCATATTCAGATTGCCAAACATCTCGGCCGCCATAGCAGCTGCAGCCGCAAGTTGCTCCGCCGGCGCCGTGCGGTCATAGAACCCTGCAGACACAGCATCTTGCGGATTCCATATCTCCGCATTGATTACTGCGCGACTAAAGTAGTGCAGCGGGATTCTGTAGCGAGCCAATTCGATACCAAAGTTATGCATAGTCATGCCAATCATGGTTTCGTTCAGCCCTGTCTTAAAGTCACCGGCCGCGCCTATTCTATAGTCGCAGGCCAGCATTAAAAATGCCCCCATGGCAATGCAGTGTCCAGTTGACACCCCAATCACCGGTGTGGGGAATGACAGTATGCGACGCGCCATCTTTGAACCCCTGGATGTTAGCTCCACAGCATTCTGCGGTCCTTTACTCATTTCCTTGAGGTCAAACCCCCCAGAGAAAATACCATCGCGCCCCTGCAGAATAACCACTGCGCCCGCCTCTTCGGCTTGGTCAAAGGCAGCCTCCAGGGAGTCCCACATGGCATAGCCCAGAACATTGACCTTGCCATCGTCCATTGCAATACGGGCCACGCCATCTTCAATAGTTACTGTAACTGCATCGCTCATCTATCTTCCCCCAAGTATCTGTGAATATATTCATATTTGGCACCCATAGCGTTCCCAGTGCCGGCATCGCAGGGCAGCAATTTAGCATTACTACCCAACTTTAACAATCGACAGAACTTATGCCTTAAGTTAAATATTATTGCCAGATTTACCGGTCAATACTGCCTATTTCAATAGGCTATAGCCATCAGTTTGGTCTAAACTAAGACACTTAATTTCGTCGACAGATAACTTGCCCGGTTGTGGCCCTATGACAGCATCCGCAGAATCCAGTCCCCATACCCCAATGATGCAGCAGTATCTGCGCATCAAGGCCGAGCATGCCAACGATATTGTCTTCTACCGCATGGGGGATTTTTACGAGCTATTTTTTGACGATGCCAAACAGGCCAGTCAGCTACTGGATATCACCCTAACGGCCAGAGGCAAAACCAATGGCAACCCCATTCCAATGTGCGGTGTGCCCTACCATGCGGCAGAGAACTATATAGCCAAGCTGGTAAAACAGGGTCTGTCGGTGGCTATCTGCGAGCAGATTGGCGACCCGGAAACCAGCAAAGGTCCAGTGGAGCGCGCGGTTATGCGCGTGCTCACCCCGGGCACCCTGACCGATGAGGCCCTGCTAGATGACCGCACTGATAATTTGCTTGCCGCTATTAATCAGCGCGACAATCAGTTTGGTATGGCCACATTGAATATGAGCAGCGGTCGCTTTCAACTGCTGCAGCTTGACAGCCTGGATGAATTACATGCTGAACTGAAGCGGCTAACTCCGGTTGAGCTATTGGTCTCTGAAGACCTGACCACTGGCGAATTTTTACAGCAGACTCCGGGCGTTCGCTACCGCGCTCCCTGGGAGTTCGATCTGGACAGTGCCCAACGACTACTCAACAAGCAATTTGCCACCAAAGATTTAGCTGGGTTTGGTTGCGATCACCTGCCTGTGGGCATCAGCGCCGCTGGTTGCCTGCTGCAGTATGCGCTGGACACTCAGCGCAATAACCTGCCTCATATACGCAGTATCAGCGCCGAAAACCGCGAGGACCGAGTTGCTCTGGATGCGGCCAGTCGGCGCAATCTGGAGCTGGATATCAATTTGACCGGCGGTGAGGAAAACACCCTGTTTGATGTGCTGGACAACAGCTCGACCAGTATGGCCAGCAGAATGCTGCGTCGCTGGTTGAATCGACCACTGCAGGACCTGGGCACATTACAGGCGCGACAGGACAGTATCTCTGCTGTGCAGGATAACTATCTCTACGAGACGCTTCACGGCCATCTAAAACAGGTGGGCGATATGGAGCGAATTCTTACCAGAGTGGCCCTGAGATCAGCCAGACCCAGAGATTTAACCCGGCTGCTGGACTCCCTGGCGGTGCTGCCGCAGATTGCTAGCGCACTGGATAGCGCCGAGGTCGTCCATTTACAGCATCTCGCCACAGGTGCCAAACCACTGCCCCATTTAGTGGAACTACTCGCCAGTGCAATTCAGGAAAATCCGCCTGTGGTTATTCGCGATGGTGGGGTTATTGCCGATGGCTATGATTCTGAGCTGGATGAACTCAGAGCATTAAATACCAACGCCGGCGAGTTTTTGCTGGCAATGGAAGAGCGCGAAAAAGCCACCACAGGTATCTCCACTCTTAAAGTCGGCTTTAATCGCGTGCATGGCTACTATATAGAAATCTCGCGCGGCCAGAGCGATCAGGCGCCAGTGGAATATATTCGTCGCCAGACTTTAAAAAATGCCGAGCGCTTTATCACCCCGGAGCTTAAAGAATTCGAAGACAAAGCTCTGAGCGCCAAGAGCCGATCGCTCAGTCGAGAGAAGCATCTCTACGAGCAGCTTCTTGAAACATTGAACCAGGATTTAGCTCAGCTACAGACCTGCGCCGCCGCCATAGCAGAACTGGATGTGCTGGCCACTCTGGCCGAGCGCGCCCACAGCCTAAGTTTCTGCAAACCCCGGTTACAGATGGAGCCGGGCATTACTATAGAAGGAGGCCGCCACCCAGTGGTAGAACAGGTTTCCAGCGACCCCTTTGTCGCCAATGATCTGCTGATGAATCATGACCGCAAAATGCTGGTCATCACCGGCCCCAATATGGGCGGTAAATCTACCTATATGCGCCAGGCAGCGCTAATAGTTCTGCTGGCTCAAATCGGCAGCTTTGTGCCCGCGACCTCGGCCAGCATTGGCCTGGTCGATCGCATCTTCACCAGAATAGGCTCTTCCGATGACCTGGCAGGTGGCCGCTCTACCTTTATGGTGGAGATGACAGAAACCGCCAATATTCTGCACAACGCAACTGACCGCAGTCTGGTGCTGATGGATGAAGTAGGCCGCGGCACCAGCACCTTCGACGGCCTTTCTCTGGCCTGGGCCTGTGCCTTTTATCTGGCCGAGCAGGTCAAAGCATTTACATTGTTCGCGACCCATTACTTCGAGCTAACCGCCCTGCCAGAAAAGGTAGCTGGCACTATTAATGTGCATCTGGATGCCACCGAATATAACGACAGCATTGTGTTTCTCCATTCGGTGCAAGATGGCCCTGCCAGCCAGAGCTATGGTATTCAAGTGGCTAAATTGGCCGGCATCCCGGCAGATGTCATTAATCTGGCTCGTCAGGAACTGGCGCTGCTAGAAGCAGGGAGCTCCGGAGTGATAAGCCCCTCAGTAAATGCTGTATCCCAACCCAGTCAGGCAGAATTATTTCTGCCCCCGGTCAATCCCGAACTGCAGAAGCGACTGGAATCATTGAGCCCCGATGAGTTGTCGCCAAAGCAGGCACTGGATCTGGTGTATGAACTAAAGAAACTGCTCTGACGTAAGCGGTAACCTAATGTATAAGATAGAACCAAATAACCTGAACCAGGCATTCACAGCAGAAATCTTCCTGCTATAATGCCGCGCCTAAAGCGACCCCAAACAGACAAGAGACCCAGTAGATGACCTTTATTGTTGGCGACAACTGCATCAAGTGCAAACATACAGACTGTGTAGAAGTGTGCCCTGTAGACTGTTTTTATGAAGGCCCCAACTTCCTGGTGATTCACCCGGACGAATGTATTGACTGCGCGCTCTGTGAGCCAGAGTGCCCAGTGGATGCCATTTTTGCTGAAGATGAAATACCCGAAGGTCAGGAAGTGTTTCTGGAGCTAAATGCAGAGCTGGCTGATATATGGCCCAATATCACCGCACAGAAAGAGCCACCAGCAGATGCCGAAGAATGGGATGGTGTGCCCAACAAACTGCAGTACCTGGAACGCTAAATTAGGCTACAATGCAACCAACACCGCACCCGTAGCTCAGCTGGATAGAGTAGGTGGCTTCGAACCACTTGGTCGGGGGTTCGAATCCCTCCGGGTGCGCCAATTTAGTAGATAGAGCCTTGTAAAATAGAAGGCTCTAGCCGAAAACGACACCACAGCCACTTGGGTGGTGCCTGTCTTGGGGCTTTTTAGGCGGCCTGAAAATGAGGCTCGGAAATGTTCTGGAAAGTTGCGGTAACCCACTTATGTTTCACGTCAAGATGCAGCAAGATTACTTATTAAGCTTGCGTCCTCTTTGAATACAATCGCTTGCAGGCGCCCAAAACCAGCCTTTAGGGTCCCATGCCCTGCCATGAGTAAGAAAGATACACTGCGCATATGCAATTTTAGCCTGCTCTATGTCACCCATCTTATCTAGAGATCGAGCCTTGGCCCATAAGGCAACCGAAACATCGTTCACTGCCCAGTTATCATGAATTTTTTCCTTTGTACTTCTACTCACCCTGCCAGAGGGTGGCAATTTAGTATTTTCAGCATTGAAGCCTTTTTGCATAACAACAGCATCAACTGAAAATATCTCAAAACAAGCATCGACAGTATTAACTGCTTGTTCATATTTATTTTTAGCAAATAAATCTAAAGATGTTGCCGCCCAATGTGCAGAGTCTCCAAGTTCAGGGTTAGTTGAATGACAATCAAAATTATCATCTGCAAAAATGTTGATCGAAAATGTTATGCAAAGAAAGAAGGTAAATCTACTCATGGGCCTGCCGTAAATTTGAGTTAATGTTTTGTTACCCTTTTGAATGAGTCGAATCAAACAGCCAGCTAATGCTACTAAGTCGCTCTCTCAATCGGTGTAATCCCGTTAGATAGCCAGACTACTATAGACATTAAATATGTTTATGCAACAGCCTAAAGACAGGTAACCGACCAGAGCTTTTCAAATCAACTTCTAAAGTATCTGGGCAGATACAGGACCTCAGCAGGCTCCCACGCCCTAACCTTTGGCTAACAAGGTCAATTGAAAAAGCCCTGCTACCGCAGGGTTTTTTTTATGCCTTGGAAGTTGAGGTACTCCTGAAGCTACCGAACAACATCCTCGCCCAACAACTCACTCGCATTGCCAACACCACCAGCATTAACAACATTGCTATAACCCATAGCCTCCAATATCGCTTTTGCCTGCCCTGACCTATTGCCACTGCGGCAATACAGATAGATCCGCTGATCTTTATCCTCAACCAGGGTTTCTATATTTTTCGCGACCAAACCTAACTCTAAATGCTGTGCTGACTCCAGATGACCAGCGGCCCATTCAGAGTCTGATCTAACATCGATAATAATATTATTAGGTTCCGCTCCAACCCAACCAGAGGCCAGTGCAATTAGTAGTAAAAGAGAGTTTAGTTGATGTTTCATACAATGCTTCTCCTGGAGTTAAATAGGCCTCCAGCATAAAAGGTGCATTCTCAGGGCCTAAGTCTTGATCCTGCCATATTCCAATTCCTTGTCGCTCAGTGCACCAAAACGCAGGCTCAGTATATCCAGCAGATAATTCTGATAGAGCTTCCAGGGTGATTTAAGACCCTGCTTGGGGAAGCGATCTATTGAGCGGTCCACATAGCCGGAGGCCAGATCTAAAAATGATACGCGCTCCATGGCAGGATCGCGATTGCGCGGCACACAGTAGGCAAAGCCTTTTTTGTCCATATGGTTGAGCATACGACAGACGTATTCACTGGTCAGGTCGCATTTCAATGTCCAGGAGGCATTGGTGTAGCCAGCTGCCAGTACAAAATTGGGAATATCGCTCAGCATCATACCCCGGTAACCCAGGGTATCTGGCAGCGCCATGATTTTGCCATCAATCTGAATCTCCATGCCACCCATAGGCAAAAGCTCCAGACCTGTGGCACTGACTACAATATCGGCCTTCAGCAAATCGCCAGATTCCAGTTTAATACCTGTCTTGGTAAAGCGCTTGATATGGTCGGTGACCACTGAGGAAGTGCCCTTGCGCAGTGACCTGAACAGATCGCTGTCAGGCACCAGACAGAGACGCTGGTCCCAGGGATTGTATTTAGGATTAAAATGGGTATCTACATCCACAGCTCCTCTAAGCTCTCGGCGAGTCAGAGACAGCAAAAACTCTTTCATTTTTTGCGGACGGCGGCGGCTGTACTGATATAAAAGTGCCTGCATGCTGACATTTTTCCAGCGAGTCACCAGATAGGCCAGCTTCGATGGCAGCCAGCGGTTCATGCGCAGCGCAAAGGCATCTTGGCCCGGACGCGACACCACATAGGTGGGAGAGCGCTGCAACATGGTGACATGTTTGGCAGTTTTGGCCATCTCCGGCACCACAGTAATTGCTGTTGCACCACTACCTATCACCACTACATTTTTATCGGCATAATCCAAGTCTTCAGGCCATAGCTGAGGGTGAATAACCTGGCCTTTAAACTGCTCTATATCAGGGAAATCTGGCGTGTAACCTTGGTCGTAGCGATAGTAGCCGGTGCAGCTGTAAATAAAATTGCAGCTTAAGGTGCTGGCATTGGCGCCCTCTTGCTCAATGGTGACAGTCCAGACTGCCCTGTCACTGTCCCAGGATATTTTAGTGGCTCGCTGGTTGTAGCGTATATGCTTCTCGACATCATATTCTCTTGCTGTCTCGCGAATATAATCCAGAATAGCAGGACCATCAGCGATGGCTCTCTCGTGCTTCCAGGGTTTAAAACTGTAGCCCAGAGTGTGCATATCGGAATCAGATCTAATGCCCGGATAGCGAAATAGATCCCAGGTACCTCCCATAGCGCCCCGGCTCTCTAAAATAGCGTAGGATTTATTGGGAGCCTCACGCTCAAGGTGGCTGGCCGCACCTATGCCGGACAGGCCGGCACCGATAATCAGAACATCTACATGGTCTTCAGACATTGGGGTTCTCATATTTTTTATTCTTCTCGGGTGATTGTACGGGCAAAGGAACTGTCTCGATGTCTCCGTCGCGACAATTTCAAAAAAACCAGCCGCGCACAGACTTATCCAGTTTGGCACTGCATTTTTTTAGCTGAGCCCCGTAGGCCTCAGCCTGGCGCTGAACTTTTTTGGCAACACTCAATAGCTGAGGCTTTTTATTAAATGACTTGCGAGAATAGCCACCCCAACCCTCATGGTAGGCAAGGTACTGGCTGTAGGGATCCCATTTGGAGATGCCCAGTCGCTTCTGGGACTTGTTGGTGTACCAGCCCACAAAGTTAATGGCATCACCAAAGTCATCCCGGTCATGACTCCAGTGTCCAGTTTCCTTGCGATAATCACTCCAGGCTGCATCCTGAGCCTGAGCATAGCCATAGGCTGAAGATCTGCGTGGCAGAGGAATAAATAAAAACTTGGGCCGATCTGGCCGCACCTTGGCCTGAAAGGCTGATTCCTGCTTGATAATAGCCATCATAACGCCAATTGGTGTACCCCAGCGTTTGCTTGAGCGACGGGCATCTTCATACCAATCTGTGTCACCCCAGAATATTCTACACACATCATTAACCTGAGTCGGCTGATAGGTGGAACAGCCAGATAATAGGACGGGTAAAATAAGAAATAGCAGGCGCTGGACAATCATGCCTGAATAATGCAGCTTCTAGCGGTGAATATCCAGATAGTTTAGAACCAAAAGCCAAACGGCGATAACGCGCATAGCAAGTAATGCGAAAGACACAGTGGTTATTTCTGTCACCGACGAGATCATAAAGAGCTCCATATCGCTCCACAGAAATGCACTCGCGACAACCATGGCAATCAATGCCATCGGTTTATAATATCGACCAGTAATCAAAGCATAACAGTAGCACGCCAACACAGCTCCCAGAAGTACTCCTCTTATCTGGATAAATTCACTTGCCGGGTAGAAGATGAATGAGTTTATTTGAGTACTAAGCACCCTTGATTGCATAAAGAGGTCGGGATGGAAATAGGCAGTTACGGCGCGGATACAGAGAAGGACTGCGACAACAAGCAGCCGAACGCAAATGACCCTTTTAATACTAGAACCCAGATTGAGCTCTGGATGTCTATCCACAACCTTGTAAGATACTTTTTCGAGGTTACGCCCTGAATAGTTCATCGGCAGCCTGTTAAATTCTGTTGGAATCCCTAGCAAAAGGAAGCTAGCTTTTCGAATCTCAACAGTGAAATTATATTCATTATTATTGTACGAGTAAGACAAGTGTACCTGTGACATCTATTTAATTCTGTATAGTCGAAGATATTTTTTAGGCTCAGATTTTCATAAGCAGATTTTCGGGTGATCAGTAAAAATACTAACTACGTACTTAATTCATTGACCCACAAAGCATCAAGCATGCATGATCCCCGCCTGAGTGAATGGTTGGGTAATATCGGCTTATCTACTTAATATTGAACTTACAATCAGGCTAATAACATGACTACCAAACCCCAAACTGCTGACAATTACATTTTCACTGGCACCTGCCGAGCTGGGCTTGGTGTAGTTGCAGCCGTTACCAGCTTCCTTGCCGACAGAGATTGCTATATCTGCGCCCTGGAACAATTCGATGATGAATCGACCGACAAATTTTTTATGCGCGCAGTGTTTCGCCGCCAGAAGGGTTCTCCAGCGATTGATGATATACGCCGTCAGTTCGACAGTATTGCCCAACAATTTACAATGGACTGGCAGATTCACAACCCACAAGTTGCGGTTAAAACGCTGCTAATGGTATCTAAATACGACCACTGCCTGGACGACCTGCTCTATCGCCAGCGCAAAGGTGAATTAAATATGGAGATCACTGCAGTGGTCTCCAATCATCAGGATCTGCGGCCTATGGTGGAGCGCGAGGGGATTCGCTTTATCCATCTTCCGGTCACCAGGGATACCAAGAGTCAGCAGGAACAGCGCCTGATGGAGATAGTGGATGAGACTGGCGCCGAACTGGTGGTTTTGGCTCGTTACATGCAGATTCTGTCCAACGAGTTAACTCAGCAACTCTCAGGGCGTTGCATCAATATTCACCACTCGTTTTTACCTGGATTTAAAGGTGCCAAGCCCTATCACCAGGCCTATGACCGCGGTGTAAAAGTGATTGGCGCCACCGCTCATTATGTGACATCTGATCTGGATGAAGGGCCGATTATCGAGCAGATGCTAACCAGAGTTGACCACAGCTACGGGCCCAATCATCTGGTGCAGGTGGGTCGAGATAACGAATCTATGGCACTGGCCAAAGCGGTGAAATACCATATTGAGCGCCGCGTGTTTTTAGATGGCAATAAAACAGTGGTTTTCCTGGGCAGCTAGGCGGTAAAAGGGGGAGAAAGTTATGCCTTTTGGGCTTTTAAAGTATGGACTCAGTAGCGAGTATCCAGCACAGCATCATTTTACCCCTGCCACAGAGCTTAAAAAGCACTACGACGTAGTGATTATTGGCGCTGGTGGTCATGGCACCGCCATTGCCTATAATCTGGCAAAGTATCATGGCATTACCAATGTCGCTGTATTGGAAAAAAGCTATCTGGGTGGTGGCAATACGGCTCGCAACACTGCAGTTATTCGCTCTAACTATCTTACCGAAGAGGGCGTTAGCTTCTACCGTGAGTCAGTCAAACTCTACAATAATCTCAGCAATGAATTTAACTATAACGTGATGATGGAAAATCGCGGGCAGCTAACACTGGCCCACAGCGATGCCGCCATTCGCAGTTTTCGCTGGCGCGCCGAGGTTAATCAGCATATGGGGGTGCGCTCAGAGCTTATCGATCGTCAGACCATTGCCGAGCTGGTTCCCAACCTCAATATGTCCGAGGACTCACGCTTCCCGATTATGGCCGGACTCTGGCATGCTGATGGCGCAACAGCCCGCCACGATGCCGTTGCCTGGGGCTATGCCAAAGGCGCCTGTGAGCGCGGCGTAGAATTACATCAGCTGACTGAAGTTGAAGATATTGAAGTGGTTAAAGGTCGCGTTAGTGCCGTAAAAACTAATCGCGGCCGGGTTGAATGTGGCGCCGTGGTTCAAGCTGTTGCCGGCGCTAGCTCGATAGTCGCAAAAAAGGCTGGTATTCCATTGCCCATACATTGCTACCCGCTGCAGGCAATGGTGACCCAGCCCTATAAACCCATACTCACCCCCCATGTCAGCTCACCCCATGTGCATGTCTATGTGCATCAGACCTCTCGCGGCGAGTTTGTTATAGGCGGCGGTTCAGACCCCTACCCGCTCTACCACACCAGAGCCACATTGGATCAGCGTGAGACACTAAGCGCTGCAGCCATGGAGCTATTTCCGTTTTTAGCCCAGGCAAGAATGCTGCGCCAGTGGGCGGGCACCACAGATATGACCCCGGACTACAGCCCAATCATGGGGCTGAGCCCAGTAGAAAATTATTACCTGGACGCCGGTTGGGGAACCTGGGGCTTTAAAGCTACTCCTATCTGCGGTGTCACTATGGCTGAGTTGGTGGCAACCAAAAAAGTGCCAGATATTATCAAGCCCTTTGAGCTTGAGCGCTTCTACAACTATGAACAAATAAACGAAGCCGGCGCTACCGCCGCCAGCCACTGAGGGAGACGACAATGAAACTATTAACTTGCCCCCTCAATGGCCAGCGCAATATCTCTGAATTTACCTATGGTGGTGAGTACCACCCTATGCCAAACCCAAATTCCACCAGCCCCAGAAAGTGGGCCGAGTATGTATTCTTTCACGACAATGAGGCCGGCGTGGTTATCGAATGGTGGTGCCATACCGCCAGCTCATTTTGGTTTCTGGCAGAGCGCAACACTGTTACAGATACAGTGATTCGCACCTTTGAAGCCAGTGAAATATTTAAGCGACGAATCGACTTTGTTGAGCCGACCTCCGGAGACATAACCTGATGCAACGCTTACCCCTCCCCTATGGTCTGCTAATTGATCGCGAGCAAACGATTGGATTTAGTTTTGAAAACAAGTCTTACCAGGGTTTTGCCGGCGATACTATTGCCAGTGCACTGGCTGCTAACAACCAGTGGCTGTTGAGCCGCTCATTTAAGTACCATCGACCTCGCGGCGCACTGACTATGGCGGGGCAGGATGCCAATACCATGGTGCAGTTGCCATCCAACCCCAATGCGCTGGCAGATAAGGAGCCTCTATCTGCAGACCTAAGGGTAATGGGGCAGAACTATAGCGGCAGTTTAAAGACTGATCGCGGTGCACTGCTGGGGTTGTTTTCACGGTTTTTACCGGTTGGCTTCTATTACAAAGCTTTCTTTAAACCCAGAGGCATATGGGAAAAATGGGCTCCGCTGATTCGAAAAAAAGCCGGTCTGGGCATTATTGATCAGCAGCTGGAGCCAGACTATTACGACAAGCAGTACAAATTTTATGATGTGGTGGTGGTAGGCGCAGGCCCCTCTGGCATGCAAGCGGCACTCACTGCTGCTGTGGATGGCTGTGAGGTACTGCTGGTCGATGAAAACCCTGTGCTGGGTGGCTCATTAAACTATTCCCGTCTGGATGCAAAAGGCAGCATGGCCAGAGAGGTCCGCGATCTGCTGGTGCATGATATTGAGGCCAATAGCAATATTACCTGTATGACCAATGCCACGGTGAATGCCTGGTTTGCCGATAACTGGCTACCTATTATTTGCCAAAAGCGTCTTTATAAGGTGCGCGCCAAACAGACCATTCTGTGCACCGGCGCGCTGGAGCAGCAGGCAGTTTTTCATAACAATGATCTGCCGGGCGTAATGATGTCCAGCGCCGCCCAGCGCTTGATTCACCTCTACGGTGTTCGTCCGGGCAAAACCGCGGTTATTGTCACTGGCAATGATGATGGCTATGCCAATGCCCTGGACCTGACTGACGCTGGGGTTCAGGTTGCGGCTATTGTGGATCTGCGCGATAAACCCAAATCCAGCCCTCTGGTCAGGGCCGCGAAAAGACGCGGCATTGAAATTAAAACTGGCTATGCGGTCTATGCCGCACAAAAGCGACGCAATCATTTGGCCGGTGTGGTAATTCGCAAAATACTCAGTCAGGGCGTTTGTGATACTCAGAGCAAGAAAATTCGCTGTGACCTGCTGTGTATGGCAATTGGCTACACTCCCACCTATCAACTGGCCTGTCAGGCTGGAGGACAGCTTAGCTACGACGATAAGTCGGCGATGTTTACCCTGAATAATCTGCCCGATGGTTTGCAGATAGCCGGCTCTGTGGATAGTTATTGGGATCTGGGTAACTGCCTTGAGGAAGGTGCCAGGGCTGCAACCATTGCCACCAATGGGCTGGGTTTTACTCAGGCCGTTATCCCCGAGCCAATAGCTAAGGAAAAACATAGCCCCAACCATAGCTGGCCTATTTTTGCCCATCCCAAAGGCAAGGAATTTGTCGACTACGATGAGGATCTGACCATTGCCGATATTGTTAATGCCACCCGCGACGGCTATGAGCATATTCAGCTGGTCAAGCGCTATTCAACCTGTGGTATGGGGCCGTCTCAGGGTCGTCATTCGGCACTCGCCGCTGCCAGGTTAGTAGCCGCTGCCACTAATCGTACCGTGGCAGAGACCGGTGTGACCACGGCACGGCCTCCCTTTGCGCCAGAGCATTTGGGCCACAGTGCCGGACGCAGCTTTTATCCAGCCCGCCGCAGCAATATGCACTACCGGCATATCGAAGCTGGTGCCCAGATGCTGCAGGCTGGCGCCTGGTATCGCCCAGCTTTTTATGGCGAGGCCACTGATCGAGAAAATCGTATCAACAATGAAGTCAATAATGTGCGCAACAATGTGGGCCTAGTGGATGTATCTACCCTGGGTGGGCTTGAAGTGCGCGGCCCGGATGCCGGTGAATTTCTCAACCGCTTTTATACCTTTGGTTTTATCAAGCAACCTGTGGGCCGGGCCCGCTACGCTCTGCTGACCAATGAGGCGGGCGTGGTAATTGATGATGGCGTGGCCTGTAGGTTTAGCCACCAGCACTACTATGTCACTGCAACCACGGGCGGCGTAGATCGCGTGTACCAGACCATGCTGAAGTGGAATGCTCAGTGGCGCCTGGATGTGGATATTGCCAATGTCACCTCAGCTTACTGTGGCGTCAATATTGCCGGCCCCAGAGCTCGTCAGGTACTGGCTAAAATTTGCTCTGATATTGATCTGCGAGCAGAAGCTTTTCCCTATATGGGTGTTCGCGAAGGCACAGTTGCAGACATCCCGGCTCGATTAATTCGCGTGGGTTTTGTCGGCGAGTTGGGTTACGAGATACATGTACCCCAGCAATATGGTGAAGCACTCTGGGATGCCCTGATGGAAGCTGGTCGCGAAGAAACTATTAAGCCCTTTGGTATTGAGGCACAGCGGATTCTGCGCCTGGAGAAAGGGCATATTATTATTGGACAGGACACAGATGCCATGTCCAACCCCATGGAAGTACAGATGGGCTGGGCTGTGTCCCACAAGAAGCCATTCTTTGTGGGTGGACGCACTATTGCTGAGTTGGAAATGAAAATGCCAATCAGAAGTCTGGTGGGTTTTGTGGTCAATGATGAAAATGCGCCCATTCCACTGGAGAGCCATCTGGTGCTGGATGGAGATCAGATGACCGGCCGGGTGACCTCCTGCAACTATTCACCCACTCTGGGCAAACCTATTGGTCTGGCCTATGTGCAGCCCCATTGTGCCGAGCCAGGCAGTCAGATCAGCATCAAATCCTCTGGAGCTGTAATGGTCGAGGCCAATGTAGTGACTCTGCCCTTCTATGATTCCAAAACACTGCGTCAGGAGCTGTAACCATGAGTGAACAAAAACCTGATCAGGCCCTGAGACGCAGCCCTCTTTATCGCCGTCATCTGCAGTTAAATGCGCGGTTTGAAGAGCTTGGCGACGCTCTGGTGGTAAGTGCCTATGGCGATACAGGTATGGAACCCAGACTGGGTGTCAGCCTGGCAGTGGCTGACCTGTGCTGTCTGCCGCGCACGGGATTTAAAGGTCCCGGGGCTCCTGACTGGGCCGCTGACCAGGGGGTAGAACTGCCCTCAGCACCCAATACAGCGCTGGCCCAGGCCGATGGATCCTTGGTCGCTAAACTCTCCCATCAAGAACTGTTAATTTGCTCTGATATGCAGGGCCACTCCGGCCTGATAGATAGACTTAACCATCAGGCTCCTGCTCCGGGAGTCTATTCCCTGCCCCGCGCAGATAGCCACAGCTGGCTGGCCGTTACAGGCCTGCTGGCAGCAGAGATGTTTTCAAAAATCTGCGGGGTGGATTTGCGTACCCATAAGTTCGCCCAGGGCCAGGTAGCCCAGACATCCATCGCCAAAATTAATGGTGTAATTGTCCGTCATGACCTGGGCGCTACCCCTTGCTTCCATATTTTCAGTGATATTGCATCTACAGAGTTTCTGTGGGACTGCCTGCTGGATGCTATGGAAGAACATCTGGGCGTCGCCATTGGTGTCGCAGCCATAAGAAGTCTTGCCGCGACTGAGTAACGCCTGCGCTAATTCATAGCTTATACTTCTGAGCTATGAAAAGGCACAAAAATATAGAAATGTCCGCGCTGCGTATTTTTGCTGCAGTCAGTGAGACGGAGACATTAACCCAGGCCGCCGAGCGCCTGGGTATCACTCAGTCTGCGGTATCACAAACCATCAAACAGCTGGAGATTCAGACCCATACCCAGCTGGTGGACACTAGATCTCGCCCGGTTAGGCTCACCCCCAGTGGTCAGGTACTTAAAGATTACGCCCTGCAAATTATCGATGATACTAAACGCATGCTGGCCGACGTACGCCTGACTGCCAAAGGCGGCACACTGCCCTTAAATATAGGTATGGTCGATTCATTTTGCGATGTGGCGGGCCTGCAACTGATGCAACAGCTCAACCCCTATGTCTCCAAACTGACCCTGCGCACAGGTCTGGGATCATCTCTGTCTCAGGATTTACTAAATCGCAATCTGGATATATTGATTACCAGCGACCCGATCGATGAACATCCGGAGCTGCAGCGCTATCCTATTTTGCGCGACCCCTTTGTGATGATTGTGCCAGATAACTGCAGCGAAGAGGGCTCGGTAACAGCGGCCTGGCTAGCCGAGAATGTACCCTTTATTCATTACACTAGAGAATCCCGACTGGGCAAATTGACTGATCTGATAGCCCGTCGCTTGGACATCCAGCCCCAGACTGCCTATGAGCTGGACAGCACACAAACCCTAATGCGTTTTGTGCAGTCTGGTCAGGGCTGGGCTATTACCACCGGCCTCTGTCTGGTGCGCTATCCCGAACTATTGCAGGGTTGCAGAGTATTGCAACTGGCCAGTGGTGCCAACGCGCGCCATTTAACTATGCTCTGCCGCGAGAATGAACTGGGTGTCTTACCGGAGCAAATCGCGACCGCCTGCCGCTCAATCTACAGCGACGAAATAGTGCCCCAACTAATAAAGATAGCGCCCTGGCTTGAACAGCAGGCCTATGCCATTACCGAAATGCCGGCCATCTAATGAACAGATCGAAGCAAGAGGACGTTTGCGACTGCGGCTAATGCAGTTTATGTGATGAAGATATCTCCCTCGGTCGACTCGGTATCGACCCAACTTGCAGCCTCTGTATCCACAGCGCTGAAAAGTCCATCTAGTTCAGGCATTGGCTGCCCCGAAGAATCGGCTGGCAGGTAGGTTTTACCCCAGGCTAAACCAGCGATACCGCGCTCCAGCATGGCATCAATCTGCACATCTGTGTAACCCACTGCCGCAAGAATTTCGCGGGTGGATTGGCCATGGGCCTCGGTTGGGCCCACTGCATCAATCCGGGCACAGGTTGGACGAATCGCATAATGATCAATCTGAGTTAGCTGATGACCGCTGGGATGATCAGGATAAATAGAGAAAGCAAAGCTGCCACGCTCAGTACCCACTGTGCCATCGGCGACTCGGCTGTACTGCTCGCGCAGGGTCTCAATAGACAGAGGCTGCGCCGCTGCCACATCTGCGGCCAGCAAACGCTTCATCCATTTCTGCGAAGACGCCTGCTGGAATGCTACGGTTAAAAATACCTGAATATCTGCGGTGGTGGTAATACCTTGCAGCCCCTGAATATTCTCCAGAGCAGGCAGATCGGCTGACTCGGCATCGAGGAAAATCCAGTCATCGGCTGTCTGATAAAAGTGGGATAGCTCATGGTTCCCCATCGCCTGACGACCAGAGGGTTCACTGAAGTCTTCAAGACCTTCATAGTCGAAACAGAATGGCAGCTGGGCCAGATTAGTCACCGCGGACAGCGAGGTTCGCGCGCGGCTCGCTTCTCCGGTTTTAGCTCTGTGGTAAAGTGCTACCGCCATTGCCAGACCACCGGCAAAGCCACAGTTCACATCCAGAGTACCCAGGTGGGCATGTTCCTCTGGGGTATCAGGACCGCCGAAGCGACTCATAATGCCGCTATTGGCCTGAATAATATCGTCGTAGCCAATATAGTTCGTCTTCTGCGCCGGTACGGGGCCACCCAGACAATCGAGCCGACAGAACAGCACACCGGGATTAATCGCCTGCAGTGCATCATGATCCAGCCCCAATGGCTTCATCTGACGCTCCGGTGCATTGATCACCACCATATCCACAGAGCGAACCAAACGGTTAAAGGCTTCTCGGCCCTCTTCTGTATTGATATCAATCAGTGCACTGCTCTTACCCATATCTGCCTGGAAGGCAAATAAGGTTCCGATCAGTGGATCGTACATGGGCACCACCGGCTCGATCTTAATCACCTCGGCCCCAAAGCGGCCAAGGAAAGCTGTGGAATGAGGACCGGCAATCACATTGGTCAAATCCAGCACCCGCAGCCCATCAAGCCAGCCCTGGGACTGCTTTGCTGGAGTCTGCTGGACAAGTACTGGTTTCGCTACCGCAACAAGCTCGGCCAGGGCCTGGTCAAAAATGACAAACCTGCGCGCAGCAGGGGCTAACATCCGGTGTGCAGATTCTTCTAACCAGGCCACCGGGCCAGGCTGCTTCATTAGCCCGTACTCCGGGTCATTTACTTCAACAATCAGTCCTGCATCATTGCAGTGTTTGCTATTGACCCATTCTTTGGTCGTTCTGTGTGGTGCGCCGGGGATCTGGCCCTCACCAAAAATTACACCCCACTGCGAAGATGTCTTAGTACGCATGACTAGCTTTATTTTTGCCGAAATAATATCCGCCCAGCGCTTGGGCAGCGGGTAAACACCCAGAGAGCTCTCACCTTCCCACTCGCTCACCGGCAGATGCAGATCGGTTATCTCTGGCATACCCTCAGCCATCACCTCTTCATAGAGACCCAGCACTTCCAGACAGCGACGAGCATGGTTGCGATGAGAGGGGCAAACAATATAGAACATGCGGCCATCAGCACATTTATAGGTGCGGTAGAAGGGGTCCAGATATTCCTGAAGCTGTTCGTAGCTCAGGTCAAAATCAATATTGCTGGCACGGCGGCGCTCGATCTCCAGCTCGCGCATGGTCTTATAGCGTTCTGGCAGATCGGCCACCTGATAGGAGTTATAGGACAGGCCTTCCATCATCGCCGCAATCACTGGCACTTCTATATGGTCACCCAAACCAGTGTTCTCACGAGCCAGCAGCGCCAGAACCACAGAGCTCGCGGCCAGGGTAATGGTGTAAGACGACGCTAAAGGCAGTGGCGAAAAGCAGGGGTTTAAACCCATCAGCACGCGGTTAAAGCCCATATCCGTAAAGGCTCCCGCTGTCGCGGCTACCACAGCTTCGGTGGCTTTCCACTGGCTGCGCAGCTGGTCGTTGCTAGCAAAACCGGGCACTGACAATGTGATTAGCTGTGGGTACGTTTTACGCAACTCAGCAAAATCAATGCCCAGTCTCTGCATCACCCCAGGGCGAAATGATTCAATCACCACATCGGCATGATCAATCAACTCCAACGCCTGATTCAAACCCTCAGAGGTTTTTAAATCCAGTCGGAGACAGCTTTTGTTGCGGTTCAAAATTCCATTGGCCTGATGCGTCCACTGGGGCCCTGCAGGCGGGTCAATATGCACCACAGTGGCACCCAAATCTGCCAGTACCATAGCCACCGCTGGACCCGCAATCTGCTGACCAAAGTCGACTACCCGAACCCCTTTAAGAGGCAATTGAACCTGTTTTTCCATCACTGATACTCTGTTTTTTTCTGTGGGCCCTGAATGGTCGTTTTCCATCGCTATAAGAGCCCGCCTTCTGGCCGCGATCATAGAAACCAACAGCAAGTCCCACCAGCAATAAAAAATACCCCTAAGGCCGTGTTTTTTTTATTGCTAAGATTTTTTTCTCCGGGCTACAGAGCCCGCCATTACTGGATTTATCCCAAGACATAATTTTATTAATGGCAGCTGGGTGCTGCTGTGCAAAATAAATTAATAGGGGTCGAATTTGTTGTGCTTTTACTATAAAAACAATATGATCTGTATCGTTTTAAGACAGACATCCATTAAAATAATAATCGGAGAATAATTTTGATAGCAGCAGAAAAATCTGGCTTTTTGTCGGGCACTCACCCTGTTATGGCCGTAGGTTCTGCAATTTTAGTGGCGGGGTTTGTTTTATTTACGCTTATTAGCCCGACGACTGCTAGCGCGCTTTACAGTTCGGCGCGGGACTTTATCGCCGCGGAACTCAGCTGGTACTACATCAGCCTGATGAATCTGTTTTTACTGTTAGCCATAGGGCTGGTATTTAGCAAGTACGGCAAAATACGTCTGGGCCAGGATTCAGAGACGCCAGAATTTAGTTACTTTGCCTGGTTCTCCATGTTATTTGGCGCCGGCATTGGTATAGGAATCCTGTTCTGGAGTATCGCGGAACCCATGTACTATCTGCAGGCCAATCCATTTATCACTGAGTCACAGGCTATGAGCCCAGAAGCGGCTCAGGTTGCTATGAGAATCACCATATTCCACTGGGGTCTGCACGGCTGGGCGCTCTATGGGGTGCTCGGCATGTGCTTTGCCTATTTCGCCTATCGTAAAGGGCTGCCACTCTCTATTCGCTCAGCCCTCTACCCGATTTTTGGCGAGCGAATCTATGGGCCCATAGGTCATATCGCCGATTTGCTGGCGGTGCTAGGCACGGTATTTGGCATTGCCACATCGCTGGGAATGGGTGCCCAGCAGATGAATGCCGGAATCCACTATTTGCTGGGTATTAATATCAGCGTAGCAACGCAGATTCTGCTAATTGTTGTTATCACTGTGGTAGCCACTATCTCTGTGCTAACAGGGGTTAACCGGGGTATTCGTATTCTCAGTGAGCTCAATATGCGACTGACGGTGGTGATACTGGCCCTGTTCTTTATCTTTGGGCCAACCCTGTATTTGCTCAGCTCTTTTGCCAGCAATACTGTTGATTATCTGATCAATGCGCCAGCTCTGGGTGTCTGGCTGGCACCACAGCAACATCTGCAATGGCAGAGCGACTGGACTATTTTCTACTGGGGCTGGTGGCTTGCCTGGTCACCGTTTACTGGTCTTTTTATTGCCCGTATTTCCCGTGGTCGCACCATCAGAGAATTTCTTGTCGGTGTACTCGGGGCGCCCACTCTACTGACTATTCTGTGGATTACCCTGTTTGGCAATACGGCTATGTTTATTGAGCTATTTGGCGATGGAGGTGTCACCGCCGCAGTCAATGCAGACCGCACAATCGCCCTGTTCAAAACCATTGAGTTGCTGGATTTGGGCATGCTGCTGACCGGTCTTATGGCCAGCATTTGCACTTTTATGTTGGTTACCTACTTCGTGACCTCGGCAGATTCCGCAACATTGGTGATCTGCACCCTGGTGGCCATGGGCAACAATAATCCCGGGGCGCGGCTGCGGATATTTTGGGGGGTAGCCATAGGTTCGGTGGCTGCCGTGCTACTTTTTGCTGGTGGTCTCAATGCTTTGCAAACTGCCTCTATTGCCGCGGCCCTGCCCTTTTCGTTTGTTCTAATTATGGCCACCTACGGTCTGTGTAAATCTCTTTATGCCGAGGGCAAAACTCTTCAGGCAGAAACAATAATAGCTAAAACTGGAGACTGAGAATGTCGACACAAATAGTTCTGCCGCGCATTTTGCAGGTTGGCGATGGCGCCAGCAAAGAGGCCGGCAATATTCTTAATAGCCTGGGCTGCACGCGACCTTTAATTGTTACCGATAACATGATGGTACAGCTGGGCTATGTAGCTAGTCTGCAAAAGAGCCTTGAGGCGGCATCCATTGCCTCGGATATTTTTCAGGACACTGTCCCGGAACCCACCGTCAGCTCTATTCAGGCCGGTGTAGATAAGGTGCGTGATGGCAACTACGACAGCATTATTGCCATTGGCGGTGGCAGCCCCATCGACAGTGCCAAGGCCATTGCCATTCTGGGCAAATACGGTGGCGTTATGCGTGACTATAAATTCCCACGAGTGGTCAATGAGCCCGGGCTGCCCATTATTGCCATTCCCACCACTGCAGGCACCGGCTCTGAATGTACCAAGGTCACCATTATTACCGACGAGACCAATGACGAAAAAATGCTCTGTGTTGGCATTGGCTTTATGCCAACCGCGGCATTGGTAGATTACAGCCTGACCCTGAGCCTGCCCGCCAGAACCACAGCAGATACAGGTATTGATGCTCTGACCCATGCCATGGAAGCCTATGTAAGCAAGAAAGCCAGCCTCTACAGTGACAGTCAGGCTATAGCGGCTATGAAACTAATTGCCCCTAATCTGCGCAAAGCTTTCCATGATGGCAGTGACCAAAAAGCCCGGGAAGAAATGATGCTGGGTGCCACACTGGCAGGTGTCGCTTTCTCCAACGCTTCAGTGGCGCTGGTTCACGGCATGTCACGCCCGATTGGCGCCTTCTACCATGTGCCCCATGGTCTCTCCAATGCCATGCTTCTGCCTATGGTCACAGAGTTTAGTATTCCAGCGGCCATAGAACGCTATGCCGACTGTGCCCGCGCAATGGGCCTGGCCACTGAAGATGATTCTAACCATATCGCCAACAGCAAACTAATGGACGAACTCTATGCTATTAATGAAGAACTGCAGGTGCCCAGTCCCGAGCAGTTTGGTATTGATGCTGACCACTTTCTTAATAACTTACCGGTGATGGCAGAGCAGGCTCTGGCCTCTGGCTCACCGGGAAATAATCCGCGGGTACCCAGTGCCGACGAGATTATCGAAATCTATCGCAAGCTCTGGTAAAACACATTTTTTGAGGATAACACCATGACAGTAGTAGGACATTTAATTAATGGCCAGATAACCAATGAGGGCGAACGCACTCAGGATATCTACAACCCATCCACCGGCGAAGTGAGCAAGCAGGTTGCTCTGGCTTCAAAGGCTACAGTGGAAGAAGCGATTGCCGCGGCCCAGGCAGCTTACCCGGAATGGCGCAATACTCCGGCCATAAAACGTGCCCGGGTGATGTTTAAATTTAAGGATTTACTGGAGCAGAATGCGGATAAAATCTGCGCGCTAATCGGCGAAGAGCATGGCAAAATCAGCCATGATGCCGCCGGTGAGTTGCAGCGCGGTATTGAGAATGTGGAATATGCCTGCTGTGCACCAGAGCTGTTAAAGGGCGAGCACAGTAAAAATGTGGCACCTAACATTGATTCCTGGAGTGAGTTCCAACCTCTGGGGGTAGTGGCTGGTATTACGCCATTTAATTTCCCGGCCATGGTGCCTCTGTGGATGTACCCAATGGCCATCGTCTGCGGTAACTGTTTTATTCTTAAGCCCTCTGAGCGCGACCCCAGCTCCACCTTATTTATAGCTCAACTGCTAAAAGAAGCCGGCCTGCCCGACGGCGTCATGAATGTGGTCAATGGCGATAAGCAAGCAGTTGATACATTGCTTAATGACGAGCGCATTAAAGCAGTGAGCTTTGTAGGTTCCACTCCTATTGCGGAATATATCTATAGCACCGCCAATGCCAATGGCAAGCGCTGTCAGGCACTGGGTGGCGCTAAGAACCACGCTATTGTGATGCCCGATGCGGATATGGATAACGCCGTGGCTCAGCTTTTAGGCGCTGCCTTTGGTTCCTCTGGCGAGCGCTGCATGGCTCTGTCAGTTGCAGTAGCTGTTGGCGATGCCGCCGCAGATGCGCTGGTCAGTAAAATGCAGGAAGCCATGAAAGGCTTAAAGATTGGCCCCTGCCATGATGCTGATAATGATTTTGGCCCAGTGATTACCCAGCAACATCAGCAAAAGGTCTTTGCCTATATCGACAGTGCCGAAAAGCAAGGCGCTGATATTGTCGTGGATGGTCGCAACCCCAGCATTGATGGCTATGAAAATGGCTTCTATGTGGGTGGCACATTGATCGATCGTGTGACGCCTGAGATGGATAGCTACAATGCCGAAATCTTTGGCCCTGTGCTGCAGGTAGTGCGGGTCGATACCATGCAGGGGGCCATGGATCTGATTGATAATCATGAATATGGCAATGGCACCTGTATCTTTACCAGAGACGGTGAAGCAGCGCGCTACTTCTCTGACCATATTCAGGTGGGCATGGTGGGTATTAATATTCCCCTGCCAGTGCCTGTGGCCTACCACAGCTTTGGCGGTTGGAAGCGCTCATTATTTGGCGACCTGCATGCCTATGGCCCGGATGCTGTGCGCTTTTATACCAAGCGCAAAACCATCACGCAGCGCTGGCCTTCAGCTGGTGTCCGTGAAGGTGCCCAGTTCTCTATGCCAACCATGAGCTAATCTAGATTTATGAGTACCAGGGAAAAAGGCTCGGCGGTTAGTCGGGTGATGGAGATTATCGAGGCAGTTGCCAAAGCTGAGCGACCACTGTCGCCAGCTGATCTAGCCTGCCAGCTGAATATTCCCAAGCCCAGTATCCATCGCCTGCTCAATCAGCTAGAAACAGGTGGTTTTGTGCAGACCAATATGCGTGGACTCATAATTCCCAGCGCAAAAATGCACAGCATCGCCTGGGGCGTGCTGCATACAGAACGCTTTAGCGCAGTGCGCCGCGCCATATTGCAACAGCTGACCCAAGAGATAGATGAGACCTGCGGTATTGCTGTACCCAATGGCACAGAGATGAGGTATTACGATCGGGTGCAGTCTGACTGGCCTCTGCAGATCCATCTGCAAGTGGGCAGCCATACGCCCAGCTGGTGCACTGCAAGTGGCAAACTCTATCTGAGCTCACTACCCAGAGAACGGCGCCGACGTATTATCGATAAGCTGCCACTAATGCAGTACACACGCAACACCATTGTCGATGCGGAGACTTTGGAAACAGAGCTTCAGCGGATAAAAACAAGTCGCGTGGGAACAGACAACGAAGAGTTTGTGGATGGTATGGTGGCCTGCGCTGTTCCCATAACCGATAGCAGCGGTAAACTTTGCGCCTGTCTGTTTACCCATGCTCCGGTGATACGCAAGAGCTTTGAAGAACTGATGGCCTATACCCCTATTCTGCAGAGCGCCGCGGAAAATCTTGGCCAGCTAATTGATCACCCCGAATAAACGGCAGTCAACCCAAAGAAGATAATCATGAAAAAAAGATTACCGCCATTAAACTGGCTGCGCTCTTTCGAGGCCGCCGCCCGCCACCTCAACTTCACTCAGGCCGCTGCAGAGTTACATATGACTCAGGCTGCTATCAGTCAGCAAATTAAAGGTCTGGAGACCACGCTGGGTTGCGCACTTTTTATTCGCTTGCCCAGGGGCCTGGAACTTACCGATGCTGGTCGGGCCTATATTCCCGGCGTGCGTGAATCCATTGAAAAACTGGCGCTGGTGACCGACGAGGTATTCGGCAAAGAGCGCAGTTACACCTTAACGGTGCGGGTCAATCTGGTGTTCTTTAATACCTGGCTGGCCCCAAGGCTGGCGAATTTTCGCGCCCAGTATCCGGATATTGATCTGCGCTTTACCAGTAATATATGGGTCGCTGGTCAGGATAAGGAAGCGGATGTTGAAATTCGCTATGGCAAAGGTTTCTGGTCTGGATTTACCAGCAATCGTCTGACCTGGGATGATCTTATTCCGGTTTGTAGCCCTGAACTACTTAACGGTCAGGTACCTCCTGCGAGCCCGGAGGATCTTGATAATTACAGTTTGCTCCATGTGATTGGCTATGAAGAAGGCTGGGGCTATTGGCTCAACCAGCTGGGCTATCACAGCATCGATGCCTCTCAGGGCATTCATTTTGATTCATTGATGACGGCAATGGAAATGGCAGCTCAGGGACATGGCCTTGCTCTGAGCAGGACATCCCTGATTGGTCCTATGCTGGACAATGGTCGTCTAATTGCGCCTTTTTCACAGACTACCGGGACTTCTGAATCATTCTTTTTGGCAACTCCCTCCAATAAACCCGTGCGACCTCATGTGGAGCAATTTCGGCAATGGCTAATTAATCAAGCTGAAGTCGCAGGCTAGCAAAAAGCTATAGTGACTCTTAGTGCCGAAGCGTTTCTGGGAAGTCACTAGAGGCTTTATGGGCACGTCGTGAATACATCCCTGTAGACTCGATGCTGGCATCCCTGCCAGCAACGGCCCATAAAGCCTCTAGTGACTTCCCAGAAAGATCGCACTTCGACATTAGGTTAGTCTCCTGCTCCTGCTCTGGAGCTTTCGGTAGATTCTACTAAGACTCGGGCGACCAAATTATCCAGCTCATGCCACAGATTATCGTCAATCTCGATGCCCTGCTCTAGCATATCGTTATAGCTATCAATCATGGTATCAGGTGAAGTGATTTCGGTTAGCGGGCCGGGGTTTATGGCGACAGAAAACTTTTCTTCGACGGAGGCTAAATCATTGCCAACAAAAATCATTAGAGACTGAACTGCGGCAATAGGAGATGGTGAGTATCTTGACACTGTGGGCTGTTTTGCACGGGGCTCAATACTAAATTTAAAGCCACTATCCCCCTCGACCCAATAAGCCACCAGAGCCGAATCCAACTGTGCGGCACTGACTAAGCGCTGGGCTATAAACCGGCGATTGTGACAATTATTAAGCTGCACCTGACCGCAGCCATGCTGGCGAGCCAGAGCACAGGCCAGTCTTACCGCCTGGCTGCCGCAAAGCAGAATGGAACTGCTCTGGCCATCAAGCACCGCATGGTTGTCACCATTGCTGATTAATTTGCAATGCAGACAGAGGCAGCTATAGAGAGAGGGTAAGGCCTCCTGCAGCTGCTGTAAGCCATTTAAACCATGCATCTGCGACCAGATAACCATAGCCGCCGCATCCTGATAGTCGCCCACAGAGAACCCTAAACCTTCAAACGCCTTCTTCAGAGAAGCCGTCAATTCATTGCGCGAGACTCTCATGATTTTACGTCGAACTGGGGGCTGTGTTTTTAGACAACACTGGTTTGATGGGGAATTGCCAGTCATCAAAGAATGGCTTATCAAAATCACTAACTAGTGGCGCGCCCTGGAACATAGTATTGCGCACCCACAGACGGGAGCGCGGGTCGAACTTACTGACACCGAAGAACGACAGCTTGCAGCGCAACAGATGGATAGGCAGAACATCGCTGTGCACCAGATTTTCACGAATATCGCCATACTGGCTCTGAGCCATGGTTTGGATGCGGCAGATAGCGCCACTTAGGTTGGGCTGCTGCAGAATAAAATGGGCAACATCCTGCAACGGGAACTGTTCAATATGCCCAGATATCTGGTCATAGCATTCACGCACCATACGACCAATTGCCAGGGGCATTTGCTTTTCCATGCCCAGGTCGACATTGGATTGACCCAGGCGTGGTTCCATCTTTTCTTCCGAGCGATACCAGAACGAGCCCTGGGATTCCATCTGCCCAAAGTCGATGGCCAGTGCCCAGTCATATTTATCTTCGATAAGCGCCTGCAAATCCGCCAGTGACATCTGAGGTATCAGATGTTGATCTTCCTCGACGCACATCATGTCCTCAAGGTCGTCAACGAGCTCTGGATAGAGCTCGATCAACATGGTATTGATCACTTCCTGGGTTTCAATATGCCAGCTTTGCTCGGCGTACTGCACCAGATCTGCCCAGCTGTAACGGCTGGCCACAATATTGTCTCGCTCAGCGCTCAACCATTGAGCGAGCTGCTGCAACTCGTCACGAACCAGCCCATTAGACATATTTTGCTGGGTATCGCCGGTACTGATCTCGCCCAGATGCTGCACAACTCTGCCAGCGGCAGTTTCAAATCGTTCTAACAGGTCAGCATGGATGCCATCGGCACCAGCAACAATGGCGCGGGCCAGTGCTGTCTCGCGCTGTTCGATCCATTGATTGATCAGCAGCGGATGATTAATTAAAAATGGCGCCATACCCAGACCTGTAGAGTTGCCAATCCCAAAGTAGCGCTTGATATCATCATCCAGCTTTACGGCGGTTTTTGGCGCGCGCTGGGCAGCGATATAGTCAGCATGCTGGAGGCTAAAATGGCGCAGCATAAAACAGGTAAACATTTCTGCGGCGAAGGGACGGGCAAAGTCACGGTGCTTGGTGCGAACTTTTTCCCAGTCGGCCATGCCCAGCTTGCCGCTGCCATAGGCGGCGGTAGTGCGATAGAGATAGCCCACTTCGGCGATAACATCGATATCTGGCTGACGACCCTGAGCCAGCTCATCGACGACATAATCAAAGGTGCGGCCGCTGCGATTGCCCCTGGACAGCACAAAAACCCGGGAATCAACCCGCCCTGCTTCTTGCTTGGGTACATTGCTGCGCAAAAACTCCAGCTGCTCGGCATTCACTGTGCCTTCACAGAGTGCCATGGTCAGATCCCACTGGTCGGCGATTACTCGATCATTGCGGTTTTCAGGGTCGAGGTAATGGGAGAACAGTACATAGCTATAGGTGCCATATTTGGCTTTCACTTCATAGACCGCAGTGCCATAGCCCTCTGTATCCAGATCAAAAACCGTGCTGTTGATCTGCCAGTTTTCCCGCACCATGCGGCGCACCAATGTGCGCATAAAGCTCAGACGAGACTGATGAAAACTACCCAGACGATTCAACTGCATAACCTGACTGGCAGGCCGCATGGGCAACACAGCGCTTTGGCTGTGACTATGCTTGGCAGTTGGTCGATACGGCGAATGCACGGGCTGTTCCTTTAATAGTCGCAAATATCAGCATCGATTTGGGGCTGATTTTTCGGCTATTGTAGGCTTAGTCCTTGACCGCGACTTAACTAAAAACGACATTGAAAAGACAGTTGCGACAGCGTTATTTTGCGCCTGCAACTGTCTGTTACCGGACCTGTTTCCGCGACCCTGGTTTAGGAATTTAGGGGCGCTCTGGGGAAGGATTTTGCAAAGAATGACAGCCAGTTTTGACCCATTATTTTCTCTATATCTGCATTGTCAAAACCCACATCCTCAAGGCCCTGAGCTACGGTCAGCATATCTTTTGAACCCACAAACCAGCTGGGTTGACGGGGCCATGACGGGCTGGCCGCAGAGCCCTCACCATGGTCGATACCCAGGGTCCAGCGACCACTGCGCATCCATTCGAGTATTGAGTAGTCCCAGTTTTCGCAGAGATCGGAGCCGATACCAATGCGGTCTATCCCGATCATGTCGGCGGTTTGGGCAATCATCTGACAGAATTCCTGCAAGCTGCAGTCGGAGCCATTTTTGAGATGGAAGGGGTACATGCTAAAGCCCAGCATACCCTCGGATTCACCGATGGCGCGCAGTACTGTATCGGATTTATTGCGCAGTGCCGGGTGGAAAAAGCTTGGATTAGCATGGGTAATGGCGATGGGCCGCTCGGAAATCTCAATGGCTTCCAGCGTTGACTTTTCGGCACTGTGGGACATATCGATAATCATACCTACGCGGTTCATCTCTTTGATCACCTCGCGGCCAAATCTGGTGATACCACCATCCTGCTCTTCATAACAGCCTGTGGCCAGCAGACTCTGATTGTTGTAGCTGAGCTGCATAATGCGCACCCCCAGCTGTTGCAGAATCTGCACCATTTTGACATCGTCTTCAATGGGCGAGCAGTTCTGGAAACCAAAGATAATACCCACTTTACCCAGTCGCTTGGCTTCCAGGATATCCGCGGCCTGCTGAATTGGCATAATCAGATCGGCATGGTTGATAAAATGCCGATTCCAGTGGCCAATATTCTCCAGAGTCTCGCGAATATTTTCCCAGTAGGCAATGGTGACATGGATGGCACTTAGACCACTGCGCTGAGCCTTTTCAAATAGGTCGCGATTCCAATTTACATACTGTAGCCCGTCGACTAGAAGCATATCTCTGTTCATCGTCGTATCCTGATAAATGGTTAGTAGGGCTTGCTGTAGTTGGTTTTGATAATGGTATAGAAATCACGCGCATACTGGCCCTGTTCTCGCGGTCCGTAGCTTGAGTTCTTGCGACCACCAAAGGGCACATGATAATCGGTACCTGCAGTGGGCAGATTGACCATTACACAGCCAGACTTGGAGTGACGTTTAAAGTGGCCGGCATGAGCGAGACTATTGGTAATAATTCCTGAGGTCAGACCAAAGTCTGAATCATTGGAGACGTCTAGAGCCTCTTCATAGCTGGCAACCTTGATCACACAGGCAATGGGTCCAAACACTTCTTCGCGATTAATACGCATCTGATTATGAGTATTCACAAACAG
>CALSSA010000001.1 GCA_943788875.1 uncultured Pseudomonadales bacterium | reverse complement strand
GGCAGAAATAAAGGTTACACCCTGGCACGCTACAATTTCGCTGCTTTTTTGTACAATCAGGGGCGATTAGCTGAGGCCAGAGAGCAGATAACACTGGTTAGTGAAGATCTCGGGTACGAACGCCGCGCTCAGGCTTTTTATATACTCGGGCTGACCCAGAAAAGAATGGGCGACAACCCGCAAGCGCTTGAATCCTTTGAGAAAGCGACACAGCTTTCATCAGGATTTCCGCCGCCGTTTCTAGAGGCCGCTGAACTCTATTATCAGCAAAAGAATTTTCCTCTAAGTAAATTGGCGCTGGATCGCTTTAGACGACTGAGCCAGCCGACCGCCCAGAGCCTGTGGTTAGCCGTGCGAGTTGAAGAGCGCTTTGGTAATCTGGATAAAGCGGCGAGTGAAGGACTGAAACTAAAGAATCTGTTTCCGTACTCACAGGAAAATTTGGCCTATCAGGCCTGGTTAAAAAAAATTAATTGAGAAGTAACTGAGAAGTATCGGAATGTTTAGTGAAACACCTATAGTGCGACGCAAGTCGCGACAGATTATGGTTGGCAATGTCCCCGTAGGTGGCGATGCGCCAATTTCTGTGCAAAGCATGACTAACACCAGCACTGCAGATGTCGCGGCAACCGTCGCTCAGATAGAAAGCATTCAAGCGGCTGGCGCAGATATAGTCCGCGTCTCGGTTCCCTCTATGGCTGAGGCTGAAGCCTTTGGTCAAATCCGCAAATTGGTCAGCGTACCGCTGGTTGCAGATATTCACTTTGATCACAATATCGCCCTGCGAGTGGCTGATTTAGGTGTTGATTGCCTGCGTATTAACCCTGGCAATATAGGCCGTGACGATCGCCTCCGCGAAGTGATCGCCAAAGCCCGCGACCTCAATATTCCAATCCGTATCGGCGTTAATGCCGGTTCACTGGGTAAAGACCTGTTGCGCAAATACAACGAACCCACCGCTGAAGCCATGGTTGAGTCAGCGATGCGCAATGTCGACCTGCTCGACAAATACGATTTCCAAGATTTTAAAGTCAGCGTTAAGGCCTCGGATATATTTATGGCTGTCGCCGCTTACCGCGACCTGGCCACCCGTATCGAACAGCCCCTGCATCTGGGTATCACCGAAGCGGGTGGACTGCGTTCGGGCACCGTTAAATCGGCGATTGGTCTCGGTGCGCTATTACTCGATGGTATCGGTGACACGGTGCGCATCTCGCTGGCGGCTGATCCCGCAGAGGAAGCCAGAGTTGCCTGGGATATGTTGCGCAGCCTGAGATTGCGCAGTAAAGGGATTAACTTTATTGCCTGCCCGAGCTGCTCACGCCAAAACTTCGATGTGATTAAAACCGTCAATGAGTTGGAAACCCGACTTGAAGATATTACCGTGCCTATGGATGTGTCGATTATTGGCTGTATCGTCAATGGTCCCGGTGAAGCCAAAGAGTCCGATTTCGGCTTAACCGGTGGCACCCCAGCCAATCTGGTTTATGTCGATGGGGTACCGGATCACAAGGTTGGCAATGAAAATTTAGTCGATGAATTAGAGACACAGATTCGCGCCAAGGCAGCGGCCAAAGAGGCGCAGATGGCCAAAGATGCCGCTAACCTGATCGTTAAAAATTAGATGTATAAAGAGTATTGAGAAATAGATGAAAATCCAATCGATCCGGGGAATGAATGACCTACTCCCTGAGCAGTCAGCCACATGGCAGTACCTTGAGCGCGTTATCGCCGACGTACTTGGCCGCTACGCCTATCGTGAAATCCGTTTTCCGATACTCGAGCAAACTGAACTGTTTAAGCGCGCGGTTGGAGAAGTCACCGATATAGTCGAAAAAGAGATGTACAGTTTCGACGACCGCAATGGCGATAGTCTGAGTCTGCGCCCGGAAGGCACCGCCGGCTGTGTGCGCGCCTGCAATCAAAATGGTTTATTACACAACCAAACTCAGCGGCTCTGGTATACAGGCCCAATGTTCCGTCACGAGCGCCCGCAAAAAGGCCGCCTGCGTCAGTTCCATCAGGTTGGTGTTGAAGCCTTTGGGCTGGTTGGTCCAGATATAGATGCAGAGCTATTGGTGCTTACCGCACGACTTTGGAAAGCCCTAAATATCGAAAGTGCGGTTACCCTGCAGATTAACTCTCTGGGAACCTCGGCTGACCGCGCCAATTATCGCAGCGCACTGGTCGACTATCTCAGTGCTCGACAGGAGCAGCTCGACGAAGATAGTCAGCGCCGCCTGCAGACAAACCCGATGCGTATTCTCGACAGTAAAAATGCCGAGACACAGGCGCTGTTAAATGATGCGCCAAGCCTCGAAGACTTTATCGACGACGAATCCAAGCAGCACTTTAAGCAGCTCTGCGCTATGCTCGACGCCGCTGAAATCAATTACCAGATCAATCCGCGACTGGTGCGAGGACTCGATTACTATTCGAAAACAGTGTTCGAATGGGTGACCACTCATCTCGGTGCTCAGGGTACAGTCTGTGCCGGTGGCCGCTACGATGGTCTAGTCGAACAGCTCGGTGGCAAGCCCTGCCCGGGGGTTGGTTTTGCTATGGGTGTGGAAAGACTGGTGCTGTTGCTTGACGAGCTCGGCGTTGTCCCTGATAGTGTCGGGCAAATAGTAGATGTCTATCTAGTTGCTGTTGGCGATGTGGATACTCAGGCACTGGTGTTGGGAGAAAATCTGCGATCTAATTGCCCAACCATTCGTCTGCAGACAAACTGCGGCGGTGGAAGCTTTAAATCGCAAATGAAAAAAGCGGATAAAAGCGCTGCATCTATTGCCCTGATACTTGGCGAAGATGAAGCAGCGAATAAAAAAATTGGGGTTAAGTTTTTACGCGAAGACCGCCCCCAGGAAACCGTTGACCAGAAAGATTTGGCCAACTACATAATGACAATAATTACTACTTACTGATTGAGGAACACTCGTGGCAGATCACATTACAGAAGAAGAGCAAATTGAAGCTCTTAAGCGTTGGTGGGAAGAGAACGGCAAACAAACCATTCTGGGTATAGCCCTTATCGTTGGCGGATATTTTGGCTGGCAAGCCTGGACTGATCACAGCGCAGAACAGGCATCTGCTGCCTCATTGACCTATCAGGAAATGCTCGACAACCTGGTTGGCTTAACTCCCGGTGAAACTCTTGCCGAAGATAAGCAGCTTGCGGTTGGACTGTTGGCCGACAAACTCAAGTCAGAGTACAGCGACACTCAGTACGCAGTTTATGCGGCGCTGACCAAAGCCAAGCTTGCCGTTGAAGCTGAAAATCTGGATGGCGCGGTTATCGAACTGCAGTGGGCTATGGACAATGCCGATGACGTCAGCAAATCTATTGCGCGACTGAGATTGGCTCGAGTTCAGGCTGCCCGCGGTGATCTGGATGCAGCGCTACAGTTGGTTCAGGGTGTTGATGCCGGTGAGATGAAATCTGCGTTTGAAGAAGCCAAAGGTGACTTCTACCTAGAGCAGGGCAACACAGCCGCTGCTTACAGCGCTTATCAGTCTGCTGCGGCGACAGATAACTCAGGTGACGCATCCGTGCGCGCACTGTTACAGCTTAAAATTGGTTTGGTTCAGCCTGCACAGCTCGAAGAGCCAGCGGCTGAAGAGTAAGGGATTTACCAACTAGCTGCCGAGCAGCCGGTCGAATAGGAAAACGCTCCATGAAAAAGTTAAATTTATTGCTCAGTGCGCTAGTTTGCGCATTCTTAGTCTCAGGTTGTAGCTGGTTTGGTGGCGACGACGAAGATGCTGAGATCAAGCCCGCAGAACTGGTTAAATTTGATCAGCAACTAACCCTCAAGAAACAGTGGACGGTGAATATAGGCGCGAGCAATAAAGATTTTTGGAACAGCCTGCGACCTGTTGCTAGCTCTGAGCTAGTTTTTGCCGCTGATCATGAAGGTGAGATTAGCGCGATTGATTTAGCTACAGGCGAGCGCCGTTGGAGTACTGAGCTGGACGTTCTAGTTTCCGGTGGTGTTGGTTACGGCTCTGGTCTGGTTATGGTCGGTACTATCGAGGGTCAGGTCTATGCCCTCAATGCAGACGACGGCACTATCGCCTGGACTAGCACTGTCAGCTCGGAGATTCTTTCAAGCCCACAGAGCAATGGTCAGGTTGTGGTGGTTCAGACTATCGACAATAAACTCTTCGCCTTTAATGCCGCCGATGGTTCCGCTATCTGGCAGCATGAAGATACTGCGCCACTGTTGAGTGTGCGCGGCACCAGCTCATCTGTTATTACCGAGAAAATGGTCTTAAGCGGTTTTGATTCAGGAAAGCTGATCGCCTTTAACCCGGAAAATGGCTCACTAATTTGGGAAGCACGACTGGCACTGCCCAAGGGTCGCACAGATCTCGAGCGTATGGTTGATCTCGATGGTTCTCCGCTATTGGTTGGCGATGTTATTTACGCGGTAACCTATCAGGGAAGACTGGGTGCGCTCTCGCGCGGTACCGGTCGCAGTCTGTGGTTTCAGGACAGCAACTCCCATCAGGCACCAGCTTACAGTCTCGAACAGGTCTATGTCAGCGAAGCCGACAGCACCGTTCGCGCCTTTCGTGCCGGTAGTGGCCAGGTTATCTGGAGCAACGAAGATTTGTTTTTACGCCGTGTAACCGGCCCGGCAAAACTTGGTGGCAGTATTGCCGTCGCCGATGCTGAAGGTTATCTGCATCTGCTCGATCCGGTTGATGGTCACTTTGTTGCCCGCACCAAAGTACATGGCAGCGGGGTAAGCGCGCCGATGCTAACAGTGGCTGATACACTGATAGTTCAGTCTAATAATGGCTCATTGAGCGCATTTAAAATTCAGTAGCGATTAATCGCACTATTTACAGTAGAATGCCGCAATTGAAACCTGCGGCATTTTTTTATCCCTATGATTCCTGTTATCGCCCTTGTGGGCCGTCCCAACGTTGGTAAATCAACACTCTTTAATCGACTCACACGCAGCCGCGACGCGCTGGTGGCCAACTATTCTGGCCTGACCCGTGATCGCAAATACGGCGATGGTGAGATGTTTGATCGCCGCTTTATGGTGATTGATACCGGTGGTATCAGCGGTGAAGAAGAAGGCATTGATGTGGGCATGGCCGAGCAGTCGCTGCTGGCCATGGATGAAGCGGATATCGTACTGTTTATTGTCGACTGCCGGTCAGGCATTATTGGTGCAGACTATATGATCGCCGAGAAGCTGCGCCAGAAGAACCGCAAGGTCTACCTGGTGGCGAACAAGATTGATGGTTTGGACCCCGCTGAGGCGTTGGCTGATTTTTATCAGCTCGGTTTCTCCGGTATGTTCCCGACCACGGCTACCCATGGTCGCGGTGTTAAGTCGATGATGGAAGAGTTGCTGGAGCCCTATCCAGAATACGTTGAGCCTGATAATAGTGGTTTAAACGGCATTAAGATCGGTATTGTTGGCCGTCCCAATGTGGGTAAGTCGACGTTGGTCAATCGCCTACTCGGTGAAGACCGGGTAGTGGTTTACGATGAGGCGGGTACTACTCGTGATAGTGTTTATATCGATTATGAACGTCATGGTAAAAACTATACGTTGATAGACACTGCGGGTATCCGCAAGCGTAAAAACATTAAGTTGGCGATCGAGAAATTTTCGATTGTTAAGACCTTGCAGGCTATTGATGACGCCAATGTCGTGGTGTTGATGGTCGATGCTCAGGAAGGGCTAGTAGAGCAGGATATGCACCTAATGGGTTCAGTGATTGATGCTGGTCGCGGTCTAGTGGTTGGGATTAATAAGTGGGATGGTCTAGATCCGGAAAAGCGCGAGAAGATTAAGGCGGATATTAAGCGTCGTCTGCGTTTTGCCGAGTTTGCCGATGTGCACTTTATTTCGGCTCTTCATGGTACTGGTGTGGGCAATCTCTATGACTCCATTGAAAATGCTTACCGAGCGGCTACAGATGCGCTGAGTACTTCGCGTCTAACCAAAGTGCTTGAAGGCGCGGTGGAAGAACACCAGCCACCGATGGTCCACGGCCGTAGAATCAAATTGCGTTTTGCCCATGCTGGTGGTCGCAATCCTCCGGTGATTATTATTCACGGTAATCAGACCGATTCTGTGCCTGCGCAGTACACCCGTTATCTGGAGAAGATTTTCCGTCGTGAGTTGGGTTTGCACGGTACGCCGGTCAAGGTTGAGTTCCGTACTTCGGAGAACCCTTATAGCAAGGCTAAGCCGGATACCAAGCCGACCTTTAAGAGCAAGCCGGTGACTAAGTTTAGCAAACGCAACGAAGCGAAAAACCCTAAGAATACTAAAAAGCGATAATCTCAGGCGATAGCCTAGATTATCGTCCTGAGCCGCGCAGCGGCGAAGGACCCCGTCCGTGAAACTCGCAGCGGCGAAGGACCTCTAACACCCCGCACGATCTCCCCACGAAGCACCGTCATCCTAGCGTAGGCTAGGACCTGTCTCTATCACTGCATACTATAATAATGGGTTAACAGCGAGGTTCTAGAGGTCCCAGCCTACGCTGGGATGACGGTGCTTCGTGGATATAAGGGTGTTTCGCTGAGATATGCTTCGTTAGTAATTCGAGGTTGCTGAACCCTAAAGCGTTTTATCCGTCGTCCCATTCACAGTAAAGCAAATCTCACCATCCACCATCTGACTTTTCAGTTTATCACCAGCACTAACCCCCACCACAGTCTTAAGCACAGTCCCGCGATCATCACGAATAATCGAATAACCACGCCCAAGAGTCTTTAGCGGACTCACCGTATCCAGCAGATGCATAGCCTGTGCAGTTTTATTCTTCTTAGTATCAAGCTGCTGAGCAATACCCCGCGACATTCGCTTAAGGTACTCAGTCACCAACTGCTGACGGTTAACAATGGCATCGGCTGGATGCACTCGCGACAATTTACCCTGCACATTATCCATCTGGTAACGCTGTTGCTGTAACTTGCTGCTGATAGCGCGGCGCAGGCGGATATCCAGATGATCCAGATGTTGTGCCTGCTCCTGCAGTTTACGCCCCGGGTGTTGCAGGCGTTTGTGTAGATTAGTGATCTGTTGACGAAGCTGCTGGGTTGTTCTGGCCATAGCTTCGGCTAGCAGTACTTCAAAGCCCTCAAACTGGTTGAGCATATCCTCACCATCCGGGCTGATCATTTCAGCGGCGACAGAGGGTGTAGGTGCACGCAGATCGGCGACAAAGTCAGCGATGGTAAAATCAATCTCATGGCCAACCGCGCTAATAATCGGAATCTCGCTGGAGAAAATAGCTCTGGCCACCGACTCTTCATTAAACGGCCAGAGATCTTCCAGCGAACCGCCGCCGCGACCGACAATTAATGCATCACATTGACGTTACTTGGGCTGTATTGATCGCCTCAACGATTTGCCCTGCAGCTTGTGCACCCTGAACAGCGGTGGGAAAGATACTGACCTTAATCGACGGAAAGCGCCGTTTAAGCACTGAGAGAATATCTTTTACCGCAGCACCAGTGGGCGAGGTAATAATCCCTACATGACTCACAGACTCGGGCATTAGTTGCTTATGGGCAGTCTCAAATAAACCTTCACTGGCAAGTTTCTGTTTAAGCTCATCAAACTGCCGTTGCAGCGCGCCAAACCCGGCTTCTTCCATATGCTCAATAATCAGCTGATAGTCGCCGCGGCCCTCATAGAGTCCCACCCGTCCACGCACCAATACCTGGGTACCATTGCCCGGTTTAAAATTGACGCGCATATTGCTGTTGCGAAACATCGCGCAGCGCACCTGAGCCTGACCGTCTTTTAGGGTCAAATACCAGTGGCCAGAGGCGGGGCGCGCAAAGTTGGATATTTCGCCCTCCACCCAGAGCATGGGTAGCTGGGTTTCGAGCAGATGGCGAACGCTTCTATTGAGTTCGCTGACGCTAAATATTTGGCGGTCGCCGGTATTTAGAATTCATGCTGCCATTGTAGTGATAAAAGTGCGGCTATATAAGCAGTTTTAGCCTCCAAGCTAGAGCTGGAGGCGGATAAATAGTTGTTTCCTTACATCGGTGGCTGATTTATAATGCGCCGCTTACTTTTTAAACCCTCATTGAGGTAAGCGTCCCTTATGTTACGCATTTCTCACGAAGCTCTAACCTTTGACGATGTACTTCTGGTACCCGGCTATTCAGAGGTAACGGCGAAAGATGTTACTACAAGCTCTCAGCTGACTCGTGGTATTACCATGAATATCCCACTGGTCTCAGCGGCTATGGATACAGTTACTGAATCTCGTCTGGCAATTGCTATTGCTCAAGAAGGCGGGGTGGGTATTGTCCACAAGAGCATGACTATCGAACAGCAGGCTAAAGAAGTCTGGGCGGTTAAAAAATACGAAAGTGGCGTGGTTAAAAACCCGTTTACTCTTCAGGGAACTGCCACCTTAGCTGATCTTCACGCCTTTACTGAAGCCAATAATATCTCCGGTGTACCGATTCTGGATAAGAATAACCTGATTGGTATTGTTACCCGTCGCGATGTTCGCTTTGCCACTGATATGAGTGCGCCTGTGACCTCGGTAATGACACCCAAAGAGCGTTTGGTAACGGTTAAAGAGGGCGCTGAGCCCGATGAAGTGCGGCGCTGTTGCACAAAACACCGAATTGAAAAAGTATTGGTTGTCAATGATGACTTTGAACTTAAAGGTCTGATTACCGTAACCGATATCGATAAAGCCGAGCAGTACCCCAATGCCTGTAAAGACGATCAGGGCCGACTCCGTGTTGGTGCGTCAATTGGTGTTGGCGAAGGTACCGACGAGCGCATTCGTGCTCTGGTAGCTGCCGGTGTCGATGTGTTGGTGGTTGATACTGCTCATGGCCATTCTAAGAATGTACTCGATCGCGTGCGCTGGATTAAAGATAACTATCCTGAAGTTCAGGTTATCGGTGGTAATGTGGCAACTGGTGAGGGCGCTAAAGCCCTAGCTGATGCCGGTGCCGATGGCGTAAAGGTTGGTATTGGTCCAGGTTCAATCTGTACCACCAGAATTGTCACCGGTATTGGTGTTCCTCAGGTGACGGCGATTGCCGGTGCTGTTGAGGCACTTAAAGGCACAGGTGTTCCAGTGATTGCCGATGGTGGTATTCGCTACTCTGGTGATATGTCTAAGGCAATTGTTGCCGGCGCCAGTGCAGTGATGATGGGTTCCATGCTTGCCGGTACTGAAGAGGCACCGGGCGAGATTGAAATCTATCAGGGTCGCTCTTACAAATCCTATCGCGGTATGGGCTCTCTGGGTGCCATGGCGCGTAATCAGGGTTCCAGTGATCGCTACTTCCAAGATGCCAATGCAGGTGCTGAGAAGCTGGTTCCTGAGGGTATTGAAGGACGTGTTCCCTACAAAGGGCCAGTATCGGCGATTATCCACCAGATGTTGGGTGGTTTGCGTTCAGCGATGGGCTACACCGGTTGTACCACTATGGAACAGATGCGCACCGAACCAGAATTTGTGCGGGTGACTTCTGCAGGTATGGGCGAGAGCCATGTGCACGATGTGCAGATTACCAAAGAAGCTCCCAATTATCCGGCCGGTGGTCGTTAAGGTCGTTATTTAAAAGTCGCGTCAGCGCTTTTTACACATGTTATGGGGGGTTGTGCTGTGAGTGCAGCCCTCTTTTTGTTTTTATAGGATTGTTTAATGTCTGATATTCATTCGCAAAAAATTCTTATTCTCGATTTTGGTTCCCAGTACACCCAGTTGATCGCACGGCGTATTCGCGAAATTGGTGTGTTCTCCGAGATTCGCGCCTGGGATATCAGCGAAGAAGAAATTCGCGAGTTTAACCCCCGCGGCATTATCCTCTCCGGCGGCCCCGAGTCGGTGACAGGCGGCGCTGAAGCACCTCGCGCACCAGACTGCGTATTTACCATGGGTCTACCTGTGCTGGGTATCTGTTACGGTATGCAAACCATGGCCGGCCAGTTGGGTGGTCGTGTTGAGAGTTCCGCAGTCCACGAATTTGGTTATGCGCAGATTAAAGTTGAGTCGGCGAATACACTGCTACAGGACATTAAAGATCATATAGGTACTGACGGCGAGTCTCTGCTCGATGTATGGATGAGCCACGGTGACAAGGTTACCGCTATGCCAGAAGGCTTTGAGTTGATGGCATCGACGCCATCCTGCCCGATTGCCGGCATGGTCAATGAAGAGAAAGAAATTATACGGTATTCAGTTCCACCCAGAAGTCACTCATACCCTTCAGGGTGAGCGTATGTTCCAACACTTTCGCACTACAGATCTGTGGCTGTGAAGCGCTGTGGACAGCGGCGGCGATTATCGAAGACCAGATCGCCCGAGTACGCGAGCAGGTTGGCGATAGCCATGTCTTACTAGGGCTTTCAGGTGGTGTTGATTCCTCAGTGGTTGCGGCACTGCTGCATAAAGCGATCGGTGATCAGCTGACCTGTGTTTTTGTCGACAATGGTTTGTTGCGCAAAAATGAAGGCGATGCGGTGATGGAAATGTTCGCCAAAAATATGGGCGTAAAAGTGATTCGCGCCAATGCGCAGGATAAATTCCTGAATGGCTTGGTGGGTATTAGTGATCCAGAGAAAAAGCGTAAAGTCATTGGTAATACCTTTATCGAAGTGTTCGATGAAGAATCGCAGAAAATTGATAATGTAAAATTCCTCGCTCAGGGTACGATCTACCCTGATGTGATCGAGTCTGCCGCCTCTAAAACCGGCAAGGCACACGTGATTAAGTCACACCACAATGTTGGCGGTCTGCCAGATCATATGCTCCTTAAATTGGTTGAGCCACTGCGCGAACTATTTAAAGACGAAGTACGCAAAATTGGTGTTGAGCTGGGGCTACCCTACGATATGGTATACCGTCATCCGTTCCCTGGCCCTGGCCTGGGTGTACGTATTCTCGGTGAAGTTAAAAAAGAGTATGCAGATATTCTTCGTGAAGCCGATGCAATCTTCCTTGAAGAGCTGCATAACTTTGGTTGGTATCAAAAGACCAGTCAGGCCTTTGCGGTATTCCTGCCGGTTAAGTCTGTGGGTGTGGTCGGTGATGCGCGTCGCTATGAATGGGTGATTGCACTGCGCGCTGTTGAGACTATCGACTTTATGACCGCCCGCTGGGCGCACCTGCCTTACGAGTTGCTGGAGAAGGTTTCCAATCGCATTATCAATGAGATCCCCAATGTATCTCGGGTTGCCTATGATGTGTCGAGCAAGCCGCCGGCTACGATTGAGTGGGAGTGATAAGATCTAAAAAACCGTTTAAAATCAATAGGTTATAAATTATTACGCTGTTTCACACTTTTGTAACCTATTGTTTTTATTAAGTTTTTAAATTCTACCTTCACAGTTTGTTTCACAAACTCGTGTCTATTGAAAATCATAAGTAACAAGCATTATTTTCTAAATTTTTATCTAGCAAACAACTTTAACTAAGGACGGCAAAACTCTTCAATGATTTTATTAAGAATTGATGTTCTTGAGACCCGCTTGAATTTAACGAGCATATCCAAATTGTTTTTTAGATGGTTGGGCATATTGAAGTTGATTAATGTATGTCTCATTCTTTCCTCCTTGTGTCGATTTAATAAGTGTATTTATATGTTCTTTATCCTCTATTTATAATTATTTACAGCATTTTCCTTACCACTATACCACTTTTAGCTTCTTATGCGCCAAGTGATCCATTTGGTTTGAATACACTTATGTATTACTATTCAATTAATAATAATTAAATTATTGGTCTTTTGTGATGCTAAAACGCTTTCTATTATTTGTTTCGCTTATGTTGTCATGCAATCATTCTTTGGCAAATACAGAGTTTACCTATGTGTTATTTATTGATGGTGGGCTTGAGATAACGGGTTGTGTTGAAACCTGTCCTTTTGATTTAGTTATTCCTGAAGAAATTTATGGTCATAGTGTTACTAGTATTTCTGGTAGTGCTTTTGCTTACCGACAGTTAGCCAGCGTGACGATTCCAGATACTGTAACTAGTATTGGTTATATGGCATTTGCATATAATGAATTAACCAGCGTGACGATTCCAGATAGCGTAGCTAGACTTTCGAATGGGGCTTTTTCTAATAATCAATTAATCAGTGTAACTATTTCTGATAGTGTGATTGCGAATACTGCTTTCATCGATAACCCAGGAATTAGCAGTGGCGAATTTCGTTATTTGTTATCCTCAGAAAATGCAATAATAATTGGATGTACTAATACATGCGTCTCTGATTTGGTAATTCCTGAATCCATTGATGGTTATGCTGTTACCACGATTGGGGCACAAGCCTTTTCCTATAACGAATTGACTGGCGTGACCATTCCAGATAGCGTTACCAGTATTTGGAAAGGGGCTTTTAGTCACAATCAATTAACAAGTCTTACTATTTCGAACACCCTAACCACTATCAATAATAGTGTTTTTCATGATAACCAATTAATCAGTGTAACTATTCCAGATAGTGTTACCAGTATTGGAAATTATGCTTTTAGTGATAATCGATTAATAAATGTGACCATTCCTGATAGTTTAAATAGCATTGGTTGGGGTGCATTTGCAAATAATGAATTAACCAGCGTGACTATTCCAGACAGCGTTTTTAGTATTGGAGCTAGGGCTTTTTCTAATAATCAATTAATCAGTGTAACTATTTCTGATAGTGTGATTGCGAATACTGCTTTCATCGATAACCCAGGAATTAGCAGTGGCGAATTTCGTTATTTGTTATCCTCAGAAAATGCAATAATAATTGGATGTACTAATACATGCGTCTCTGATTTGGTAATTCCTGAATCCATTGATGGTTATGCTGTTACTGAAATTGGAGACATGGCATTCTATCTTCCTCCATTGACTAATTATCAATTGACTAACGTTACTATACCCGATTCTGTCATTAGAATTGGGGGTAGTGCTTTTGAGGGTAATGCTCTTGCCAGTATTACTATTCCAAATAGCGTGACAAGTATTGGGCATTCTGCCTTTGCTAATAATCAATTAGTTAGTTTGACCATTCCTGATAGTGTGTCAACAATTGAGGATGGTGTTTTCAGTAGTAACAATTTAACCAGTGTAATCATTTCAGATGGTGTTACGAGTATTGGTGAACGTGCTTTTACCAATAACCTATTAACCAGCGTCACTTTCCCAGCAAGTGTTACAAGTATTGGGAATTTATCTTTTAGATTTAGCAACATAAATCACCTTCATTTTGATGGTAAGTTACCTGAGATTAGTAACAGCGCATTTACCTTTAACCCTCTTCAAACAATTACCTATTGTCAAAACAGTAATGGCGATTGGGATAATGTTGTTATAGAGGGCATAACTCCTGAACATGATGAAAATTGCGTTTTAGATGATGACTCTGTTAATTGGGATTTTGATCAAAGCGGCAATCTTGACGCACTCACTGATGGTTTGCTACTCCTTAGGTATGCATTTGGTCTTCGCAGTGAAAGTTTAACCAGAAGTGCAATCAGTGCTGAATCAGCATTAAGCCAAGCGGAAGTTGAATCCAATATTGAGCGGGCACTTTCAATAGCAGATATAGATAATAGTGGTGCAGTTGATGCGCTAACAGACGGTTTAATGTTGCTGAGGTATGCTTTTGGTCTTCGAGGAGAAAGCTTGATTAGCGGTGCAGTTTCTACTCAGAGTTTGAGAAATACAGCTACGGATATTGAGGCTTATATAGAATCTCATATGCCATAGAATATGTTATTCTCATTGGTTGCACGGTGTGAAACTATCGGTGAGTTTTTAAATGGTTTTGATTGTTTCGTCGGGTGAATGCAAAGGCTCTACTTTCACACTCGTTTCACACTTTTTAAAATATCAATATAATCAATGGGTTACAATTATGATTTCATTGAGTGGGGAGTAGTCGGGCAGGTGTAACCCATTGATTTATATAGAGTTGAGAGTTACAAGCTTGTTACAAACCACCCCGGTGAAGTGTTTAATATTAATGCCGACACCACGGTTATTCAGATAGCGAAACAGATGTCTGCGCAGCTGCTGATCTTTGTTACTGGCATCGGTGGTATATATAGGGATATTACCAATCCCCAGAGCCGCTTCGGTCATTTAGACGCCCCCGAGGCAAGGGCACATATAGATAGCGGTATTATTGTCGGCGGCATGATTCCAAAGGTGGAAGAAGCCTTGTCATTATTAGAAGCTGGTATGGGCACCATTGCGATTGTTGATGCCAATGACTCCTTGGCTTTTATCAGTATTGCCAGAGGCAAGACAGACTATGGAACCCTAATTAGGAATACGTAGACGCAGATATAGCTTTTACTGGTGACCTATCTGGTTGACTAGGCCCCAAGCCCATAAACGCCATAGGAAGGAGAATTTATCAAGAAAAATAGGGGATTATTGACTTAGCCCGAGCATCTGAGGTTAAAATAGGCGCTTTCTCGAAAACCTGAACATTTTGGCGCGTGCGCGGCGAACAATCAGGTTTTTGCAGTGGCCACAGCAGGTCTATTAAGCAATTCAATCAATAAACGAGTCTTATGAGTCTCAGAGAAACTAACAAGGTCAGCCGACAAAAGCGGATAGTAGCAAACGCGGCTCGATTTTTTTCGTCAATAGGCTACGACCTTACGGCGATAGAAATGGTCGCGGAGAGATCTAACGTCTCACCCGCCACCATTTATAATAATTTTGATAATAAGATAGGGCTTCTCCTGGCAGTATTAATAGACGAAGGGGAAGGTGTTGAGCAGATTGGCGAGACGATCATTGCCCAGCGTCAAAGGAATGATGTCGACATTATTTATAAGCTAATTGAACTGTATGTGGATCATCCGATGGAGTTTATGAATAAGTCCTGTTGGCGGCAAGCACTTGCTGCCTCAACGGCGTCCTCACACAAGAAATTCTCTCAGGAATACCACAATGTCGATAGAAAATTAAAAGCGCAGCTTATTGGTGTGATGCATGCCCTTAAAGATGAGCAGGTTTTTATCGCCGAATGGGACTCCCAATCACTGGGTGAAATTATTTGGAACAACGTCAATCAGATGTTTACTGATTTTATTTCTGACGAGCCGATGTCCATCCAGGAATTAAAGGACGCATTGAAAAGGCAGACCGCTTCTATCATATCATTAGGCTTGGGCGAGAATTAGCTGTCTTGCCATACTTAATCCCCATCTGCCACATCAGGTGCAATCTGCTGTAGTCCTAGATAGACATAACGGTATATATAAAGAGCAACCGCTGCTGTCGCTGCGCACATAAGCATGACGGAGCTATAGCCAAGCTGGAAGGATAGTAGCAATCCTGCGGCTGCGGGTGCCACCGCTTGCGCCGCTCCCTGGAAGGCAGGAACCAATGCTGCATAACGACCAGAATGATCAATATTAGATAGGGTTCCCAGCTGGAAAACGTCAATAAATATCCAGAAAAAACTAAAGGAAAATATACTAAAGACAAATGTGATGGTGTCGATCCTAAGCGCGAGTGCCAGCATGGTAATTACCATGATCATTAGCGCAAAGAGTAAGGGTTTTGACTGTCCAAAACGTCTTGCAAGCCATACCGCTATAATGGCAGCAGTGAGACTGAATATTTGCGCCCAGGTTAAAGTGGCTGAGATAAATTCAGGGCTAATGTTGGCTGCGGCACCCGCGCGTTCGATAAACGCCCAGTAAGCACCGACTAACAAATAGAAGCTAAAAACAGCAGCTAAACACAGGCGAGGCAGGATCTTTGGTATCTGTGGGTGAACCTCAGAGCTATCGGCCTCAGTATTCAATGTGCCTTCGTCGGTTTCTCCGATGCAATACTGAGGAAGCAGTGGCAGTACGAGTAGAATTGGAATAGCTTGGAGCAAGTAAAAACCAAACAGCCCAGTGACGCCCCATTTGGCATCAATAATCGGAAAGATATAAAAAATAAAGGCATTCATTACCACTAGTATAAAAAGAAGAATACTGAATGTGCGCGCCGAGTTATGACTTCCTGCAAGGCTGGCGGTGCATGTTGCATAACAGAGTCCTGCACCTATTCCCGCACAAAAACGACACAGCATCAAGGGGAGAACATCTGGACTTTGAATAGACAAATAGTTGCCCAGTATGACCAAAAATAGACCAGCCGCCGCGAGTAAACGGCGATTTATTTTAGCCACTACTAATGAGGCAGAGACTGAGCCGACAAACAGCCCTGTCATATCAGATGACGCCAGGTACCCCAGTTGTTGATCGCTAAAGCCCAGAGAACTTGCCATTGAGCCGACCAGCAGTGGCATACCCATTGCAACCCCAGTTCCAGCGAACCCAAGAACAATGGCTGCAAAGATCGCTGTGGGACTGTCAAAAATATTACTGTTATTGGGTAGTACGTTCTGATTCTCACGCTCAGATTTCGAAAGACTTGGCAAAGTTTACTCCCTAGCTTTTATGCTTATTATTATCAGTTGATCGACGGATATTCTGGCTCAATGGCGGACACCCCGAGAATACTGTCAGCAATTTTTTCGGCAATCATTATTGTGATCGCATTTAGATTACCTGCTGGAATGGATGGGATTATTGATGCATCCACAATACGCAAGTTGTTAAACCCATGGGCCCGACCTTGCGCATCTGTAACAGCCTTGTCATCAACTCCCATACTACAGGTACCGCAGGGGTGATAATTCGACTCTACATTAGCAAAAGCCCATTTTATAATGTCACTGTCAGACTTGAGATTATCAACACCGGATAATTCTGAGCTGAGACGGCCCTGCCAAGCGGATTGCTGAAATATTTGTTGGGTTGCTTTAATGGCCGCTACCGCTAGCTTCTTGTCATGGTCAGTGGTCAAATAATTAAATTCAAATTTAGGGCCTACAGCAGGGTCGGCACTGGTTATGCAAAGTTTTCCGCGACTGGTAGGACGCTGCAGGCTGGTAAAGCACTGATAACCGGGTTCAATTTTGATTCCTTCAGGCGTAAAATCACCTCTCATGGCGATACATTCCATCTGTGCATCGGCGCCCATTCCCTTGCCAAGTAGCGACAAAAAAGCACCTACCTCAAAGTGATTGGAGATACCTAGTCCCTGTTTTCTGAACAGCCATTCAACGCCGATTTTAAGACGTCCCAAATAACCCAGTTTAGAGGCTAAGGAATCGCGAGGATCTGTGGCACCGTACTCGAAACACCATGCGGGGTGATCCTGTAAGTTGCTACCAACCCCCGGCATATGTTGTTTTATATTAATGTCGCACGCCTTAAGTGCATCGCCATCACCGATACCGGATAGCATTAACAGTTGCGGAGTCTGGATGGCACCTGCAGACAGGATCAGTTCTGACCCCACCTCAACAGTAAAGACTTTGCCCCTGCGACTTAAATGCACCCTAACAGCATCCTGTCCTGAAAATTCAATCGACGTACAGCGTGTCTCCAGTAGGACATCTAGCTGAGCCTTAGCTGGCTGATCATATAAATAAGCTTGAGATGCGCTATGTCTTGTACCCTTAGAAACATTCCTTTGGGTTGTATGGGCTCCGATTTGCGTTTCACCATTGTGGTCAGGGTTGAGTGCCAGGCCATAGTCGCAGGCTGCATCAAGAAACAATTTGAAAAGGGGGTTGGTAGCCTCGGCCTTGACAATATTAGTCGGCCCACCGATTCCTCGATAAGCGGGATCACCCTGTGCATAGTTTTCACTGCGCTTAAAATAGGGCAGGCAATGGGCGTAAGACCAATTAGTAAGGCCTGATTGGGCCCAGTCGTCATAGTCAGCTGAATTGCCGCGTACCCAATTCATGCCGTTAATCGATGAGGAGCCCCCGAGAACCTTACCGCGGGGGGTATATATCTCTTTTTCAGAGCCGGACGCTTCTTCAGAGAAGAATTTCCAGTTATAGCGATCCTTCATCAGTGGAATACCCAGGCCAGCGGGCATTTGAATAAATGTATTTCTGTCGCTAGGCCCAGCTTCAACTAAAAGCACGCTTTTAGAACTGTCCTCTGACAGACGAGCCGCGAGCACACTGCCGGCGGAGCCTGATCCGATAATTATGTAGTCATAGGATCGCTGTGACGGGCGTTTGACGATATTGAGCATCAGGTATTTACAGTACTTCTGTGGTCGCCGTAAACCCTAAAAACTATTTTATGCATTACTCTATCCTTCAAAACTGAGTTACAAGATGAACCATCAATCCTGCTTCTGGGCCAATGTCAGTAGCGCTTCAGTCTGTCTGTTAAGTGTGTTTTTTAATGCCTCGAGGGACATCTTTTCGTCAGAAATAAAATCCGTGAACATCTGATCGACATTATTCCAAATGATTTCTCCCAGTGACTGAGGGTCTACCTCTGTTCTGAAAACATCTTCATTATAGAGTTGGTGCATTAGCTCGATAAGCTGAATCTGTAGTTGCTTGTCCACATTTTGGTATTCCTGGGTGAACTTTTTATGTGAAGACGCCGATGAGGCTGCAAGTGCTTGCCGCCAGCAGGACTTGTTCATAAATTCCATTGGGTGATCGACATAGAGTGCAATTAAGCGATAAATAACGCTCAGGTTATTTGCTGTCGCGTTGATCAATAATTTTTTGGCCAATCTGCTGAACGCCTTCGCCCTCTTCTATTAAGACTGCGAGTAACAGGCCTATCTTATTTTCAAAATTGTTATAAATAGTGGCAGGTGACACATTAGACCGCGCTGCGACCAACTCTATTGTCGTAAGGTCATATCCAGTCGAAGAGAAAAGACGAGCCGCATGCGAAACGATAAGCCTTTGACGCTTGGCTTTGTTGGTTGCTCTTAAATTCATATGTCACTCAATACTACATTCCTTTTCAGCATTATAATTATAGTTGACTCCAAGTACAAATAAAAATATTATTAATTAATCCGCTTAATCCCCTTTATATGGGCATTAAACAAGCATTATTTATATGTTGACTATTCTTAATATATAGCTTGCTATAAATTAAAAAGTAATTTCTTAAAGTGAGTAACATGATGATTGTGTATTTAAACGGCGAATATATGCCTGCCGAGCAAGCAACCATATCGCCATTTGATCGAGGGTTTCTCTTTGGTGATGGTATTTATGACGTGACCCCATCCTACGGCGGAAAGATGGTGGGCTTTAAGCTGCATCTGGAGCGCATGGATAATGGCCTGAAAAGCATAGGTATCGAAAATCCCCTGACGACTGAGCAGTGGCACGAAATAGCGACACAGCTAAGTCAAGAAAAATGGTGGTCAGAATCTGGGCATCTATTTCCAGATCAGTCGCGGTAATGAGGGGCGTCGTTTTCACGGCTTCCCTAGCAATGTCAAACCCACTGTCTTTGGCATGGTAATAGAAATCGCCCCCCATCCCGCAATACCAAATCGCCACATTGAAGCTGGGTTGAAAGTGATTTCCACTGAAGATTTGCGCTGGAGCCGCTGCCATATAAAGTCGACGGCCATGCTTGGTAATGTACTGCATTTTCAGCAGAGTTATTCTGTACAGAACAACGAAACGATTATGTACAACGCCCTTGGCCAGTTAACCGAGGGTAGCTACAGTAATGTGTTTATTGTAAAGGATGGCGTTGTGGCCACCCCAATGCTTGATCATCAGCTACTTCCGGGGATTTCTCGGCATATCGCCATAGAGTCAATGCGCGCTAATGGATCCATAACGGTGGAGGAGCGAATAGTGACCATGGACGAAGTTCGCAATGCTGACGAAATATGGATCACTAACTCAAGCAAACATATAGCTCCAGTGTTGGAGTTGGATGGCGAGCCTGTAGGTGATGGGTTGGTGGGTGAAGTTTGGGAGCGCGCGATGACTATATATATGGCGGCCAAGTATGATTTTTAGAGGGGCCAGCTAGTTAGAAAAAGCGACTCGCTATATCATTTAATGAAGTGAGCTAAATCCTTATAAATAGAGTTGACTACAAATATAAAAATCACTAATATGCTGGAAATGCCTAAAATAGTCTATTTCTTAAGGCTAGAAGGATTTTATAAATATTTTAATATGTAGTTAGCTACATATATTGGAGCGAGATTTAATACCGAGTCTCATGAAAGTATGCTTTATTGACAACACTAGGGGAAAGTTATGAATCTGAATAAGAAAACTAAATTAGCAGCCGTTTTAGGCAGTTTGTGTGCCGCGGGGCTCAACGTGTCGTTAGCTAGCGCAGACAGCCCTGTGATTGAGGAAGTTATTGTTAGTGCCAGCAAGCGAGGCGATGTCAGTGTAATGGATATTCCAGCCAGTATCTCCGTCGCCAGTGGAGATCTGATTAGCAAGCGTGGCATGGTTGGTATGGATGACTTTTTGCGGTCATTACCTTCCACTAACTTCTTGGATCGTGGCGCAGGTCGCAATGGCATTATTATGCGTGGGGTGACTGCATCACCACAGGATGATATTGCTGTTGGTGTCTATATAGATGAAACGCCAGTGGCCGGTATGGGTAGTTTAGGTGGTGGTAACCCAGATCTAAAATATGTTGATATGCAGCGTATTGAAGTGCTGCGTGGTCCACAGGGCACCCTATATGGTGATGGCTCGATTGCAGGAACGGTTCGGGTTATTCCCAATGCTCCAGATCTAAGTGGCTTTTCAGCAGAGATTGCGGGATCCGCTTCCTCCACTGCCGATCTAGGTGGACAGAATACCATGTTGCGAGGTGTACTTAACTTACCTGTGGTAGAGGATAAGTTCGCCATTCGCGTTGTCGGCTACGACTATGATAATAGTGGTTACTATAAAAACATCGCTGGTGATAATGCGGCTAAAAAAATCGTGGCAGACGAGTTCGGTGGTGTTGTTACCAGCGGTGAAGCAGGTGATGATCAGTACACGGGCGGCCGTATAACAGCATTATGGCAAGTCAGTGAAGATTTTGATGTAACGCTAAGTCATATGACTCAGGATATCGACCAATCAGGTATTCCGGAGTCAATGTTAGCGTTCGGAGGTAAGAACAGAGCTCCTTTTCAAAGGCAAGATGGAAGTGGTGAGGCGCTGACGATTGATTTAGATGTGACCAATCTCAAAATGAACCTTGATATGGGTTCCTATGAGCTTTTTTCTTCTACTTCGATAGCGGAATCAAAGACTTTACAAGATCGTGATCTTGGCGCTTATTTCTATGCTCCTGGAGATTATCCGCTTTATCTGGCCGATTCGGCAGTTGCTGAACAATTTACGCAGGAATTGCGGTTAAATACGCGTTTGGATGGACCCTTGCAGTTCTTGGTGGGTGCCTTTTATCAGGATTACAAGAGGACGGCGAACCAAAAGCTGACGTTTGAAGGAGCCCCAGAACTAGATCCAGATGGGGGTGAGCTGCTGTTTGAAAGTACGTTTGGTGATAACTTAAAGCAGCTCGCATTTTTTGGTGAGGCCTCATTTGATTTAACCGAGCAGTTAACCGCTGTTGCTGGTGTTCGTCATTACGACTATGAGAAGGACTCGCCAGATGAGAATGATGGTGTGTTCAATGGTGGCTATTCGGAAGGTTTTGTAGAAAGCGATGACACGGGTCAGACTTATAAACTTAGTTTGAATTACAGGCCTGATGAGACAACCTCATTTTATGGAACGTTTGCCCAAGGATTTCGCCTAGGTGGTCCGCAAAATGAATTCCCATCCACCTTATGTGACACTACAGGAATACCAGATAAGATTGCTTCAGATGAGTTGGATAGCTTTGAAGTTGGAGCAAAGTTTGCCTTTGCCGATGGACGTGCAACACTCAATGTGTCTGCTTTCCAAGTTGATTGGACGGGTATTCCAGTTAAGGTGATTCTTGACTGCGATTTTGAAGCGTTCGTCAATGCCGGTGAAGCGCAAAGTAAGGGTGTGGAAGTCGATGGCCAGTTATTGTTGGCTGACGCATGGCGCATTGACTACGGGATGTCATACACGCAGGCAGAGTTAACCGCGGACAGTGCACCACTTAATGCTCAATCGGGGGATCGGCTTCCTGGGTCACCTGAATTCTCGGCCTCTCTTGGCTTGCAGGCTGACTTTAGTATGGCGGGACGTCCGATGTTTGCACGAGCTGACATAGCGCACATTGGTGAGTACTACAACAATCTGCAGCAGTCGGGTCTGGCTGCCGGCGGCTTCACCACCGTCAATCTATCCCTTGGTGCTGAGATTAATGACTCAGTATCGGTTGATTTGTTCGCACGCAATCTGACCAATAAAGAGGGTCTTACTTGGATTGAAACGGAGCTAGGTGACGGCCGTGCTAACTATATTCGCCCACGAACCATTGGCATTGAATTGCGCGCGCGGTTCGGCCAATAAGCAAGCAAAGTTAGTCGAAAGATATCCCCCTCTTGCAAGGTCATGGACGACCCTTGCCTAGGGTGATATCTTTTTTTCTATCTGGTGATTAGTTTTATATCACTCGTTATGTGCGCCACTAATTTTTGTAAGTACCTGCGAGGCATAAATGTACTCTCCACAAATCTTGAAAACCACAATAGTGCAAATCCTCCTGGCGGGACTCTGCGTTTTATTGTTGAGTGCCGCAGCACTGGCTAAAGAGCCAATATCGGCAATGGATGTATTTAAGATTGCTTATGCATCGAATCCGGTTATGTCACCAGACGGAAAGACCATCGCGTTTCATCGCTACTCTATGGATGTTATGACTGATCAGCGCAAAAATAATCTGTGGGTAATCGATGCTGATGGTAAAAATATGCGTCAGATATCCAAGGGTTTTGATGCTGTTGGCGCGGCGGCATTTACCCAGTCTGGAGACGCCATCGCCTTTGTCGCCTATAAGGGCGATAAATCCCATATCTACGTCCAGCAGTTGAACTCATCTAAGAGATCAGAGTTAGGTCAGGGCCTCTCAGGTCCGGCCAATCTGGCTTTTTCACCGGACGGTAAATGGTTGGCATTTACCATGCCAGTGAGCTTTGAACCAGACACCATGGGCACAATACCTTCTCCACCTGAGGGTGCTGAGTGGGCGGAGCCTATCGTGGTTGAAACGCGCACCCAGTTCAGAGTGGACGGCGCTGGCTACTTGCCCTTTAGTCGTCATCAGGTGTTTTTAATGCCGACACAAGGTGGTGCCGCTCAACAGTTGACGCAGGGGCAGCAAGACCATAATAGCGCTATCGAATGGCTGCCTGATTCTTCGGCTCTACTGCTAAGTATTAACTTTAAAAATAACGTCAATAAGCCCTGGGACACAGATATTGTTAGGCTGGATTTACAAACACGCCAGCTCACTGCGTTCACTACCCAGTCGGGCCCAGATTCGGCACCGAGGATATCCCCCGATGGTGAGCGTATAGCTTGGGTTGGTCATCAAGATAAGCCCAGCGTTTACCATGAATATCAGCTTTATACAGCCAAATTGGACGGATCAGATGTGCGCCAATTAACGTCGGGTAACGACTTCAGTGTTATCGATTTCGCCTGGCATCCAGATAATCAGCGGTATTACGTCCAGTATGAATATCGAGGGAAAAGTGTATTGGCGCTGCTTTCCGCGGATGGCTCTGTTTCAGTATTGACCGATAAGCTTTCTGGATGGGAGTTGGATCAACCCTATGTCCAGGGTCAGTTTTCGGCTAGTGCTGGCGTTGCTGCAATCACAGTGGGTGATACAACAAAGCCCAGCGAATTAGGTGTTGTTGATCGCCAGGGGCGCGTGCAGACGATCACCGATTTCAATCGTCCTCTGCATGATTCTGTTCAGCTAGCCACCGTTGAAGAACATATTGTTAAGTCGAGCGTTGATCAGCGCGAGATACAGTATTGGATAATGCGTCCGCCAAATTTTGATGCCAATAAATCTTACCCGATGATGCTGCAAATACACGGAGGTCCTTGGGCGTCCTATGGGCCGCAATTTGCGGCGAATAATCAGCTGTATGCGGCGGCAGGCTATGTTGTGGTTTACGGAAATCCTCGTGGGTCTACTGGTTATGGTACAGACTTTGCCCATACCATTGATTTTAATTTTCCAAGTCGCGATTACGACGATCTTATGGATATGGTTGATGACTCAGTTGCCATGGGGTTTGTCGATAAAGAACAACTTTATGTTTTTGGTGGTAGCGGTGGAGGGACTCTCACTGCTTGGATCGTGGGTAAGACAGATCGTTTTCGTGCAGCGGTAGCGGTAAATCCGGTCATCAATTGGACTGGTTTAGCTTTAACATCCGATCTCGATAAACTCATAACCAATTACTGGTTTACTGATCTGCCCTGGGAGAACCCAACGGATTATTGGTCTCACTCACCACTGTCTCTAGTCGGCAATGTGACCACGCCAACCATGCTAATTACCGGCGAGGAGGACTGGCGTACACCGATTTGGGAGGCCGAACAGTACTTCAATGCCCTACAGATTGAAGGGGTAGATACGGTGTTAGTGAGAGTACCCGGCGCTAGTCATCAAATTGAACATCGCCCCAGCCAATTACTTGCGAAGGTCAATGCCATTTTGGCTTGGTTTGAACGGTATTCGAAACCTATCAAGTCGTCGAAAGGGCAGTAGCATTTGATACCACATTTCACCGGTTAAAAAATTTTAGCTTAGGTCTAGTAGGCAGATATTGCGCAGTACGCTGAGCATAATTTTCAGAGAGACGGAACATGGCAGTAACGACGGATAAATATAACTTGGACTCCTTTTATATCAATGCAAAGTGGCAACAAGCTGAAAGTACTAGAAGTACACTCGATCTGATTAACCCAGCTAACGCTGATATTATTGGTCGCTTGGCGCTTGGTAATGCCGAGGACGTTGATAATGCGGTAGTGGCAGCAAAATCAGCATTTAGAACGTTTCAGGCAACCTCGAAAGCGCAACGTCTAGACTATCTTGAAAAAATTCTTGCCGTTTATAGATCGCGTTACGACGACTTTGTCGAAGCGATTTGCCTTGAAATGGGCGCCCCTATTACGCTGTCTCGTGAGGTGCAGGCCTATACCGGAATTGAGCATCTCGAGTCGACCATTGCCGCCCTTAAAGCGTTTGATCTGACGCAAACAAAGCCTGGTTACAGCCTTCACCATGAACCTGTTGGCGTCTGTGGGCTTATCACCCCATGGAATTGGCCAATCAGCCAGTTGGTGGCTAAGGTGGCACCGGCTATTGCTGCGGGATGCACCATGGTGGTTAAACCCTCAGAGTTTTCACCTTTGTCAGCGCAGTTATTTGCCGACGTTATCGATCAGGCGGCATTACCACCGGGTGTATTTAATTTGATTAATGGAGAGGGGCCGATGGTGGGCGCGGCGATCAGCCAGCATCCTGAAATTGATATGGTGTCATTTACCGGCTCGACCCGTGCGGGTATTGCCGTTGCTCAGGCGGCAGCAACTAATGTCAAACGTGTTTGTCAGGAACTGGGTGGAAAATCACCGATGATTCTGACCGAAGGTATTGATCTCGAAACTGTCGTGCCTGAATGCGTATGGCTATGTATGGAAAATACAGGTCAATCCTGTAATGCCGGTACCCGTCTTCTCGTGCCTGAAAGTCTGCATGATGAAGTAGTTGAGATAGCCAAGAAGGCAGCTGAGTCTTACGTGGTCGGTGACCCCGCCAATGAGGCGACACAGCTTGGCCCACTGGCTAATCGAGGGCAATTTGAAAAAGTAACGTCTATTTTGCAAGAGGCTGAAACTGCAGGGCTTCAGCCTATAACAGGTGGCTCGGGGCCGGTGGCAGGTTGTAGTGAGGGTTATTTTATTAAGCCTACTATTTTTGCCAACCTGAAGAGGGACCAATTTATTGCAAAAGAGGAAGTCTTCGGCCCAGTGCTAGCGATAATGCCATACAAAACACCAGAAGAGGCGATCGAAATAGCCAACGCAACCCAATATGGGCTCTCCGCCTATATCTACGCAAAAGACAACGCCACTGCTGAACTCATAGCTCAGCAAATGAGATGTGGAATGGTGCATATTAATGGTGCACCACTGGTGGCTGAAGCCCCCTTTGGCGGCTATAAACAGTCAGGCAATGGTCGCGAGTGGGGCCCGCTTGGCTTAAATGAGTTTCTTGAAGTTAAAGCAATAATGAAGGTCTCCTAATGCAAACTATTATAAAAAATACAGACAAATGACTGCGCTGCGAGAAAAATTTAGTAGTCGTCTCGGTTTTGTTTTAGCTACCGCCGGATCCGCTGTTGGTATTGGTAACCTAGTCGGTTTCCCAGTGAATGCCGCCAAGAATGGTGGTGGCGCCTTTTTGCTGATTTATCTTGTTTTTGTTTTTTTTATCTGCCTACCTGTATTGATGGCCGAGCTGGCTATGGGGCGACATACCAGAAGTAATCCGGTAGGTGCCTATAGCCAGATTTCACAACATCAGCAATTTTGGCGTCTAACCGGAATGCTGAAGATTATTACCCCCTTTATGATTGCCGTGTTTTATATGGTCATCACTGTTTGGCTTTTCGGTTATCTGGTTATGTCTGCTTCGGGGCAGCTCGATTATCTCGCCAAGCCGGATAGTTTTAATAATACTATCAATAGTCTGCATATATTTTTTGCAATGTTGCTGGTAGGCGCAATGGTATTTTTTATTTTGCGTTCGGGGGTTCAACGAGGTATTGAACGCGCAGCCAAAGTATTAATGCCGTCGCTGTTTATTATGTTGTTGGTTTTAGTTGTCTTCGTGTTGAGCCTTGATAACGCATTGGCCGGGGCCCGATTTTTTATAGTGCCTGATATCACCAAGTTAAATGCTGGCGTTATTAACAATGCTCTGTCTCAGGCGTTTTTCTCTTTATCATTGGGTATGGGTATTCTTATTACTTATGGATCTTACCTCGATAAAAAGGACAATATCATCAAAGCAGGTTCCATGGTTGCCGTGGCAGATACCTCGGTAGCTTTTATCGCCGGTTTATTAATACTGCCAGCGATCTTCTCCTTTAATCCTCAGATCAATACTGCTGAGCTAAGTGATTCATCTGTCAGCTTGATCTTTGTCCTACTGCCTAATATCTTTTTAACCCTCCAAGATACCATTGGTTTTTTTGGCGCTCATACTATTGCGACGGTTTTCTTTTTATTGGTTTTTTTCGCCGCTATTACTTCCCTGGTGTCCATTATAGAGGTGCCGGTAGCCTATCTTATCGACGAAAAAAATATTACTCGTCGGCGCGCATTAATGCTGTTAGCTGTGATTGGTGGGGCACTTGTGATTATGTCGGCGCTGTCTTTTGGGGCGTTAACAGTATTCACTGAATTTACAACTTATGCCGGTCAGAGTAAGTCGGTTTTTGATGTCATTATTGATATTTTTTACGACACTATTTTGCCGTTAAATGGCCTGATGGTGTGTTTATTTGCTAGCTTCCGATGGAGGCACCATCAACTTACTCATGAGCTAGCCTTGGGCAATAACACTTACGCTGGATCTTGGTTAGACAAATATATACGTTTTTCATTAAGCAGTTTTATTCCCGCTATTTTATTGCTTATTTTTTGCAACACAGTAGCGCAAAAATTCTTTGCGTACAGTTTATTGGGCTTCTAACCTATTGCGGGTATTGGGCTAATGGTGTGTTGCTTTACTATAACAGACAGTTCGGCCTCCACTCGGGTCACAGCAAAATTTTAAAGCCTTGTTTAGAGGGGAAAGCAATGAAATATCTTATCTATGTTTTGCCATTTTTGCTTCTTAATATGCAACCTGTTTTTGCTGATCAGCAAACGGTTTTGAAATGTGGAAAGCTAATTGATGTAGAGGCTCGAAAGGTGCTATCGGGACAGCTGATAACCGTTGACCATCAGCGCATCAGTGCTATTCGTTCAGGCGACCATTATAAGGGCGATGCCCAGGTTGTCGATTTATCCGAATACACCTGTTTGCCGGGACTGATAGATATGCATGTCCACCTAATGATCGCTTTATCGGCTGCCTATGAATTAGAAAAAGTAACGCTTGGAGCCCCTGACTTAGCCTACTTAGCCGCCCGACATGCGGAGCTTACGCTAATGGCAGGTTTTACCACTGTGCGTGATCTTGGCGATCGGTTCGGGGGTTGCAGTCGCCTTACGCAAAGCGATTAATAAAGGCTTAGTGATTGGGCCACGGGTATTTGCTTCAGGAAGGCCCTTATCAAGTACCGGCGGGCACGACGATCCTACTAATGGTTGGCGGGCAGATCTGCGGGGTGACCCTGGTCCTGTCGAGGGTATTGTTAACAGTGTAGCGGATGCCCGCAAGGCTGTTCGCCAACGTTATAAAAATGGCGTGGATCTAATTAAAATTATGGTCACGGGCGGAGTACTAGATCTGTCTAAACATTCGCACAGTCCACAGTTATTCGATGATGAAATCGAGGCTATTGTCACCACTGCGGACTCTTATGGATTCAAAGTTGCTGCTCATGCCCATGGTGTTGAGGGTATGCAGCGAGCGATTCGTGCTGGCGTCTCTAGTATAGAACATGGAACATTGATGGATGCCGATACTATGGTGCTGATGAAAAAGCATGACACCTATTTGGTGGCAACCATACTTGCGGGTGATTTTGTAGCGCAAAAAGCCAAGATTGATGGCTATTTTCCAGAAATAGTCAGACCCAAAGCCGCACGGATTGGACCGCAGATACAGGATACATTTGGCCGTGCCTACAAGGCGGGAGTGAAGATCGCTTTTGGCACAGACACTGGCGTATCAGCCCATGGTGATAATGCTCAAGAGTTTGCGTTGATGGTAGAAGCAGGAATGCCACCCATGGAGGCGATTGTTGCAGCGACCAAAAATGCTGCTGATCTGCTGGGTGAAAGTGATCAACTGGGATCGATTAGTGTTGGTAAATACGCCGATGTGGTCGCGGTCAAGGGCAATCCGATTGAGGATATTACGCTATTAGAAAATATTAATTTCGTGATGAAAAATGGCACGATATATAAAGCAGAATAGTTTTCTTTGTCTATGCTAAAGCCTGCCGGCAAGTATATAGAGATAATTAATCATACAAGCACTTTTAGAAAATATGCAGACAGTCATCAATCAATGAACAGGGAAGAAGAAAAATGCATTTGGCCTTAACGGAAGAGCAACAGCTAATTCAAGATATGGCGCGTAGGTTTGCAGTCGCTGAGCTCGAGCCGATCGCTGCACAGCTTGATCGAGATGAGGACACCGCCAAAAACCGACAGCTGTTTTTAGCTAACCTTAAGATGCTCGCTGAACTCGGCTTTATGGGGTTGAATGTCAGTTCGGAATACGGGGGCACAGAGGCTGGAGTAGTGTCTTTTAGTTTAGCGGTTACAGAAATAGCCAGAGCCTGCGCTTCAACTGCAGTGACTATGTCGGTAACTAATATGGTGGGTGAAGTTATCCAAGCCGTGGCTAACAATGATCAAAAGCAACAATATTTACCCAAGCTATCATCTGGCGACTATACAGCTGGGAGTTTTTGTTTGTCTGAACAGGGAGCCGGTTCTGATCCAGCAGCGATGAAAACAAAGGCGGTAAAAGAGGGCGATAGTTGGATTATCAATGGTAGCAAGGCGTGGATAACCAGTGCTGAATATGCCGGTATATTTATAGTTTGGGCGGTGACCGACCCCGATGCAGCGAGCGGTAAAGGCATTTCGTGTTTCCTAGTTGAGGCCGATACTCCGGGCATAACCGTTGGTAAAGCAGAACAAAAAATGGGCCAGCATGCCTCGAGCACTAATATGGTCAGCTTTGATAACTGTCGCATTCCAAGTTCAGCTTTGATGGGTGAGCTAAACGACGGTTTTCGTATTGCGGTGGCGGAACTGGCAGGAGGGCGAATTGGTATTGGCTCTCTGGCGCTGGGAATAGGTTTTGCGGCCATGGATTATGCACGCCGATATACCACTGAACGGCAGCAGTTTGGTCGTAGTCTTGCCAGCTTTCAAGGTCTGCAATGGATGATGTCGGATGCCTATACGCAACTGGAAGCATCGCGCTTATTAGTAATGAGCGCCGCTTATTTAAAGGACAGCCACAAGCCGTTTAATAAAGCGGCTGCTATGGCCAAGCTCCATGCTACAGAAACCGGTCACAAAGTCTGCTATACCGCTCAGCAATTGTTGGGTGGTATGGGTTATACCCAAGACTGCCCGCTAGAACGTTACGCTAGGGATGTGCGAGTGACCTCTATCTATGAGGGAACCAGTGAAATTCAGAGGCTTATTATTGCTCGTGAATTACTCAGCGAAGTGTGAAATGACTGCATCATAAAGTTCATCAATAAGAGGAAGTAGTGAATGAATCGGATATTCCAAGTCTATATCGTACCTGCCGCAGTGTTTGTCTCTGTGGTTATGGGCGGTGGTTATGGCACTGGACGCGAGGTAATTGAGTTTTTCACTCGCTATGGGCTATTGGGAGGTCTATTCGGAACCTTGGTTGCAGCCTGCGTATTTGCACTGGTACTCGCCTGTACCTATGAATTTGCACGTGTCTTTCAGGCATATGATTACAGGACCTTCTTTAAAAGGCTTATTGGTCCATTCTGGGTGTGCTTTGAAGTTCTGTACCTGCTGTTATTTTTATTGGTTCTTGGCGTGGTAGGCTCAGCCGCGGGCAATATACTTGAGCAGGAGTTTGGCATATCCAGCTATATAGGTATGGTTGGCGTTTTAGTCCTGGTGGTTGCATTGGTGTATTTCGGGCGCGAAGCAGTGGAGAAAGTACTGACACTATGGTCGATCGGCATGTACCTTATATTTGGCTATTATTTTCTCGAGATACTCAATAACAGTGAGGTTGATATCTTGCAGTCGTTAACTCGCGGTAGCATTGAACCCGGTTGGCTGCAGGGAGGTATTCTCTATGCCATGTACAACTTAGCCATTGCACCTGTATTGCTATTTTCCACTCGGGCGATCCAGACGCGGCGCGAAGCTTTGCTGGCCGGTATTATTACAGGTGTTGCCGTTATGGTACCCGCGGTGCTCTTCCATATCAGCTACGCGGCTGGTTACCCTGAGGTATTGGAGCAACCCGTTCCCAACTACTGGATGATCTCAAAATATACAACGCCATTATTGCTGGGGATCTTCCTGGTGGCGCTGTTGGGTACTCTGGTTGAGACCGGTGCTGGATTGGTACAGGGCCTTATCGAGCGTATCGAGGCGGTGATTAGTCCAAGTGGGGATAAGGCTTTGAGCCAGGGTGCCAAAGCTGCTATCGGCATTGCTACCCTGATGCTCGGAGCGCTGATCGGCTCACTGGGTATAGTGGCCTTAGTGGCTAAGGGATATTCGGCACTTTCGGTGGGTTTCGCTCTGGTTTACATTATTCCTATCTGTACTTTGGGTGTGGTCAAAGTTACCAAAACCCGCAGTGAAGTCGCCTAATGTAATTAGGTGCCAGAGGGCCGCCAGACTGTAACGCCATGGGGTTCTATATGGGCACTTCCCAGCATTAGGCTGGTATCAGAATCTAGTGGTAGTTCCTGAGGTTGATCTGAGTAGTTAAAGGCAAATATCAGATCGCCTCTTTGGCACACTCTGATATCAGTACCAAATCTATAGGTTTGGATATTCGCCTGCTGGCAATACTGCTGGAAAAAATCCAATAAAAACTCTCGGTTGGTCAATGTGCCAATATAGGTTGTGCGATCTTGGCGCACCACGGCGGGTTCGCCGTTATCATAGCGGGCCAAAATCTCTGACTCCCCAGCATCTATTTGCTCGCACCAGCTGCCGCTCTGATATTGCTGCTTATTCCAGCTTAGCCCTTCCATACAGTCGGCGCGCAAGGTTTCGACTGAGAGAATACGAATGGGGATTAGCTGCTGTAATAACCCGGGCGGCAATGTGGCGGGATAGCCAAACTCTGAGGTTTTGGCGCCAGCTCTGGGGCCAAAAATAAACTGGGCGCTGCTGGCTTTGCATTTATCTACAAAGGCCTGATCAACGATCGGCAGGCTGGGGGCGATAATTAATGCGTAGGCTGTGAAGTCAGAATCCACCGAGATAAAGTCAATATTAACTCCCAGTTCTCGCAGTGCGCTGTAGTAACTCAGCTGCACATTATTGAAGTCATAGGCTTCGCCCTGCTTTTCAATATCGCTTACCCACAGCCCTTCGGCGCCGGTAATAATGGCCACAGACGCTGGTTGCAGTGGCTGGTTGCCAATATCCAATGCCGCCACTTCAGCCATGGCTTGCTCTGCTTCTGGCCAGGCTTCGGTTTTGGAATTGTCGGGGCGCAATAGCCCGGCATGCATTTGCTCCTGGGCAAAGGGTGCCTGCCGCCAACGGAAATAACAGACACAGTCGGCACCATGGGCAAAGGCTTCCAAGGTCCAAAAGCGAATCATACCCGGCGCTGGGCGGGGGTTGTTATTGGCCCAGTTGACTGGCCCCGGCTGTTGCTCCATCACCCAGAAACCGCGATTTAATAGCCCGCGGGTTTGATCATGGTAATAGGTGGCAAAGTCCGGGTGCCCAGTGCGCATATAACGGCGCAGCTGTTCTGCTGGCGCGCCGGTCATCAATAGATCGGTACGCCCTAGTGGATAGTTATCGTAGCTGGTGAAGTCCAATGGTGCGGCCAGGGCAAAGTTATCCACCGCGGTTTCATTCATGGGGATAAAGTTATGGGTAATAAACTTGCCCGGGGCATGCTGGCGAATCATCTCAACCATGGGGTTGTGATAGTTAATCACCTGATCTGAAGAGAAGCGGCGATAGGCCAGACGATGGGCGGGGCTGGTTTCGGTGACTGCGCCTATGGGTAGTTCTATCTCGCTAAAATCTCGATATTCCATTGACCAGAACACATTGCCCCAGTCGCTGTTGAGTTTATCTATGCTGGTGTAACGCTGTTGGCACCAGTGTTGAAATGCCTCAAGGGCAAGCTCGGAACCACTTAGGGCTGTGTCATGACAGCAAAGCTCGTTATCTGTCTGCCAGCCCACTATGTCCTTATGGGCACCATAGCGTTTGGCCAGAGCTTCGGTAATACGCAGTGATTCACGCAGATAGACAGCACTGGAAAAGTCATAGTGACGGCGTGAGCCAAAGCCTCTGATGCGACCTGTGTCTGGATCTACTGGTAGTATTTCTGGGTATTGATCAATCAGCCATTTGGGTGGCGTGGCGGTGGGAGTGCCCATTACCACTTTAAGGCCGGCACTGGTCAGGCTCTCGATGGCTGCATCCAACCAGTCGAAGTCGTATTCTCCGGGATTGGGCTCCAGCCTTGACCAGGCAAACTCACCAATACGCACATAGGTTAAACCCAGTTCGGCCATCATTGCAGCATCTTTGTCCCATTGCGACTGTGGCCAGTGCTCTGGGTAGTAACAGACTCCAAACATAGATTTACCTTGCCTAATTATTTGCGGTAGAACTGTAGGCCGCTGGCCCAGAGATGTTTAAAGCCGGGCCAGGGGTCTCTGTATTGGCGCAAAGCACCCTCGTATTGCTGGCCATCTTGACGGCTGGGCAGATAGTCACAGCGGGCCGCATCGCCTTTTACATGGCAGTCTAAAAAGGCCAGACTCATATGCTCGATCACGCGATTAATGGTTTCTATATCCCAGGTGGGATCCATGTAATGGCCCAGTTCAAAGTCTGTGGCAAATGAGGCCGCTGGTGCGGGATGGGGGCCAATATTGTGACGCGCATTTTTAAATAGCAGCATATAGTTATGCTCAGAACCCGTCTGGTCATAGAGCTTTTTGATGCCCTGTTGATAACCGGAGGTATTGTCTTGATCGCCGGCAAAATAAAAGGTGGGTACCTCAATATTGTTCATGGCTTCAGCGCTGTGAGCATCTTGTTCACCGCCCCAGGGGCCAAATAATTGCACGGCTTTCCAGCGCGGGTCGGCCTCTTCGCGACCGCCGTAACAGGAATTTAGCGCCAGAGGCATAACCAGTGCCATTGGTGCTGGTGTTCCCAGAGCCCTGAGCATGTCATAGGTAAAGTTATAGCAACCACCAACGGTATTAATGGCGCCAAAGCCACCCATGGAATGGCCAATAATGGCGGCATTATCTGTATCTACGATATTGGCGACAGGAGACTGCTGCTCGGTAAAGTAATCGAGAAGAAATTGCTGATCGCGGGCGCGGTTATACAGCGTGCTAACAAACCCTGCCGGGCGATCATCTGGCGATTTGATTTCGGCATTGGTTGAGTGGGTATGGTCTATGCCCACCACGATATAGCCATGACTGGCCAGATGCTCGCCCAGATAAAACATCTGGGTGCGATAGCCGGTAAAACCATGGGATAGAAGAATTAGCGGAAAGCTACCTTCGTCGAGCGCTGGAGCATCGCGATAGGCAGCACCCTGCAGTTCAAAGGGCTTTTGCAGGCGAGTGACATTTTTGTAGGTAGCCAATGGGGATTGCTCAGTTGCCTGGGCCGGGTACCAGAGTTCCAGCACCAGAGGTCGCTCGATATTGGTAATAAAATTGCCGGTATTCAAGCGTTTGGGATCTGTGGCGGTGATAGTAGTGACACCCACATTAAAGGTGCCAGAAAAGGCTAATTCCGGCGTGACTGGGGGCTGATCTGTGTAGAGTTGTTCGGCACTAATGGAGATGCTGCTAAAAAGTATTGCACTGATAATTGCGGTTATCCGCAGCCCGTTAATAATCACCTGTTACCCCTGTAAAAGTCTTTCAATTTGTTTTTATTATAGCGATCTGAGCTAGCGTTGTTGTTGCCTTAGAATCGCGTTATGGTGCTACTATAATAGATCATCATTAGGCAGGATTATAGGCTGTTATTGCAGTCGGTGGGTTAATACAGTCCGGTCTTAAACTATAAGAGGTCGTCCAATGGGCGAAACGACAAAATACCCAAGTCTTGAGGGGCGCTGTGTATTTATTACCGGGGGTGCCACTGGCATAGGTGCTGCTATGGTTGAGGCATTTGCCATGCAGGGTGCTAACGTAGCGTTTGTGGATCTGGATGCCGTTGCCGCTCAAGCACTCTGTGCCAAACTGGCTGATCAGGCTGGCAAAAGACCCTGGTTTAAAAAAGTTGATGTGACTGATATTGATAGCTTGCAAGCTGCTATAAAAGCCGCAGCCGAGGAGCTTGGCCCGCTGCAGGCACTGATTAACAATGCCGCCAATGATAATCGTCACTCCCCTGCAGAGGTCACGGCCCAGGGTTGGCGTGACTGTATGGCGATTAATCTGGATGCCGCATTTTTTGCCACTCAGGCTGGAGCGAAGCTGATGGCGCTACAGTCAGGTGGCTCGATTATTAATTTTAGTTCTATCAATGCTCTGCTGGGCCCCGCCAATATGCCCGGTTATGTCACCGCCAAGGCTGGGGTCGTGGGCATGACCAAGGCACTGGCCAGAGACTATGGTGAGTCGCATATCAGGGTAAATGCTATTTTGCCTGGCTGGGTGGTAACTGAGCGTCAGCTTCAGACCTGGCTCACGCCAGAGGCGGAGGCGGACTGGATGAAGCAGGTGGCTCTTAAAGAGCGGCTGCAGCCCTCTGAGGTCGCCAATCTGGCCCTGTTTTTGGCGGCAGACGACAGCCGTATGATCACGGGTCAGAGTTTTACCATTGATGGTGGCAGGACCTGACCCATGGCTGATGTTTTTATTGCCGGAGACTGGGGCAGCACTAACCTGCGTCTGTATCTCTGTTGTGTCAAGGGCTCAGCAGCTGAGATATTAGCCACTCAACATGGCCCTGGCTGCAGCAAAATAGATAATAACTTTGAAGAAATATTCTTTGATCTGGTGGCTGACTGGATTGAGCAGTATGGCCCTGTACCGGTTATTTTATCCGGTGCCGTTGGCTCTAATATTGGCTGGCATACGGTGCCCTATTTGGACTGCCCGGCCACGCCAGAGCAGATTGCTGCTGGCACTAATAAGTGGGTTAGTCGTGGGCTGGACCTGTGGATTTTGTCCGGGCTAAAAACCCGAACTGCTCTTATAGCTCCAGACATGATGCGCGGTGAAGAGCTGCACCTGTTGGGTTGGATGCTAGCTGAAAAGCAGGTTGAAAAGCCGGCTGAAAAAGACGCCGAGCAGATTGTGATGTTGCCTGGTACCCATAATAAATGGGCTCTGATAAAGAATGGTCGGGTAGACAGCTTTGTTACCGCTTTCATCGGGGAGCTTTACTCTGTGTTGGAGCAGCACAGCATCTTGATTACTCAGCCCATGGCCGATCATTTTTCCGATCAAGCGTTTATGCGGGGGGTTGAGCTGGCAAAGAGCTTGAAGTCAGGCCAGCTGCTTAATGCGCTATTTACTATCCGCAGTCGTCAGATTGATGGAGAGTTGACAGCAGTGGATGCCGCCTCCTTTCTGTCGGGTCTATTGGTTGCCTCTGATATTATTGGCTCTATGGCACTATTAAATCGAGGCGATCAACCTGCAGAGGTGGTGATTATTGGCAGCCAGATGCTGAGTGATGCCTACCAATTAGCGCTGGGCTCTATGGGTATAGAGGCACGGATTTATGACCCAACTCAGATTGCTATAGCTGGCTATCAGGCCGTTTATCAATCTCTCGACAGGAATAGAGATCAATGACAGAAAAATTACACAGCTGGTTTGCACAGATGCCGGTGATCGCCATCTTGCGCGGTGTGCGCCCAGAGGAAGTGGTGGATATTGGCGAGGCACTCTATCGGGCAGGTATTGGTATTATTGAAGTGCCTTTAAATTCCCCAGACCCTTTTACTAGCATCGCCAATTTGGCCCAGGCTATGGGCGATCGCTGTGTTGTGGGTGCAGGCACAGTATTGACCGCAGCCGATGTGGTCGGTGTTGCCGGTGCCGGCGGTGAAATAGCGATTAGCCCCAACACTGATCCCGAGGTGATAAAGCTGAGTCTGCAGGCAGGTTTAGTCCCCATGCCAGGCTGGGCCACGGCAACTGAGGCATTTGCAGCCTACCAATCTGGCGCCCGTTACCTAAAATGTTTTCCCGCTGCAACCTATGGCCCTGGGCATATAAAAGGCCTGAGGGCTGTATTGCCGAAAAACTGCCAGCTACTGGCCGTGGGCGGTGTAGGAGCCGAGGTTGCCGGTCAGTGGTTGCAGGCTGGAGTGGATGGTTTTGGTATTGGCTCTGAGCTTTATCAACCTGGTGCCAGCGCAGAGCAGGTGTATCAGTCTGCGCTAGCAGTGGTGGATGCCATTAATGTTGCACGGGGAAAATAATGGTAGCCGCCAAACTAGTAGAGATCGTTAGCGTCGAGAATGAATTGGGCGAAGGGGTGATCTGGGATGCCACCGGTGCCGCGGTCTGGTGGACGGATATTGAAGGCAGCAGGCTGTATCGATATAGCTCGCAAGATAAACAGCTGGATCAATGGGCCACACCAGAGCGTTTGGGTTCTTTTGCCTTAGTAGCCAACAGTGACAATCTAATCTGCGGCTTTGCCAGTGGCTTTGCTTATTTTAACCCGCTGTCTGGGGCTACCCAATGGCTGCGCAAAATAGAGCAGGACAATCCCGGTACCAGACTCAATGATGGCCGCGCTGATCGCCAGGGCCGGTTTTGGGCTGGCGCCATGGTGGAATATGGAGAGCAGGGCGCAGGGGCACTTTATTGCCTTGATCATCAGCTAAACGTATCCAGTCCATTGTCGGGGCTGTCAATCTCCAATGGCCTCTGCTGGAGCCCGGATGGAAAGCTGATGTATCACACCGATACCCCATCAAGGCGTATTTATCGCTACAATTTTGATACTGACAGCGGGGCTATCTCAAATCAAACTTTACTGGTGCATACAGAGAAGGGCTGTTTTCCCGATGGTGCCACAGTAGATGCCGAAGGCTATATTTGGAGTGCCCAGTGGTCTGCCAGCCAAGTGGTGCGTTATAGCCCGGAAGGCGCTGTGGATTTTGTCTTGGCTCTGCCGGTAAGTCAGCCAACCTGTGTTTCCTTTGGTGGGCCGGATCTCAATCAGCTATTTATTACCAGCGCTTATCAGGGCATGGATGTCAAGGCTCGCAAGGCCGAGCCCCAGGCAGGCAATCTGTTTATCTTTGAAACCGATATTAAAGGTATTGGTGACCCCACCTTTAAGTCGAGCTAGCCAGCCGAGCTGATTTTTCTAGCTATAGGCATCACGTCTTTAGCCAGTTGCTTTTGCCGGAAGTTGACTATACAGTCGGGCAATTATTTGGGTTCAAAATTCGCTTTCAGAGCAGTGCTGACGAGGCCTGACGATAGCGAGTTATTATTTTTGATAATTAGGAGTGTTTTAATGTCTGAGCAAACAACGCAAATTATGGATGATGAGATAGATTTGATAGAGTTGGTAAGAACTATCCTGGATGGCAAGTTAGTCATCGCTGGGTTTATGGCGCTGATGGTGACATTAGGGTTGGTTTATTTTGTTTATAGCCCAGATAAATTTGTCGGTGCGATACCGCTGCTTGAACCGAGCGAAACTGTTTTGGCAGAGTTTTCTGTAGTCAATGAAACTGCAGCTGCCTTAAAGTTTAGATCATTAAAGCCGGACACTAATTTGGTTGAAGGCGACGTTCTGTTCAAATACTTTATGGCTGAGTTTAATGATAACGATGAGTTATCGGCTGTGATCATGAAATATTCCAGTAAATACCAGAATTTCAAAGGTACTGAGAAGCAAAAGAACGCCTACCTGATAACGTTAATGCAGATGTTTGATATTACTGGCCCGAGTAAAAAAGAGGGCGAATATAGTCTCTCTGTGTCCTGGGATAATCAAGCGGAAGCCGACGTTATTTTAAATGAGACTCTGGCGTTAGTTTCTGAAAACTTTAATCGCGATAATCTTAAACGCCTGAATGCCTTCCTGCGCGCCCTTGAGACAAGGATTAACGACCAAAAAGAAGAGGCTATATCAAAAATAAAGGTGGCAAAGCAATCGATTGATTTAGAGATACAAGTTCACGCTTTGTTTTTACAGGAGCAGGCGCAAATCGCCAGAGTCCTAAAGCTGGCCGACAACGCTATTGGCGCAAATGACATGAAAAATATGGGCGGCGTGTCGGTGAGTATGCAGTCTGACAATATTCCATTTTATCTGCGTGGCTATAAATCCATAGAAACTGAGCGGGATTTATTACTTAAGCGAACCAAGGAGCAGAGATATATATCAGACGAAAAATATCTTGCTTTAGTAAGCGATTTGACCAAGCTTGAGAATGATGTTTCCTATGGACAATTTGCAGCTGCCGTAGAAGCTTCCCCCTTTGCATTGAATACTGCGGTTATGGAAGTTGATACCCAGTTTCTTGAACTAAAGAATAGTAAAAAGTTACCGTTGATCCTGGTGCTGACTTTGCTTTTGGGCGGGCTGTTAGGTGTGGTAGTGGTTCTTGTCCGCAAAGGGTTTGAAAATAATCGCGCCAGAAATGGCTAGTAACGCGGCAGGCTAGTGAGGATAGCTGTTCGGGCTGGAAACAGCCGGAAGTCTCGCTGACGTGTTTCTATGCTTATATCAGGGCTCTGGGTGTGCGGGCCCTGTTGAAAAATCGAGAGATAGTTTATGCATGATAAAAACACTCAGGGTCTGGATCGGAGAAAATTAATGTCCTCACGTCTGTTAGGTGGTCTATGGCTGCCTATGTCAGCCTACACAAAAACTGAATCTTCATATCAGGCTGAGCATGCTAATTTGACGCATACAAATCCCTTGCTGTGGGCAGTAGCCTAGTCAGCGACAGCGGCCGAATTTGGGGCCCTTTGTTATCAGGCTTTCAATCTAGCTACTCTCAGGGTTGAACAGGCGCTTAAGCGGAATAAAACTGGGGGCAAGCCATTAGCTGTTATTGCTGTTGTGGACAATACGATAGTTCATGCGGCCAGTTACTGGGGGTACTTGATTAATAACGGAATGGACTTTTTTGATGATGCTTCATGGGATCGTTGGATACCGAGAAATTTGATCACTCCTGTGCCTGGAGCCCGTAAATTTTTAGATTACTGCGATGGCCATAATGTTGAAGTGTTTTATGATACCAATCGTAATCAAGGCGAAAATACTAAAGAGTACGCCCTAAATCAGTTGCGTTACTTACAGCTTCCATTTGCGGATAATGAGCATCTGACGGTATACAGAAATACCTCAAATAAAACGCCGACAAAGAAAGCGATCAGTGAGTCCTATGAATTAATTTTGATGCTGGGTGATAATTTAAATGATTATAAAAGGGATTATTACGTTGATGGTATTGAGGAGCGTTATGCCTTGATGGAGCGCGATCGGTATGATTTTGGTGACAAGTTTATCCTGTTACCAAACGCTACGGACGGACATTGGGTGAGGGCAATTTTTGGTGATTCCGAACCTGCGCCTACAGACAGTAACAGAGAGATTCTAAAAGCGGCCGCAACAAGAAAAGCCTGGGATGGACGATAAATTCAACTGCCAGTAATAGGCCCGCTCTCAGTGGGGAGTTTTGATTTAATTGATTGTTTAAGTGTGGATAAAAAAAAGGGGTGCCAATTGGCACCCCTTTTTTATTTCTTGTAGGTCAGCACTTGTGTACTGACCTGCTTCCAACTGACTCAAAGGAATCGATTAGAAGTTGTAGCTAGCTTTCATGTACCAGAAAGCGCCTTCGATACCCATTGGAGAAGTCTCATAGAAGATTCCGCCTAGCACATTACCAGGTACATCTTCGCCGATAGCTCCGGCTGAGCCATCGATACGCTCAGCATCTTGGTCGAAGATATTTTGCCCGCCAACTGACAATGTCATGCTGTCAGTAAGATCATAGGTCATTTCAGCATCAACAGTAACTGCTGAATCAGCATCATTACCAAACCAGTCAGCATGAACTGCATAGTACTCACCAAAGTAGTTGGTGCGAACAAATGCGCTAATGCCGTCCCAGTTTTGAGCCATTGTGAAAGTTGCACGGTGATTTGGCAGACCCTCTTCCAAGCGCTTAACTTTGCTGTCACTAGTGGAAGAACCCTGGTTAGTTACCTTGGTATCTGTCCAGTTGTAAGCCAGGCTGAAGTCAGTGCTTCCACCAAATAGATCAGCACCGTAAGTTGCTACGATATCAACGCCTTCGGTTTCAGTATTAAAATCATTGGTGAAGTAGTTGATTTGACCCAGAAGTTCAGCGTTTGGAATACCAGCTGCAGTCATAGAAGTAACTTGACCGGCAGTAGGGGCGGCGTTACTGGTTAATGCGATACGATCTTCTACTTCAATGTTGAAGTAGTCGGCGGTAATCTCAACATCACCTAGTGCCATAACCAAACCAAATGCATAGCTTTCAGATTCCTCTGGCTGCAGATCACCCTCGCCCAGCTTGAAGCTTGGCAGAGTTTGTGCCTGAGTAAGCTGTCCGCCAACAAGTGTAGTCTGAGTGTTTACAACGTTAGCCTGACCCTGTGTTGGAGCACGGAAACCAGTACTAGTCGAACCACGCAGTGCAACATTGTCAGTCATCTGATAGTTGAACGTTAGCTTGTAGTTGGTTGTATCACCAAAGCTTGAGTAATCTTCGTAACGAACCGCAGCACCAACCAGTAGGTCATCATTCAGCTGTGATTCAACGTCAACATAAAGCGCATAGTTGCGTCGAGTAAATGCACCAGCTGAGTCTGGAGAGAAACCAGCAAAGCCATGAGAGCCAACATTAAATGGCTGGAAAGTTGCTTTATCGACAGCATTTTTTTGTTGCCATGTTCTTTGCGCGTCTAGTTCTTGCTCTACAAGCCCGTCATCTGACAGATTATATTCTGGAGCAGTAGAGGCTTCAGCTACGGTGTAACCAAATTTATCGATTGCGGCACCATCGCCATTAACTGCAGCAGAAACACTACCCTGAGTTGACTCACCTGCATCCCAAGAAGCCTGTTCACCGGCAATCACTTCAAAAGTAGTTTCACGCCACTCGTAACCGACTGCGAAGCTCGTGTTATCAAATTGCTTCTGCAGATCAAAATTGAAGGTTTTCGCCAACTGAATGTAGCTACCAGTAGAGAAGTCGCGCTGAGTGTTACCACCAAAAGAGGGGTTGACTGTATTATTCAGGCCGAAATCTGCTTCGCTACGGCCAACAGAACCGCTCAGGTCATAGGAGTATCCGGCAAGCATTCCGTTGGAAAGTTCACCGCGAACACCGGCCGTAAAGGAGGTGTCTGCAATATTACCGATAAAGCGAGGAGTGTATCCACCTGGAGCCGTCTCATTATGGATGTAGCACTCTTCTGAAGCTATCAGGGCATCTCGATACCCATTTAGGGTTTCTTGTGTCCCGACAGGATCAGAATCGCTTGCGTCAGCCCGCACTTCGCGAATGTTGGTGATACCGGCAGCAGCAACGTCGGCGCCACAGTCACCATTTATGTCATCAACCAGTCTATATGTGTAGTCATCTTCGGTACCCAGCTGGACAAAATTGTCATCATCGTCAAACTCTTTCTTAGTCTGGCCAGCGGCATTTATGGCTACACCGTCAACATTGGTTCTGCCTGCGGTATTGTTGTCCCAATCATAGGTGAATACGCCAGAACGATCATTTGGATTACGGTAGTAGAAACCACCATCCACGTCGCGCTCGGAGTAGTTACCAAACATATAAACTTCAGAACCGTTGCCCAGATCCAGGCCAGAGTTGAAGAAGAAAGTCACATCATCATCGATGATTGGAGCACCCCAAATCTGTGCTGGGACTGTTACGTCGGAGTTACCGCCGTCGATAAGGGCCTGTGCATCTGGGCGTTGCTCGCTTCGTGAGGTGGGATCAGCATTACGCATCTGGAAGCTGATATTCATAAAGCCAGCATCTGTCAATGGCAAACCGATGTTACCAGCTACTGTGCTAGTTCTTCCGTCGCCAGCCTGATACTCACCTTGCTTAACAACCAGGCTTCCACCTTCAGAAGCATCGTTAAGAACAAAGTTCATTACACCGGCTACCGCATCTGACCCATACTGAGCCGCTGCACCATCGCGCAGTACTTCAACTTGCTTTAAAGCAATGCTTGGGATGACAGAAATATCTGCACCTTGAGAACCGTCGTTTACACCACCGCCCTGGAAGGCGATAACTGAAGCGCGATGACGACGTTTGCCGTTAACCAAAATCAATGTGCTGTCTGAAGACAGGCCACGCAGGTTAGCTGGGCGGATCATAGATGCCGCGTCACTAATAGGCTGCAGGTGAACATTTAAAGAAGGAATAGCGCCTTGCAGTTGCATAAGCAGATCGTTACTGCCTGCACTGTTCAGCTCGTCAGCAGTCAGAACGTCAACTGGTACTGGTGAGTCGGCTACGGTGCGAGGTGCACCACGAGAACCAACTACAACGACTTCTTCCAACGTCGCTTCAGCTGCAGTAGCTACTGTGGGAAGCATCGCACTTCCGCCAATAACCGCCGCTGCAATGGCGTTTAATTTCCAAAAAGAATTAGATTTCATAAATCTCCCCCGAGATATTTTGTGTGTTTAACTAAAAGTGAAGTGTTAGTTACAGGATTTTGATTATTATTATTTTTAACCAAATCAGAAGGGGTCTGAGCCCATAACCACACTGTTTTAACGAAGCCAACTCCAATGGCCTCAACCGAAATTGTACGCTACTTTTTTTACAGATACGACAGTCGTTATTAGGTAATACCTAGTCGTTATATGACTGCATAGTCAGGCTATGTACCTACGGCAGCAATCTGAGTTTTAGATCTTTTTCCCGCTATTTCAGCCACCAGTTTAGGCACCAGAAATCCCGGTAGGCGGGCCTGCAGTTGCCCATAAATCTGCTTGGCTTTATCCCTGTTTATATCGAAGTGACTGGCACCCTGCACCTTATCTAATAGATGCAGGTAATAGGGAGTGACACCGCAATCAAACAGTTTCTCGGACAGCTCGCTCAATATCTCTGCACTATCATTTATACCTTTTAACAGTACCGTCTGGTTTAGCATCACAATTCCATTGGCTGAACATTGGGCGATACCGGCCGCCAGCTCATCGTTGATTTCATTGCCATGATTAATATGCAAAACCATAATTGGCTTGAGTCTGGTTGCGGTTGCCCAGTCAAAAAACTGCTGATTAATCCGGGACGGAATCACTACAGGCAAGCGGCTGTGAATGCGCAGACGCTTGATATGAGGAATACTCGCAATCTGCTCGGTAAGCCAGCCGAGAAATTTATCATTGGCCGCCAGTGGGTCACCGCCGCTGAAGATCACTTCATTGATCTCTGGCATGCTACTTATGTAATCTAATGCCTGTTGCCACTGTTCTTTGCTCTGACGGTTTTCCTCATAGGGGAAGTGGCGACGAAAGCAATATCGACAGTTGATAGCGCATTGGGGGCTGACAATTAGCAGCAGTCGATTGCGGTATTTATGTACAATACCGGGCACTGGATTGTGATCAGATTCCTTGAGTGGATCCGGGCTGAAACCCGGCATGGGCTGCATTTCTGCTTCGACGGGCAATACCTGAGACAATAATGGATCGCTGGGGTTGCCGATTTCCATGCGTCGCACAAATGGCCATGGCACGCGCATTGGGAAACTGAGAGCGGCCTGTTGGCTGACTGAGAGTTGTTGCGCGTCGAGTTGTAAATAATTTAGCAGCTCATCGGTTGAGTTGACACAACGACTAAATTCAGTCTTCCAGTCAGGTTGAATGTCTATTGTTTGGATATTGGTGTGGGCATTAATAGGTGCTGACATATTGTCTGGCTTATATGGCTCGGCTGAAAGACCCGATTCTACGCTATTTTAAAGGCTGTGCTGAAGGGCTGAAATTAATGCGTGACGATATAGAGTGGCAATAACGTGAACCGAAATGAATTTTATATGGCCCGGGCTCTGGAGTTGGCTGCTGATGCTGGCGCTGCGGATGAAGTGCCGGTGGGCGCACTGGTGGTGCAGGGTGAAACCGTCATCGGTGAGGGCTACAACCAGCCTATCTCCGGCTGTGACCCCACCGCCCATGCTGAGATTGTAGCGCTGCGGCAGGCTGCAGCAGCATTGGGCAACTACCGCTTAACCGGTTGTGATCTCTATGTCACCATTGAGCCCTGCACTATGTGTGTTGGCGCTATGATTCACGCCCGTATTCAGCGAATCTGTTTTGGTGCTAAAGAGCCCCGCGCCGGTGCCCTAACCAGCCAGTTACAGTTAATGGACAACAATCATTTTAATCATTCGATCGAATGGCAGGGAGGGGTGCTGGAGCAGCAGTGCAGTGACTTGATCAGTGAGTTTTTCCGCCGCAAGCGCGGCCGCTAGCTAAACTCTCTAAATAGAGGGCAGAGCATTGTCCCAATCTACAGGAGCAGTGGCTTCCACCTCAGGCTCATTGTTGAGCACCGGGTCCTGTCGAGACAGGGAATAGAGCTGCAGATAGGTTTTGTAATACTGGATATTGTCCACATACAGCACAGGCTCTCCGCCCCGTGCATAGCCATGTTTAACGGTTGAATAAAACTCCTTCTTGCTCAACAGAGGCAGGTGGGCGCGCACATCTTCCCAGCTGTCGGGGTTTTTACCATTGCGCACCGTGAGTACCCGGGCATCTTCCAAATGGCCAAAGCCAACATTGTAAGCGGCCAGCGCAAAAAGCGTACGGTCAGGATCAAGGATACGCTTCGGCAGTCGCGCTTTAAGCTTGAGCAGATAAGCGGCACCACCTTTCATACTTTGGGATGCATCTAAGCGATTTTCGACTTTCATCTCTCTCGCGGTGCCCATTGTCAGCATCATCAGACCACGAACACCAGTGGGCGATTTAGCCTTAGGATCCCAGTGGGACTCCTGATAGGCGACAGCAGCTAGCAGGTGCCAGTCGACCCCGAACTCGGTAGCTGTTTCACGGAATAATGATTCATAGTTAGGCAGACGATTAGCCACTAATTTGCCCAGCCGATGGCTGTCTGAGGCAGAGAAATTCTCCGTTTGCGCCAGCAGCTGATCGGTCAGCGATTGCAACTCCCCCGAAGCAATATAGTCCTGCAGAAAAGCATTGGCCGCAGCCAGCACCGTGCCATCGTTGTGGCTTGGAAAAGCCCAGGAAATAGGCTGGGGTTCCGAAATATTCATGGCGCTGCGCGCCTTGGGATAGATATGCCGGTTGATCAGATAGGAGAGGGAGTCCACTACGCTGTAGCTGATCTCACCCTCATGGACCTTGCGTATCAGGTCGCTCATCTCGGCATTGTCCTGTTCCCGCCACTCCAGATTAGGGTGCTGGTGTTTTAATTTTGTCAGGTTCTCACTGTGGGACGAATCAGAGATCACCATCAGTTCACCCTCGAGGCGGTCCAGTGATTTGGGACGCTTGCTGCCACCGCGATAGATCAATTGCTGCGTGACTTCAAGGTAGGGCACGGCAAAGCTTAGGGTCTTATCGCGAACCTCAGTTTTGACCAGATTGGCGGCTGCAAAATCACCCTGAGGGCCACCCACAGAGAGCAGCAGGCGGCGCAACGTTGGCACCACCTTAACGTCAAGCTCTACCCCGAGGCTGTCGGCAAAGGCCTTGGCCAGCAGGTAATCAAAGCCATTTTTACCGCGACCATCTTCAAAATAGGTGGTTGGGCCAGCCAGAGTGAGCATCACCAGGCTACCCTTGGCTTTAATGATAGCCAGATCGGTTTGGTGGGTGCTTTTAGAAATATAGCCAGCAAAAACCATCAGCAGCACAATCAGGATAGCCCGATTGCGGAGTTTTCTCAGTCTGTTGGATAGTTCCGGCATTAATGTTTATGGCACCTCACAAAGGATGAACTACTAGCTTTGATTGCATTGTTATTCAGACGCCAGTAATTGTCCATGGTTTACCTAATTCTATGTGCCAAAAGCGGGGTTTTTCCTGCTAGAATACGCGCCTTTCCCAATTGACGATTTTTGAGACTAGCCTTCCATGATAATCCTCAGCGGCGCACCATCTCTCTCTGACTTTCGACGTAGAAAACTGCTCTCCAGCCTGCAAAAACTTGAACCCTCTGTTGAGTCAGTGACTGCTGAATATGTGCATTTTGCCGAAGTCAGCGAGCCGTTATCAGATGCAGATCAGGCAACATTAGAAGCGCTGATGACCTATGGCCCCAGTGAGAAGTCGCTGTCCACTGAGGGTGATTTATTGCTGGTAGTACCTCGTCCCGGCACTATTTCTCCCTGGTCGAGCAAGGCCACAGATATCGCCCACAACTGCGGCTTGAATAATGTGGTGCGGGTTGAGCGCGGCACAGCCTACTATATAAGTGCCAATCAACCGCTTGCTGGCGAACAGTTGCAACAGCTGGGTGAATTGCTCAGCGATCGCATGGTTGAAACCCTGTTTACCGACCTGCAGCAGGCACAGGCATTGTTTAGCCATCAGCAGCCAGCAACCATGACCCAGGTCGATATTCTGGCTGGGGGTGCTGCAGCACTTAAGCTGGCCAATGTAGAACTGGGCCTAGCATTGGCAGAAGACGAGATAGACTATCTGGTTGCCAGCTTTGAAGAGCTGCAGCGCAACCCATCCGATGCTGAATTAATGATGTTTGCCCAGGCCAACTCAGAGCATTGTCGGCACAAAATTTTTAATGCCAGCTGGACCATCGATGGCGTCGACCAGCCCCATTCCCTGTTTGACATGATTCGCAACACCAATAATCTCGGCGGTGAAAATGTCCTCTCCGCCTATTCAGATAATGCCGCTGTCGTGGCAGGCACACCGGGTGGGCGTTTTTACCCGGACCCAGTCAGCAAAGAATATGGCTACAGCCAAGAGCCAGTGCATCTGCTGATGAAAGTGGAAACCCACAACCATCCCACAGCCATCTCTCCATATTCTGGTGCTGGCACAGGCTCAGGCGGCGAGATTCGCGATGAAGGTGCAGTGGGCCGAGGTTCCAAACCCAAAGTTGGGCTTGTGGGCTTTACTGTTTCCAACCTGCAAATCCCCGGCTATGTGCAGCCCTGGGAACAGGATTACGGCAAGCCTGATCGAATAGTCTCAGCGCTGGATATTATGACCGAAGGCCCCATTGGTGGGGCTGCCTTTAACAACGAATTTGGCCGCCCCAATATCTGCGGGTACTTCAGAACCTTTGAAGCAGACTTTAATGGCGAGCGCCGTGGCTATCACAAGCCGATAATGATTGCCGGTGGCTATGGCAATATCCGCGAAGACCATATCGACAAGCCGGAATTTGAGCCGGGCGCGCAGTTAGTTGTGCTTGGTGGCCCAGCCATGTTGATTGGTCTGGGTGGCGGTGCCGCGTCCTCCATGACCACAGGCCAGAGCTCTGCAGATCTGGACTTTGCCTCAGTGCAGCGTCAGAACCCGGAGATTGAGCGCCGCTGTCAGGAAGTGATTGATCAATGCTGGCAGCTGGGTGATATCAACCCCATCGCCTTTATCCATGATGTAGGTGCAGGCGGCTTATCCAATGCACTGCCAGAGCTGGTCAAAGACGGTGGCACCGGCGGCCGCTTTGATCTGCGCAAAGTACCCAATGATGAACCGGGCATGTCACCGGTAGAAATCTGGTGCAACGAAGCGCAAGAGCGCTATGTGCTGGCCATTATGCCCGCAGATGTGCAGCGCTTTAAAGCGATCTGCGAGCGCGAGCGCTGCCCCTACGCCATCGTCGGTGAAGCCACCGAAGAGAAACAGATTACCGTTGTTGACGAGCACTTTGACAACAACCCAGTCGACCTGCCTATGTCAGTATTATTTGGCAAGGCACCCAAGATGCACCGCAGCGCCAGCACAAGAGAATCATTGGGCACAGCCTTTAATGCCAGTGACGTTAATCTCAATGACGCGGTCTTCCGCGTGTTGCGCCATCCTGCAGTCGCCAGCAAAAGCTTTTTGATTACCATTGGTGATCGCTCGGTTAGCGGCATGGTTGCCCGGGATCAGATGGTTGGTCCATGGCAGGTGCCAGTAGCCGACTGCGCCGTAACCACAGTGACCTATGACAGCACCGCAGGTGAAGCCATGGCCATGGGCGAGCGCACACCATTGGCGCTGATTGATGGCCCGGCCTCAGGCCGCATGGCCATAGGTGAAGCCATAACCAATATCAGTGCTGCGCGCATTGGTGATATCAAAGATATAAAACTCTCCGCCAACTGGATGTGTGCCGCAGGCTCTGCCGGTGAAGATGAAAAACTTTACCGCACCGTAGAAGCGGTAGGCATGGATCTGTGCCCCAAGCTCGGCATCACCGTGCCCGTGGGCAAAGACAGTATGTCCATGCGCACCGCCTGGCAGCGTGATGGCGAAGATAAATCAGTGACAGCACCATTATCGTTGATTATTACCGGCTTTTCGCCAGTGCTGGATGTGCGCAAGACATTGACCCCACAGCTGCGCACCGATCAGGGTGACAGCCAACTATTACTGCTCGACCTGGCCGCTGGCGCCAACCGCATGGGCGGCTCAATTCTGGCTCAGGTGTTTTCCGAATTTGGTGAAATAGCCCCTGATGTGGATGATGCCGAGGTACTGAAAGGTTTCTTTGAAGCCATGCAGCTGTCCATCGAACAGGGCGATATTCTGGCCTATCACGACCGTTCAGACGGTGGTTTATTGGCCGCGGTTGCGGAGATGAGTTTTGCTGGCCATGTGGGTGTTGACCTGGATCTCAGTGATCTCGGCGACAACTGGATGGACGCATTATTTAATGAAGAACTGGGCGCGGTAATTCAGGTATCCACCGCCAATATCGAGGCAGTGATGGCCCGCTTTGCCAAGGCCAATGTCGCCGTTCACAAGCTGGGCGGGTTAAATGCAATCGACCGGCTGGTGATTAGCCGCAGTGGCAAAGAGTTATTTAACGAAACCAGAACAGTGCTGCAGCGCTGCTGGAGTGAAACCTCCTACCAAATGGCCTCATTGCGCGACAACGCCAACTGTGTGCGGGAAGAGTTTGAGCGTATCTCCTGCACAGATGAAGGCCTGTCCGCCAATCTGACCTTTGACCCGGCAGAGGACATCAGCGCCCCCTATATTAAAACCGGGGTTAAACCCAAGGTTGCCATTGTTAGGGAGCAGGGCGTCAACAGTCATCTGGAAATGGCTGCGGCCTTTGATCGCGCCGGCTTTACCGCAGTAGATGTGCATATGAGTGACCTGCTGGCAGGCCGCAGATCTCTGGCAGACTATTCTGGCATGGTCGCCTGTGGTGGTTTCTCCTATGGCGATGTACTGGGGGCGGGCGAAGGCTGGGCCAAAACCGTGCTGTTTAACACCCAGATCCGCGATCAGTTTGAGCAATTTTTCCACCGTCCCGACACCTTTAGTTTGGGCGTGTGCAATGGCTGCCAGATGCTGTCCAACTTAAAATCCCTGATTCCCGGTGCCCAACTCTGGCCACGCTTTGTGCGCAACCTGTCAGAACAGTTTGAGGCCAGATTCTCATTGGTGCGCATTGAAGAATCCCAGTCAGTATTCCTGCGTGGCATGGCCGGCACCCATATGCCCATTGCCGTATCCCATGGTGAAGGTCGTGCCGAATTTGCCAGCTCGGAAGCACTGCAGCAACTTCAGCAGTCAGACCAGATAGCCATGCGATTCCTCGAGAACAATCTTGAAGTCGCGTCTCGTTACCCGGCCAATCCCAATGGCTCGCCACATGGCATTACCGGTGTCACCAGTGCCGATGGTCGCGCCACCTTGATGATGCCGCACCCGGAGCGCGTATTCCGCACAGTGCAAAACTCCTGGCACCCAGAAGATTGGGGCGAGGACAGTGGCTGGATGCGAATCTTCAGAAATGCGCGCAGCTTTATTGATTAGCAAATATAGACTAAACAACCGCAGAGGGTCTGAGCAATGAACAAGATAGCCAACCAAGACGAACTGGTTAAAAAGGCCCTGCAGGTTGGCGCTGTGTATGCCAAGAAGCGCGCCTACGGAGAGTTTGAGCAGCAGGATCCGATCAAGCTAAAGGTAGAGTTTGTGTATCGAGTGTTGGTCGAAGATAAGCTGATTCAGCCACTGGCCAAAGACCAGATTACCGACCCCAACATGCGCCACAAGCTAGCACTGTGGATTTCCCGCCAACTACCACCAGGCCACCCATTGCTGTCAGAGACAAAATAGCGGTCCAATCATTTAAGCAATTACTTGAGTGGCAGCTGAATATGGAAAGTGGTGCCCACATCCGGTGCCGAGGTGACCGCAATTTGGCCCTGATGCTGCTCAGTGATAATAAAGTAAGCAAATGACAGGCGCTTGCCCGCATTGTAGGCACTGCTTGAATCCCCATTAGCGGCATAGGGTTCAAAGATAGTTTTCTGCTCGTCAAGGCTAATGCCGCGCCCATTGTGCTGAATGCGCACCCACAGATTATCGTAAAACTTGGTCACCTCAATATTGATCACCGGACTATGGTCGGCATCATCCACTTTGCCCAGGGCATAGCAGGAATGGCGGAACAGGCTTAAAAACACCTGCTGAATTTCAGTGACATAACAAGGGATTTCAGGGATATCGTCCGCGCAGTCAATATTGACCTTAATATCCTTAAAGCGCACTCCAGCCATCACCGACAGCACATCATTGGCCAGCTCCACACTATGGTGAATAGCATCGAGCATATTGAGATCAGACTTTTCGCCGCCACCACCGCCAGAAAAATCAACCAGATTGTCGATTACAGACGTAGCCTGTTGGCCGCGAATTACCGCATCCTCCAGCACCTCCCGCAGAGCCTCTTTATCAATGGGCTCATCAGTCAGGTCTTTGCGCACCTCTTTAACATCTTTAATAATTGCTCGCAGAGGGATGTTGATATCATGGGCCATAATTGACGCCATCTCACCGATAGACGACATCTTGTCGCGCTGAATCAGCATAGTTTCATTTTTAACCCGCTGAGTAACATCATCCAGCAGAATCACCACCCCGGTTTCCCCATCGCCCTGCAGCGGATAAATAGTAATATCAAAATGGTACTGACCACGTTGGCTGTACTTGATGGTCAAAGTTTTGTTGTCATCCAGCGCCTGCTGAATCTGTTGCGGGCTAATAGTAATGCTGGGATAGGCCTCCCACAGATCCTGACCCAGCACCGATTTTGACGCCATGCCGCTAATCTCTTCCGCGCGGTGATTCCACTGGGTAATGCGATTCTCTTTATTCAGGCCAATCAGCATCAGAGGCAGCGAGCGCAAAATGCTATTGATATAAGCCTCAGAGCTGCGCAGCCGACCCGTGGTCATGCGGTGCTCAACAATCTCAGCCTCCAGCGTCGCCGTACGCTCCTTTACACGCAACTCCAACTGCGTGCGAATTTCCTCCAGCTCAAGGTTATAGCGATTGGCCTGCAGGCGAGTAAAGAAAAGCCACAGCGCCGTGAGAGACAGCACAATAACCAAAATACCACTGGAGAAGTTGGCTACATACTGCCAGTTGGTAGAGCCATCATCGTTGCGCACAAACCAAAATACATCGGCGGTAGCAGCCTGGCTGAAGAGCAGGATTAGCAATGAAAGGGCGGCGGACGTTAACGGCTTGAGCACAGATCAATCTCTAGGTCATATTGTTATCGATATTATAGCCTTGAATATAGAGTTTCAGCTAACAACATCTAACTGGCCCAAAGCTGAGTTTCAAATATGTCGTGATCGAGTGCCAGATTCCGGCCCAGCTACTTGCAAACCTTCATCACAGTTTTAGCGCTAGACATTTTAATATTAGTAGTTTATAAACTACAGCATGTTGCATGGTTGAAATCAAGCAAACAGGCACTTACCGAAAATGGGCACAGAAGTTAAAAGACCACAAAGCCAAAGCGATTATTGCAGCGAGAATATTTCGTGTTGCCAATGGTTTGCTTGGAGATGTTTCCGTGATCGGCGATGGTGTTAGTGAGTTAAGGATTCATTATGGCCCTGGTTACCGGATTTATTTCAAATGGGAAGGGTAGACCATGATTGTGTTGCTCTGTGGTGGAGACAAAAGTACTCAGAGCAGTGATATTAAAAAAGCCAAGTTAATAGCAAACGAGTAAATAATGAAGCAAAAGTTATACACCTATGACCCAGCGACCGAACTCAATAGTGTCGAAGCCATTGAGTTGTTCATGACTGATGCGTTTGAGACCGGTAACTCAGCCTATATTTCAAAGGCCCTTGGTCTTGTGGCCAGAGCTAAGGGCATGACTGTAATCGCTCGAAAGACGGGATTATCTCGTGAGCAGTTATACCGTTCATTTAGCGAGCATGGGAATCCCACGTTAAAAACCACCCTGGTTGTGATGCAGGCGTTGGGCCTAGATATGACGGCTAAGGTTCATGGGGATAGAGTTTGATATTTGATCCCTCTGGCAGCCTGAACCCAAAATCCTCCCGAGAAAGCTAAGCACAACCAAAAACTTGCAGCCCCCCCTCCGTCATCCTGACAGCACCAGCATTTTGTCATCCTGGCAGCACCGACATTTTGTCATCCTGAGTGTAGCGAAGGATCTAGAGATATTTCGCTTCGCTCAATATGGCAATAGTTGCTCAATATGACAGCGCCGCCAAAAATCACGCCCGGGCCAAAACTAGTCTATGTTTAAACAAGGGGAAGCCCGCCCACATCAACAACCGTGTGCGACGGGCTTATCAGTAGCATTGATACAGGCACTATCACAGGCAGGTGATGGGGCGATATCTAGGCCGTTAGTGTTGGACGCTGCTTGTCCCAGCAGAAAAATTAGGGTCAGACTCGAATTAATGCGATCGCCCATTGGGTGAGGCATTTGATCTAGGTTTTTACCCGCCCGGCGGGCTGGCCGTATCAGCTATAAGCCCCATTACTCAATGAGGTTTATAGCAATACTTCGCAGCAGGGGCAGGCCACTATGGTTATAGTTATGGCTTTGGTTCACTACCTCTTTTTCCTTTAATTTCATCCTGTGACAAAACTGATCCAGCCAGTGACTTAATTTCTGCATCACTTAACTCTTCGCCTCTCAGAGCTGAGGTTAGAGTGACCGATAAGTTGCCACGCAGCTCGATTGGCAGCGTGCTGTAAAGAGAACTCCGGGCTCACGTGGAATCTCTTAAGTGCAACAAAACTCATCACTCGGAACAAAACAATGCCAAACAATGATAACCCCCTACTAGTCGAATGGATCGACAGCGCGCAGCCTGTTGCCGCTTGGATGTTTCTCGACAATATGCCACGCATGGAAGTGATTGAATGCGTGTCTGTGGGCTGGCTAGTGGCAGAAACCGATAAGGTTTTGATGCTGGCGCCTAATCTGGGTGATGTTGAAAGTGAGGGCTCTGCTCAGGCCTCTGGTTTTATACGCATAGCTAAATCTGCGGTGCCCCGCAGGATTGTGTTAGTTGAGGATGTGTAGGTAGGCTTTGTTCGGTGCAGCCGGGCTTGGGTATTATTTTGTTGGGGCTGTTGCTCAGTATTTTACAAGACCCTGCCAATATTCCCGCGTAGCTGCCTAGGTTGGAGGTAATCCGCTAAGCGGTCTTTGAACTCGATCATCAGTCGAATCCAGTCTGTGTTCCAATTTCTGGTTGGCATGGTGCATTTCTTTAGGGTGTTTTTAACCAATTTTAATTTTCCTGGGGCTGAGGGTAGGGTTTTTTGGCGTTTCGGAGTCTTATAGTTACAGAGTTAGACATTTAAATAAATTTAGTGCCAACGGGTTATCGGTAACGGTCTGTTTATAAACCTTTTGAACTACTTTGTTGCCCCTGCGGGTCTGTATCACTCCCCCTCCTTACAGCAGGGGTTTTTTTTGTCTGTCAAAAAGTGAGACTTGGTACATATCGACTTGCTGCCATATTAGCTACGGTTAGAGGGTAGCTAATATGCTTTATCTCAGCTTGACAGGCGGCATTTGCTCCTCTATGACTTACGAGGTGAGATAGGTCTTTAGCTCGTCGTAAAGATTAGGGCTGGTGGGGATAAACAACGCTGAACATTTTAAACGCATGCTGCATTTTTGTTGACCATAAGCTTATGGCTTTTTGCCATCGGCTTTTTTGTTGTGGGTGGCTATGTTGGTGTAAAAAAATAACGTGAAGAATATGAAAAATAATAGGAGAGTTTAGGTGGTTAATTTGGTTGTTAGTGGAGTGGCTTTGTTGCTGCTTTCAATTGCTTTGTGGGTTGCATTAGATGCGGTGAGAGTAAGCCACCGAAAGAAAAAAATTGATTTAGCGACTGTTGACAAAGATTCAGGTGGTTTTCTTGTTACCCATGGCATGGTGATGAATAAGAAGACGGGTGAAATCCAGCCACAGAGCGATTACTCTGAATTGTTGTATCGGTCACTTTCTGATTAGACCGGTGGTGTTATTTAAGTTGTAAGTTAGTCATGTAGTTTCGTAGAGTTCAGATATTCCGGGTAAGCATTGCGGGTATTTGCTGGAAGTTTTCTGCTTCTGATTTTGTCTTCTGCGTTTTGAGTTTTCATTTTTCGCTTAAATATTTTCGATATTATAAATTTGGTTTTATTGGCTGATGCATGTTGGCCGGTAGGGGCTTTATTTTATATGTTTTTAACAGGTTACATTTTATACCTCAGAGATAAGGAATATCATGAGCGCAAATCCTCTCGGCAAATTTTCTCTTAAGTTGGATAACTATAGCCACATTGGCTGGATACCCTGCATAGCGGGACGTCTAAACTATAACAATGCATCTTCAGTTAAGGCTTTGGACAGCAAGAAGGCGGCCCGTGGTATCAATGCCAGGATTAATGCTAATTCTGAGGGTGATGGTGGCTCGCGAATATTGGCGGTTACGTCTACCTACGATTGGGCCGACGATCAGCGAAATATTTTGGCCAATAGTTCAAGTTATACAGAAGATGAGGATCTCAACGAACATTATAAGAAAGAAGATTTTTCCGGTGAATTCAAGATTATGGCATTGGGCCGGGCGGAGAAATTTGACGACCACTGTGTATTTAAACTAAGGGTTGGTATTGTTTCTACGGAGTATAAAAGTACTTTTGATACCACTGAGGACCTGTTTGATAAGTTGCGGGAGAAGAAAAAGAGTGATCGTGATGGTATGACGCGAGCCGAGGTATTTAAAGAGCTCCATGCCTCGTTAGATGTATCTGATACTGACTTGAGCCGCAATATGGATAAGGGCTATTTTGTTGTTGAGGCTCTCTTGCACCCTAATGGGCTGATTTTATGTAAGTATATTGACGGCCCTGAGATTGCATCATTTAGGGAGGGACGTAAGTTATTTGATCAGAGAAATACGATTGTGCGTCAGGCCTATTACTACCTGAAGTATATTTTTCATCATCATAAGCATCATCATGAGCCTGATGATTGCGCCTGCACGGTTATTCCAATCCCAAAGGACCATCAGGCTATTGGGCAAAAACTTGTCGGGAATCTTACTTCTGGGGTTAATCAATTTCGGCGCATGCTTGATAGCCTTGGTCGGTGCAGTGTGGACCACATGGGTGTGATCGGCTATATCGAGAGTCTGGCTAAGAGTTGCAAGCGGGTCGGTCTCTATACCGATGATGCTTATGAGCATCAGGTTGAACGGCTTAGATATATTAAGCGCTCATTTTCTGCAATGGTTGCTGCGAGATCAATTCACCGTATGACTTTTAATCAGTTGCTGACTGTTTCGCTACAGATCACTACTTTATTGGTTTTGATTCTGGGTACGTACTGTGTGTTGAGCGGTGAACCCGGTGGTAAGTACGCTGCGGTAGCAGGTTTTATTTTGGGTATTGTTGTTGTTGGCATGCTGGTGATGCACTTTGTTATCAAGAAGATCAAGACTTACGGCTCAAAGTTGTTTTCGCTGTCAAAGTGGCAGTCGCGGATAATAGCTTCTGTTTTATTGGTCGCGGTGATCGGGGCTTCGGTTTGGTTTTACAAATCGTGGAACGATTTCTTTGAAGATTCTGCTCAGGCCTCGACATCGGTCGTTCAGGCGGTTGAGACGAGTCTTGGGTTAGAGCCTGTAAATAAGCATCACTCTGCTGTGCCTGTATCTACTGAGGTGCCGGTAGATTGATTGGTGGCGCTAGGTCAGTCGCAGTTTAGTCGCTCTGTGCCCTCTTCGAGAGGGGGATTAAACGCTGCGTTCAATCTGTAGAAATCACTTCTGAAAAGCACAGGCCAACGGTTATGGTAGTGAGTCTTTATGTTAGCCATACCATTGAGATAGCTGATGACTGATCGATCTTTAAGTGACTATCCACATATCCATCGGGAAGCAGCAGGGTTTTTTGTCTTGCATAATCGCGATTATCATCCAGAAAAATTATCGTTTGAAGTCTTGGGCAATTAGTATTCAGGTATTAATTTGTTAAGGATGTTCTGTATGACTAATTTTGTTAAGGCTGATTTTCCCCATATACATCAAGAAAATGTCCGTTATGGTGACACCGACCGCCAGGGTCATGTTAATAACGCTGTTTTCTCTACCTATTTTGAGTGTTCCCGCACCCTTGTTTTGTACGATCAGTCTCGAGGTTTGATCGCGCCAGATCGTGAGTTGGTGGTTGTTAAGATTGAGATGGAGTTTCTGGCTGAGTTGACCTGGCCGGGTGCGGTTGAGATTGGTAGCCGTATTAAAAAGATTGGGCGCAGTTCTATTGTGTTTGAGCAGGCTATTTTCCAGAATGGGAAATGCGCTTCGGTAAGTACCAATGTGATGGTGATGATTGATGCAGCGACGCGAAAGTCTGCGGCATTGCCGGAGACGGCTGTTGAGGCGTTTGCTGATTTGGTGGTTGGGGCTGGTTAGTGTTGGGCCGGTGCGATTGGAGATCTTTCGGTCGCTTTGCTCTTTCAAGATGACATTGTGGTCTGGTGTTACCCTGATCGAAAGCAGTGAGGAAGGATCTCTCTAATAATGAATGGCCATTGATAATGCGAGCTACTATGGCTGTAAGAGCTCTTTTTGTAGGGATAGCGCCATGGAATCAATTAACGCGAGAGAGGCCAAAAACGGCTTTGGTGATGTATTGCTGAAAGCGCAGTCTGGTCCTGTTGGAATCAATAAGAATGGTAAGCCAGTGGCTGTCGTTATCTCTGCTGATCAGTACTCAAAGATTGAGGCTTTACGAGAAGAATTACTGAATCGTGAGTTGGAAAAGGGTTTGGCAGCTGTCAAGGAGGGTAGGGTTCGAGACGGTGAGAATGTTGTTCCTGAGTTGAGAGCTCGCTATTTCGATGGTAGCTCATAGGTATTCTGAACCTGCAGTTGACGATATTGAGCAACTGATTGGCTAACCTTTTCACGACGAACAACTCACCGATAGTCTGATCTGCCCAGTCTGGTGGCAGCCCGGCGTATTGCTCTGCTTGTGGATGTTCTTCAAAGGGGCTCTGTAGCACCTCTAACAACAGATTCACTTCGCTGTAATCTCCCTGCTTGGCAGCATCTATCGCGGCTTGGGCCATATAGTTGCGCAGCACATACTTTGGATTAACCGCATTCATATTCTGTTGGCGCTGCGTGTCTGTGCTGTCTTGTTGCTGTAGTCGTTGGCTGTATTTTTCTGCCCAGGCATCAAAGCCTTCACGGTCTATAAATTGGTCTCTGATTGATCTGTTGGTGTCAGAAAATGCGCTTAATTTTCTGAAGAAGATTGTGTAGTCCACATTGTTTATTTGCAGTAGTTCCAGCAGCTGATTTATCAGCTGTTCATCTTCGGGCTGGTATTCTTCTAGCCCAATTTTACTCGCCATAATGGTTCTAAACTGGTCCAAAAACTCCGGCTCGTACTGTTTAAGTGCGCGCACTAAGTCGTCATTGCTGATTAGGCTGGTCAATGCTGTGGCCAGTGCATTGAGGTTCCACAGGCCGACGCTGGGCTGGTTTTTAAAGCTGTAGCGGCCCTGGTTATCGGAGTGGTTGCAGATATGCTCTGGGTTGTAGGCATCTAAAAAGCCAAAGGGGCCATAGTCGATGGTGTCGCCGATGATGCTCATATTGTCGGTGTTCATCACGCCGTGGTTAAAGCCTACTGACTGCCATTGGGCGATCATTTTGGCGGTTGTGAGTACGCAGTTTTCCAGCATTAAATAATATTTATTGTCTTCGCCTACCCACTGGGGGAAGTTGCGCTGAATCACATAGTCGGCCAGAGCTTTTATGTTGTCTGGCTGGTTGCGGTAGTGGAAGTGTTCGAAGGAGCCAAAGCGGATATGGCTCTGGGCGACACGGCAGACGGTGGCGCCGGATTCTACTTCTTCGCGGTAGACCTGGGTTTGGCTGTCCACCAGTGCCAGTGCTCTGGTGGTAGCTATACCCAGCCCATGCATGGCTTCGGAGCAGAGGTATTCGCGGATACTGGAGCGCAGCACGGCGCGGCCGTCGGCAAATCTGGAGTAGGGGGTGGCACCGGCGCCTTTGAGCTGGATATCCCAGAGGGCGCCATCTTTCTCTAATTCGCCTAATGTGATGGCACGGCCATCCCCAAGTTGGCCGGCCCAGACGCCAAATTGGTGACCGGAGTAAACCAGGGCGATGGGGTTGGTGCTGTGCTCCCCTTCAATATGCCCGGCCATCAGGTTTAAAAACTCTGGGCTATTCAGATCGTCGGTATCCAGCCCTAGCTGTTGTGCTAGTTGCTCGTTGGCGCTGACCAGTAGTGGTTCATGCAGACCGCTGGGGACAACCTGACTGAGGTGCAGGTCGCCCTGGTCTTTAAAGGTTTCAAAAAATGTATGTTGTAACTTTGCTTTGTGTAACTTCATTGGAGGCTAATTTTCTCTTTGCTGATTCGGGCTAAGTTGTCGGCATGCAGACTGCTGATATATAGCCAGTCGTCGGTTTCCAATGCGCCGGTGTTGGTGTGGTATTGGCCATTGGGGTCTTGCAATGAGCTGAGCACATTGCCCTCTGCATCCATGGCAAACACATGGCTGTAGGCTTCGGCTTTTAACTGCATAAATTGGGGCAGACGCTGGACCATTTTGCGCAGCATTGGTGAGCTGGACAGGTTGTCTAGTGGTTGGCTGCGGGGTGATACCAGTCCCACCCAGAAGCGTCCGTCGCGGCCGCGGACTATGTTGTCGGGGAAGCCGGGCAGGTTGTCGATTAGCACTTCGGCGGTGCCGGCTTTGTCGCCTTTGAGCCAGTATTTTTGTACTCGGTAGGTGCCGGTTTCATTGACTAGTACAAAGCTGCTGTCGGCGGCGGTGGCGACCCCATTGGCAAAGTTAAGGCCGTCCATTACTAGTTTGGTGCTCTGGTCGGCGGGGTCGTAGACCAGCAGCCGGCCGTGGCTGCCGTGCTCGGCTATGTCCAGCAGGCTGGCGGCGTAGGTGCCGCCATTGGCTTGGGCGCCGAATTTGGTGGAGGCGTCACTAAAGTAGATTTTGCCATCTTCTGTGACATCCAGGTCGTCGGCATAGACTATGGGCACACCGTCCATACTGTTGGTGAGCACGGTAAGTTCGCCCTCTGGTGACATGCTGAGTATGCCTTTGTAGGCATCGGCTATTAGCAGGTTGTCGTTGGCGTCAAACACTAGCCCTAGCGGGCTGCCGTTGGTGTTGGCCATTTTGGTGATGTCGCCACTGGCTTCGTTGTATTTGAGTATCCAGCCTTCGCGGGTGGCGGTGTATATTTCCCCGTTTAGCAGGGCTAGGCCTTCGGGGCCGTGGGTGTCGGTAAGTTCTATTATTTCGAGGGCGCTAAGTTGGTTGTTTTGGGCAAAGTCGTCTGTGTAACCTGTGGTTTGTGGTGCTTCCCAGCTGACTGGGTCTGTGGCTACGGGCCACAGCAACAGGTAGATGAGCAGGGCGGCTAATACACTTAGGCTGATATTCTTCATGACTTGTCTCTCCAGGAGTTTACCGAGATTTTATTGTTTTTATTTTCAGCCGGTATGTTGCGCTAGTGCCGGGGCTTAATCAACTGTGTTTTAGCTTGGTGTGTGTGGGTTGCTGAGGTAAAATGCGCGGCTTACTTGAATTAGGCTTTTGTCACTCAATGGAAGTTAATCCGCTCTACAATGCTCTCGATGATCTTCAAGCACGCACTGACGTGTTGAGGGGGTATCTTTGACTATGTTAATCGCAAGGACCGTCTTGCTGAGGTTGAGTTAGAACTCGGCGAACCTGATGTGTGGAATGATCCGGAGCGTGCCCAGGAGTTGGGCCGCGAGCGTTCGTCTCTGGAAGCTGTGGTGAAGACGATTGAGGATTTGGACTCTGGTGTGTCTGATTCCCGTGAGTTGCTGGAGATGGCGGTTGAGGAGGACGATGCTGATACTGTGGCTGAGGTGGAGGCTGAGATTGCCAGCCTTGAGGCGCAGTTGGCTAAGCTGGAGTTTCGCCGTATGTTTAGCGGTGAGATGGATCAAAATAATGCTTACTTGGATATTCAGTCGGGCTCTGGTGGTACTGAGGCGCAAGACTGGGCTGAGATGCTGTTGCGTATGTACCTGCGCTGGGCGGACGATAAGGGTTTTAAGGCGGAGCTGGTGGAGTGCTCTGCGGGTGAGGTTGCTGGTATTAAGAGTGCGACTGTGCAGGTGACGGGTGAGTATGCGTTTGGTTGGTTGCGCACGGAGATCGGTGTGCACCGCTTGGTGCGCAAGTCGCCGTTTGATTCGGGCAATCGTCGCCATACGTCTTTTTCGGCGGTGTATGTGTCCCCTGAAATTGATGACAATATTGATATTGAGATTGATCCGTCGGATGTGCGCACGGATACTTACCGGGCTTCTGGTGCTGGTGGTCAGCATATTAATAAGACGGATTCTGCGGTGCGGTTGACTCATGAGCCCAGTGGTATTGTGGTGCAGTGTCAGAGTCAGCGGTCGCAGCATCAGAACCGCGATAAGTGTTGGCAGATGTTGCGCGCTAAGTTGTATGAGGCGGAGATGCTGAAGCGGGCTGAGGCGGCGCAGGCGACTGAGGATACTAAGTCGGATATTGGCTGGGGTAGTCAGATTCGCTCTTATGTGTTGGATGATGCGCGGATTAAGGATTTGCGGACTAGTGTGGAGACGCGTAATACTCAGGCGGTGTTGGATGGTAAGCTGGACCAGTTTATTGTGGCTTCATTAAAAGCCGGTCTTTAAAACTGATCTCTCTACCCGAGTCATCCTGAGCGCTCCACCCGAGTCATCCTGAGCGCAGCGAAGGATCTCAGTAAAGTGGCACGGTGTATTAAATGCGGATGCAGCTCAAGGGCAGCCGCCGAGCACCAAACACGGATGCAACACAGGGCAAGCATCTGAGACACGCTGTATTTACTTCCCTGTACGCTCTTGAGCAACATCCCTGTTGCTCGAGGTCTCAGATGCTTGCCCTGCATTGCATCCTAGATCGAGCGTAGTTTTGTTAGCGGGGACATAAACTTTTTATTAAAGACTGAGATATGACTGATCAACAAGACGAGAATAAGTTAATTGCTGAGCGTCGCGCTAAGCTTCATGCCCTGCGTGAAGAGGGCGGGGCGGTCTTTCCTAATGATTTTCGGCCGGAGCACAGTGCGGCTGAACTGCAATCTGGCTTTGGGCAAGAAACCAAAGAAGACCTAGAAAAGCTGGGCAAGATTGTGTCGGTGGCGGGGCGGGTAATTCGCAATCGCGGTGCTTTTATTGTGGTGCAGGACAGCTCGGGTACGATTCAGCTGTATGTGACCAAAGAGGCCCGTCCTTTTGCTAAGTCGTTGGATCTGGGTGATATCGTTGGTATTAAAGGTGCGCTGCATCTGTCTGGTAAGGGTGACCTTTATGTGCAGATGGATGAGTACCAGTTGCTGACCAAAGCATTGCGTCCGCTGCCGGATAAGTTTCATGGCCTGGCGGATCAAGAGATGCGTTACCGTCAGCGCTATGTTGATCTGATTGTTAACCCTGAGGTGCGCAATACGTTTCGTATTCGCTCTAAGGTGGTGGATTTTATTCGCCGCTACTTAAATGATGCGGACTATCTGGAAGTTGAGACACCTATGTTGCAGGTGATTCCTGGGGGTGCTGTGGCGCGTCCTTTTGTGACTCATCACAATGCGCTGGATATTGATATGTATATGCGTATTGCGCCGGAGCTGTATTTGAAGCGTCTGGTGGTGGGTGGCTTTGAGCGGGTCTATGAGATTAACCGCAATTTCCGCAATGAGGGTTTGTCGACGCGGCACAACCCTGAGTTCACTATGTTGGAGTTCTATCAGGCGTACTCAGACTTTAATGATCTGATGGATCTCACGGAAGATATGCTGCGCAAGATGACTACTGAGGTGCTGGGTTCGACTAAGGTGGTGAATACTGTGAAGGATGCTGAGGGCGAGGTGGTTAGCGAGACGCATTATGACTTTGCTGAGCCGTTTACCCGTCTGTCGGTGTTTGATTCTATTTTGCAGTACAACCCGGACTTTAGTGCGGAGCAGTTGGCTGATGAAGCTGGTGCGCGCACGATTGCCGAGGGTTTGCATATTCCTTTGAAGGATATCTGGGGTCTGGGCAAGGTGCAGATTGAGATTTTTGAGAAGACGGTTGAGCATCTTTTAGAGCAGCCTACTTTCATTACTATGTACCCGGCAGAGGTATCTCCTCTGGCGCGCCGCAATGATCAGGACCCTCATGTGACTGACCGCTTTGAGTTTTTTGTCGGTGGCCGCGAGATTGCCAATGGCTTCTCGGAGCTGAATGATGCGGAAGATCAGGAGTCACGCTTTAAGCAGCAGGTGGCTGAGAAGGATGCGGGTGATGATGAGGCTATGCACTTTGATGCCGATTATATTCGCGCCCTTGAGTATGGCATGCCACCCACGGCCGGTGAGGGTATTGGTATTGACCGGCTGGTGATGCTGTTGACTGACTCGCCTTCTATCCGAGATGTGCTGCTGTTCCCTCATATGCGGCCTGAATAAAAGCGCCGACTAAATAAAGCCCAGCTATTGCTGGGCTTTTTTGTGTTCAGACCAATAAGATATTTATTAAAAAATAAAAGTTATTCTAGTTTGTTTTTTTTACTGATGCTAATATCTGAGCCCTAAATGTATCGAGAGTTTGCCTTTTAAACTCTTCACCTAGGTTGGCAAGTCGCTGCTCTCTCCCATTGATTGATGGCTTAACAAGGACTGATTATGGAATACAACACAATTAAATATTTGGTTGAGGACGGCATTTTAACATTGCTGCTCAATCGACCAGACAGCATGAACGCTTTTACGCTGGAAATGAGCGATGAGTTGGCGGCGGCGTTTTATCGCGCCAGTGAAGATGATGATGTTCGCGTGATTGTTGTCACCGGTGCGGGCAAAGCATTTTGCGCTGGGATGGATCTGACTTCAGCAGGCAATGTGTTTGGTCTTGATGAGGGGCGTCAGCCTACCCTTGCGGAGATGGAGAATCCGGACAGTATGCCTGGTGTTCGTGATAGTGGCGGCAAGGTGACTCTGGCAATTTATGAATGTAAAAAGCCGGTCATTGCTGCGATTAACGGCGCTGCTGTGGGTATTGGCGCGACCATGATCTGCGCGATGGACATTCGCCTGGCGTCTGAGAAGGCCCGTATCGGGTTTGTGTTTGGCAAGATCGGTATTGCTCCTGAGGGTTGTTCTACCTGGTTTTTGCCTCGCATTGTGGGCATGCAGCAGTCGTTGAAGTGGATGCTGACTGGGGAGATATTTAATGCCAGCGACGCCCAGCAGGGCGGGTTGGTATATGAGGTTTGCGAGCCGGACAATTTGCTGGCCAGGGCCTATGAGATGGCCGGGGAGATTGCCAGCAACACTGCGCCGGTGTCCTCTGCGCTGATCAGACAGATGATGTATCGCAACTCTGCGACTGACCATCCGATAGAAGCCCACAAAGTTGAATCCCTCGCGGTTTATTACACCAGTGCGGCTGATGGCAAGGAGGGGGTGTCGGCATTTATGGAAAAACGACAGGCGGATTTTAAGTCCAGTGCTACTTCGGACATGCCTTCCTTTTATCCCTGGTGGTAAAGGTAGCAATTGCTAACTCAGTCTTTCAATTATTAACTCGGCCTGGTGAATAAGGCCTCTAGCGGAGCCCCAATATGTACCATAACAGTGAAAAATCTCAGCAGATACTCGAGCGGCTGAATGACTTTTTCGATGAACACATTTACCCCAATGAAGAAAATTATGCTCGCCAATTAGACGCGGCGGAAAACCGTTTTGCCCCTCTGCCGCTGATGGACGAGCTGAAATTAAAGGCTAAGGCAGCTGGTCTGTGGAATCTTTTTGTCCCACCATCCCATGCTGAATACTGTGATCATGGTGGTTTGAGCTTTGCTGAATATGCGCCGCTGTGTGAGGTGATGGGTCGGGTTATCTGGTCCCCTGAGGTGTTTAATTGCAATGCGCCTGACACTGGCAATATGGAAGTGTTTATGAATTACGCGACCAAGGCACAGCAAGATAAATGGCTGCAGCCACTGTTAAACGGTGATATCCGCTCTTCCTACGCTATGACGGAGCCTCAGGTTGCGTCGAGTGATGCGACCAATGTTGAGATGAGTATTGTAAAAGACGGTGATGAATGGGTACTTAATGGCCGCAAGTGGTTTATCACCGGCGCCATGAATGAGCGCACTAAGATTCTTATTGTGATGGGCAAGTCAGACCCAGACAATGCTAACCGCCATTTGCAGCAGACTCAGGTGCTGGTGCCCAAGGATACGCCGGGCCTCACGTTGGTACGGCCTCTGTCTACCTTTGGTTATGACGATGCACCCATAGGTCATGCGGAACTCATCTTTGAAAACTGCCGTGTTCCCGCAGAAAATGTGCTGCTGGGTGAGGGGCGTGGCTTTGAAATTGCTCAGGGTCGACTGGGGCCTGGGCGCATGCATCATTGTATGCGGCTGATCGGGACTGCTCAGCGGTCGCTGGAATTGGCCTGTCAGAGAGCCACTTCCAGAGTGACTTTTGGCCGTCCATTAAGTAAGCATCAATCTGTGCGTGAAGACATATCTCGGATGTTTTCTGAAATTGAAATGGCTCGCCTGCTGGTATTAAAAACCTGCCACAAAATTGATGAGGAGGGGGTACCTGCCTCCATCGATATGATTGCCGCAACAAAAACCACGATACCGCTGCTGGTGCAGAATGTGATTGACCGAGCTATGCAAATGCATGGTGCCGGTGGTTTGACAGAAGATTACTGCATGGCTGAGGGTTATAACTATGCCCGCTGGTGCCGTCAGGCCGATGGCCCGGATCAGGTGCACCAGATGGCGCTAGGCAAGCAAATTATCGAACGTTATTCCGATAGCAAAGCCTGAATAAAGTGCCCGCCCATAATGATGCGGTGCTCGCTGGCTGAAATGGCGGTTAAGTTGATTGTTTAGAGGCAAAAATTCTCAGAATTTAATCATTTATCTATAGATAAGGCATTCGTGATTGTTTTTAACTTCAAAGAAACTTACAATCACCGGCTTGTTTTTGGGGGCTAACATATTTCACCGATTTAAACGGACTTTGTAGTGGTGGCATTAATGAAAGAATTTAAGGCAGAGAAAGTGACAGTAAAGATGACGGAAACCAAGCGACCAAAGCGCAATGAGAAAGGCTGGCAGGCAGAAAAAAGTGCCATGACGCGTTTGGCGATACTGGAAGCGACAATTCAGTGTCTTCTTGAGTTGGGTTATGCAAATACGACAACCGCGTTAATTGCTAATTATGCCGGTGTTTCTCGCGGCGCTATGATGCATCACTTCCCCTCGCGCATGTCGGTAATGAGGGCTGTGGTTGATCATTTGCACCAGCTACGATTGCAAGAGTACCTTGAGTTAATGGCTGATATTGATGACCCTCAGCGCTCTCTGACTCACCAGGTGATACGCGAGTCCGTTGAGGCTGCTTGGCAATATGTCAATTTACCCTCATTTCTGGCCTATCAGGAACTGTTGGGCGCCTCGCGCACTGACGCTGAGTTACGTCAGGTGATTGATCCAGTAGAAAAAGATTTTGAGAAACAGTTTCTCGATACAGCCAAGGCGGTATTTCCCCATTGGCAGAACTTGTCGAGACTTGAAGGCGCCCACGATATGGTGCAGTTTTTAATGAAAGGTATGGCACTGAGCCATATGTCGGTGCGCAAGAAGGCCCGAGCTAAACGTGTAATGACCTACCTCACTGCTATTCTTTACGATATCTACCAAGAGGCAAACCTGATCGAATAGATCAGGTTTGCGTTAACTTTGACCCGGATGACAAGGTTTCCATTGTCATCGTACTTCCGTCTTCTTTCCCCAATTATCCTATTCCCGTCATCCTGAGCGAAGCGAAGGATCTCCTGGCGCGTCTTGAGGTTCTTCACTAGGCTCAGAATGACAAAGCCCTTGCAGGCCTCGTTGATTGGTAATATCATCTATAAAAGAAACATTCATGCCTGTTTTATCGTGTTTCACTCTGCGCTGTGACAGCCAGAGCATAATAAGAATTATAGCTACACCAAGGGGAACTCTTATGGGCCGTTTCGATGGCAAAGTCGTCTCTATAGTGGGCGCTGCCAGCCAGGATAATATGGGCCAAGTAATGGCTCGTCGTTTCGCTGCCGAGGGCGCGAAAGTTGTGGTCTCCGGTCGCAATGAAGACCGTTTACGTGCGCTTGCCAGTGAGATCAATGGCGATTGGGTGTATTGCGATTTCAGCAAAAAGACCTCAATCAATGCCATGATCGATACTATTGTCGAGCGCCATTCGCGTCTGGATGTGGCTATTAACTCTACGGGTTGGGGGCTGTTGGTGCCGCTGCCCGATAACTCCGAAGAGCAGCTCGACCAGATGATTGATCTGCAGTTTAAGGGGCCATTTGTATGGCTGCAAAAACTGGTTCAGACCATGGAAGCCACTGGTGGCTCGATTATTCAAATTTCCTCCGCAACTGCCAATATCATGCTGGATGACCATGCTGCTTATATGGGCACCAAAGCGGGCACTGACCATCTTATTCGCTGCGTGGCGAATCAATATGGCCCTAAAGGCATTCGTGCCAACAGCATTTCTCCCGGTTTAACCGCAACTCCTATGACAGCAGAGCCTCTAAAGAGCGCGGCGTTGCTGGCTGAGTTTGAAAGCTGCTACCCATTGGGCCGCATTGGTACTAGTGAAGATATTGCCGCTGCAGCTACCTTCCTCGCGTCAGCTGAATGCTTTATGACCGGTGAAAATTTGCAGGTTAATGGTGGCCTGTGCCTGCGTCGCAATCCACTGGGCACTGAATTATTTGATGCCATGGTTGCTGCGGGTGAAATACCTGCGGCTTAGGGTTTAAACAGCAAAACTGACTAGAGGACACAGCGTGAAGCTTAATAATAAGGTAGTTTTAATCACTGGTGCTGGCGGTGGTATTGGCCAGGCAGCGGTGCGCAAATTTGTCGCTGAAGGTGCCAGAGTTATGTTGGCTGACCTAGGTACTGATGATACTCAGCCACTCGTCGATGAGCTGGGCTCTGATCTCTGCGCCTGTGTGGCGGTGGATGTTACTCAGGATGATCAGGTTGAAAATATGGTCAATGCCTGTGTGAAAACCTTTGGCGGCATTGATGTATTTGTTGCCAATGCCGGTGTTGAAGGTGAGATTGGTGACATTATGAGCACCGATGTCTCTAACTTGGATAAGGTGCTGGCGGTCAATGTGCGCGGTGTATGGCTGGGGCTGCATTATGTGATCCCGGTGATGCGCGATGGTGGTGGTGGCAGCATTATGATTACCTCATCTGGCGCTGGGGTTCAGGGCTCGCCCAATACGGCCTGTTACAACGCCAGTAAGCACGCGGTCATTGGCTTGATGCGCTGTGCCGCATTGGAAGTGGCTCAGTTTGGTATCCGCGTCAATACGGTGAATCCGGGGGCGGTTGAAACCCGCATGATGACCTCTATTGAAGACGGTTTTGCTGAGGCAGGCGCGGGAGACTTTAAAGCGCTGGTTGAGGCTGGGACACCTCTGGGTCGCTATGGTCAGCCCGACGAGATTGCCAACATGATGGTGTTCCTCGGCAGTGATGACAGCAGCTACTGCACTGGCGGTGTGTATATGGTCGACGGTGGTAATTCTACCTAGATTTAAACCTTACCCAGAATAAGAACAATGGCTATGACATTTGATTTTAAAGATAAGGTAGTACTGATCACTGGCGCTGGCGCCGGTTTGGGCTATGCCTGTGCCCAGGCCTTTGCCAAGGCGGGGGCCAAAATTGCGCTTACGGATATCTCCCAAGAGGCACTGGATAGTGCTGTGGCAGATCTGCAAGATACGGGTGCCGAGGTGCTGGGGTTGCTTAATGATGCCAGTGACTCTGCCGATGTGAATGCCATGCTCGACGCTATTGTTGCGCGTTTTGGCTGTTTGGATATTGCCGTTAATAATGCAGGTACGGCTACGCCACTGCAGGAATTTCATCAGGTGGGCGAAGCCGAATTTGACCGCGTTATGGGGGTTAACCTCAAAGGCGTGTGGCTCTGTATGCAGGCAGAAATTCGTCAAATGCTCAAGCAGGGCAGTGGCCGTATCGTCAATATGGCCTCAGCGACTAGCCGCAATACCTTTCCCAATGCGTCCCCCTATGTCACCAGCAAGTTTGCGGTGGCGGGTTTGACCCGAACCGTGGCGGTGGAATATGCCGAGCGGGATATTCGTATTAATGCCATATGTCCCGGCAATGTTGCCACGCCTTTAGTGGTGAGTCTGGTTAAGGATCTATCAGTGCTGGCTACAAAACATGCGATTAAGCGCCTTGGTACGCCTGAAGAGGTGGCCAATGGTGTGATGTTTTTAGCATCAGATTTATCGTCTTTTAGCACCGGAAGTTTGCTTGAAGTCGACGGTGGCTGGAACGCCATATAAACGTTACATTAAATTATTAAAAATAATAACAGGGGAAATTCCTATGTCTAGATTGTTAAATAAAGTTGCCATTATTACCGGTGCTGCCTCCAACCCTGGTCTGGGTCATGCTATTGCCGTTCGCTTTGCTGAAGAGGGCGCTAAGTTGGTGTTGACTGATATTGATATGGTTGGGCTAGCTGCTGTAGAGAAAGAGCTGACGGCTATGGGTGCCGAGGTCTTGACCATGGAGCAAAACGTGGTCGATGAAAACCGTTGGCAGCAAGTTATTGACGCCGCCGTTGAGCGTTTTGGTGGTCTCAATGTGCTGGTTAATAATGCTGGTATCGCGTTGATGCGGCCTATCAGCGAGTACTCGACCGCGGATTACGACCTGCAGATGGATGTAAATATTCGCAGTGTTTTCTTTGGCTGTAAAAAAGCACTTCCCGCCATGATTGCGTCTGGCGGTGGTTCTATTGTCAATATGTCTTCGGTTGCTGCGCTGCGCGGTATTCCCGGTGTCTCTGTGTATGGCATTGCGAAGGCAGGTGTGCAAATCTTTAGTAAAGGTATTGCCCTAGAACATGCGGCGGACGGTATTCGCTGTAACTCTCTGCACCCAGGGCTGATTGACACCAATATCCAAAATGATTCCCGCCGTGATAACCCAGATGAGTTTGAGAAGCTGGGGGCCACAGTACCCTTCGGTCGCATGGGCTACCCGGTGGAAGTGGCGAACTGTGCTCTATTCCTTGCCTCTGATGAGTCGAGTTATGTGACTGGCGCTGAGCTGGTAGTTGATGGCGGCCTTATAGCCAAGTAACTCCCCCGGGCCGGGCGGTTATCGACGCACATTTTAACTATTACTATTAAGTTTTGAGGTCATATCATGGCTGCACCGTCAGAGACATCTCGCTATACCCAGGGTTTTGATCTTCCGGTTCGGGGAGATACCATTACGGCGGATCGCTATATCTCCAAAGAATTTATGGGGCTCGAGAACCAGCATCTGTGGCCCAAGGTTTGGCATCTCGGTGGCATGGTTGCTGAGTTGGAGCAGGAGGGCGACTATGTGCGGCATAATCTGGGCACCGAATCTGTGATTATGGTGCGTCAGGCCGATGAGAGTATTAAGGCGTTCTATAATTCTTGCCCCCACCGAGGCAATCGCTTGGTATTGGGTGAGATTGGCGGCAGTGACAAGATTACCTGTGGCTATCATGGCTGGCAGTTTGCTCCCGACGGAGTGCTGGTCAATGTTCAGGACGCGGATGACTTTCCCGATGGCAACCCCTGCGGCAAGGTGACCCTTGCGGAGGTGCGCTGCGAGATCTGGGGGCCATTTATTTTCTACTGCATGGATGAGGATGTGGCACCTTTGCTGGACTGGCTGGCGCCTTTGCCCGAGCGCCTGAAAAGCTATGGCTTAGACGATTGGATTCGGGTCATGTACCTGTCGGCGGACGCAGATTTTAACTGGAAGATTATCCGCGATAACTTTAACGAAAGTTATCACCTGCCCACTATCCATCCCGAGCTGTCGACCTTTATCAACGATGGCCTGTCTGACACTGTTTTTGAGATGTATGAAACCGGCCACAATTCCATGTGGATGAAAGGCCATCAGGCTACCACCAGAACCCCAGAGTTTGAAACCGGAGAAGTGCCTGCGCCGCTGGATGATGTGGCTCGGGCCTGGGGTCTTGACCCCGAGGACTTTAAGGGCCACACCGGTGATATTCGCGAGGCGATAGTGGCGGCGAAGCGGCGCATGGGCCCAGAGATAGGCTATACCAATTATGAAAATATGAGCGATCAGCAGCTGGTGGATTATTTTCACTGCACCCTGTTCCCCAATTTGACGATTACCATGTCCCCAGAGCAGTGCCAGATTCTGCGTACCGAACCCCATCCAACGGATCCACAAAAATGCGTTTTCCATCACTGGGTACTTGCACCACCGGTTGAGGGGATGAAAGAAGTTATTACACCTATTGGTCCTATGCCGTTGGAATGGGCCGAAAACCGCCACAGTGTCTATGGCGATGGACAGTCGGTTGGCTATGTGGCCGACCAGGATCTGAGCATAGGCACCAGCCAGCAGCAGGGGCTAAATTCCCGTGGCTTTAAAGGTTGTATTCTCACCCATCAAGAAAAACGCGTGCAGCGGTTCCATGAACTGCTCAATGACTATGTCAATACCGATATTATTAATTCTGACCAGCTGAGGTAATGCAGATGTCAAAAGCCAGCTTTTTAGGATTGATTGTTTTTTGTTTTTCGGCTCTGGTTGCTGCCGATCTAGCTCCGGCTGAAGACGCGTCGCCCAGTGCTCCCCAGGCCAACCCCCTGGCTATGATGCGTGCCGATCATATTATGATTTCAACTCAGGACTATGCCGCTACTTTAGACTGGTATAAAACTGTGCTTGGGTTTGAGGTTGTGCGGGAATGGGATATCGCCGGTTACCCAGATGTGGATGTGGGCTATATCTCTGCCAATGGTTTTATGATTGAAGTGGTTGGCACCAAGGAGCCGTTTCAAGATGAGAAAGTCGCCCCAGATGTGTTTACTGCCATGTCTGATCGTGGCTATGTGCATATGGCCTTTAGCAGTGCCGATGTAGATGCGGTGGCTGCGGAGCTAGTTAGTCGTGGCGTGGAATTAGAGTTACCGCCAACCAACTTTGATGCGGCTGGTGTTCGGTTGCTATTTATTCGTGACAACAATGGCAATCTTATTGAGATTGTTACGCCCCTCTCTGCCTATAAATAATAATAAATACAGGAACACAATGATGCATAAGCTTATTAGTGGTGCCACAGCGGTGGTGATAGTGCTGGCAATGAGTGGTTTATTAAATGCCGATGATCACGAGAAAACATTGGCAGAGCAAAAATTAGATTATTCAGCACCGGTCAGAGAGAAAATAACCAATCTCTATTGGGGCGATCTGCACCTGCATTCGCAACTGTCCGCAGATGCTTATATTTTGCAAACCCGCTTAACCAAAGATCAGGCCTTTAGATTTGCTCGAGGAGAAACAGTAGAGGCAGACAATGGCATGCCGGCGCGACTGCGCCGCCCGCTGGATTTTTTGGCGGTAACAGACCATGCGGAGTATCTGGGTATCTATGCGCAGCTGGAGGCCAATGATCCCCGTCTTAAGGAATGGAAGATGGGCATGGAATGGCAGGAGATGATGAAACAGGGGGATATGATGGGTCTGGCGCTGGCTTTCTCTGATGCTATTCAAACCAGCGAGCCTGAATACTTAACTCCGGACAGCCTGCGCAAATCAATTTGGGCGGAAGCCTCTGAAGTGGCGAACAAATACAATGAGCCCGGGCTGTTTACCGCCTTTGTCGGCTATGAATGGACCTCAATGATTACCGGGGATAATTTGCACCGGGTGGTCATATATAAAGATGGCGCAGAGCTGGCCTCCCAACAAACGCCTTTTTCCGCTCAGCATAGCAATGACCCGGAAGATTTATGGGATGCCCTGGCAGACTATGAAAAGCAGACCGGGGGTGAGGTACTGGCCATTGCCCACAATGGTAATGTCAGCAATGGACGCATGTTTTCCCCGAATCGTGAAAACGGACTACCCCTAGATGCATCATATGCCCGCAAGCGGGCGCGCTGGGAGCCGGTGTATGAAACCACCCAGATAAAAGGGGATGGCGAGGCCCATCCATTTCTGTCACCGACAGATGAATTTGCCGATTTTGAGACCTGGGATGAGGGCAATATTACCCTTGGCACGCCCAAAGAGTCCCATATGCTGCAGTATGAATACAGTCGCTCGGCGCTGCGTGAGGGCCTGCGCCATGAAGAAAATCTGGGGGTTAACCCGTTTAAGTTCGGTCTGATTGGCAGCACCGATTCCCACACCGGTATGGCCACCACCTATGAGGATAACTTCTTTGGCAAATTTGCCCATGATGAGCCCTCTGTCGATCGCACGGAAAAGCGCATGGCCGACCAGTTGCAGAAGATCTGGCAGCTGGTGTCTTCTGGTTTGGCAGCGGTCTGGGCGGAAGAAAATACCCGTGAGTCCCTGTTTCGAGCGATTAAGCGCCGTGAGGTCTATGCCACCTCAGGCACTCGCATTCAGCTGCGCTTCTTTGGCGGCTGGGCGTTTAAACAGACGGATGTAATGCAGGCAGACTTTGCCACCATTGGCTACCGCAAAGGGGTGCCCATGGGTGGTGATTTAAATGGCCATAGCGATAGTGGTGCCCCAAGCTTTATGGTGGCGGCCTCCCGGGATGCAGACGGTGCTAATCTCGATCGTATTCAGATTATTAAAGGCTGGCTCAATGCCAATGGCGAAACCCAAGAGCAGATCTATGATGTGGCTCTGTCCGATGATCGCAGTGCCAACTGGCTGGGCAACATTGCGCCGGTGGGCAATACCGTCGATATAGCCAATGCCAGCTATAGCAATAGCATAGGCGACCCCGAATTAACGGCGGTGTGGACTGATCCGGACTTCGATCCAGAGCAGCGCGCCTTCTACTATGCAAGGGTTATTCAGATTCCTACGCCACGCTGGACTGCCTATGACCGCAAATATTTTGGCGCGGTCATCGATCCCCGCGCGCCAGATATTATTCAGGATCGCGCCTATTCATCACCTATCTGGTACACCCCATGACAGCAGCATTAACCAATAAAAAATGGACCCTGAGTTCGCGACCTCAAACCACTGTCAGCAAAGAGCATTTTAACTTTGAGACCGAGTCGGTTCGCGACTTGGCCGATGGCGAGTTTCTGGTAAAGAACCAGTATCTATCCTTTGAGCCAGCCCAGCGTGGCTGGCTCAATGATGTGCGCAGCTATGTACCGCCAGTAGCCATTGGTGAGGTGATGCGCTCGGTTGCCGCCGGTGAAGTGATTGCCAGCAAGCATCCTGACTATCAGATAGGCGACAGGGTGCAGGGAGGTTTTGGCTGGCAGGAATATGCTATCAGCGATGGTTCTGGTTTGTTTCCAGTGACCAAAGTACCTGTGGATATACCATTGTCTTATCCCTTACATATCTATGGTCTGACTGGCCTTACCGCCTATTTTGGCCTGCTCGATATAGGCCAGCCCAAAGCCGGGGAGACTGTATTGATTTCCGGTGCTGCTGGTGCCACTGGGTCCACTGTGGGCCAGATTGCCAAGCTTAAGGGCTGCCGGGTTATTGGTATTGCCGGTGGTCAGGCCAAGTGCCAGTGGCTGATTGATGAGCTAGGCTACGATGCGGTGATTGATTACAAGTCCGAGTCTGTGGACGAGCGTTTGCAGGAGCTGTGCAAAAACAGTATCGATGTGTTTTTTGATAATGTTGGTGGCGATATTCTAGATTCGGCACTGGTCAATATGGCCAACAGAGGGCGCATTGTGCTCTGTGGTGGTATCTCCAGTGGTTATCAGGTTCAGGAATTACCACCGGGACCGAAAAATTATATGCAGCTGGTGATTCGCCGCTGCCATATGGAAGGTTTTATTGTGCTAGACCATGTGAACCGCTACCCGACGGCCACAGAGCAGTTAATGCATTGGGTGGCTGAGGGTAAAATCCGGGTCAAAGAGCATATCCTTGAGGGCATAGAACAGTGCCCGGACGCACTGGCTGGTCTTTTCTCCGGACAAAATTTTGGCAAGCAGCTGGTAAAGATCTGATTGCCACCACTGAATAATAACAATAGAACAGCAGGGGTAAATAGATATGGCAGGTAGATTGGAAGGCAAGGTAATTGTTATTCTCGGCGCGTCCGACGAGCGCAGTATGGGTGCGGCAACTGCCCAGCGCTGTCAGGCCGAAGGCGCCAAATTGGTTTTGGCGGCGCGCAGGTTGGATAGGGTACAGGCTATCGCCGATAGTTTGGGTGCGCTGGCGATTGGCTGTGATATTACTGATGAGCAGCAACTTGCTGGACTGGCCGATGCAGCCGTGTCCCATTATGGCAAGCTGGATGGGGCAATTAATTTTGCCGGTATTGAAACCTCTTCACCGATCGCTGATATCAGCCGCGAGGTGCTGCAGGAAAACTGCGATGTGCACCTAATTGGAACTACTTTATTTATCAAGCATATGGCGGCCCGTATGACCGATGGTGGCTCTGTGGTGACAACCTCCTCCCAGACGGCTCTATTGGCTCCTCCCGGGCTTGCGGCCTATGCGGGCACTAAGGCTGGGGCCGACCATATAGTGCGTATAGCGGCGGTAGAATACGGCGCGCAGAATATTCGGGTTAACTCCCTGTCTCCAGGGTTTACTCCCAGTGCTATGACTGAGGGATTTCTGGCTATGCCGGCCATTGAGCAGGCTTTTATCAATGAGATACCCATGGGCAAACTGCCCTCCACCGATGATATGGCTAATGCAGCACTGTGGCTGCTCTCTGATGAGTCATTTATGACCGGCAGAATGCTGGATATTTCGGGGGGGCAAACATTGCGCCGTATTCCTACGGCAACAGAGATGGGGTTCTGATTCAAAGGCACTATAGTAGTTTAGTATGAGAAAGCCGCTGGATTCAGCGGCTTTTTTTTGTCATTGGGTTTGCTAAAGGGTAGTTATTGGTGGTCCATAAAAAAGGCGGTTGAACTAGGTTCAACCGCCTTTGGGTCTTGCTTGAGTTCAGGTGTTTAGAACTCGTATCCTACCGAAACACCAAACTGGCGACGGGGAACTAGCTCACCCCAAGAGAAGGCGCCAGCGTCAAATCGTCTACCAACTCTGTTGCCGTCCTCTAGAACATCGGTACCGTATGCACGAAGCTTAAGCGTGCCTTCGCCCATATCCTTCATAAAGGTTGCAGATAAATCCAATGATTCGAAGCTATCAATGGTGACCACTGGACCAGTTTCTGGATCATAGGTAGACCAATCAGCCTGGGTCTCTACTTTGTCTTTATAGCTCAACCCAGCATTAATGGTCAGGATACCGCCAGCCATCTCTGAAGTATGTTCAGCACCAAGATATGCAGTTAACTCAGGAGCGTAAAGCAATCGCGCTTTGTCCGAGATATCAACACCATTGTAATCATACTCATCGTAGTCACCGTCGAAGGTACCAAACGACAGGCGAAGCGTAAGATCATCTGAAGGCATATACATACCCTCAAATTCGATGCCGTTCATGGATGCCTCACCTGCGTTACGAACAAATGAACAAGTAACGCTGCCTGCGTCATTTTGTTCTTTCAAACACATCGAGTCATCGGCAGATACAATTACAGTAGTTTGCTTATCCGTATATTCAGCATCGAAGTAGGTAACATTGATCTGTGAGTTTTCGGTTGGATTACTGCGTATTCCTAGCTCAATACTGGTTACTTCTTCCGACTGGAAAGGCTGTGTTTCGAGCTCTGTAATTCCTCGGTTGAAGAAGCCGCCACTGCGAAAACCAGTTGAGTAAGAGGCATACATCATCCCGGACTCGATCTCTCTTTGCAGCGAAACCCTAAATGACGTGTTATTGTCCTTAAAAGTTGGGTTTGCCAGATTGACCAGATCCGTAGGATCCGAGCTACCCGCGAGTCTGGCTGCGTTGCCGGTGGCTTGCGCATAAGAGCGAGAATTTAGCTCTTTCTCTTCCTCTGTGTAACGGGCACCTACTGCCAGTGACCAAACATCATTGAGGTCATAACTTACTTCACCAAAGACCGCGGTGCTGTCCAGATAGTGCAATGCAGTGAAGTTTTGAACCGGACCTGAGGTGATATATGAATCTGCTTCCAACATATACACGCCTGCCACAAAGTTCATTGGACCATCAAAGTCAGACGTAAACTGGACTTCATGAGAAGTTTGTTTAAAGTCTTGATCTCTGTCTACTGGGAAGAATATGCCGTCTAGAAGAGCCTGGCTGATTGGTTCTCCATCTTCGCCTAAACCAAGATCAAAAGAGCCAATACCCCAGGATGCCTCTCGCACTGTCTCCGAGTAGTCCATGATGCCCATAATGTATTTAATTTGATAGTTATCCGCGTCATGGGTAATCTTTAAAGTAGTATTCTCACCTTCCAGATAAGCAGTGAGGGGAAACATCTGAGGTGAAGTCTTCCAATCGTCAGCCTCTGAGGCTCCCATGCCATTGCCGAACCCTGGGTTCACGGTATCTGGCGCAGTAGTCTGGTGATCATAGTCATCGTAGGACAAGACTGCTGAGGTATTTTCAGTGAAGTTGTACTTAATAGCTATGCCCATTGTCTCTGAATCTTTGTAAGGGCGGCGGTCATTTAATGTAGTGTTGTATACATGAGAGTCTGATTCTGTGTTTTTAAAGGATAGTTTGATCCCACCTTTGTCCGATAAGGGCATATTGATAATCCCTTTAACATCAGACATGTCTTGATCGCCGGCTACTGCCTCTAATTTCATGCCAAACTCACCAGTGGGCTCAGTTCGCTGAACATTGATTACACCACCGATTGTGTTACGGCCGAACAGAGTTCCCTGAGGACCCCGTAGGACTTCGACTGACTCTACGTCAAACAGGTCAAAAACTCCGCCTGAGTTACTGGCTAAAAATACGCCATCAATAGCAATACCAACGGTCGGTTCGATAGACTTTTCGATATCGTCATAGCTAAGTCCTCGAATTGAGGCGCTTATCGATTCGGAGCCGATTGCTGTCTCATGAAGTTCAACGTTGGGAACCATCTTGCCAAGCTCAAGAGAGCTAGTGATGGATCCGCGCTCCAACTGTCCCGGGCTGATTGCAGATACAGCAACAGGTACATCTTGAATGGATTCTTGACGCTTTCGGGCTGTAACCACGATTTCTTCAAGACCCACAGACTCTTCTTGAGCAATAGCCCCGCCCGCATACAGAGGCAGAGTACAAATTGATATGATTGCTGGAAGTAATTGTTTTTTATAGGTTTTTTGATAATTCATTATTATATACCTTCAGGATTCTAGTGTTATTTTATTCAAGGCCGCTGCGGATCGAACTAAAATAGCCCCGCGTCTGGCGCTCTCCCCTTTAATAGGCCAACAAAAAACAAACGAGATGGCTTTTTATCTGCCGGATGCTGAATATAGCGCTAGTGATTGCAAAGTTCAACCTATTTAACAACATTAATAAACAAACAAGGTTGTATGTTTTGGCTATTTAAGTTAACTTAAATAGCACATCTTTTAGGTCGCAGTCTTGGTTCAGTAATGACTTAATCAGAGACCTGCAGGATACAAATACAGTGAAATAGAGGCACAGGGCCGCTAATGCGACTACGGACTAAAAATTTGGCGGACTATGCCCAGCAGAAGGCAAGCGGCAGCGCTGAGGCTGTGGCTATCTTTACAGAAGATGGTGAACATATCCGCTTTGGCAGTATCTTTGATGAGGCAATGGCTCTGGCGGCATCAATGGTGGGTTTAGGCCTCAGGGCTGGAGATGTTATTAGTTTCCAGCTGCCTAACTGGCGCGAGGCTGTCGCAGTTGATATTGCTGCTGTATGGCTTGGACTAGTGGTCAACCCGGTGATACCTATATATAGAGACCGCGAATTGGCTTTTATTCTGGCCGATAGCCGCAGTCGCTGTCTGTTTATTCCCGGTGTCTATCGCGGCCATGATTTCCCCGAGATGATTGAGCGCTTGAAACTCCAGCTGTCTGATTTGCAGCATGTGGTCTCTGTGCGCCACGACAGTGCAACGAGTGGAATGCTGCGCTATGAAGACTTGATACAACAGCGGGGCGGGCCAATACCAGATAAGCAGCCCACAGATATGCAGGCGGTAAAGGTGATTATGTATACCTCCGGCACTACAGGTCGGGCAAAAGCCGTGCGCCATACACATCAGTCACTGGCCCGGGCGATCGATAATGGCGTAGAGGCCTGGGGACTGGGTGCTGAGGATGTCATGCTGATGCCTTCACCGGTCACCCATATCACTGGTTTTGCCAATGGTATTGAGCAGGCCTTTATCAGTGACTGTAAAACCGCCTTTATGGAGCGCTGGGATGTTAACAATGCCGTCGCCTATATAGAGAAGGTCGGGGCAACTGGCTGTGTCAGTGCCACACCGTTTTTACAGGAGCTGGTAGAGAAGGCTAAAAACGATTCTCTGGATTTGCCTTCGCTGCGCTTTTTTGCCTGCGGTGGTGCCTCTGTGCCGCCCAACTTGATTACTGACGCCCACAGCGTTTTAGCCAACTGCCGGGCATTTAGAGTTTATGGTTGCACCGAAGCACCATTAATTACGGTGGGGTTTCTAAAGCCCGAAGAAGAAATGCTGGCCGCCACAACCGACGGTCGCATTAATAACTGGGATGTGATTATTGCTGATGACGATGGTAAGCCACTGGCCCAGGGATTAGATGGAGAGATTCTGGTCAAGGGCCCGGCAATGATGCTCGGCTACGGCGAAGAGGAGCAAACCAGACAGGCGATTGATGACCGCGGTTATTTTTACACTGGCGATATAGGACATATCACCGCCCAGGGTGCCATTGTTATCACTGATCGCAAGAAAGATATCATTATCCGTGGCGGCGAGAATATTTCTGCCCGGGAAATTGAAGATGTGCTGCACCAGCATCCGCTGATTTCCGAGGCCGCTGTAGTGGCCATGCCCCATGGACGGCTGGGGGAAGGGGTCTGTGCATTGCTGGTAACCAGAGATTCGGTGCAGCTAGACCTTGCCGAGCTGCAGCTTTTTCTGGAGCGCAGTGGGCTGGCTAAACAAAAGTGGCCCCAGCGACTGGAGATGCGCGATGAATTGGAAAAGACAGCATCGGGCAAGGTGCGAAAAGATGTGCTGCGGCAAACTGTCAAAGCTGCCATTGAATCTGAACAATCATAACGAACTGTACAAACAATAGGGTCAGTATTAATGGTATTTCATTGCAATAACTTTTCATTAACCCTAAACTAAAAAACAATTCTGTTTGTTTATGTTATGACGGAAAATTTCTCAACTGAGATAAATTATGACTGATAATGTATTTCGCGAAGAAGTCAGGGCGTTTCTGGAAGAGTCTCTAACGCCAGATATCAGCCGCGCTGGCGAACTGATGACTAGTGTCTTTGCGGACTTTGACGCCACCATGAAATGGCACCGCATTCTCCATGCCAAAGGCTGGATTGCACCAGACTGGCCCGAAGAATATGGCGGCACCGGTTGGACATTAAATCAGCGCTATATCTTTCAGGAAGAGTGCAAGCTAGCCAATGCGCCAGCATTTCCTGCTATGGGTCTGCAGATGCTTGGCCCGATGCTGATGCATCATGGTACCGCCGAACAAAAAGACTATTACTTGCCAAGAATACTCTCGGGCGAGGATATGTGGTGCCAGGGTTATTCTGAGCCCGGTGCAGGTTCTGACCTTGCGTCGTTGATTACCTCCGCTGTCCGCGATGGCGATGACTACCTTATTAATGGGTCCAAGATCTGGACCAGCTATGCCCAGCATTCCAATATGATTTTTTGCCTGGTAAGAACTTCTAAAGAAGGGCGACCCCAGGCGGGCATCAGTTTTATTCTGGTGGATATGGCTACAGAGGGTTTAAAGGTTGAGCCTATTGTTGGCCTGGACGGCACGGTCGAGCAATGTCAGGTGTTCTTTGACAATGTGCGGGTCCCAGCAGTCAATCTTCTCGGCGCTGAGAATCAGGGCTGGGATGTTGCCAAGTCGCTGCTTGAGTTTGAGCGGGGCGGCCACAACTTCACCATCGACCATAAAAAACAAATGGCCAAAATCAGCAAACAGGCTGCTTCCCAGCAGGATGCCGACAACAGACTGTGGCAAGACAATCCGGTATTTTCATCCAAACTGGCAGATGTGGCTGTGGATGCTCTGGCTCTGGAATTTACTGAGTTGCGGGTTAAAGGTGCATTTGAAGCGGGCGGCAATGCCGGCGCACTGTCTTCTCTAACCAAGGTAATGGGCACAGAGATCGGTCAGCGCTTTAATGAATTAAGTGTAGAAATAATGGGTGAGCATGCACTGGTCAAACAGCTTGATGCAATACAGCCAGGTTATGAGGGTGACTCTATTGGCCCTGACTGCGGGCTCACCACAATGGCGGAATATATTAATAATCGCGCCTCAACTATTTACGGCGGCTCGGCAGAAATCCAGCGGGATATTATTGCCAAGCGGGTTCTGCGCCTCTAACTAAATTTTATTGAGTATAAATTTGTATGTTTATTGAGTACAGCGAAGAACAGACAATGTTGCATGACAGTGCAGATAAGTATCTTCGTGAAAATTACAGCTTTGAAAACCGTCAGGCCACTGTCAAGCAAAGCCGTGGCTTTAGCGCTGAGCAGTGGCAGATGTTTGCTGATTTAGGCTGGCTGGGAATGACCTTTGAAGAAGAGGCTGGTGGCTTTGGTGGCGGCGCACTCGAGACCATGATTCTGTGCGAACAGTTTGGCAAGTATCTGGTGCTTGAGCCCTATCTAGAATCTGTTGTACTGGTGGGCGGATTAATTTCCGTTGGCGCACAACCTGCTATTAAAGAACATTATCTCTCCGGCCTGATGGCTGGCGAGTTGCAGGGCGCACTGGCGTATTTGGAAGAGGGCAATGTGGCCAACCCCCATTATGTGGAAACCAAAGCGGAAGTAACAGGCGATGGTTACGTGCTTAATGGCAGCAAGGCCGTTGTGCTTAATGGCCCTGAGGCGGATATGTTTTTGGTATCAGCCCGTGTTGGCGATAGCTCAATCGACGCAAAAGAAGGCATCAGCCTGTTTGTAGTGGACAAGAGCAGGCAGGGTTTACATTGTAATAATTATAAAACCTACGATGGTCGTTCAGCCTGCGAGTTGCAGTTAGACAATGTGGCACTGAATGCCGACGCTTTGGTCGGTGAAATAGGCAATGCCTCTGCTATGGCAGCGCCAATTTTTTCTCGCGCCATTGTGGCTGTCTGTGCCGAGGCGGTTGGTGCCATGGATGCACTGTTGGAGGCAACTGTCGATTACACCAAGCAGCGCAAACAATTTGGTCAGTCAATTTCCAGCTTTCAAGTATTGCGTCACCGCATGGTCGATATGTATATGGAAATTGAATTAACCAGATCACTGCTAATGGCGACGGCCTGGAAACTGGATAACGGCTCTGAAGATGCAGAGCAATGTGTTGCCGCCTTGAAAGCAAAGGTGGGCAAGGCAGGGCGCTATGTTTCGCACAATGCGATACAGCTCCACGGAGGTATAGGTACGACCGACGAGTTTAGCGTTGGTCATTATTTTAAGCGCTTGGCGGCTATAGGTGTGATGTTTGGATCGCGAGATTCTCATCTGTCGCGCTATATGCAGGCTTGAGCTTTCGCGTCATATAAAAATTAATAATAAGGAGCGATCAATATGGATCTGCAATTAAAGAATAAATCAGTTTTGATTACCGGCTCATCCAAAGGCATTGGTTTTGCGCTGGCAAAAACCCTGGCCGCTGAGGGCTGTAATGTGGGCATCTGTGCGCGCAATGCCGATGAGGTTAATGCAGCGGTAGATACCATTAAGGCAATGGGCGTGAAAGCCCACGGTGAAGTGGTTGATGTTACAGACTCCGCTTCTCTAGAAGCCTGGGTGGGTAACTGTGCCGATGCACTGGGTGGCGTAGATGGCTTTGTCGCTAATGTCAGTGCCGGTGGTGCTGATGCAGAGGAATCTGGATGGCGCAGCAATTTTGAAGCGGATGTTCTGGCCAGTTGGAAAGCGGTTAATGCAGCTAAGCCCCATCTGGAAAAATCTGACTGTGGCTCTATTGTCAGCATTGGTTCTACCGCTTCACTGGAAGCCTTTGCCGGTGCTGTGCCCTATGGCGCGATGAAAGCTGCACTGCTTAACTACTTTGGCAATCTGGCCCAGGATCTGGCGCCGATGGGCATTCGCGTGAATACCGTAAGCCCCGGCCCTATCTTTATCGATGGTGGTGCCTGGGATCAGATTAAAGCGGCGATGCCGGAAATTTACGAGTCCACAGTAGCCATGATTCCTGCGGGGCGCATGGGCACGGCTGAAGAAGTCTGTGTTCAGGTTGCGCTGTTGCTAAGCCCACTCTCGGCCTATACCTCGGGCACCAATGTGGTGATTGATGGTGGCTTTACCAAGAGAGTGCAATTTTAAACGCTGTAGATTGAGCTTAAAAAATAACAAGAAAAGGTGAATTCCGTGATAGATAAACTATTTTCCGTAAAGGGCAGAGTGGCAATGGTCAGCGGTGCATCCAGTGGTTTGGGAGAGCATATTGCTGAGTTGCTGGCAGATAATGGTGTAGCTGTGGTCTGTGCTGCTCGGAGGCTGGATTTGTTGGAGAACCTTGCGGAGCGTATCAAGGCGAGAGGCGGAAAAGCCCTTGCAGTGGCTATGGATGTCACCGATCGGGCCTCAGTCAAAGCAGGCTTTGATCTTGCGGAGAAGGAATTTGGTACGCCGGATATTATCTTTAGCAATGCTGGTGCCACGGGTCGCCAACCCTTTATCGAGATGGATGAGGACAACTGGGATCATGTACTGAATGTGAATATTAAAGGGGTGTTTAATCTGGGTCAGGAAGCTGCTCAACGAATGTTGGCCTCGGGTATTGGCGGCAATATTATTAATATTTCCTCTATCTGTGCAGTGTCTTCCTTTAAGGGTCTTACCCATTACAGTGCCTCTAAAGGAGCGGTTAATCAGTTGACTGCGGTAATGGGCCATGAGCTGTTGGAGCATGGCATCCGAGTTAATGCATTGGCGCCGGGCTTTTTGCATACGGATCTGGTGGCTGACTACTATGAGACAGAGCAAGGCAAAGCTGATCTGGCTAATCTGCCTCTCGGTAGAGCAGGCCGGCTATCTGAATTGGATGGCGCGATCTTACTGTTGGCCAGTAATGCGGCAAGCTATATGGCGGGCACTGTGGTCACTGCAGATGCTGCCCATTCTCTCAGGTTGGGATAAAACCTATTGGAGGCTGAGATGAGCACTGAATCATTACCTGACCATGTTCCAGAGTATCTGGTTCGAGACTTTAATATGTACGGCCCCCCGGGCATTGATAAAGACTTCCACGAAGCCTGGGCCACATTATTGCAAGAGGACGATTCCTGTCCTCTGGTTTGGACCCAGGAAAATGAAGGCCATTGGCTGCCCACAAGAACGTCCATTATTGAAGAGATACTGACCGACTACAGCAGATTTTCCAGCCGCAGTATTATCCTGCCCAAAAGCCACAGTGCTGACCATGGTTTGCTGCCCACCACTATCGATCCCCCGGAACATCATTTTTATCGTAAAACTCTAAATCACAGCATGGCACCAGCTGCCGTCAATGCCATGGGCGATGATATCCGTGGCATTGTGACATCCTTAATCGACGGGTTTGTGGATAAAGGCGAATGTAATTTCACTCGTGATTTTGCAGATATTTTGCCCATCCGAGTCTTTCTGTCGATGATGGATTTACCGGAAGATGATATTCCCCAGACTAAGTACTGGACTGATCAGCTGATTAGGCCGGATGGCACTATTACCTTTGTCGACGCACTGCAAAATCTGAAGGATTATATTGCTCCCTATGTGGACGAACGCATGGGTGGCGATGGCACAGATATGCTCAGCCGCATGATTAATACTGAAACTAATGGTCGACGCCTGACCCGTGAAGAAGCGATTAAATTATCCATTCAGGTGTTTATTGCCGGTGTGGATACGGTAGTTAATTTACTGGGTTTTGTGTTTTTGTTTTTGGCTCGCAGCATAGAACATCGTGTACAAATTACCTCGGGTGAAACCACTGTTAGCGACGCGGTAGAAGAAATCTTAAGGCGCTTTCCATTAGTCACTGTCGCTAGAGAAGTGACCGAAGATATGGAGTTTCACGGTGTGCAGTTAAAGGCGGGGGATATGGTAGCCGCACCAACGCCATTGGCGGGTATGGACAATGCCTTTACACCTAATGCAGTGGATGTGGAGTTCGGTCGCAAACAGGGCAATAGTCTAACCTTTGGTCGCGGCGCACATACCTGTCCGGGGAAGAACCTGGCTAGGGTGGAGTTGCGTATTGCGATTGAAGAATGGCTTAAGCGAATCCCTGATTTTCAGGTAGATAATAAAAGTCAGCTGAGTTTTAGCAGCGGTATAGTGGGTGTGGTCAATGAGCTAAATTTACGCTGGTAGTGCGTTAATGTAAACCGATTAAAAAAGGGGCATCAGATGCCCCTTTTTTTTGTTTTTTTTTCTCTAAAAAGTTATTCTGCCGCAGCCCGCGCCTTCGCCATGGCATCTGCAGTTTCTTTATCCATAGGTTCGATGGCCCATTGAATACCTCTGCGCAGCAGTTCATAGAAAACCGGTAATTCCCATGAGCCTCGATCCATGGTGGGCCAGTAGTCCAGCATTGGCTGCATATCATGATGGTGGCGGCAGTGACCTAGAGTGAGATACAGAACCTCGCCTTCCCCAACCTTGTGGGTATAAAACACCGGGTGACGGGCATGTTCCCATTCATCTTCTTCAAACCCCTCTGCCTTGCCGCCGTACTCTGTATCGAGAATTACATGCAGATCGCCGTAGGTCTTCATCAGATATAGCTCATCATCAGATTCAAAGGGTTCGATACCCTTAGCCAGACGGTGCTCAGGATCGGCCACAGACACTGTATAAGGAGCGATAGGTGGATGAGAACGGAACATTGAGCCAAGTGTTTCTACAAATAGGGGCGCCCAGTCGGGTGTGCCGTAAAGGCCGCTCGACATTAGCCGAATAATTGAATTTGTGCCATGCAGTGCATACCAGCGACCGCCTCGTTCAACCCAGGCTTTTAAGGCTTCCTGAGCGCCCAGAGAGGGCACCACATTGCAGGTGTAGCTAACAATAAAATCGGCTTCTTCTAGGGCGTCAAGATTCTCATAATCTTCAAAAACTCGCACCCGAAAACGATCGTCTTCCGACAATAGTTTCAATAACTCAAGACGGGCGTGATCAATATCATGCCAAACGCCTCCAGCAATCAGCAGGCAATTGATTCGGCCTGCGCGGTTGTCGTGAATGCTCATGAGGTACCCTTTTTTCTATCGAGCTCAGGTTTAGGCGCGGAGGGATCCTGCGCTAAATACCATTCAACCCATTTATGGAACAGTTGATTGCCCGCCTCATTGCGACCGAAGGTAACATTGGCATGAGCATTAGACTCAAGACCTTTCTGAATCTTCAGCCCTACTTGATAGTCTTCGACATCCACTACTTCTTGGAAGAAGTCCATCATGCCCTGCAGTTCGGTATCTTCTCCGTCCGGCACAGTCGGGTGAATAAAGTTGATATAGGTGGTGTTCTGATTGGGCAATGGGCCAGGAATAATCTGACTGACCAGGGTAATCTCTGGTGCCACAAACAATGAGATATTAGGAAACAAGGTGCGAATCCAATCGTAGCCATTGTTTTCGTGTTTGTGATAATCCTCTGGCGCTACATCGGCAAGGTTCTCTTTAATGGCCAGATGGGGGAAGCAGATCAAGGTATGGGGGCCATAGGCATCAAACTGCATTATGTTGGAGTAGGTGCGCTCGGCAATGGTGTCTGGATGGGCGGCAGCAAAGTGGTATCCTTCCAAATAGCCGTCATAGGCCACTTTCCAGTTGGCACCGTCAATCTTGCGCTGACCACAGAAATGCCAGTTTTCCATACCTAGGCGACCAATATCATCCATTACGTCGCCTAAGAAACCATCGAAATCGACCTCGTCTTCGCCGGGTTCAAGCACGGTAAAAATCATACCGCCGCGCTCGTAGACAGGTAGCTGGGTTAAGCCATTAGTCTGCTTGTCGAAGTCACCAAACTTCTCCTGATCCGCAACACCGCGCAGCACGCCATCATTGCTGTACATCCAGCCGTGGTAGGGGCAGGTAAAGCGCGATTTATTGCCGCAGGGTTCTGTAGCCACAGTCATGGCGCGGTGGGAACAGGCATTGAGCATCACTCGGGCAGTGCCGTCTTTGAGGCGCGTGATGAGCAGAGGCTTATCGAGAAATTGAAATGTCTTGTAGTCACCGGGATTCGGCAGCTCCTGGGTCAGTGCCACAAATACCGGGACCTTTTTAAAGATCAGGTCCATTTCCTGCTGCCAGATATCAGCATCGGTATAATTTTTTGATGGCACAGTTAATGTGCCTTCGGCTTGGTCTGTGGTGCCGTTATCTACATCATCAATAATGCGGGCGATAATGCGATTATAGTTCTCTGCAATAGTCATCTTGTGTGTTCCTCGACTGTTTCAGGTTTTAGCTTTCGGGCAGCACCAGCGGACCAGCGGCTGATACATCATATTTAACAACATCCATACCGGTGATCTCGACTGTGCCACAAAAGGCCATAAATTCAACAATATGGGGCATAGCCAAGTGCGCCATCAGGGCATCTTCACTTTCCCACTGCTCTGAGATCCAGATAACATTGGCGTCATTCACATCCACTGCAATGGCATAGCGCAGACAGCCGGGTTCTTCATGGGTTAGAGCGATAATTTTCTGTGCAGCGGCGACATAGGCAGCAGCATCTTTGGGGGCCAGTTCAATTTTTGCGGAGATAGCTAACATAATTTAATCCCTGATATTTTTATAGTTGTTGTGCAGACACTTTATCAAAACCCAGATACATCAATGAGTAAGCGCCGAGCAAAAACTCGCGCGCTTCGTCTTCGCGGCCGTCTTCCGCAAGAAACTCTGAGTTGTAGGTCAGGCGGCAGCCGCCGCCCTCGAGTTCGGTGAGCTGGCCTTTTGCCTGATAGTGCAACAGTCCAGCGGGCCGGTCTCCAACAATTGATAGCGTAATAATGTAGTTTTCAAGATCCAGATCATCGAGGCGTTCAGCGACAGCACCATCAAAGCCTGCGTTATACATATAGCGGATCATGCCGGGGCCGCTGCCCTCAATCTCAACACGCTCAATTTGCACCGGCCCGTCTTCAGGCCACCAGGCTTCGATATTGCCAAAATCCATCAGCAGTCCCCAAATAGTGTCTCTGGATGCGCCCATATCGTGGTGAGAGTGCAGTTTTATCATCTTGCTGTGCTCGCTTTTAATGTTTTTATAGTCGGCAATAGCCGATGAAAAGGCTACAGCCTAACCATTCAATCCAATATCCCCTGATGCATGCTGTGATGTCAATGTGCGGTGCTTAATACGCCATCCAACTGCAGTGCGAACTAGCTCATCGCTGTACTCGCCCCACACCGTCAGTGTTTCGGCTGCGTAATCGCCGAGCCCCACATGCAGGGCCGACAGATAACAGGTGGCCGTTGCTGTATCGCCAGTCACAACAATATTGATGTTGCCGAGCAGGTGCTGTGTCACCGAGCACTGGGTGAGCACACTGGCTACTAGCTCGACAATTGCCTGGCGGCCCTCAAAGACGCCTATGCCGATAAAGTTAGCCACCGCATCATCGGTAAATACGCCTTCCAGAGCATCCCATTGCTGCTTGTCGAGAGCCGATGCATAGAGGTTGATTACCTGCTGAATTTCTAGGTGGTCGGCAAAGTTTTGCGCGTCTGTTGTTGCCATTATGGCCTCCGTAGTAAAAATGTGCCGACCAGGCTCTGATGTAAACTCAGGCGTGATATTGGCTGGCTTTGTGTCGCTATTGATTGCAACTTAAGCCCCAATAGTACTGTGGTGCCTACAACTCGTCAATAAAAACCATCAGACATGTTTGTTATTTACCTGTGCCCATAGCTGAGGTAGTATGGGGGATAAATAGAACGGTGAACCTGATGTTGTGGTGTCTCAATAAAACAAGAAAAAATGGAAATAAGTTATGGCTCAGATGAATACACGTGTATTGCTCGCTCGCAGACCTACGGATCATTTGGTAGCAGCGGATTTTGAAGTAGACGCCCAGCCGCTGGGTACTATTAGTGAGGGGCAGTTTATGATCAAAAATCTCTATCTGTCTTTAGATGCAGGTTTTCGTCAGTGGATGAATGAGGGGTCAGGGGACAACTATCTGGAGTCAATGCCGCTGGGTGAACCTGTACAGAGCATTATTATGGGCACGGTTGTTGAGTCTCGCAATCCTGAGTACCCAGAAGGCAGTATCGTGATGGGTCGAACCGCTTGGGAGCAGTACAGTATTGCCGATGGCTCCGATTTGATGAGTATTCTTGAACCGGACCCCGCTGTGGAGCTGCATGAGTATCTCTGTAGTCTAGGGCCCTCTGGTATGACCGCCTATTTCGGCATTATGGATATAGGCCAGCCGAAGCCGGGCGACTTATTTGTGATCAATGCCGCTGCTGGTGGTATCGGCTGTATTGCCGGACAGATTGCCAAGGCCGAAGGCTGCAGTACTGTAGGCATTGCCGGTGGCACAGAAAAATGTCAATGGCTACAGGATACCCTTGGCTACGACCAGGTAATTGATTATAAATCGGCTCAACCCTTTGAGCAGCAACTTCAGCTTGTGGCCCCTGAAGGCATGGATATTGTCTATGACAATGTCGGTGGCTCTATGCTCACTACCATGCTCGGCCAGCTCGCCGAAAACTCGCGTATTATTCTCTGTGGTGCTGTGTCTCAGTATGAACGCGATGGTGGCCATGAGGCTGTGGGCAATATGTGGGAACTTATTACCAAGCGTGCCAGAGCAGAGGGCTTTATGTTCTCTGACCATGTGGATCGCTACCCGGAAGCCATTGACTATATTATCGCTATGCTAAAGGCCGGTTCATTGGTCAGCCCGGTTAACTGGTCTGAGGGTATTGAAACTTCAGGGCAAGCCTTTATCGATATGCTGGCAGGTGACAATCTTGGAAAATGTTTAATTAAGCTGTAGTACCCAACGATGAATTTCCCCGGATTCCTCGGCAACCTTCAAAACCCTCTGCGCTGTGCGTGGAGGGTTTTGCTTAATTGAGGCTGGGGATTTAAACCATGTGCACAAGAGGGGATAAAACATGCCATTAGAACCAGTGACCGCCGCTATTTTGGCCCAGATTGCAGAATCTGGTGCTCCCGAGTATCACCAGTTGCCTGTGAATGAGAGTCGCGCCCTGTATACAGAGGCCCAGTCGGTGCCACCAACTGTTGAGGTCTATAGCGCTGAGGATTTTGTCGTGCCTGGCCCAGCAGGAGATATTGCAGTGCGCCTCTACAGGCCCAGCGATAAGCCTGTGCCACTGCATGTGCATTTTCATGGTGGTGGCTGGGTGATTGGTAATCTTGTTACTCATGATGCCGACTGTCGGGAGATTTGCGCGGCATCTGGGTGCATGGTGCTGGCGGTGGATTATCGTTTGGCACCAGAACACCCATTTCCTGCGGCACCAGAAGACTGCTATGCGGTGAGTTGCTGGGCCGCTGCTCATAGTACTGAGCTGGGTGCTAGTCCCGGCCTAATCAGTATTGGCGGTGATTCTGCTGGCGGTAATCTGGCTGCTGTGGTGGCGTTGATGGCGCGGGATCGCAATGGTCCTGAATTCGCAATGCAGCTTCTGCTCTATCCAATTACTGAGCCCAGTATGACCAGTGTTTCTTTTCAAGAGAATGCTGAGGGTTACCTGCTCACCAAGGCAATGATGACGTGGTTTTGGGATCACTACTGTCCGGAGATGGAAAAGCGCAATGAGCCATTGGCCAGTCCGTTATTGGCGCCAGACCTCTCTGGATTGCCACCGGCTCTGGTGATTACGGCTGAATTTGATCCCCTGCGTGATGAAGGCGAGGCCTATGCTAAGCGTTTGGCGGAGGCAGGAGTGGATGTTGAGATGCGCCGCTTTGACGGTTTTATTCATGCTTTCTTTTCATTGGCAGGTATCATTGAAGCAACCCGTGAAGCGGTTGATTGGGTGGGCAGTGCATTGCGCAAAGCCCACGGCCTGAAATAATGTTGGGGTAGGTCTCAGTGTTAGGCGGCATTGAGCTTATTATTCTGCGGTTATAAAAACTGCAGGACCAGCACAATGCCACCGACCAACACGAGGGAGTAGAGCAGAATTTTCCATATTGAAAACTTCCGCACTGACCAATCAATACGATCATCTCGCTCGGTTTGCTTTTTAGAGGCTTTAAACTGACCGAGATAAAAGAAGATTGCCAATGACAAGACTGCCATTGAGCCAAAAATTAAGGTATTGGCGTCCACTAGCGGCTTCTGAGCTTGGCCAGTAGCCGCAGCATTTCAAGATAGAGCCATATCAGAGTCACCATCAGTGAAAATGCACCGAACCATTCCATATATTTAGGTGCGCCCATCTCAGAGCCCTGCTCAATAAAGTCAAAATCCAGCACTAGGTTGAGCGCGGCAATTGCCACTACAAACAGGCTAAAGCCAATACCGAACAGGCCGTTGGAATGAATAAACCCTATGCCACCAGAACCAAACATATTCATCAGCATACTCACCAGATACAGCATGCCAATGCCCATAGTGGCCGAGGTAATCATCAGGCGGAAATTTTCTGTTGGCTTAACAATACCGGTTTTGTAGAGAAACAATAACGATGCGAGAGTACCCAGAGTCAGGCCCACCGCTTGAATCACAATACCTGGATACTGCATCTCGAATATGCCTGAGATGGCACCTAGGAACAGTCCCTCCGCTATGGCGTAAAGTGGCGCTGTAGTGCCGGCCCACTGCTTTTTAAATATGGTTACAAGGGCGAAAATAAAGCCGGCGATCGCACCGCCAATGGCAATTGGCATAACCGTTGCTGGATTGCCGCTTTCAAAAAACATGTTCCATGTCCATGAGGCTGACAAGACAACCAGTGCCAGTAGAATGCCTGTTTTATTGACTGTTCCCTCAAGAGTCATTGTCTCTGACGACTTGAACTGAATGCCAGCTGGTGAGGATTTAGCGCTGTTACCAAAGGTATCTGCGTTTAAAGCAGGGTTACCTGAACGACCAAACATCTGTAACGCTCTATGATTTGACATATTTTGCTCTCGTTGATTTGCCTATAAAGGAATATTGCCGAGCCTAACCCAGACGAGCTGAGTTTAGGGGCGGCAGCAGCAGCAAGAATAATAGCGCAAGAGAGCGGCTAACCCAATATTGACCAGTAAAATAATTATGCGCCAGTCACCGTACCGGCTGCTCCCATCCTAAGATAGGAGGCTTTTGAAGTTGCTAACTATTAGTTTTGGACTATTATTTGGTAAAGAAATCAGCACGCGGTGTACCGGTCTCATCGTAGACTGGCTCGCAATGATCAACGCTATACTTGAGAATATCGGTGTCGATAATCTCGTAGTTATAGAGGATCGCCAACATATCGGTATAAAAATGGCTGGCCAGATGGGCGCGCAGATGCTCAACAGACTCCCAGTTCTCATGCACATAGATTCTGCCGGGCACCGCCGGATCTAGACTCCAGACATAATGGCGGCAACCCTTTTGCAGCCGGGTATCCGCCATTAGCTGGGCAGTTTCGGGCAATACTTTTACCGCATCTTCAGGCTTGAAGTTAACGGTACCGTTAATCAGTACGGTCATGGTGGCTCCTTGAAAATCGGAGTTACTTTGGCAAGATGGAATTATTCACCGTACATAGTGTGGAAAATACGCTCTTTAAACAGCCACTGGCCGTCAATCTTAACAAGCTGGTCATCGTACTGACCTCTAGGGCGAATCTCTTCACCCTCTTGCGTAGTGCCCACTTCTGCGGCATAGGATCTTACCTTGGCTGTGTCGCCATTCACTTCAATGCCTCCTACAGAAAAGGCCATAAAGATAAAGGGAAACATGGACATGCCAGTCTGCCAGGCACTGATTATATTATCTTTGCCTTCGACATTTTCCATGCCCGGAATCACCGGAAGCTTCCAGCTGGAATCCTCCGCCCAGGTTGAGGCCCAGAGTTCAGTGTCACGCTGATTGACTGCGTCGGCATAGACATCCAGCAGCTCGCGGATGGCGAGACGATCTTCGATAGATCCGGAAAAAGGCATAATAATCGTCCTATTATTGGTTTTATTGACGTCAATTCACTATACATGACAGTCGATCAAAAAAACAATCGTAGTTGATTTTTTATTTCTAAAGGGGTACCTTAAAGATTGAGTTAAAAAGGTCGCATGTAGGTATTGTCGACCACCATCTACTGACAATAAAAACGGGAAAAAGCATGTCGATCAACTACCAGCAATACTACCTGCACCAGCGTCCAAATGGCGCTACCACTGACAATGACGTTAAGGTCCGCACCGTTGAGGTTGATGGCTTAGCTGATGGCCAGATACTGATTAAAAACCAGTATTTCTCACTGGATCCCGCTATTCGTGGCTGGATGAGTGACGAGCCCAGCTATATGCCGCCGATAGAAATTGGTGATGTTATTCGCAGCTCAACCGTGGGCACTGTTGTTGAGAGCACCCATGCAGATTTTGCCGTGGGCGATGAGGTCTATGGTCTAAATGGTTGGGAAGAGTACAGCCTGTCTGATGGCTACTTTATTACCAAGGTACCCAAGGACAACCAATTCCCGTTGCACTACTATTTAAGTGTCTTTGGTGCTGTGGGTCTGACCGCTTACTTTGGTATTCAGGATGCGGCGCAACTCAAGCCGGGCGACACATTGTTAATGAGTGCTGCCGCTGGTGCTGTGGGTTCACTGGGTGGTCAGCTGGCCAAAAACATGGGCTGCCGAGTGGTGGGTCTGGCAGGCACAGATGACAAGTGTCAGTGGCTCAAGGACGATCTTGGCTTTGATGCGGTGATTAACTACAAAACTGAGTCCGGTAACCTCAATGCTGCCATTGCTGCGGCTTGCCCAGAGGGCGTCGATGTTTACTTTGATAATGTGGGTGGCGAAATTCTCGATGCGGCGCTACTGAACATCAATAGCAATGCGCGCATTGTCTTCTGTGGTTCTATTTCAACGTATAACGCTTCAGAGCCTGTTCCCGGCCCCTATAACTGGTGGCAGGTGCTGGCTAAAAGCGCCACCGTTAAAGGCTTCTTAATTAGCAATTATCTCGACCAGTTTGAGGCGGGTGCCAGTGCTATTGCCAAGTTGTTAACTGACGATAAAATTCAGTTTAAGTATGACATTGTCGATGGTTTTGATAATACATTGACGGCTTTCCACAAGCTGTTTGATGGCAGTAATACAGGCAAATTAATGCTTAAGGTGTAGGCTTATGGCAGAGCAAAAGCTATTGGGTAAGCGGGCCATCGTCACCGGTGGCGCCACGGGTATTGGCTATGGTATTGCTCTGCGCTTTATCGCTGAAGGTGCGACGGTCATTATCACGGATATTGATCAGCCTGGTGGCATAGCAGCCGCGGAAAAGTTAGGGCCAAACTGCGACTTTGTTCATCATGATGTCTCAGTCCCGGCAGATTGGGATGCTGTCTTTTCTATTGCCAAGGAAAAATTTTCTGGCCTGGATATCATGGTCAATGTTGCCGGTGTGACCTTGATGGGCACCATTGAAGAGTTGGATGTTGAGACCTGGGATAAAACCATGGGCATCAATGTTCGCAGCTGTTTCCTTGGCTGTCAGGGAGCCATCAAGCTAATGAAAACCGATGGCGGCGGCTCGATTATCAATATGGCCTCGGTCTCTTCCTTTAAAGCCCAGCCTGAGCTGGTCGCCTACAATGCGTCCAAGGCTGGGGTTGATATGATGACTAAATCGGTCGCCTTACACTGCGCTCGCAGTGGCTATGGCATCAATGTTAATTCGATTAATCCCGGTGTTATCCAGACCGATATGCTGAAGAAGGTGGTCAGTCAGGTGGACAATGGCGAAGCGCTAATGGACAGTTACAAGGCCATGCATCCGATTGGTCGTATTGGTGAGCCGGAGGACGTGGCGGCTATGGCGGTTTATCTGGTTAGTGCAGAGGCTTCATTTATTACTGGGTCTGCGTTTACTGTGGATGGTGCGTTGGGTCTTAACTAAATAGTTGGGGAGACAGGGCGATGACAGAAGGATTGAGAGAGGGCGGTTGTCTCTGTGGTCAGGTGCGCTACAAGGTGCCTCAAACTCCGGTGGAAACTGTGGTCTGCCATTGTAAAAATTGTCAGAAACAGGCCGGCTCTGCCTTTTCGGTAGTGGCCTTTTACCCTCGCGATAGTTTGCAATTAACCGGTGAGTTAAAAACCTTCGAAGATGTAGGTACCAGTGGTCAAACTGTGTTTCGCCGCTTCTGTGGAAACTGTGGGTCGCCGGTGATTACAGACACAGAGAATGCGCCGGATATGGGTTTAATTTTTATTAAAGCCGGTACCCTGGACGATGTAGATGATTTAAAACCGTCGGTTCATGTTTGGACGGAGAGAAAGCACTGTTGGTTGATGTTAGCCGAGGATCAGGTTCAGTTGGAGAGGGAGACATAGTCTCTGTAGCCTACAAGTCGATCTTAACCAACGCCTTACCCACCGTTTGACCCGACATCAGTTCACAGAAAGCGGTAGGCGTATTGGCAAACCCCTCAGTAATATTTTCGATCACGGTAATCTTTTCCGCCCTAATCCATTCCTCAAGCTGAGCCATTGCCGCCGGCACCTTGGCTTGATAGGTGGGCAATAAAAACCCCTGCATGGTGAGCTGCCGTGACACCATTTCCCACAGATTGGTAATTGGGTTTGGATTATCGGTACGATTGTAATCAGAGATCATGCCGCAGCCGACAATACGGCCATAGACTTTCATGGCGGGTAGCATGGCATTTAATACTGGGCCACCAACATTATCAAAATAGATATCCGCACCTTCCGGGGCAATGGCCATCACAGCGGCGGTGATATCATCGGTTTTGTAGTTAATGGCGGCATCAAAACCAAATTCGTCCACAATCAATTGCGCCTTATCATCACTGCCCACAATGCCTATCACGGTGCAGCCGCAGAGTTTGGCGATCTGTCCGGCCATGCTGCCGGTGGCCCCTGCAGCGGCACTGACCACAACGGTTTGTCCTGCCTGAATCTGGCCTACTTCATGGAGGCCAATATAGGCTGTGGCCCCTGCGCCGCCGAGTGAGCCAACATAGTAGGAAAGGGGGATGCCGTCTTCTGGCTGAAGTTTTTCTAACAATATGGCGTCACTGTGGCAGATTGAATAGTCTTCCCATTGATTGAGGGCAAAAACATATTCACCTTCGACAAAATCATTATTGCGCGACTTAATAACCTGCCCGACGGAAGGGCCGCGAATCACACCCCCGATGGGGATTGGCGCAAAGTAGTTGGCCTTGCCATCGACCCAACCGCGAATAGCGGGCTCCATTGAAAAGTACATGTTGCGCAGCAGAAACTCGCCTTCCGCCGGTTCAGGTATTGGGCCCTCTGACAGCGCAAAGTTTTCCGGCTGTGCAGCGTCAGTGACGTAAGAGGCGAGAACGACTTGGCGATTGGTGATCATGGTTATTCCAATTCTATTTGCAGATTGCCGTTGTCAGCCAGGCTGACATCATAGGTTTTCAGGGGCACCCTGGTGAGCTCGCCCATGGGTTTACCTGTGCGTAAATCAAAGCGCACGCCATGTAAGGGGCAGGCTAGATAACAATTTCTAATACGACCACCGGTCAGTTCTGCGCGCTGGTGCGTACACATATTGTCAACCGCATAAAAATCGCCATTAGCCTTGCAGATAAGAATATTCTTCCCATCCAAGGTGACAGGGACTGTTTGATTGTCGGTAATATCGGTTGCGGGAATTAACGTATCTGTGGTGGCCATGCAAATCTCTTCAGTAAATTGTTAGCTCTGTGCGCCGGGTCCAGTGTAAGGGCTGGAACCCGGCACTAAAAGCCTTTAGGCATTGAGGTACTTATCAATGGTTTGGTGCAGATGACGAATACGGCTCTCTTGATAACTGGCCAGGCTTACCGCCCCTTTCTTGGAGGCAATCATACCTTTTTGCACTGCGGCCATATTGCTGTCGTCCTGATCAAATACTGGACCCAGGCCACCAATTTCTGGCGCTTCACTAAAGGCTTGATCTGGGCGCAGTGTATTTTTCTCTGCGGGATCGGGCTTTTTAGTACCCTTTGGGTAGCGCATCAGAATCATGGTTTCGAAGATACAGCTATTGTGGTCGTCACCATTAGGCAGGAAACGATAGACGATATTGCCGTGGTAGCCAGTCCATACCTGAGTATTGGGGAACAGCATATAAAGTATGGCGTCTTCCAGTTCTGACTTGGTGGCCTGATCCAGTGGCTCGCCAATAATCTCGCTAAACATTTCACGATTGGTCTCTGCTACGTAGGTACGTGCAGTCAGGCCTTCGGGCATTTCGTGTCCCTCGGCGCTATCGGTTGCCATACGGCCCGACAGCTCAAGAATATCGCGCATGGTCTCAGCTTCAGTGACTTCTGGCATATGCGGACTGGGCACACCCATAGGGGTGACAGACCGGCTTACATGATCACCAAAGGTGTCGTACTGGGAGTTGGCATCACCGGTAAAGGTGAGAATCTCGCTGTGGGTTTCGAGGGTATGGAATGACTCCATAAAGGCCTCGGCGCCGACTTTCCAGTTGCACTGAACGACGCGCTCAACATGGGCGCCTTTGTAGTAGTCGTGCAGTGGGAAACGGGCGAAATGCTCTGGCAACGGGCTGAGGTAGTCTTCCAGAGGGACGCAGTTTTCATCAAAGTTTATAAAGATAAAGCCACCCCAGGTACCGGTTTTGACCTGTGGCAGACTCATATCTTTCTCGTCTAAATGGCTAAAGTCCCACTTGCAGGGGATACCTTTAAAGTTGCCATGAATATCCCAGGTTGCGCCGTGGAATGGGCACACAAATTCTTCCGCATGACCGTCGTTGTCACGCAGTATGCGGCCGCGGTGTAAGCAGGAGTTAATAAAGGCTTTAAATTCATTTTCACCGGTGCGAGTAACAATAATCGACTGGTCGACAATCTCATAAACATGATGGTCGCCCACTTCAGGAATATCTTCCTCGCGGCAGGTCATTTGCCAGACCTTGGGCCATAGCTTTTTCTTTTCTTGCTCGTGAAAATCACGGCCGATCCAGCGTGCTACATCTATGTCTTCGTCACCCATGTAAGGGTTGTTATCTTCGCGCAGGTAGGCCGGTACTTCGATAGTTTCGTCGTTGAGCAGATCCTGATAGCTCAGACCTTCACAGCGGGCTTCACCCTGCTGTTTTACTTTAATTAATTCAGACATAGAATTTACTCCTACTTATTATTTTCATTATTTAGTAATAATATTAACGCCACTGATGCCGGGGGCACCATAGACATGGGTGTAGCCAACTTTGGGCTTGTTAGGCACCTGTCGAGCACCACCTTCACCACGCAATTGCACGCATACTTCATACACCTGCCGCAGGCCAGAGGCGCCAACAGGTTCACCATTGGCTAAACAGCCGCCATCGGTATTAATAGGTAGACGGCCATGAATACCGGTGGCGCCCTCAAGGAGCAGTTTTTCCTGCTCGCCGTGCTCACAGAAGCCATTTTCTGCCATGTGCATAATCTCTGTGCCGCTGTCGGTATCCTGAAGCTGCATAACATCCACATCTTCTGGGCCAATGCCCGCCTGTTCAAAGGCGGCCTTGGAGGCAGTGACGGTTGGTGCGTCGGCAACCTCCATTGCCTGAGAAGGGGCGAATACTTCAAAGCTGCCATAGTGGCGGGTGCGCACGGCGGCCGCTTTCAAAAATAACGGGTTACTGCAGTACTGATGAGCCTTGTCGGCATTGCAAATAATCAGCGCCGCGCCACCTTCGGCAGGGCTGCAGAACATATACTTGCGCAATGGGTCGCTGACCATGGCCGAGTTGGCAATCTCTTCATAGCTCAGGGCCTGCTGGCGCCAGGCGGTTGGTGTCAGCGAGCCATTGGTAAAGGCTTTTTCGGAGACGCGAATTAAGGCATCTTCGGTAATACCGTGATCGTACATATAGCGCTGGGTCTTAAGGGCAAAAAACTGGGTAGTGAGCATAAGCCCAGTCTCCCCATACCATTCGTCCAATCCCCATTCTTTGGGTTGGGGATTAAAGGCACCCCGCGGGTGCTTGTCGAAACCAACCACAACGCCCACATCGTACTCGCCGGATTTAATCGCACTGTAAGCCGCATGCAATGAACTGCCGCCCGTGGCACAGCCATTCCAGATATTAGTAAATTGCAGACCAGTTAGTCCCAGCTCATTAACCAGCGCGTCGGCATTGCCGCCGTCTTGACTGCCGCCGTAGGCGAATTGCATATCTGCCCATGAGAGACCGGCATCGGCGAGCGCTGCGCGCACCGCAGAGGCGCCTTGCTGCATGCCGGACATGTCGGGGGAGCGACCAAAGCGATGAAGTCCTATACCTATAATTGCTACATCCATAATCTATGCTCCCTGTGCTGCACTAAAACTAAAGGTCATTTTTTGATCGCCATTTTCGTCGGTGCGAAACGGAATAATATCCAGCTGCATGGCCATGCCTATTTGCAACTGATCTGGGCTATTGGCTTGCAGTCGAGTCTCGACACGCACACCGCCGGGCATTTCCACATAGCCTACGCCGTAGGGGCGAAATGTCTCTGGGGTCTCGTCACTGCGGTAGGGCTGTTTGGGCATAAAGGTCTGAATGGTCCAGGTCCACAATATGCCTCGATCACCCAGCTCAACAATTGTTGTTTCCCGCGAGCCACAGCTGCGACAATCGGGTTGGGCGGGGAAGGTGGCTTCGGCACATTGGTTGCAGCGACTGCCCAGTAACTGGGGTTTGGCGGCTGGCCAAGTAAATAGACCTTCATGGATTGGGACTTGGTTACTCATAAATAGACTCTATTGATGGATCGCCACGCCGAGGCTGTCCAACACAGACTCATGCATGCTTTCAGATACGGTTGGGTGGGCGTAAATGGTATGGGCCAAATCATGTTCTGTGGCTGCAAGCTGTTGTGCTATACCAAACCCCTGAATTTGCTCTGTGACTTCTGGGCCAATCATGTGGGCGCCTAGTAATTCGCCACTGTCGGCATCGAAGATGGTTTTAACCATTCCTTCTGCTTCATGGATGGCCAGAGCTTTGCCATTGGCGCTGAGGCTGGAGCGCCCCACTCGAATGCTATGTCCTGCGGCCTTAGCCTGAGCTTCGGTCAGGCCGACGCTGGCAATCTGCGGACGGCAATAGGTACAGCCGGGCACGCGGTTTTTATTTAACGGCTGGACAGCCTCGATGCCGGCAATATTTTCCACGCAGACAATGGCTTCATGGCTGGCTTTATGGGCCAGCCAGGGAGCACCGGCGACATCGCCGATGGCGTACAGGCCAACCAGATTGGTTCTACCAAAGGGGTCAGCGCTTAAAAAACTGTTTTCGGTTTTAACACCTAGACTCTCAAGGCCAAGTCCTTCGATATTGCCCTGTATTCCCACAGCCAGAATGACCTGATCAAATTTTAGGTGCTGGTCGCCATCGGCGCCTTTAATCAGGGCTAAGGCCTGTTTTCCAGCGCCTTCAATGGAGTCGACCAAGGTATTGGTCAGTATCTTAATACCTCGCTGTGCAAAGGATTTTTCTGCCAGGGCTGAAATCTCGGCATCTTCTGCCGGGGTAATGCGCTCTGCGGCCTCGACCAAGGTGACATCGGTACCCAGATCATTGTAGAGACTGGCAAATTCCACGCCTATGGCGCCGCCGCCAATAACCAGCAGGCTGCCGGGCAGGGCAGTGGGAGTCATAGCTTCGCGGGCACCCCAGACAAGGTCGCCATCAATCTCAATATTGGGTAAATTGCGCGCTCGGGCACCGGTGGCGAGAATAATATGGTTGCTGCGGTACTGGGTGACTGCGCCGTTGTGGCTGACATCAAGCAGACATTTTTCGGCCACAGTGGCTGTGCCATCAATCACAGTAATGTTATTTTTCTGCATCAGATAGGCAACGCCGCCACTGAGCTTGCTGGCTACCGAGCGGCTATGTTTAACCAGTTTATTAATATCAAAACTGAGGTTATCGAAGCTAAAGCCGAAGTGGTCTGCCTCTTTTAAAGTATGGGCAATATCCGCACCGCGGAGCAGTGCCTTGGTGGGAATGCAGCCCCAGTTTAGGCACACGCCACCCAGGTGTTGTTTTTCGACCAGCGCTGTTTTAAAACCCAATTGGGCGGCACGAATGGCGGCCACATAGCCACCGGGGCCGCCACCTACTACCATTAGGTCGTATTGCTGAATACTCACTGTTGTCTACGCTCGCCCATTGTTTATACCAACATAGTCGCGGGCTGCTCTAGGAAGCCTTTGAGTACAGACATAAATTCAGCGGCAACCGCGCCATCAATAATGCGATGGTCGCTGGACAGAGTAAGGCTTATAACAGTGGCTACGGCCAGTTCACCATTTTTCACCACGGCTCTCTGCTCCCCTGAACCCACGGCTAAAATCGCGCCCTGAGGTGGGTTAATAATGGCGTCGAACTGCTTGATGCCATACATACCCAGATTAGAGATACAGAAACTGCCTCCCTGAAACTCTTCAGGCTTGAGACGGTTGAGTTTGGCTCTGGTGGATAGGTCGCGCATCTCATGGGAAATGCCTTCCAGCCCTTTGTTGTTGGCACCACAAATAATGGGGGTGATCAACCCATCTTTGATGGCCACTGCAACACTGATATCGGCATCAGCAAACTGAGTGACTTGCTCGCCATCAAACTGCACATTAACCGCGGGCACTCTTATTAATGCGCTGGCACAGGCTTTGATAATAAAGTCATTGACCGAGACTTTGGTCTGGGTGTTGGCATCATTAATCTGCTTGCGTGTGGCTAGCAGGTTGTCCAGTTCGGCATCAATCTGCACTCGGTAATGGGGGGCAGTTTGTTTGGATGACTGCAGGCGTGCGGCAATCGTTTTGCGCATCCCACTAATAACCTGTGACTCAGAGCTGCTTGGTGCTGAGCTTACAGTCACTGACTGGGCTGGCAGTTTGTTTTTCAGCGCTGCTGCGGCTTCAACATCAGCTTTACAGACACGGCCACGATCGCCACTGACACGGCATTCATGAAGATTAATACCCAGCTCTTTAGCCAGACGACGCGCAACTGGTGTGGCCTTAACCTGACTATCATCACCATGCTGGGCTGCGCCTGCCGGAGCTGCGGGGTTGGTGCCAACTAGCTGACCACCGGAGGCAGTCACAACTGCCTCAAGATCACTTTTGGAGACGCGGCCATGGCGGCCTGTGCCGGTAATATTATTGAGATTCACGCCGTATTCTGCAGCCAGTCGGCGGGCTACGGGCGAAGCGGCAATATGGCCATCATCCCCTCCTTCAGCCAGGGCTGAATTGCTACTTGCCTTAGGTGCAGCGTCTGTCACTGCGGGTGCAGGCTCCGATGCTACGGGCTTGGCGGCTACTGAATCTGCGCTGGTGGTTTTGTGACTATCAATAAATGCCTGAATCTCTGCTTCGCTGGTCTCCGCCGATGCAAGAACACCAAGAAGGGCACCCACATCATGGGTTTCGCCGGTCTGGGCGACAATAGCTCGCAACACGCCGCTGTGAGCGGCAGTGACTGTATTGATGATCTTGCTGGTTTCAACATCCACCAGATCATCCTCAGCATTTACCTGAGCACCTATTTCAACATGCCAGGCATTAATTTCACCCTCTGACATTTCCATGCCCCATTTGGGCATCTGGATTGACTTGATTTCATTGCTCATGATTAGGCTCCCAGTACTTCCCGAACAGCGGCAAGTACCTTATCCACATTCGGCAGGTAGGCATCTTCTAATTCAGGTGCAAAAGGTACCGGCGTATGAGGTGCTGTTACCGTGCGAATCGGTGCTCTAAGGCTATGGAAGCCTTTCTCTGCAACAATACCAGCGATATCTGAAGCCAGTCCGCAGCGCGGGTTACCCTCATCAACCACCACCAGTCGACCTGTGACCTCGACACTCTCGAGAATGGCTTCATCATCCATTGGCGACACGGTGCGCGGGTCAATTACATCGCAGCTAATACCTTCCTCGGCCAGAATGTCGGCGGCGGCAATGGCATGGGTGACCATATTTGAGATGGCGACTATGGTCACATCCTTGCCCTGACGGGGGAATGCGGCCTCACCAAAGGGAATGGCATACTGCTCGTCGGGCACTTCACACTCATTGTCGTACATCACTTTGTGCTCAAGGAAGATCACCGGGTCATCGTCACGAATTGCCTGTACCATCAGCCCTTTGGCATCATAGGCATTGCTGGGCATAACCACCTTAAGGCCGGCAATATGGGTAACAATAGAGTGCAGCATGCTGGAGTGCTGTGCACCGGCGCGCCAACCGCCGCCCACTGTGCCGCGGATAACCATGGGCGTTTTTGACTTGCCGCCAAACATATAGCGGAACTTGGCCGCCTGGTTAAAGATCTGGTCAAAGGATACGCCGATAAAGTCAAAGAACATTAGCTCGGCAATCGGCCGCAAACCATTGTTAGCAGCACCGGCAGCGGCACCAATAATAGCGGCTTCCGAAATAGGGGTATCGATCACACGCTCGCGCCCGAATTCGGGCATCAGACCTTTGGTTACGCCAAAAACACCACCGTAAGCATCATCTTCACCGTCACAACCGGCACCACCAGAAACTTCTTCACCGAGAACTATAACTGTGGGGTCACGGCGCATCTCTTCGCGAATAGCGTCATTGATGGCGTCGCGGTAAGTCTTAATTGAAGTCTTGCCGGCGACCTGTGCATTATTAGAATTGTTAGTCATTTGGGTCACCTTAGTATGAGCAGTAGACATCGGACATCAGGTCCGTGACGGGATCTGGATGCGGTGCAGCAAGACCGTCTGCAACCGCCTGTTCTATTTCGACTTTAATCTCTTTGTCGATCGCATCCATGGCCGCGGTTTTTAACCAGCCTTCTTTAATCACGCGGTCACGGAAGATTTTTAAGCAATCCTGATTCTTGCGGGCATTTTTGACTTCGTCTTTGCCGCGGTAGAGCTGTGGGTCACCAATAAAGTGGCCATCAAAGCGCACACATTTGGCTTCGATAGAAGTAGGGCCACCGCCATCGCGTGCCCGTTTAGTTGCAACCTTGATTGCCTCGTAGGTGGCAAAGAAGTCATTGCCATCAACGCATTCAGCGGGCATACCAAAGCCGGCATTGCGATCGGTCAGGCTGTCACAGCCAAGACCATAGTTAGCTGCTGTGCCTTCCGCATAACCATTGTTCTCGTAAATAAACACATGGGGTAGCTGCAGAACCACCGCCATATTCATGGCTTCCATAGCCGTACCCTGGTTGGCACTGCCATCGCCATTAAATGACAGGGCGACATTCTTGGTGCCCAGAGTTTTGGAGGCCAGTGCCGCGCCGTTAACCAGTGGCGGCCCACCACCAACAATAGCGTTGGCGCCGAGCATGCCTTTATCAATATCGGCAATATGCATGGAGCCGCCTTTGCCTTTGCAAAGGCCGGTGGAGCGACCCATGATCTCTTTCATCATGCCGCCAATATCGCAGCCTTTGGCAATGCAGTGGCCGTGCCCGCGATGAGTACTGCCAATAATGTCGCTGTCGCTAAGATCAATACAGGCAGCAACCGCAATGGCTTCTTGACCGTTGGAGGCGTGCACAAAGCCAGGCACATTACCGCCCATAAATTCGGCGATGCAGCGTTCTTCGAACTCGCGAATAGTTCTCATGGAGCGGTAGGCTCTGAGTAGAAATTCCTCTTGATATGGCATGGAGATGAACCTTTTTTTGTTGAGTTATGAGCTGCTTAAACTATACATCTTATAAATAAAAAAAACAAACGTGATGGTTTTCGCATAGTGAGGTATTTTTCTCTGCGATCGCGCTGGAAAATCATGCGGACATAGGGGCACACGGCATATTCTGGCCAGAGAGTTTTCGGTCAGGGCATTGCTGCGGGTTGGATAGGGCGATTAGGTTGTTGCTGGAAGGGTGAAAGCCCGGTTGATGCTAACCCGCCTATTGATAGGCGGGGTGCAGACAGGGCCAAAAATTCTGCTGGTCGCTAGAATTGAGACTCGGGTAAATGTACTACCAGACCATTGAGCGCATCGGTCATTTTGACCTGACAAGATAATCGGCTATTGTCTTGAGGGTCAGTAACACAGTCCAGCAGGTCCTTCTCCATTTCGCTGGCGGGTTCGAGTTTGTCAACCCAGCTTTCGTCTATATAGCAATGGCAGGTTGCGCAGGCACAGGCACCGCCACATTCCGCAACAATGCCCTCAATCATATTGTCTACAGCACCCTGCATCAGGCTGACTCCAGATGCGATATCAATTTCATGGCTGTGGCCGTTGGCTTCTACATAGGTGACTGTGGGCATATCTAAACTCCGTTGCTGTGGGTGTGATTAAGATGCGGCTGCAATATACATTGTTTAAATTTTAAAACAAGCTGAGCGCTTTGGTGATTTAAGCGCTAAAAAGCCCGCGCCTGGCAACAGACACGAGCTTTCAGTACAGGGTTAAAAGCTTACTTGAGGCTGCTGTAGTAAGCCGCCAGATTGGCAATATCTGCGTCGCTCAGGCCTTTGGCCATTGCGGTCATCATGGCATTGTTGCGCTGCCCAGCTCTAAACTGTTGTAGCTGGCTGACCAGGTAGGGTTCTTTCTGCCCCGCCAGGTTAGGCCACATGCCATTGTTGCTGATGCCATTAATACCGTGGCAGCCTGCACAGGTCATGGATTTAGCCTTTCCTGCGGCCGGGTCACCGGCCATGGCGCCAAAAGATAATGTTGCTGCTATAAAGGTAATAACAAGTTTTTTCATGTTGCTTCTCCAATGATTAATTCGGTTGGCCTTGGCTTTTAGTCAGTGCATGACTGATAAATAGCGAGGCGCTTAAAAGGGCGACTGCTCCGACCTGGTGAGCTGCTGCTACAGGTATCGGAACATAAAAAATTAATGTGCTGATGCCCAGGCTGACCTGCAGTATCAACAGGCCAATCAGACAGAATACAGCGGTCCGAATTGGGCCTTGAACACCAGCCCTAAAGGCTTTGGCGGCAAAGCCGAGGACCAGGGCGACAATAATGTAGGCGAAGATACGGTGGTTAAACTGAATGGTGGTGATATCTTCAAAGGCTGATAACCATGCTGGTGTCATGCTGTATAACCCGGCTGGGATAAAGCTGTCACCCATCAATGGCCAAGTTGGATAGGCGTAACCCGCCTTGGTCCCGGCCACCAGCCCACCAGTCAAAATCATCAGGAAGATCAAACCGCTGAGACTGTAGGCAAAGGTTTGTAGCTGTGCTGGTTGCTCTGTTCTGCGGCAGACCAGATCAAAGGCGGTCCACAGAATAAATGAGTAGATCAGAACTGCGGCACCCAGGTGGGCACTGAGTCTGTATTGGCTGACATCAGGTTTATCCACCAGGCCGCTCTTGACCATGTACCAGCCTAACAAACCCTGACAGCCTCCGCCTATCAGCATAATAATCAGCTTTGGGGTAAGGCCAGCTTTGATGCGCTGGGTAAAGTAGAAAAACAGGAATGGCAGTATAAAAATAACACCGATCAAGCGTCCCAACACCCGGTGCAGGTATTCGTACATAAAGATCGACTTAAAGGATTCCATAGACATGCCAGCATTGATCTGTTGATACTCTGGAAACTGCTTGTATTTGGCGAACATATGCTCCCAGTCTGCTTCCGATAGTGGCGGAATAATCCCCATTAAAGGTTTCCAGTCCACCATGGACAGACCGGAGTTAGTCAGGCGGGTAACACCTCCCAGTAGAATCATGCCGAATATCACCGCGGCACAGAAAAATAACCAGTAGGCGATTTGACGATCGTATTGATCTTCATGGATTCGGGTTGAATTAGCTTGGGGCATTTAACACTCTATGTGATCGACTATTGTTGATTGTGCGGTTGAGCCTGTAACCAATCTTTTTTACGAAAGCGGCGCAAATTCAGACTAGATTTTATACCAAAATCTAATAACGAAGTTGCATAGAGCCACATTACATCAGCACCAATCTGCACCAGCACAAAGGGTACCAGTACACGGCTGAGTGCGATGCTGAACATAGTCACCATCATTGGATATCTGGTATCTCCTGCGCCGCGCAATGCTCCAGCCATGCTGAACTCGATACCCATCAGTGGCAGGCTGCAACTGATGATGTAGGTGAAGGGCACCATAAGTGCTATCACCTCAGGGTCATCTATCATGAAGCGCGCTATTTCTTCGGCAAACAGGCTCATCAATGCGCCGCCCACCACCATAATGTAGACGCAGGTGCGCATGGTGCGCCAGCCTGCATTGTAGGCACCTTTTTTATCGCCGGCACCCAGATACTGGCTGACTAATGTGGCGCTGGAAATAGAGAAGCTAAAGGCGATCACAATCATTAGCCCAAGAATAGACAGGCCGATACCATAGGTGGCAAAAGCTGCATTGCCATAGCTAGCCAGAAATACCAAAAACACTAATAAACCGGCCTGAAAAAACACCTGTTCGAAGGCTGCGGGCATGCCGATTTTTATCAGGTCGCGGCTATTGCTCACAATACCTGGCAATGGGTTGGCTGGTTTAAATGACAGCTTGCCGAATAACCACAGCAGCAAAAATAGCAGCACAGTGATAATGGCGGCTACGCCGTTACCTATGGCAAGGCCAGACAGACCTACGGGCGCAACACCATGCCAGCCATAGGTGTACACAATACCCAGATAGACACCTAAAATTGCGCCTATCACTGCTGCCCAGAGGGGCGTCTTACTATCGCCGGTAGCACGAAAGGCCATGCTGAAAACCAGCACTATTAGCATTGGGGGCGCATAGAGCACGGTATAATAAATAAAGTCGATGGCCGCCACATGGGCTTCTGGGGTAAGGCTGAATATCCCCACCAGCTGCTCAAGAAAGGGGATCGCCAGCCAGGATAAAAGTATGCCGGCAAAGAAAAAGATAATTACAGACAATGAGGCAATACGGCCAACCATCTGTTTGTTATCTGCCCCCCAATAGCGACCCACCAGGGCGGTAGTGCCGCTGGACATCCCCATCATCACCGCAAATAGAATAAAGAATAGCCGCTGGCCGGTAGTAACTGCGGCCACTTCATCGAGGCCCATGCCGCCAGCAATTTTCAGGAACACGAGACCCGTCAGCATAAAGGCCATATTGCTGAGGATGGTTGGCCAGGTGAGGCGCCAGATATTGAAAGTGGAGACAGGTTGCATGAGAGTCTATGATAACATTCACCGGAGTTTTTCGGTTAGCATTTCATAGTCGTAATTCAGGAAATTAATATGGTAGATCAAAATTCGGTCAAGTTGGAACCGGGCTGGTTCAATGTGCTCGGCGGTGAATTTGATCAGCCTTATATGCAACAGTTAAGGGAGTTTCTGGTGCAACAGAAAGGTGCTGGCCAGGTGATTTATCCCCCATGTCCACAGTGGTTTTCAGCGTTCAACTCGACGCCATTTGATCAGGTGCGTGTGGTGATTCTTGGGCAGGATCCATACCATGGTCCCAATCAGGCCCACGGTCTGTGTTTCTCGGTAATGCCTGGCGTTAAAGTACCGCCTTCGCTGATGAATATTTTCAAGGAGCTACAGGATGATCTGTCTGTGTCGCCGCCGCCCCATGGATGCTTAACCAGCTGGGCCGAGCAGGGGGTGCTGTTGCTCAATGCTACTCTAACGGTGGAGCAGGCCAATGCGGGCGCCCATCAGGGCAAGGGTTGGGAGCGCTTTACTGATCAGGCGATCAGAGCGTTAAACGACCAGCGCGATGGTATTGTGTTTTTGCTCTGGGGCAGTTATGCCCAGAAGAAGGGCGCGTTTATTGATCAGTCGCGGCATCTGGTCCTTAAGTCGGTACATCCGTCGCCGCTGTCAGCCTACCGCGGGTTTTTGGGCTGCAAACATTTTTCTTCGGCAAATAGTTACCTGCAGCAGCAGGGCCAGCAAGCAATTGATTGGCAATTGCCGCTGCAAGCCAGTTTATAGTTTTTATTTTAGGAGCAGATATTGATCGCTAAACCCTGGCAGACGCCAAAAAATTTACTCTTGGTGATGACTGTCGCCATGACAGTTGCCTTTGCTGTGTGGATGGCGCTGTTAAATAATTTTGTTATTGAAAAAGCGGCTTTTACCGGCGCTGAAATTGGCATGTTGCAGAGTATTCGAGAAATCCCCGGGTTTTTGGCATTTACCGCAGTGCTGGTATTGCTGATTATTCGCGAACAGCTGTTCGCCTATTTGTCACTGGCACTGTTGGGTGTCGGTGTTGCTATGGTAGGTTATTTTCCCTCTGTGGTAGGGCTGTATCTGACCACCTTTGTGATGTCTGTGGGTTTTCATTATTTTGAAACGGTTAAGCAATCGCTGTCGTTGCAGTGGCTGAGCATCGATGAGGCGCCCAAAGTGTTGGGTCAGTTGATTGCTGTGGGTTCAATGGCATCATTGCTGGTCTACGGGTTTCTTATACTGGCTCAGAGTTATTTGGGCCTGACTTACAAGAGTATCTATGTGATTGGTGGTGTGGTCTGTCTGGGGCTGACATTATTTGCCTGGCTGGCTTTCCCCCATTTTAAAAGTGCCACGCCCCAGCGCAAAAACCTGCTGATGCGCAAACGTTACTGGCTCTACTATGCACTGACCTTTATGGGTGGTGCCCGGCGCCAGATCTTTGTGGTGTTTGCCGGGTTTTTAATGGTGGAGAAATTTGGCTATTCGGTCCGCGATGTGGCGGCGCTGTATTTAATAAACCATCTGTTTAACTGGGCCTTTGCCGGGCGCATCGGTGCTTTGGTAGGGCGTATTGGCGAGCGTCGCGCCCTGACGTTTGAGTACTGTGGGTTGATCGGTGTGTTTACCGCCTATGCTTTTGTCGACAATGCCTATTGGGCGGCGAGTCTCTATGTGTTGGACCACCTGTTTTTTAGTCTGGCTATTGCGATTAAAACCTATTTTCAGAAGATTGCTGATCCGGCGGATATGGCGTCTACAGCTGGTGTGGCCTTTACCATTAATCATATTGCCGCGGTAGTTATTCCTGCGCTGTTTGGTTTGGTGTGGCTGGTGTCGCCCACGGCGGTATTTTTGATGGGCACAGGTATGGCGGCTATCAGTCTGGTGCTGGCTCTCAATATTCCCTCGAATCCCACCGCTGGTAATGAAGTGGTGATGGGGCGGGTGACGACTGTGGCTCCCGCCCTTTAGGTATCGCTGTTCTCTCGATCCTTCACTTCCTTCGTCACTCCCCGCAAAGCGCTAAATCAAGGGCGGTTTTCTCGCTTTAGCGCGCAGCCAGTTCAGGCTTTTTAACACAGCCGGGGTGTTTACTATTTTGCGCTCAATACGAAACTTACCCGGGTAGTCCACCAGCAGTAATCCCGTGATCATGGTAAGAAGACCCTGGCCGGGGAGGAACAGCATCAGTATGCCGCCCAGCAGAAGCACATAACCGAGACAGTTTTTGCCGATCAAAACAATTAATCTCGCCAGCGGCCGCTGAGCTTTCCACTGGCTGGGCTGGCGTTTTTTTGGCACAAAATAATCATCAGGGATCAGTGCCACTAGCCAAGGCAGGCTAAGAAGACTGATAGCAAATACAAATGCGGAGCCTATACCCATCCATACCAGCAGGTGCTGGTACTTTTCTAGCATCTCCATTAGCAAGCTCACGGGCCGCTGGGAATGTCGTAGGGCAGGGGCAGATGGCTGACATGGTAACTTTGGCCAGCAACAGTAATCTCTGTGCTGTCGCTGGATTTGTCGGCCAGCACCGCGAGCACTTCAATAGTCTGTTCCTCTGCAACGGCCGCGCTAACTATATTACCTATAGTTTTGCCCGCGGGGTTGAGGATCTCTGCCCCTGGGGTTGGCAGGGTTGAAGCCGTTAGTTGCAGATGGTGCATTCTGCGTTTTACTGCACCGCGGTAATGGGCGCGGGCGACAATTTCCTGGCCTGTGTAGCAGCCTTTTTTAAAGCTGATATAGCCCTGGGCATCTAGGTTGAGCATCTGTGGGATAAACATATCTGTTGTATCTGCGGTCACATCTGCGGACCCATTGCGCAGTCGCTGTAGATCAGTGATCTCTAGCGCCTCTGAATGACCGTCGATTTGTTTAATCTCGGTTTTAAAGAAAACAGCATATTTTTTCAGACTGGCGATGGCGGTCTCGACGATGGAGCTGTGGGTCTCCAGAATAATATTGTCCTGCTCGTCACAGCTAGCTTTAAATAAGAAAATGATGCGTCCTTTGGGGGTGCATTGAGCGCCATAGATGACCTGATCCTGACTCAGGGTTGTCATATCACATGTTACCTGGCCCTGCAGAAATTTGCGGCTGTCTGGGCCGCTGAGTTCAATGTAGCCTCTGGTACTGCTGTTGCTTTGTTCGGTCATTGCCAATCCGTCGATGTTAGCCGTAAATTTGCGCCTGTAGGCGTTTCGTCAATTGTCTCTTATAATGCCGCTTTAACACAATTACTGATTATCTATGAATAAGAATCGCCTAATGTGGGCCAGTCGTCGCGGTATGCTGGAACTGGATCTAATCCTGCAACCCTTTGTTGAAAATTCCTACGATTCTCTCGAAGAAGATGATCAACTGCGCTTTGAAGCGCTGCTGGAGCGTGAAGATCAGCAGCTGTTTATGTGGCTGATGAAACGCGAGCAGCCAACCGATCCCGATACCCAAAGGATAGTGCAAATTATTCATGACAATCATGGAAAGTCGTCTTGAAGTTACTCTAGTCCCATCGAAAACCTTGGCGCTGGCTCAATTTTGGCTGCTGGTTTCGTTATTTCTGCTCAGTGCCATGTTGCCCGTTTTGCTGTGGGCGAAGTCTTTGTTGCTGCTAATCATTATCTCTGTGGCTCTGGCATGGCTGCGTGAATGGCGCAGCGCTGGTGCTGAGGTGCTAATATTTTACCCCTCAATTAACCAGTGCATTGTCGGTGATGGACTGCGTTGTCAGCTCAGGGCTGAGCAGTTTGTCAGTCGCAGTTTGATTATTCTCTACTTGCAGACCAATTACGGCAAGCGCATCAGTCGAGCAATTCCCCGAGATTCGCTGACTGAGAACCAGCACCGGCTATTGCGTCAGCTTCTTATTCTGCGCCGGGCTGATCACGATGAACAATCACATCCTGACCGGCAAAGTTAATTGGCACCATAATGGTATCCCGGGCAATAGAGGAAACGTCTGGGTAGTCCAATGTGAAGTGCAGTCCGCGGCTCTCTTTGCGCTGCATAGCACAGCGAATAATTAACTCTGAGACGGTTGCCAGATTGCGCAGTTCCAGCAGATCTCTGGTGACTTTGCAGTTGCTGTAATATTCCTGAATTTCACTTTGCAGCAACTTGATGCGGTGCTGTGCTCGCTGCAGGCGTTTGTCGGTGCGCACTATGCCGACATAGTCCCACATAAAGCGGCGCAGCTCGTCCCAGTTATGGGATATCACCACATTTTCATCTGAACTGCTGACTCTGGATTCATCCCAGTTGGGAATAAAGTCTGGCTCGTTGATGCCCTCACTAAGCTGGTTGATAGCTCTGGCGGCTGACTGGGCATAGACCAGGCATTCCAGCAATGAGTTGCTGGCCATACGATTGGCTCCGTGGAGGCCGGTAAAGGCCGCTTCACCAATAGCATAGAGATTGAGCAGGTCGGTCTGACCATTGTCATTGACCATAATGCCGCCACAGGTGTAATGGGCGGCCGGGACGACGGGAATCTGGTCGCTGGTGATATCTATGCCAAATTCGAGACAGTTTTTGTACACCGTCGGAAAGTGCTCAATAATAAAGTCGGCTGGTTTATGGCTGATATCCAGATATAGGCAGTCGCTGCCCAGTCGCTTCATCTCGTGGTCAATGGCTCGTGCTACCACATCTCTTGGTGCCAGTTCGCCGTCGGCATGAAATTTATCCATAAAGCGGCTGCCATCGGGCAGGCGTAGCAATGCTCCTTCCCCGCGCAGGGCTTCGGTAATCAAAAATGATTTGGCCTTGGGGTGGTACAGACAGGTGGGGTGAAACTGGTTAAATTCCAAGTTGGCCACGCGGCAGCCTCGACGCCATGCCATGGCCAGTCCATCACCACTGGCACCATCCGGGTTGCTGGTATACAAGTAGGCTTTGCTGGCGCCGCCAGAGGCCAGAACCACACTTTTCGCCTGAAACAATGACACCACACCGGTTTTGATATTGAGCAGGTAGGCCCCGGTGCAGCGAATCTTACGCGAATTGTTGTCAGCCTGAGTGGTCAGGTCTACAGCGCATTGATGGTCAAATATATCGATATTGGACGCAGCAGCTACCTGATCAACCAGAGTTCCTGTGACTTCTTTTCCGGTGGCGTCGGCAGTATGCAAAATGCGCCTGTGGCTATGCCCGCCCTCTTGGGTCAGGTGGTAATTTGCCTGGTCTGAGTCGCGTGTAAAGTTGACCCCCTGATCTATAAGCCAGTTAACTGCTTCTGGGCCATTCTCCACTACCAGGCGCACTGCATCCTCGTGGCACAGGCCTGCGCCGGCAACCAATGTATCGGCAATATGGGCATCCGAGCTGTCGTTTTTATCGAATACTGCGGCAATGCCACCCTGAGCCAGCCAGGAGGCGCCAGCCTGCATCGAGGCCTTGCTGATAAGAGCAATGCGCAGGTTTTTGTCTAGCTGCAGCGCCAAAGTCAGACCGGCGACACCGCTGCCAATAATTAAAACATCGTAGAGATGGGGTTGTTTCATTTGATAGCCACACAGATTTGTCGCAGCATGATAGTATAAGAGCAGAAATCGTGCGACTAAATCGCGAACTTATTGCTGCCCGGCAGGTCTGTCTCTGGTGGCCGCTGAAAGTTGTGATTTCTCAGCTATAAAAAAATAACCCATAGGGTTGGGAAAACGGATTGCTCCATGACGGAAACTAAGACTGAGCCGACTGACCAGCAGTTGGTGGTTAGAGTACAAAAAGGCGATAAACGCGCGTTTGACCTGCTGGTACTCAAGTACCAGTACAAAGTGCAGGCTATTGTAGGGCGTTTTGTTCGTGACAGGGATGAAGTAGCTGATGTGACTCAGGAGGCTTTTATTAAGGCCTATCGTGCGCTGCCCAGATTCCGTGGTGATAGCCAGTTCTATACTTGGCTTTATAGAATCGCAGTGAACACAGCAAAAAATTATCTGGTGTCGCGCAGCCGCCGGCCGCCATCTTCGGATGTAGATTTGGCCGACGCTGAATACTATTCCGGCAGCGAGCGTCTAAAAGATGTGGGCACGCCGGAAAATCAGCTGTTTCGCGATGAACTTGAGGTGGTGATCAAGCGTGCAATGGAAGATCTGCCGGAAGATTTGCGCACCGCCGTGACATTGCGCGAATATGAAGGTCTCAGTTATGAGGATATAGCCTCGGTAATGGACTGTCCTGTAGGCACAGTAAGATCAAGAATTTTCCGGGCTCGAGAGTCAATTGATGTGCGGGTTTTGGATTTAATGGGTGAGAATTGATTGTTTGGTGAACCTTTATAATAATCACCGGTCATACCCTCAGACTTTTTGACAACACGACTTAATTTTGTAAACGAGGTAAAACAATGAGCGACAGCAAAGAGCGCTTGGCAGAATCAGTTTCGGCCCTAATGGATGGGGAGACCAGCGAGATTGAACTGCATCGAATACTAAAGGAAGTAGGGATTGATCAGGATCAACAAATTGACTCACCGGACTCTGTACGCGGCATTTGGCAGCGCTATCATATGGTATCGGCATCTATAGCAGGTGAGCCGGTCGATAAAATCGATCTGTCTGCCTCTATAGCGGCAGCCATTGATACAGAGGATACTCACAGACAGAATCCTATTACGCGTTTTGCTAGCTCAACCGGTCGTTTTGCGATTGCCGCCTCTGTGGCCATGGTGGCTGTACTTGGTGTGCAACAGCTCAATAGTCCAGATCCCGCCAGTGCAGATGCACTGCAGTTTGCGGAAATGGATATTGACGCTGGCCAGCAGAATACAGGTCCGGCTCTGCAGTTCCCTGCAGGATTCCAGCCCAATGCGCCAGTGCGTACGGTGAGCGCTGGAGGGGCAGTAAATACGTCTCAGCGCCCTGCCGCTTTTGTTCAGGTGCGACCAGTGAACAGCATGAATTTTTCCGAAAAGCAATTGCGCCTGTACATGGATGACATTATGCTTCGACATTCTAATAACGCAGCACTTAACAGTAATCGGGGCATGCTTCCGTTCGCTCGGGTAACTAAGAATGAGGCTGCTGCCAGCCAAGAGTGATTCAATGACGCTAAAGCATTGGTGTAAAAATCTTAGACTGGCGGCTTTTATAGCCGCCTTTTTTGCTCATGGGCCATTGTTCGCTGAGCAAAATAAGTCAGCCTATGACCTTGTTGCCGGGACTGCCATGGCGGCCAAAGAGCTAAATTATCAGGGTGTATTCACCTATGAGTTTCGCGGTACCCTGCGCAGCATCAAAGTAGCCCATCTGGTGCGAGACGGTCAGACCTATGAGCGTATCGTGCATATGGATGGTGCTGGCCACGAAATTGTTCGCCGTGGTGATGATGTAGGCTGTCTGCGTCCTGGCGATATGCTGCTAAGAGGCTCTGATTTAATGGCGGAGAGCGGCTCTGGTCTCGATGATCTCTACAGTTTTTATATCCGCGGCAATGCGAGAATTGCTGGCCGCTTGGCCTACATGGTTGAAATCCGGCCCAAGGATAAGCTGCGCTATGGCTATGTCGTGGCCATAGACAAGATCAATGGCTTGATGCTTCAGTCCATGCTGATCAGTCAATCCGGTAAGCCTCTGGAACGTTTCCAATATGTTGATATTTCTTTCCCTGTCGATCTGGGCAATATTCAGCTCCCGGAACAGTTAGTGCATTCCCAGCAAGCCCCGGGTTGTCTTGATTCTAGTGCGTCTGCGGATCCCTCTATTTCCATGTGGCAGCCCAACTGGTTACCCCCTGGTTTTGTTCTCTCAGATATCAAGGTTGACAGTGCTACTGGAGACGAAGCTTGGATGTATACAGATGGTCTGGCTCTGTTCTCTGTGTTTATTGATTCGGCGGAAAAAAGTCGCCGTTTTCCTCCCGTGGATGCCAAGCTGGGTACTACAGTGGCAGTTCTAAACAAGGTGACTGTTGGAGATCAGCACTATGCTATCTGTGTGGTGGGTGAGATTCCCGATGCCACAGCCAAACAAATCGCCATTTCCATAGGCCCCTTGGTCGGTACCTTAGAGGGTGCAGCGCAGGCGGTTAAATGATTGTTGAAACTGGCACTGTGGTCGCTATTGAGTCCGATAGCCTGTGGGTGGAAACGATTCAGAAAACAGCCTGTGAGGCCTGTGTTGCGCAGAAAGGCTGTGGCACCAGGGTGCTATCTAAGCTAACGGGCAAAACCAACCGTATCCGTGTATTGCTGGATCAATATTCCGCCGATGCTATCGCCATAGGCCAGGATGTGGATATTGCCATCCCCGAAGATGTCATTGTTAAAGGTTCTCTGCTGGTTTATCTGTTACCTGTTGTCTGTGCTGTCAGCGGAGCCTGGGTAGCGGGGTCTGGCGGTGACATGGGTAGTATTTTGGGTGCCCTCTGTGGGCTGTTCACTGGTGGCCTAGTGGTTAATCTGCACAGTAAAAAAACAAGGAACGATTTACGTACTAACCCTGTCTTATTTGATAGCTATTGCGAAAAGAAAAATTTAGACTTTTTGTAATATTGCTTTCACAACCCTAATATTGGAGATAACTCTGTGCTGAAGAAATTTATCACTATCACTGCATTTTTCTTTTTTCTAAGCGTCCCGGTCCATGCCCAACTGCCAAATTTTGCCGACCTTGTAGAGGATGTCTCTCCTGCGGTGGTTAAAATTAATACCATTAGCAAAGGCAAGCCTCCAGTTCAGCGCAATCTTCAGGGACAGTTGCCTGATATTTTTCGTGAACTCCTCGAACAGCGAAATCGGCCGCAGACCGAGCGACCTGCGCGCTCGATGGGTTCGGGATTTGTGATTTCTGATGACGGATATATTTTGACCAATCACCATGTGATTGATGGCGCCGACAAGATTCAGGTGCTGTTCGCCGATCGCCTTGAATACAGTGCCGAGATTGTCGGCTCGGATCGGCGTTCTGATTTGGCTCTTTTGAAGATAGAGGCTGAGGATCTGCCCACCGTGGAGTTTGCCGACACCGATGAGCTGCGAGTTGGCGAATGGGTGCTGGCCATAGGTTCGCCTTTCGGCCTTGATTACTCAGTGACCGCTGGCATTGTTAGCGCTATTGGACGCAGCATCCCCACCGAGAAGGGCGAGAACTATGTGCCTTTTATTCAGACTGATGTAGCTATTAATCCCGGCAATTCTGGCGGGCCTCTGTTTAATCTGGACGGAGAAGTGGTGGGTATTAACTCGCAGATATATTCTCGCTCCGGCGGGTCGATTGGACTGTCTTTTTCTATTCCCACCAGCGTAGCTCTTGGTGTTGTGGAGCAGCTTAAAGAGAATGGCAGGGTCCAGCGCGGCTGGCTCGGAGTGGTTATTCAGGACGTCGACAAAGCGCTGGCCGAGTCTCTGGAACTGGGTAAGCCCCAGGGTGCTTTGATCAATGCAGTGGAAGAAGATGGCCCGGCAGATAAGGGCGGTATTCTCCCCGGCGATGTTATTGTTCGATTCAACGGCGACCCTATTGTTGACTCCGGCGATCTGCCCCATGTGGTGGGTATGATGGCGCCAGGGGCGAAGGCTAGGGTTGAGGTTTATCGGGAAGGTAAGCGCAAAACCCTCAATGTTACAGTGGCTGCTCTGGACAAAGATGCAGATGCCGTGGCAGACAGCGGTGATGGCAGCGATCGGCTGGGGTTGGTCACTCAGGAACTGACTGATCGACAGGCGGAAGCATTGCGCTTGCGCGGTGGTGTGATGGTTGCCGAGGTGTCGACCAATTCTGCAGCGGCCAAATCCGGGATTCGAAAAGGCGATATTATTATGCAGCTGGGTTACAGCCGTATTGATGATGTTGATGAGTACTCTCAGGTAATCGCCGAATTGCCGGAAAACACTCCCATAGCGATTCGTTTTTACCGTCAGGGTAGAGCCATATTTAGAACCTTTACTATTGATTAGGGCTAATCTGTCGGCCACTTGGTTTTTGCTTGAAAAAATCAAGTGGCCCTGAGTCTCGAGATAGCTACTGAGACGCAAATAGGCTAGAATCCGCACGCATTTTTTAACGGCAGCGCAAACACTTTGTCAGATCTCAGTCATATCAGAAATTTTTCTATTATTGCCCATATCGACCATGGCAAATCTACCATTGCTGATCGCTTTATTCAGCTCTGTGGCGGACTTAGCGAGCGTGAAATGGCCTCGCAGGTTCTGGATTCTATGGATATCGAACGCGAGCGCGGCATCACCATCAAATCTCAGAGTGTAACGCTGCCCTTTACTGCGCAAGATGGAAAAGTCTATCAGCTCAATTTTATTGATACTCCCGGACATGTGGATTTCACCTACGAAGTTTCCAGATCTCTGGCGGCCTGTGAAGGCGCACTGCTAATTGTGGATGCGGCCCAGGGCGTAGAGGCTCAGTCTGTAGCTAACTGCTACACAGCCATTGCCCAGGGGCTGGAAGTGATTCCGGTACTAAATAAGATGGATCTGCCCCAGGCAGAGCCGGAAAAAGTGATCAATGAAATTGAGAATATTATTGGTATTGAGGCTGAAGAAGCCGTGCGCTGCAGTGCCAAAACCGGTGATGGCATCAAGGAGATTCTCGACGAACTGGTAAAGCAGGTGCCTGCCCCGGTTGGAGATGTGGATGCGCCGCTTCAGGCACTTATTATAGATTCCTGGTTTGATAACTATCTGGGCGTTGTATCTCTGGTGCGGGTTATGCAGGGCACCCTCAGCACTAAGAGCAAGATTATCGCCAAATCCATCGGCAAGCCCCATGTGGTTGACAGTGTTGGTGTGTTTACCCCCAAGCGTCATGAAACCGGTGTGCTAAAGGCCGGTGAAGTGGGCTTTATGGTAGCTGGAATCAAAGATATTCTCGGCGCGCCAGTGGGGGATACCATCACTCATATGAGCACCTCCGAGGCCGAGGCACTGCCGGGGTTCCAAAAGATTAAGCCGCAGGTCTATGCGGGTATGTTCCCGGTTGATTCTGATGACTTTGAAGATTTTCGTGAGGCGCTGGCAAAGCTGGCGGTTAACGATGCTTCTTTGTTTTATGAGCCTGAGAGTTCAGATGCTCTGGGTTTTGGTTTCCGCTGCGGCTTCCTGGGTATGCTGCACATGGAGATCATTCAGGAGCGATTGGAGCGAGAATACAATCTTGATTTGATCACTACTGCCCCAACAGTGGTCTATGAAATTATTACCAATAAAGGCGAGACACTGTATGTGTCAAACCCGTCGGATTTGCCGGACCCCGGCAATATTGATGAGATGCGCGAGCCCATCTGCGAAGCCAACATACTGGTGCCCAAAGACTTTGTGGGTAATGTTATTACCCTCTGTGTTGAAAAGCGTGGCGTACAAAAAGATATGCAGTTTATTGGTGGCCAGGTGTCAATTCGCTATGAACTGCCAATGAGCGAAGTGGTCATGGACTTCTTCGATCGGCTAAAATCTGTAAGCCGCGGGTTTGCCTCTTTGGACTATAGCTTTACTCGATTTGAAGCTGCGTCTCTGGTCAAACTGGATATTCTTATCAATGGTGATCGGGTTGATGCCCTAGCGGCAATTATTCATCGCGATCACTCGATACAGAAGGGCCGCAACCTAGCAGATAAGATGAAAGAGCTGATTCCACGACAAATGTTTGACGTGGCAATTCAAGCCGCGATTGGCGGTAGTGTTATTGCTCGTACTACAGTTAAAGCACTGCGCAAGAATGTGACAGCTAAATGTTACGGTGGTGATGTTACCCGGAAGAAGAAGTTGTTGGAAAAACAGAAGGCCGGTAAAAAACGTATGAAGCAGGTTGGCAGTGTGGAAATACCACAGGATGCTTTCTTGGCTGTTCTGAAAACTTAATTCGCTCGTCATTTGCAACGGAGACAGGTCCTATGGATCTCAATTTTGAACTGATTCTTACACTGATATTTCTGCTTGCAGCGGTATTCTGGTTACTGAATAAATTTGTCGTTAAGCAGGAAGAGGGGCTGATCGAATTTACCGGTTCCCTGGCGCCTGTACTTGGCTTGGTGCTGATACTGCGCTCATTTCTGATCGAGCCTTTCCAGATCCCCTCTCAGTCAATGGTACCGACGTTAAAAGTGGGTGACTTTATTCTGGTCAGCAAATGGACCTACGGTATCAGGTTGCCAGTGCTGCGTACCAAGGTGATTGAAGTTTCTCTTCCAGAGCGGGGCGATGTGATGGTGTTTTTTCCACCCCATGAAGACCGCTATTTTATCAAGCGCGTGGTGGGTCTGCCCGGGGACAAGATTCAGGTGCTAAATGGCGTGCTCTATGTCAATGGTGAACCGATGCAGCAGACTCTGGCATCAGAAGAAGCTAACTCAGCCCGCTCAGTAGTCATGTCTGAAAATTTAACCGGCGCTGAGCATCTGATGCAGAAGCGGATATCACCTACCCGCCTGAGCCAGAACTTCTCGTCACTGGTACCTGAAGGTCATTATTTTATGATGGGTGACAATCGGGATAACTCCAGCGATAGTCGAGTCTGGGGCCCGGTGCCTGAGGACCGCATTGTGGGTAAAGCCTTCGCCCGCTGGATGTTTTGGAATGAGTTTTTTAGTGTGCCCAGTTTTGATCGTGCAGGAAAAATCCAGTAAGGTGATGGAGAGTTAAGCGAGTTTTTTATTCAGGATGAATATCTCGACATTAAGAAGGAGCTTAGTATGAGAATAAACAGTCAGTGCGGCGCAACCCTGACCACTACCATTATCGCGATTTTTGTTGGTGGATTTTTTTTAACATTAGTCTTAAAGCTTGGTCCGCATTATTTGGACAATCGCATTGTTGCAGGGGCCATTGAGCAGGTTGGCCAGTCTGGTTTGAGAGATCAGTCTAGTACTGATATTCGACGCAAGATTAGTGATTTTTTTACAATTAATAATATTCGCGATATTTCAGCGTCTAAGGTTCAGATTAAACGCAGTCCCGAGGGGGTTGTATTACGTTTGGACTATGAAAAAAGAGTAGAGATGTTTGCCAATGTGGATGTTGTTCTGAAGTTTAGTGATCAATTCAACAGTGCCGAACAGACTGACTAAACTGAGGATTATCATTGAGCAATGCCCGGCAACTCCAAGAGCGCCTGCAATACCAGTTTGGCGATCAACAACTTTTAACCATTGCGCTCTCCCATCGCAGCTGCGGCAGCAATAACAATGAACGCCTCGAATTTCTCGGTGATTCCGTTTTAGGTCTCATTGTTTCAGAATTTCTCTACCTTGAATTTCCTCGGGCCCGCGAGGGCGATCTCAGCCGTATGCGTTCGCAAATTGTGCGTGCAGAATCACTGGCGCAGATTGCCAGAGATCTCGAGTTGGGTGCCGAACTACTGTTGGGGCCAGGTGAAATGAAAAGTGGTGGCCACAGGCGCGACTCGATACTGGGAGATACAGTAGAGGCATTGATTGGCGCTGTGTATATGGATGCTGGCCTTGAGGCTGCGCGCAGCTGTATTCTATGTTGGTTTAAACCTCTGCTTGATGCTGCTTCTGAAAACGAACCGGCAAAAGATGCTAAAACCAGCCTGCAGGAATGGCTGCAGCAGCGCGGCAAGCCGGTGCCAGACTATCAATTGACCCATACTGGTGGCGAAGCTCACAGTCGACTATTTACCGTTAGCTGCAGAATTGCGCTATTGGATCAAGATTACAGTGCCACGGCGAGCAGTAGGCGCAAGGCTGAACAGATGGTTGCAGAACAACTTTTAAATGATCTGGAGAAAGGCCTTTGACTGAAGTACCAGCCCGCTGTGGCTATGTGGCTATCGTTGGCCGCCCCAATGTGGGCAAGTCGACTCTGCTCAATCATATTTTGGGGCAGAAGCTATGCATTACCTCGCGCAAGCCTCAGACCACCAGGCACACATTGTTAGGCATTAAAACCGAAGATGATCTACAGATGATCTATGTCGACACTCCTGGTATTCATACTAATCAGGAGCGGGCCATTAACCGCGTGATGAATCGATCGGCAGCCAGTGTTATTGCCGATGTCGATGTGGTGGTGTTTGTTGTTGATCGCTTTGAATGGAGCGAGGCCGATGAATATGTGGCCAAGTATCTAGGCAATAATTCTGTGCCAGTGATTGTGGCGGTGAACAAGGTGGATATGATTGAAGACAAAGAAGCTCTTCTGCCCCACCTGAAATTTTTGTCCGACAAAGTTGATGCCGCGGACCTGGTGCCTCTGTCGGCATTGCGCAGAACCAACCTCGATGAGTTGGAAGCAAAAATCAAAACCTATATGCCCGAAAGAATGCATATGTTTCCCGAAGATCAGATTACTGATCGCAGTGAGCGCTTTTTAGCCGCTGAGATTGTGCGGGAGAAAATCACTCGTCAACTGGGTGCCGAAGTCCCTTATCAGGTGACGGTTGAGATTGAAGAGTTTCGCGTTGAGAAAAAAATCACCCATATCAGTGCTCTTATTCTGGTTGAACGGGATGGACAGAAAAAAATCATTATTGGTACTAACGGCGAACGTATTAAGAAAATTGGCGCCCAGGCTCGCGCTGATATGGAGAGTCTGTTGGATTGCAAAGTAATGCTCAGAACCTGGGTCAAGGTTCGCAGTGGCTGGTCTGATGATGAGAGAGCGCTGCGCAGTCTTGGCTATATGGATGATTAATTGCAGTGCGTATCGAGGCCGAGCCAGGATTTGTGCTGCATGTTACGCCCTACCGCGAGACCAGTCTTCTGGTCGATCTCTATAGCCGCAACCACGGCCGCGTACGCTGTGTGGCCAAGGGCTTTCGCAAGCCTAACAAGCAGGGCATCAGCCGCGCTATCTTTCCCTACACAGAACATCATTTTGCCTGGCAGGGTAAAGGCGAGCTAAAAACATTGACTCGTGCCGATGCTATTCAGGCCCCTGTATTTTTGCGCGCTGAAGCATTGTTTACCGGGCTCTATATCAATGAGCTTCTGCATCGCCTGTTGCATGACTACGATGCCCATGAGTATTTCTACGAACAGTACCGACAGTTTATCTTACAGCTGGCCAACCATGGGCCGGATGAGCTGATGCTGAGACATTTGGAAATGTCGCTGCTGGAGGAGCTCGGTTATGGTCTGGTATTGGATTTGGATGCTCAGGGTAGTGCGATAGATCCTGACTTGCTGTATCAGTATATTCCCGAGCAGGGTTTAAGGCTGCTTAGCAACCAGCAGAGGGCTGATGCCAAGGCATTGAGGGGCGCGGATTTAATTGCACTGGTCAATGGGGAGCACAGCCTCCCTGCGGTGTTGAGGACAGCCAAACAAATTAACCGTGGCGTGATAGACTTTTATTTGGGTGGCAGGCAGCTACATAGTCGTGAACTCTACCGACAGCATCTAATGTCTGCGAAAGAAAAACCAGATAGTCTGCAACAGCGGGCGGAGAAAGAGTAATGGCACTGGCGATAGGCACAGATATTGTTGAAATAGAGCGTATTGCGGCAATATTAGAACGGCAGGGAAATAAGTTTATTCAACGCATACTCTGCGAGTCAGAGCAGCAGGAATATAATCGCCTAAACCAGAGTGTCGCCTTTGTGGCCAAGCGTTTTGCTGCTAAAGAAGCGGTAGCCAAAGCACTTGGCACAGGTATTGGTCGCGGAGTCAGCTTTCAGGATATTCTAATTGTAAATAATGAGTTTGGTGCCCCAGGGGCGGAACTCAGTGGTGGTGCATTACAGGTGATGGAGTCATTGGGCGGCAGCCGGATGTTATTGAGTCTGGCAGATGAACGGCAGTATGCACTGGCCTATGCAGTTTTAACCTGAATCAATATAGAAGAAATGGTTCTGTGATATAACCACCCTGTAGGGGCGCAAGCACATCGTTTGAGGCACAATGGGGTGATAAATTTTACCAATTGTAGATTTTGAATATGGACTATCCCAGTATCGAACATTGCGTTGGCAACACCCGTTTGGTGGCGCTGCAGCGCATGCCCGGCAAAACATCCAATACTATTCTTGCCAAACTGGAAGGCGATAACCCGGCGGGCAGTGTTAAAGATCGCCCGGCACTCAATATGATTAAAGCCGCTGAGGCGCGGGGCGAGATTAGCCCTGGGGATCATTTGATTGAGGCGACCAGTGGCAATACCGGTATTGCTCTGGCCATGGCTGCGGCCATGAGGGGCTATCGGATGACATTGATTATGCCGGACAATGCCACTGATGAGCGCAAATGGGCCATGACCGCCTATGGTGCGAAGCTGATTGAGGTCAGTCAGGCGGAGGGTATGGAAGGGGCGCGAGACCTTGCGCAAAAAATGCAATCGGAAGGTCAGGGCACTGTGCTGGACCAGTTTAACAACCCGGATAATCCACTGGCTCATTATCAGGGCACAGGCCCGGAAATCTGGCACGATACCAATGGCACAATTACCCATTTTGTCAGTTCGATGGGAACCACAGGCACGATTATGGGTGTCTCTGCCTATCTCAAAGAACAGAATTCAGCGGTTCAGATTATTGGTTTGCAGCCAGAAGATGGCGCATCAATTCCAGGCATCAGGCGCTGGCCTAAGGCCTATATGCCAGGAATTTTTGATCACACCAATGTAGATAGAGTTATGGATATTTCCCAAGCCGATGCCGAGCATGCAATGCGTCGTCTGGCTAGAGAAGAGGGTATTTTTTGTGGTGTCTCTGCTGGCGGTTCTGTTGCTGCAGCACTGGCACTGAGTGAAACAGTTGAGAATGCCACTATAGTGGCAATTATTTGTGACAGGGGGGATCGCTACCTGTCCTCAGGTATTTACGCCTGACCCAACCGAGGCTTGCAGTTTGAATAAAAGTTATAATATTGCCGACCTGCGTTATCTGATGTCGCGCTTGCGCGACCCCAATACTGGCTGCCCCTGGGATATCAAGCAGACTTACCAGTCCATTGCCTCCCACAGCATTGAAGAGGTCTATGAGGTAGTAGATGCTATTGAACGGGGCGATATTGAGCATTTAAGTGAAGAGTTGGGTGACCTACTATTTCAGATTATCTTCTATAGCCAGCTGGGCGAAGAGGATGGCCAGTTTGATTTTGATCTGGTGGTGTCCAAAATCACCAGTAAATTATTGCGTCGTCATCCCCATGTTTTTCCCGATGGTACCCTGACTTCAATGCGCGAGGAGCAGCAGGTTGCCAGTGATGCAGAGATAAAGCGTAACTGGGAAGCAATTAAGCAGCAGGAGCGCACCGCAAAAGGTGAGCTGGGCACTCTGGGGGATATTCCCCTGGCACTACCTGCAATAAGTCGTGCTGCCAAATTGCAAAAGCGCGCTGCCAGTATAGGCTTTGACTGGACAGAGGCCAGTGCAGTAGTTGCCAAAGTCAAAGAAGAGTTGGCGGAATTAGAAGCAGAGATAGAAGCACAAAATACTCAGGCTATTGCACATGAGCTCGGTGATCTGATGTTTAGCTGCGTTAACCTTGCACGGCATTTAGCGGTAGACCCGGAGAAGGCATTGGCCGGTTCCAATAATAAATTTAAGCGTCGATTTGAAGCCATGGAAGCTATTGCTGGCGTTGATAATTTTACTCAGCTCAGTACTGAGGCAATGGAGTCACTCTGGCGTCAGGTTAAACTCGAGGAATAATACTCTTCCTCTTCCTCTTCCTCTTCCTTTTGGTTGTAGGTTTTGACAGGCTTGTCACCACCCCTTTCATAGGGTTGTTTGGTCCAATTATTAGGTGTATTGTGTGCGCCGCATTTCCACTGCTGAAGCGCCAAGGCGCCGGTCAGCTTAAAAAGCTTACCTGCTACCAGTTTTGTTTACCTTTAAGGAACGTATTGATGAGATTGATTCTGTTAGGACCACCAGGTGCAGGAAAGGGCACTCAGGCGCAATTTATTACGGAAAAATATAGCATTCCCCAGATTTCAACTGGAGATATGTTGCGTGCGGCGGTAAAGGCAGAGTCGGAACTCGGTTTGCAGGTAAAAGATATTATGGCCTCAGGCGGTCTGGTATCGGACGATCTTATTATTGCATTAGTGAAAGAGCGTATTCAGCAGCCAGACTGTGAAAATGGTTTTTTGTTTGATGGTTTTCCGCGCACCATTCCTCAGGCTCAGGCACTGGTTGATGCAGGCGTTGAGATTCAGTTTGTTATTGAGATTGCCGTCGATGATGAGGAAATTGTATCGCGTCTCAGTGGCCGTCGAGTACATGAAAGCTCTGGGCGTGTCTACCATGTCGAGCACAATCCACCAAACACTGCAGGCCGGGATGATGTTACTGGTGAGCAACTGGTGCAGCGTGAAGATGATCATGAAAGCACTGTGCGCAATCGCCTCAATATTTACCATGACCAGACTAAACCACTGGTAAAGTTTTATACAGATCTTGCCGACAGTGGTCAGCAGGCACCAGCATTTTTCTCAATCAATGGGTTGGGTTTATTAGCTGATGTGCAGTCACGAGTTGTTTCTGTTCTTGGATAATTGTTTTAGGCTTTTCTGTTTAATTGCAAATAATTCCTAAAAAAATAACTTATTTCTAAGTAAATAGGTTTATTTTCTATTATTTGACGCCAAAAGGTTGCTAAAGCAATTCGCTGGCGCTTAGAATTCAACCTCCCATAATAAAGCAAAGACGAGCCATGTCATTTTTACAATCTATTTTAGCTAGGTCACGGAGAGTTGATGTGAAAAAGCCAGCGAGTAAAACAACCGAAATAAAAGCGCCAGCGGCACCAACAGCTGTATCTAAGGCGCCAGTTGCAAAGAAAGCAACTGTTAAAAAAGTCTCAGCTAAGAAAGTCTCAGCTAAGAAAGTCTCAGCTAAGAAAATCTCAGCTAAAAAAGCGCCGGTGAAGAAGGTATCTGCTTCCAAGGCCTCGGCCAAAAAAGTAGCAGCAAAGAAAACACCAGCCAAAAAAGTCGCAAAATTAAACAGCGTACAGAAATCCGCAGCAGTGCTAGACGCCGTGCAGATTAAAGCGAAAGCTCAGGCCGTGCGTGTTGATGCATCGCGCAAAAAAATTACTGCAGCAAAAGAGAGACTAGCCAAGAAGGCTAACGCGGTTTCACGCAAATCTCTGGCGGCAGCGAGAAGAGATTTCAAAACTACCAATGCCAAACTTCAATCTCTTAAGTCTGATGTTAAAGCAGCCAAAACTGGTCAGCGCGTCTCACAGATTATGCAGGCTGTAGAAACTGTGCAAGCAAAGGCTCAGGTTTCATTGGATAGTCTTGAATCAAAGATCGCCTCAAGCGCGAAAGCGGATCTAGCTGCAGCCCAGAGCAAGTTTGAAGCTCGCTGGTTAAAGACCCGTGCGTCACAGGACGCCAAGAAGTCTGCGGCAGCCAAGAAAGCAGCAGCAGCAAAAGTAAAAGTGGCTGAAAAGAAAGCGGCAGCGAAGGTTAAGGCGGAAACAGCAAAAGCAAATGCCAAACCTAAGAAGAAGTCAGCGGCGAAGAAGAAAGTAGTCAAGGCTGTTGTGGCGAAAAAGCCGGCAGCTAAGAAAGCAGTAGCGAAAAAGCCAGCGGTTAAAAAAGCAGCAGCGAAAAAACCTGCGGCTAAGAAAGCGTCTAGCAAGAAAGTTTCTGCTAAAAAGCCTGCGGCAAAAAAAGTAGCAGCAAAAAAAGCTCCAGCCAAGAAATCCTGATGGTCTAAATGGTTGTAGAGTTGTAAAATCCCTCACCTTGGTGGGGGATTTTTTTTGCCCACGAATTATTGGATTGCAAATGACCGCATTATTGACTGTAGATACCTCGACGCCGGCCTGCTCAGTGGCGCTGCGGGTAGGTGGTCGTTCCCTGTACAGATATTCTGAGGAGGCCAGATCCCATACCAGACTGATTATGTCTATGATTAATGAGGTTCTCGAGTGAAGCTCAGTTGACTGTTAGCCAATTGGATGCTATTAGGGGTTACCGTCGGCCCGGGATCCTTTACCGGGCTGCGAATTGGGTTCGCTACGGTGCAGGGGCTGGCATTTGCTGCGGATATACCAGTGGTACCTGTGTCTACATTACAGCTGATGGCGGCGACTTACGGGCGACTTGCCGATGTTCCTGCGGGGACTACTGTTGTGCCTGTGTTAGATGCTCGCATGGCAGAGTTTAATTGCGCTGTTTATCGGATCGAATCAGCCGCAAAGGTGACTGTTTTAGAGCCGGATCAGCTGCTGAGTGCGGCACAGGCATTGGCTATTATTGAGCAATACCCAGCTGCAATGGTGGTTGGGGATGCCGGACCTCTGATCGAAGAATCTGAGTTCAGCGCGGATAACTACAGGTCTGTTTACCCCAATGCTCTGGATCTGTTGGCAATCGCAGAGAGCGGGTTGGCAAAGGGTATGGCTCAGTCGGTGGAGACCATCGACTTGGTTTATTTGCGTAGCACAGAGGCTTGGCAAAAAAGAAAACGTATCAGGGAGTTGTAGTATATGGATATTATTCAAACTGTGTGGCTGGCTTTGATTCAGGGACTATCAGAATTTTTGCCCATTTCCAGCTCTGCCCACCTAATTCTGCCTGCTCAAGTTTTGGGCTGGTCTGATCAGGGGCTGGCCTTTGATGTGGCAGTGCATGTGGGCTCCTTGGTGGCCGTAATAATTTATTTTCGCTCCGATCTCAGGCTCTTAATATCTGAGTGGTTTACCAGTTTGTCCCCCAGCCAGCCCAGCACAGCATCGAGTCTGCTGGCCTGGTCGATTATTGTTGCCACTGTTCCCGCTGCATTGGCAGGTTTGCTTTTTGTCGATTTTATTGAGGCCAATCTACGCTCTATACTGGTTATTGCAACCACCACTATATTGTTTGGCCTGTTGTTGGGCTGGGCAGATCAGCGCTATCGCGGCAGTAAAACCCTTGATCAGCTAACCTGGAAAACTGCGCTTATAGTAGGCTTTGCTCAGGCTCTGGCACTGATTCCAGGGACATCAAGATCTGGTATTACCATGACGGCGGTGCTTGCACTTGGTTTTGATCGCACCTCGGCGGCACGATTTTCATTTTTAATGGCCGTTCCCATTATTGCGCTCAGTGGTGGCTATAAAGGTTTGCAGTTATTAGGCGAAGAATCTGTGGCCTGGTTTGAAATACTGTTGGGTACTGCATTGTCAGGAATTACCGCCTACCTCTGTATACATAGCTTTTTACGCTTTGTTGAACGAGTCGGAATGATGCCCTTTGTGATCTATCGGTTGCTACTGGGAGCAGGGTTAATTTTTATTCTCTGGACCCAATAATATGAGCAACAAATACCGGTTAGCTTTTATTGGGCTCGGGGTTATGGGTTACCCAATGGCCGGTTGGCTGAGTCGTAATGATTATGCGGTGACTGTGTACAATCGCACCAGTGCTGTTGCTCGGCGCTGGGTCGGGGACTATAGGGGTGAGATTGCCCTAAGTCCGGCTGAAGCAGTGTGCAACGCTGATATTATTATGCTCTGTGTAGGCAACGATGATGATGTCACCGAGGTGATGTTGTCTGAACATGGGGTACTGGCAGGGGTTAAACCGGGATCAATTATTATTGATCATACGACCACCTCTGCAGAACTGGCCAAACGCATGGCCGCAGAAGCTAAAAAGGCAGGTGCAGACTTTATCGACGGGCCTGTTTCGGGCGGGCAGCAGGGCGCGGAAAATGCTCAGTTAACAGTAATGTGTGGCGGTGAGGCTGAGACCTTTGAGCAGGTAGAGCCAATAATAGGCTGTTATGCCAAGTCAGTTCAGTTAATGGGTGATCAGGGCAGCGGGCAGCTGTGTAAAATGGTCAATCAAATTTGTATTGCAGGCCTGGTACAGGGGCTTGCGGAGGGGCTGGATTTTGCTGAGCGTGCTGGTCTGGATGCGGAGCAGGTGATTGAGGTTATCAGTAAAGGGGCCGCCCAGTCATGGCAGATGGAAAACCGCTATAAAACCATGTTGGCTGGTGAATACGAACATGGTTTTGCGGTGCAGTGGATGCGCAAAGATCTGGCCTTTGCTCTGCAAGAGGCGACGCGCAACGGCGCGCAACTACCGGTTACCCAGTTGGTCGATGAATACTATGGGCAGGTGGAGAATATGGGCGGCAGTCGCTACGATACCTCCAGTTTGTTATTCCGCTTAAAGAATTTAGCGGCAAAATAGAAAGGACTTAAGATTATGAGTAAAGGCAATAGTGCGGAGCAGTTCAATCAGGGGCTGGCTGAATTTCTGAATGCCTCGCCAACACCATTTCATGCGGTTAAATCTATGGCCGAGCGTCTTCAGTCCGCAGGGTTTACTGAGTTAGATGAAGCGTCCGACTGGTCTTTAAGTGCCGGTGCCAAACATTATGTGGTGCGCAATGGCTCTTCTATTATAGCCTTTGTGGTGGGTTCTGCTGCACTGTCCGAGTCTGGTTTGCGCATGGTTGGCGCCCATACAGATAGCCCATGCCTGATGATCAAGCCGCAGCCTGAGCTGCATAAGAATGGCTATTTTCAGCTGGCCGTTGAAGTCTATGGTGGGGCTTTGCTCAATCCCTGGTTTGATCGTGATCTGTCTATTGCTGGCCGTCTGGTGTATCGCAATAAGGCTCAGCAGTTGGTACAGAAACTGGTGGACTTTAAACAGCCGGTTGCCATCATTCCCAGTTTGGCGATTCATCTGGACCGTCAGGCTAATTCTGGTCGCACGGTGAATGCCCAGTCTGATATCCCGCCTCTGGTTATGATTGATAAAGATGGTACAGGGGATTTCAGAACCTTGCTGGCAGAGCAGTTTTTGCCCGCCAAGGCAGAGGTGTTGGATTATGAGCTCTGTCTCTATGATACTCAGCCAGCAGCCACGGTTGGTTTAAAACAACACTTTTTTGCTTCAGCGCGGCTGGATAATTTGCTCAGCTGCTATGTGGCCACAGAAGCCTTATTGCAGGCTGGTGGCGAACAGACCTGCCTGATGGTGTGCAACGATCATGAAGAGGTTGGCAGTGTTTCAGCTGTAGGTGCCGACGGACCATTTTTAGAGGCTGTGATTGAGCGTATTGTTGCTGCCGAAGGCAAGTCGGCCCTCAACCGACTGTTGGATAGCTCATTGATGATCTCCTGTGACAATGCCCATGGGGCGCACCCCAATTTTGCCGACAAACATGATGCTGCCCATATGCCAATGTTAAATGGTGGTCCGGTAATCAAGGTCAATGTGAAACAGCGTTATGCCACCAATAGTTTAAGTGCCAGTCTGTTCCGGCAGCTGTGCGCCGATGTTGATGTGCCGGTGCAGACTTTTGTCTCACGCAGCGATATGGGCTGTGGTAGCACCATAGGCCCGGTGACCTCGTCGAGGCTAGGCGTACCGACGCTGGATGTTGGTATTCCGCAGCTAGCTATGCACTCTTGCCGCGAGCTAACAGGTTTTGAGGACCCACTGCGGCTGACTCAGGTACTGCAGGGGTTTTTTAATAAATCGGGAAATTTGGCCATAGAGGTTGAGTAACCTCTGTGATGCACTATTATAGCCGCCAACTTAAATTAATAGAGTTTGTATGAGCCAACAACGTGTTTTAACCGGTATCACGACCTCTGGGTCGCCCCATCTGGGCAACTATGTGGGTGCAATCAGGCCTGCTATTGAAGCCAGCCGCACGGGTGAGTTTGAGTCATTTTTCTTTTTAGCCGACTACCATGCGCTGATCAAGGCTCAGGACCCAGATCTGGTCCATCAGTCAACATTGGAAATAGCTGCCGCTTGGCTGGCACTGGGGCTGGATACAGACAGAGTGACTTTTTACCGACAGTCCGATATTCCTGAAATTCCTGAGCTGACCTGGCTGTTGACCTGCATGACGGCCAAGGGATTGATGAATCGGGCCCATGCTTACAAAGCTGCGGTACAGGCCAATGTTGAAGCTGGGGAAGATGAAGACACAGCCATCAATATGGGCCTGTTTGGTTACCCGATTTTGATGGCAGCGGATATTCTGATGTTTAATGCCCATAAGATCCCGGTTGGCCGTGATCAGATTCAGCATGTTGAGATGGCGCGAGATATTGCCCAGCGCTTTAATCATCATTACGGTGAGCATTTTGTCTTGCCCGCTGCTCAGGTGGATGATGATGTTGCTATCCTGCAGGGTCTTGATGGCCGTAAGATGAGTAAGAGTTACGGTAATACTATTCCGTTATTCCTGACTGAGAAGAAGCTTAAGAAGCATATCAACAAAATTAATACTAACCTGCTTGAGCCAGGTGAGCCCAAAGATCCAGATACCAGTGCGGTATTCCAAATCTGGCAGGCCTTTGCCAGCAAGGATCAAACCCAACAGATGCGCACTGAATTTGCCAATGGCATTGCCTGGGGAGAGGCTAAGAGACAGCTGTTTGAGCTGGTTAATGAGCAGTTGCGTGAGCCGCGGGAGAAATATCTTCAGCTGCTGGAAAACCCAGCTGAGGTTGAAGCCGTATTACAGCAGGGTGCGCAAAAGGCGCGGCAACAGAGTTCTGCCTTGATTGCTAATGTGCGCAAGGCTGTGGGTATAAGACCTCTGGGCTAGTTTATAACTTAGTCTGGTTGAGGGCGCAGCTTACTGTATAATGACCACCTAAATTTTATATTAGATATTTTTACATTCATGGGAGCAACAATGAGCCACTTAAGAATTTTCGCATTAATCACAATTTCCTGTGCCATGCTCTGGGGTTGTAGTGCTAAACAGAATCAAGAGCTCACCGCAGCTCAAGAGCAGGCCGTAGCAGAGCGTATTGCACCAGCTGGTCATGTGGTTAAAGCCGGTCAGGTTGTGGCTGCTGTCGCAGTCTCTTCTGGTGGTTCGGCCCGCGCAGGGGATGCTATTTACAATAGAAACTGCATGGCCTGTCACAATTCCGGTGTAGCTGGTGCGCCTATGTTCGGAGATGCTGGAGCTTGGGCTGCACGCCTGGAGAAAGGTATCGAGACTGTTTATACCAATGCCATCAATGGTATTAATGGCATGCCGGCCCGCGGCACCTGCATGGATTGCTCTGATGAGGAAGTGATTGCAGCCATTGATTATCTTCTGGATAACAGTAAGTAACAGTCATTTAAAAGACCAGTATCAGGCATATAAAAATCCCTGATACAAAAAACCGCGCTCTTTCGGAGTGCGGTTTTTTTATGGCCGGTTAAAACTAGTGCAGCTGCTAGTGAATGATGGGCGGTGGTTTATTAAACATATCATCCACATGGTTTTTGTGGAACTCATATTGCTCGCTACAGAATTCACAGGTAATCTGCACTGAGCCCCGCTCTTTGCAGATATCGTAGATTTCCTCTGAGCCCAGTGAAATTAATGCCTGCTCGGTTCGCTGCCGCGAGCAGCTGCAGAAAAAATGCAGTGCCTCTGGCTCGAACAGGCGCACCCCGTCTTCGTGGAATAATCTGTACAGCTGCTCTGTATGGGACAGGCTCAGCTGCTCTTCGGCCTGCAATGTTTGCATCAGCGCTGAGATATGAGCCCAGTCGGCGGCAACCTTTTCCGCTGTATCGCGGTTGGGCATCTGCTGCACCAGCACACCGGTGGCAAGCTGTTTATCGGCGCTGATTTTTATCTGAGTTGGCAGCTGTTCCGACTGGTTAAAATAATGCTCCAGACAGCCGCTAAGATTGTCTGCATCCATGGGCACAATGCCCTGATAGCGCTCGCCGCCCTCAGGTTCAATGGTAATGGCGAGGCTGGCATTGCCGAGAAAGTCTTGCAGACATTTGGCTTTGCTGGCGGCGTCGAAGTTGCCGCGCACAATGCCGCGCAATTTAGTGCCCTGGGAGCATTCCGCCATTATTGCACTCAGCGGACCATTGCCCATGGCTTGAATCGTAACAATACCAGAGAATTTCAAGGTCGCGCTGAGCAGGCTGGCGGCGACCAGAAATTCACCGAAGAGTTTGGCGACGGGTTCTGGATACTGTTGTTGGGCGACCAGGGTTTGATAGCTGGTAGCCAGGGAGGTAATTTCTCCTCGGATATCGGTGCCATCAAAAAGAAATCGCTGTCTGCTGTCGTGATCATTCATGGCGGGCATTGTACTGCAATATGGCTTTGTAGCAGCTTTAATTGCTTAAAAAGCGGTGAATTTGTCGGCGTTGTTTTTTGTTGGGGCGCTCGCTGGCGGGGGTGGAGACATTAAATGCCTTGCGCTCAGCAGCGAGCTTTTCTCGCTGGGCAATACTGTCTTCGGTTTCGCGATAGAGCGCCTGTGCCTCCGGGGCGCCTCGGCGATGTGCGGAGATGGCAATAACCTCAACGATCTTGGTATCTAATCCCTGACGAATACTCATATGGATGCCGAGCTCCACTGGTCGGCTAGGCTTGGATTTTTGTCCATCAATCTGTACCTTGCCTCCCTCAATAGCCGCTTTGGCGAGCCCGCGAGTTTTATAAAACCTAGCAGCCCACAGCCATTTATCGATACGCACCTTATCGTTGTTATCCATGATCTAGACCCAAAATCTGTTCGAATTGGCCGATGGCGGGATAGCCGTGATCCGGCGCAGGGGGCTGTTGGCTGTCTGGCGTCTCAATGGCCAGTAGATGCTGGATACCATAGTCTCGGGCTGAGTTCAGTACTGGTTTTGAATCATCAATAAACAATGTTCTTTGTGGGTCAAAACCGGTGCTGCGCTGAAGTTGCTGCCAGAACCTCTGATCTTCTTTGGCATAGCCGTAGTCATGGGAAGTAATCACCTGATCCAGCAATGGCTCAATTCCGGTAACCGCAAATTTGATCTCAACACTGTCGCGGTGGGCATTGGTGACCAAAATACGCTGCTTATTGATATTGCCCAGAGCCTTGAGAAAGGCCAGAGCTTGGGGCCTTTCGCCAATAAGGTGTTTGATTTCCTGTTTTAGGGCAACAATATCCACATTGAGCTCCCGGGACCAGAAGTCGGTGCAGTACCAATCTAGAGTGCCACGTTTGGCGACTAGTCGCTGGTGCACATCTGCAGTAGCCGCCAATGGCTCAAGCTGGTGTTGCTGGCTATAGCGCTTGGGTAGATGATGCAGCCAGAAGAAGGTATCAAAGTTGAGATCCAGCAAGGTGCCGTCCATATCCAGTAGCACGGTATCAATGCTTTGCCAGTCAAAGTTATCAGCCCAGGCCTGAATCAAAATAGATCCTCCGGCAGTGGACTCTGGTTATTCGGCCCTTTTGAGCTACCTGCGTCTGGCAGTGCAGGTACATTTTCGGTTTTAAAGAATTCGAAAATACCGGTTTGGTTGGGTGCTACTCGCTTTCCGGTTTTGGCATCAATCTTGACCATCACAATGCCATTGGGCTGGGGCCGCTGTATTGGCGGTTTGTCTGCCAGAGCTGCTCCCATAAACTCAATCCAGACTGGCAGGGCGGAGGAGCCGCCATATTCATTGCGGCCCAGCAACGAGTTGTCGTCGAAGCCAACCCAGGCAGTGGCAACTAGATGGGGTGAGTAACCTGAGAACCAGGCGTCTCTGGGACCATTAGTGGTGCCTGTTTTGCCTGCCAGATCAGAGCGATTGAGCTTTTTTGCCTTGGTGCCAGTACCGCGCAAAATAACATCTTTGAGCATAGAGTCGATAAGGAATACGGTCTTTTTATCAAGCACCTGTTTGGCGGGAATCATCTCTGCCTTTTTACTATTTTGCAATGCCTGAGCTATGGCCTCCCAGCTGTCCTGTTCATCCTGCAGCAGAGACTCCTGGGCCAGATTATTCAGCAGCTCTTCGAGTTGCAGGTCAATATTTTGTGATTCTGGCTCATTGCTGGCAACGGCATCAGTTTCGCAGGGGTCGCACACAGTCTCCGGATTGGACTGGTAGATAACATTGCCGTCGCGGTCGATGACTTTATCCAGAATATGGGGTTTGACTAGATAACCACCGTTGGCAAATACCGCGTAACCCCGAGCTATCTCTAGGGGAGTCAATGCGTGACTGCCAAGGGCGAGGCTGAGATCCAGAGGCATTTCACTGGTGTCGAAACCAAAGGACTGCAGGCTTTCTAATGTTCGGTCGATACCCATGCGACGCAGCAGGCGAATGGACACTAGGTTGCGCGATCTGTACAGAGCTTCACGCAATCGTGTGGGACCATAGAATTTACCGCCATCATTTTCCGGGCGCCAGGTCTCTTCCAGTTTATTGTCATCAAAGACGACTGGAGCATCATTAATAATGGATGCAGTGGTAAAGCCATTTTTAAGCGCGGTGGCATAGATGAAGGGCTTAAAGTTCGACCCGGGCTGACGAGTTGCCTGAGTAATTCGATTAAAGCGGCTCTGGCGATAATCAAACCCGCCTACAATAGCCTTTATGCCACCATTTTCTGGTGCCAGAGCCACCATTGCAGCCTGTGCCAGTGGCAGCTGTGCAAGGCTGATACTGGTATCGGCATGACGCTGGATACGAATCAGATCACCCCGGGAAAACAGCTCTGCAGCAGAAGCTATAGGTGCGGTGCGGGCATTGACGGTTTTATACAGTCGCAGATTTTCCAGGCCGTCGGCCCAGTTTAAAGGCACTGATAGGCCATCTCTGGTGAGCAGCAGCAGATGATCATCGGCAACGTCGGTCACAATGGCAGGTTCCAGACCGCCATATATTGTGGCGCCGCGCAAGGTCTGCTCCCATTCTTCTTCTGCTACTGCGGCTTGTTCAGTGCCCCTGTAACCATGGCGCTGGTCATAGGCCATAATGCCCGCCTGCAGTGCTTTGACACCGGCGCTCTGTAGCTTGGAGTCCAATGTAGTAATTGCAGTGTAGCCTTCGGTGTAGGCTCTGAGGCCGAACTTCTCTACCACTTCCTGACGCACCATCTCTGCTGCATAGGCGGCATCTAATTCGGAAATAGAGCCGTGGTAGCTGGCATTGTCAATCTCGGCAATGGCTTGGTTGTACTGGTCCTGATCAATATTACCCAGCCCTAACATGCGCCCTAGTATCCAATTGCGGCGTTCCAGAGACCGCTCCGCATTGGCAAGGGGATTGTATCTTGATGGCGCCTTGGGTAGCCCGGCGATGGTGGCAATCTCAGCCAAGGTTAACTGATCCAGAGTTTTGCCATAGTAAACCTGAGCTGCAGCACCTACGCCGTAAGCTCTTTTGCCGAAATAAATCTTATTGGTATAAAGAGACAGGATCTCCTGTTTGCTGAGTTCTTCCTCAATTCTAAAGGACAGCAGTATCTCATTAAATTTACGGGTAAATTCTTGACGTTTGCTGAGGAAAAAATTTCGTGCCACCTGCATAGTGATGGTGCTGCCGCCACTGCGAATGGAACCTGTGGTAACCAACTCCATGGCCGCGCGCGCCAGACCAGAAATCACGATGCCTCGATGTTCAAAAAAGCTGTCGTCCTCTGCAGCAAGAAATGCGTCGATCATCGGTTGAGGTATTTCATCAAAACGCACGGGCGAACGCTTCTTTTCACCAAACTCAGCAATAACTTTCAAATCTTGTGAATGAATTCGCAGTGGAATTTGTAACTCGATCTCCTTTAGTTCCTCGACTGATGGCAGTTTTGGGCTAAGGTACAGATAGAGGCAGGAGGCCACGACAAGGAATCCCCCGGCACCCAGCACAGAGAGAATTGCCAGAGATTTTAGTAATTTACGTTTACTTGTGGACCGCATTTTTCAGGCACCGTAATAATCAGCGTCTATTATAAGGTGTAGAGAATGTGAAGTGCATCATTTGCAGACTGTTGAAACATTGTTAATGTCGCTTCTCGCCACGGTTGGCCGCAAAAATAAAGGATGATAACTAAGTAATGGGACTTTTAGATTTCTTAACAAAACCGGCACAACCCATGTTGGGGCTGGATATCTCGTCTTCTGCAGTCAAATTAATCGAGCTGAGTCAGTCTGCCGACGGCTATAAAGTCGAGGCCTACAGAGTGATGCCGCTGCCTGAGAACACAGTGGTCGAGAAAAATATTGCCGATGTAGAGGCTCTGGCCAGGACAGTAGAGCGGCTGGTTAACCAATCTGGCACCAAACTGACTGACACCGCAGTGGCCGTTTCTGGCTCCTCTGTGATTACTAAAGAGATTGAATTGCCCGCCGGACTCACAGATTTGCAGTTGGAAATGCAGATTGAGGTCGAGGCAGATCAATATATTCCCTATCCGATGGAAGAAGTGGCCTTTGATTTTGATGTTATTGGCCCGGTGGAGAGTAATCAGGATCTGGTCAGGGTTCTTCTTGCCGCCTGCCGGCAGGAGAACGTAGAGCATAGACGCCAGGCGCTGGAAAGCGCAGGGCTCAACCCCAAGGTGGTGGATGTCGAAGGCTTTGCCATTGAACGCGCCTATGCCCTGATGGAGGATCGGCTGGATCAGGGCAGTGATCAGGTGATAGCAATCGCTGATATTGGTGCCACCATGTTTACTTTTACAGTGTTGATGGATGGCAAGACTATCTATTCCCGAGAGCAATTGTTTGGCGGTAAACAGCTTACCGAAGAAATTCAGCGGCGCTATGGACTATCTTGGGAAGAGGCCGGTGAGGCCAAACGCAAAGGCGGGTTGCCAGAGGATTATGAGTCAGAGGTGCTGGCTCCATTTAAAGAATCTTTAGTCCAACATATAAGCAGATCTCTACAGTTCTTTTATTCCTCCAGTCATTACAATTATATCGATCAGCTGTTCCTGGCCGGTGGTGTCTCTGCCATCGAAGGGCTGGTTGCGGATGTCGAGGCCTCTCTGTCTGTGCCCACTGAGGTAGCCAATCTACTGGCCAATATGCAGATCAATAGCAGCATCAATCGCTCTGCGCTGGCCAATGACGGACCGGCAATGATGCTGGCGGTGGGGCTGGCGTTGAGGAGTTTTCAATAATGTCGCAAATCAATCTTTTGCCTTGGCGCGAGGAATCACGAGAGCAACTAAAAAGAGATTATCTGGGCAAGCTGGGGCTGGTCGCACTGACGTCAATAATACTGATTTCCCTGTGGATTAGTCTGGCTGGCTCTGCAGTGGAAGAGCAAAACCAGCGCAATGCCTATCTGCAAAGCAGCATTGCCGAGATGGATAAAAAAGTTGCTGAGATCAGCGAACTTAGAAACAAAAAACAAGAAATGATTCTGCGCATGAAGGTGATTCAAGATCTGCAGGGTACCAGGTCGGAGATTGTTAAGATATTTGATGAGTTGGTGCGCGCCATTCCAGACGGTATTTATTTGTCGGAATTGGATCGAGTGGCTGGCCAGATAAAAATGTCCGGATTCGCTGAATCTAACAACCGCATCTCATCGTTGATGAGGAATCTGGATAAATCCGGCAAATATCAGAACCCCAACCTGGCCAAGGTGGAACAAAATGATGAGCTGGGTGATCAGGGCAGTGTATTTGATTTACAGATAGCTATTGAGACGCCGGCAACGGACGAAATCTAGCCCATCTGAGGTTTTTAAACAATAGGCAGGGATGATATGTCATTTCAAGACAGCGTAAAGGAACTTAAGGATATTGATTTTGCCGATCTGGATATACAGCAGATTGGTGTATGGCCGGCATCGGTAAAGACCGTGTTGCTGGTGCTGGTATGTATTCTTGTCTTGCTCACTGGCTACCTAGTTAAGGTTAAAGAGTTGCGTCATCAGTACCAGACGGCCAGTACCAAAGAGGCGAGTTTGCTGCAGCAGTACGAGAGCAAGGCTTTTCAGGCAGCTAATTTGCAGGCCTACCGCCAGCAGATGGTGGAGTTGGATGAAACCTTTGGTGCTCTGCTCCAGCAGCTACCCAAGGAAACCGAGGTACCAGGTCTGCTGGAAGATATCACTGAGGTAGCCCATGCCAGCGGTTTGAGTATGAAAGCGATCTCCCTGCAGCCGGAAAACGTTTCTGAGTTCTATATTGAATTGCCGATCAGGATTGATGTCGCTGGTGACTATCATGATTTTGGCTCATTTGTCAGCGGCGTTGCCGCGCTCTCAAGAATCGTCACTCTGCATGACTATGCCATAGAGGCGGGCAATGGCTCGCTGCTCAATATGGTGATTGAGGCCAAGACCTATAGATATAAAGAGGAGACTCATTGATGGCAGCTGCACTTACAAAACTGCTGGTTATCTGTGCTGCTGCGATGATCTGTGGCTGCTCTTCAGAAAGCCAATTTGATGATCTCGATGCCATGATGGCTAAGTCCCGGGCGGCCCCTCAGGGCAGTATTGAGCCCCTGCCGACCTATCCTCCAGCAGAGCGATTTAATTACTCAGCGCTGGCCATGCGCAGCCCTTTTGAGGCGCCATTGCTCGATACCGGTCATGGCCGACTATCCGGTGCCGCCGTAGCAGAGCCAGATCAGGTCAGGCAGCGTGAACCTTTAGAACTGTTTAATTACAGTGCTTTGTCGATGGTTGGGACTCTCAGTCGCGATCAGCAGATATGGGTATTGATAAACGATGGAGAGGGCAGAATACACAGGGTGACCCATGGTAATTATCTGGGCCGGAACTTTGGCAGAATTACCCAGATTGATAGTCTCGAACTGGAAGTTTTGGAAACGGTTCCCGACGGTAGTGGTGGATGGATTAACCGGCCCAGAACATTGGCCATGAACGAAGAGTGATCAACTCATTAGGGAAGATAAAATGATTAGTCGAGTTAAATACTGTTTTTTAGTGCTGGTTCTCTATGGTTTTTCCTGGTCTGCAGCAGCTGCAGATAACAGGGTGACCGATATAGATTTCACCTCGCTATCCAGCGATCAGTTTGAGATCAGCCTGCAGTTCTCGCAACTGCCAACGCAGCCCAAGAGCTATGAAATTGCTGAGCCAGCCCGACTGGTATTGGATTTTGCCGGCGTACAAAGTCAGTTAGCGAAGAAAAAATACCCCCTGTCATTTGAAAATGCCCGGGATGCAGTAGTGGTATCTGATGGTAGCCGAACCAGATTAATTGTTAATCTCAATGAATCGGCACCCTTTGTCACTCGCATTGAGGGTGATCGTTTACTAGTCAAAGTGGGCGCGGCTAAAACCGCCCAGACCAGCGCTATGCCCATAGCTTCAACCTATACTGAGGGAGGCGATGAGACGCGCACCGATTTTGCTGATTTGAGTGCAGCGTTAACTGGCGTTGATTTTCGGCGTGATGCTACGGGAGCTGGCCTGATCAAGCTTGATCTCAGCGATCCGGCAGTGAATATTGATATCAATAAAACCGGCAGCAAAATTCGTTTGGAGTTTTATCAGACAGAACTGCCAGATCATCTGGATAGACGGCTGGATGTGGTTGATTTTGCTACACCAGTAACAGCTATTGATACGGTGCAGCAGGGTTCTACCACCGTAGTGACTATTGAGGCGGAGGGTCAGTATGATTATCTGGCCTATCAGGCAGATAAGCAGTATATGGTCAGCATCAAGCCATTGACCGCGGCCGAGGTGGAACTGAAAAACAAAAAATTCGACTTTACCGGTGATCGGTTGTCACTCAACTTTCAGGATATTGAAGTGCGCTCCGTACTACAGCTGATTGCTGACTTTACCTCACTCAATCTGGTGGCCAGTGACACCGTAACCGGCAGTATTACCCTGCGACTCGATAAGGTGCCCTGGGATCAGGCGCTGGAAATTGTGCTTAAAGCTAAGGGGCTGGATAAGCGACAAGAGGGCAATGTGTTGATGGTTGCCCCAGCGGCGGAGATTGCCGAGCAGGAGCGTTTGCAGGTAGAAGCCAATAAGCAGCTGCAGGAACTGGCGCCATTGGAAACCGCTTTTGTGCGGATTAAATATGCAGATGCGGCAGAGATATTTGAACTGTTTACCGCCGACGACTCCCAGTCTGGCCAGTCCGGGGGTGCCACTGAGGGCAATGCCACTACTAGCATTCTGTCTCAGCGGGGCAGCGCTATTGTCGATGAGCGGACCAACACGATTATTCTGACTGATACTGAAGACAAGATTGATGAATTTAAACGCCTGATCAGTGAAATTGATGTGCCAATCAAACAGGTGTTGATTGAGGCGCGGATTGTGATTGCCAATACTGATTTTAAGAAAGAGCTGGGCGTGACCTGGGGTCTGGCCGGACTCGACAAGCTATCTGGAGGTCAGTTTTCAAGTGCCAATGGCGATCGCAGTTTGGGTTTTTCTGGCCGTAGATCTGGGCTTGCCCCCGGTGCTGGGGTGGTGGAGTCATTTACCTATCAGGCTGATGAGGTAGAGGTTGATGATGGCCCGGATGGGCTGCCATTTACGCTAGATGATATTGTTACAGTCACGCAGAATTACGATTTTGGCTTAGGTGATAGCCTGGCTGTGGACCTTGGTGTCGCTAATCCTACCGGCGCTTTTAGTCTGGGTTATCTGACCGATAACTTTTTGATTGATCTTGAACTCAGTGCCCTTGAGTCAGATGGCTATGGTGAAATTGTGTCCCAGCCAAAGGTGCTGACAGGCGATAAGCAGCAGGCAGTCATTAAGTCTGGTACCGAGATCGCTTATCAGAAGGCAACCTCCAGTGGTGCGACCAGTATTGAATTTAAAGAAGCAGTGCTGCAGCTGGAAGTGACGCCGCAGATTACCCCGGATAATCGCATTATTATGGACCTGCTGGTCTCTCAGGATTCTGTGGGCGCTTTCACCCCGACTGGAGAGCCCTCTATTGATATTACTCAGATTGAAACCCAGGCCCTGGTCGGTGATGGACAGACATTGGTACTAGGTGGTATTTTTCAGACAGAGGAAGTTAAAGGAACAGAGAAGGTGCCGATGCTTGGGGATATCCCTTTTTTAGGTAAGCTTTTCAGAAATGACCTGCGAAATATTGAAAAACGTGAAATACTCATCTTCATAACTCCAAAAATAATTGACGATAACCTTCTGGACAGATGAGCGAACAACATATTTTCCTAGTCGGCCCCATGGGGGCCGGTAAATCGACTATTGGGCGGCAGCTAGCCAGCTTTCTCAATCGTCCCTTTTTTGATATCGATAATGAGATTGAAGCCCGCACCGGTGCGGATATTCAGTGGATATTTGATATGGAAGGGGAGGCAGGGTTTCGCGCTCGTGAAAGCAAGGTTTTGCTAGAGGTTGTGGCCAATGATAGCTCTTCAGTCATTGCCACGGGAGGCGGCATTATCCTCAATGCAGAAAATCGCGCCACATTAAAAGAAAATGGCCAGGTAATCTATCTGTCTGCCACTAAAGAACAGCTCTACGAAAGAACCCGCAAAGACAAAAGCCGACCTCTGTTACAGGTCGATGATCGCAAAGGAGTGATTGATAAACTGGTGGAGTTACGCGACCCGCTTTATCTAGAGGTTGCCGATCTAGTATTCCCTTCGGGCTCGATTGCCCCCAGCAAGATAACAAAAAACCTCGCAGAGGCTCTCGCAGGGCTTTGATAATTCGCTGGGTCTAAGCATAATACAGTTCTAGACCACAGTTGAGTTATTGTCCCATGAGCAGCACAGCATCCACGCCAACCCCAGTTACATCCGTTACCGTTGATTTGGGCGCTAGAAGCTACCCAATCCACATAGGTGCGGGGCAGCTTGCTGCGGCTAATATTGCGCAATATGTGCAGGGCAAGAAGGCCCTTATTGTCACCAACACTACTATTGCGCCAATCTATCTGCAGGCCCTCAAAGATCAGTTGCAGGACAAGCAGGTCGATACAGTGATCCTTGAAGATGGCGAACAGTACAAGAATCTCGATAATCTCAATCATATCTACAGCCAGTTGCTGCTCAGTCACCATGACCGCAAGACTACGTTGATTGCTCTGGGAGGCGGTGTTGTTGGCGATATGACAGGATTTGCTGCGGCCTCTTATCAGCGTGGCGTGCCATTTATTCAGGTGCCGACCACATTGCTGGCGCAGGTTGATTCCTCGGTGGGCGGCAAGACAGCGGTCAACCATAGTCTCGGCAAAAATATGATTGGCGCTTTTTATCAGCCTCAGGCGGTGATTATTGATACCAATAGCCTGACAACTCTTCCAGATCGTGAGTTCTGCGCCGGTATGGCAGAGGTTATAAAGTATGGCTTAATTACTGATGCTGAATTTTTCTGCTGGCTGGAAGATAACCTCAGTGCTCTGTTGCAGAGGGACAGTGTCGCCCTAGCCTATGCTATTGAACGCTCCTGTATCAATAAAGCAGAGGTTGTCAGTGCCGATGAGACTGAGCAGGGGGTGCGGGCAATTCTTAACCTGGGCCATACTTTCGGTCACAGTATTGAAACATTTCAGGGCTACACTGGTTGGTTGCATGGTGAGGCAGTGGCTGCGGGCATGGTTATGGCGGCGCAACTCTCTGTTGCGGCCGGTGATATGAGTGCTGAGGAGCTACAGCGGACAGAGGCGTTGATAGAGGCCTGTGGCTTGCCAGCGCGGCCTCCAGCGGATATGACCAGTGAAGATTTCTTACAGCTGATGGTTCGTGATAAGAAGGTTCTCGACGGCCAATTGCGACTGGTGTTGTTAAAAGGCATAGGTCATGGGTTTGTCGGTGCCGACTTTGACATGAATCTGCTGCAGCAGGTTCTCACTGATGCCTGCTCCGCTTAGCCCCATCGACAATAAATCAGTGTTTAAAGACAGAACTAGTCCTCTAGGCTACGCCGTACAATAGCTGTAGCGCATGGAACTGATTGTCCAACATGCGCTAAATGTGTAAAATGGCGCGCTTTTGTCCATTAGCACAGAATGTGCGTTCGACTATCCATCAAAACTATTTTTTAGAGTTCTACTATGACTCAAAGCTTATGTCGGCTTGACGATTTTAAAGATAACTGTGGTTTTGGCCTTATTGCTCAGGTAAAGGGTCAGACAAGCCACAAATTATTGCAGAATGCTATTCAGGCACTTACCTGCATGACCCATCGCGGCGGTGTAGCTGCAGATGGTAAAACCGGTGATGGCTGTGGCCTGCTGATGCAGAAGCCCGATTCTTTCCTGCGCACTGTAGTAAAAGAAAGTCTGCAGGTGGAATTACCTGAGTCCTATGCTGTGGGTGCGGTGATGCTTAGCAGTGACCAAGCTCAGCGGGACCAGGCCAAGTCTATTCTCAATCAGGAATTAACTGCTCAGGGACTAGTTGTTCTGGGCTGGCGCCTGGTGCCAACAGACAATAGCTGCCTCGGGCCTATTGCATTGGAGTCACTGCCTGCCTTTGAGCAGGTATTTATTGCGCCTGGTGAAATCAGTGGCGAACAGAAGTTTACTGCGCGCCTGTACATGGGCCGACGCAAAGCTGAAAAACGTCTCGAAGGGGATGAGAGCTTTCATATCGCCAGTTTGGGCACCAATATCCTCAGCTACAAAGGGCTGATGATGCCGGTGGATCTGCCGGGGTTTTATCTTGATCTGGCCGATGAGCGACTAGAAACTGCAATCTGTGTGTTCCACCAGCGGTTCTCGACCAATACTATGCCCAGATGGCCGTTGGCGCAGCCATTCCGCATGCTGGCGCACAATGGTGAAATCAATACCATTATGGGTAACAGAAACTGGTCTGTAGCTCGTACACCGAAATATAAAACAGAGCTGCTGCCAGATCTACTTGAGGCAGCACCACTGGTCAATCGCACTGGTTCTGACTCCTCAAGCCTGGATAATATGCTTGAAATGCTGGTCACTGGGGGTATGGATCTGCATCTGGCAGTGCGTACTCTGGTTCCACCAGCCTGGCAAAATGTTGAAGATCGCAACCCTGACCACCGCGCTCTTTACGACTATGTGTCTATGCATCAGGAGCCCTGGGATGGGCCGGCTGGCTTGGTTATTACCGACGGTCGCTACGCAGTTTGTACGCTGGATAGAAATGGTCTGCGCCCCTCACGCTGGGTGATGACCGATGATGATGTAATCACTGTTGCCTCAGAAGTAGGCGTCTATGATTATGAGCCAGAAAATGTTGTCGCCAAAGGTCGACTAGGACCTGGCGATATTCTGTCGATCGACACTCAAGAGGGGCGTATTCTGTTCCGCGATGAGATCGAAGATCAGCTGGCCGCGCGCAACCCTTACAAAAAATGGCTTAAAGAAGGCCGCTTCGCGATTGAGTCCAGTTTTGATATGGACAGCATTGAGCTGGAAGGCACATTGAGTCGTGAGCAAATAAAAACCTACATGAAGATGTTCCAGGTTTCCTTCGAAGAGCGCGATCAGGTATTGCGCCCCCTCGCTGAAGGTGGTCAGGAAGCTGTGGGTTCTATGGGTGACGATACGCCAATGGCGGTGTTGTCGACCAAGCAGCGCAATTTATTTGATTTTTTCCGCCAGCAATTTGCTCAGGTTACTAACCCACCAATCGACCCGCTGCGCGAGGCGGTTGTTATGTCTCTGGGGGTGGAACTGGGCCGTGAGAGCAGCATTTTTGAGGAGAAACCCAAGCTGGGTCAGCGCATTGGTCTGTCCAGTCCGGTGTTGTCACCGCGCAAATACTACGCGTTAAAAAATAATGATTTTGATGAGTTTCCGGTTAACAAGTTTAAGCTTAACTACGATCCTCAACAGGAGAATCTGCAGCAGGCAATTGTACGAATCTGTTGTGAGGTAGAGGCTGCCGTGCGCAATGGCACTGTGATCTGTATTCTTTCCGATCACGATATCAATGAGGGTACTCAGCCCATTCACTCTTTGTTAGCCGTGGGGGCTGTGCACAACCATCTAATTGAAAAGGGACTGCGCTGCGATACCAATATTGTTGCCAGTACAGGTTATGCTCGGGATTCCCATCAGGTCGCTACCCTTATAGGCTGTGGCGCCTCTCTGGTCTATCCCTATCTGAGCTACCATGTGCTCTGTGACCTGATCGGCAGTGGTGAACTGTTGGTAGATGTGGATACTGCGTTTAAGCAGTACCGCAAAGGCATCAATAAAGGCCTGTTGAAGATTCTGTCAAAGATGGGTATCTCCACAGTCGCCTCTTATCGCGGCGCGCTGTTATTTGAAGCTATTGGTCTGCACTCGGATATTATTGATCTTTGTTTCCCTGGTTTGACCAGTCGATTGCAGGGGGCGACCTTTGCTGACTTTGAACAGGATCAGGCTGAATTAGCCAAAACCGCATGGAAACTGCGCAAGCCAATCAGTCCGGGTGGCCTGCTGAAATATGTCCATGGTCAGGAATATCACGCCTACAACCCGGATGTTGTGCAGACCATGCACAAAGCGGTGCAGAATAACGATTATAAGGCCTGGCTAGACTACGCCAAACTGGTCAATACCAGACCAGCGGCTACTCTGCGGGATCTGCTGGCAATTAGTGGCAAGGCAAAGCCAATTGATCTGGCAGCTGTTGAGCCAATGGAAGAGATTGTTCGGCGCTTTGACTCTGCTGGTATGTCACTGGGTGCACTGTCTCCAGAGGCCCATGAGTCACTGGCTGAGGCTATGAATGGTCTGGGCGGTCGATCAAATTCTGGTGAGGGCGGTGAAGATCCCGCTCGCTACGGCACCATCAAATCATCAAAAATCAAGCAGGTAGCCTCGGGTCGCTTTGGTGTGACACCGGCCTATCTGTCCAATGCTGAAGTGATTCAGATTAAAGTGGCACAGGGTGCCAAGCCAGGTGAAGGCGGGCAGTTGCCCGGAGGCAAGGTCAATGACCTGATCGCGCGACTGCGCTATTCAGTGCCTGGCGTTACCTTGATTTCACCGCCACCACATCATGATATCTACTCGATTGAAGATCTGGCGCAGCTGATTTTTGACCTTAAACAGGTCAACCCCAGCGCTCTGGTATCGGTCAAGCTGGTGTCCCGCCCCGGTGTCGGAACCATCGCCGCTGGCGTGGCTAAGGCCTATGCTGATCTGATCACAATCTCTGGCTATGACGGAGGTACTGCGGCTAGCCCGATCAGTTCTATCCGCTATGCCGGCTCGCCCTGGGAGTTGGGTCTGACTGAAACTCACCAGACATTGCGTGCCAATGATTTGCGTGACAAGGTCCGTGTACAGACTGACGGAGGCCTAAAGACTGGTCTGGATGTGGTTAAAGCCGCAATTCTGGGTGCCGAGAGCTTTGGTTTTGGTACCGGCCCTATGGTTGCGCTGGGTTGTAAATATCTGCGTATCTGCCACTTAAATAATTGTGCTACTGGCGTAGCGACTCAGGATGGACGGCTGCGCAACGATCATTATCGCGGTACCGTGGCAATGGCGACCAACTTCTTTAAGTTTGTGGCTATGGAAACCCGCGAGTGGATGGCTGTGCTGGGTGTCAGTTCACTGCAGGAGTTAATTGGTCGTGTGGATTTACTGGAAGAACTTCCAGGCACCACCAGCAAGCAACAGCATCTGGATTTGAGCCCCCTGATTGAAGATCGGCCGGAAATTAAAGATAAGCCTCAGTACTGTCAGGAACCCAAGAATGAACCTTTTGATAAAGGTTTATTAGCTGAGCGAATGGTGGCAGATTCATTATCCGCTATTGAAAATCAGACTGGCGCAACTTTCGATTATACGGTGGGCAACTGCGACCGTTCTATCGGCGCGCGCCTGTCCGGAGAGATTGCCAAGCGTTACGGCAATACCGGTATGGCAGAGACGCCTATCCGTCTAAATCTAGAAGGTGTAGCTGGACAGTCTCTAGGTGTTTGGAATGCTGGTGGTCTTGAGATTTATCTCGAGGGTGATGCCAATGATTATGTAGGCAAAGGAATGGCTGGCGGTAAGCTGGTACTTAGCCCACCAGCAACTAGCAAGTTCAAGTCCAATGAAACCCCAATTATGGGTAATACCTGCCTCTATGGAGCCACCGGCGGACGACTCTTCGCTGCGGGCAAGGTTGGTGAACGTTTTGCTGTGCGCAACTCAGGTACAGTGGCCGTGGTTGAGGGTGCAGGTGATCACTGCTGCGAATATATGACTGGCGGCATCGTGACTGTTCTTGGTGCTACTGGCTATAACTTTGGTGCCGGCATGACAGGTGGTTTTGCCTATGTGTTGGATATGGAGCGTGAGTTTGTTGACCGCTACAACATGGAACTGGTGGATATCCAGCGTGTGACCTCTGAATCTGCCGAGTCACATCGGGTGTTCCTCAAAAGCATGATTCAAAATCACGCCAATGAGACTGGCAGTGCCTGGGCTCATGAATTGATTGATAATTTCTCCGATTACGCGTCGCGGTTTTGGCTGGTTAAGCCGAAAGCAGCCAGCCTGAGTAGCCTCTTGGCTCAGGCACATGCAAACCCGCAGTAACGCTAACAGCAATAGAGATTAAGAATATGGCAATACCAAACAATGAATTTCAGTTTCTCGATGTCGGGCGTGTAGATCCGCCCAAGCGTGACATGCAGCGCCGTGTCGGAGAATTTGTTGAAATCTATGATCCGTTCGACAAGCAAATAGCGGCCAGCCAGTCTCATCGCTGCCTGTCCTGTGGCAACCCTTATTGTGAATGGAAATGCCCAGTGCATAACTATATTCCCAACTGGTTGCAGTTGGTTGCGGAAGGCAATCTGATTGAAGCGGCTGAGTTGAGTCACCAGACTAACTCGCTGCCGGAAGTCTGTGGTCGAGTCTGCCCCCAAGATCGACTCTGTGAAGGGGCCTGTACCCTCAATGACGGCTTTGGTGCAGTGACCATCGGCTCAGTAGAGAAATATATTACCGATACAGCTCTGGCCATGGGCTGGCGTCCGGATATGTCCAAGGTGGTATGGACGGATAAAAAAGTTGCTGTGATTGGTGCCGGTCCTGCTGGTATTGGCTGTGCGGATATTCTGGTGCGCAATGGCGTCAAGGCTGTAGTCTTTGATCGCTACCCGGAAATTGGCGGCCTGCTGACCTTTGGTATTCCTGAATTTAAGCTGGAAAAAGAAGTGATTCGCACCAGGCGTGATGTGCTCGAGGGTATGGGTGTTGAATTCCGTCTCAATACCGAGATCGGCAAAGATATTATGATTGATCAGCTGCTCGAAGAATATGATGCAGTGTTTCTTGGCATGGGTACCTATACCACCATGAAAGGCGGATTCCCCGGAGAAGAGCTTCCCGGTGTGGATGAAGCGTTGAAATTCCTAGTCTCCAATGTTAACCGGAATATGGGTTTTGAAAAATCCGCCGATGACTTCATCAGTGTCAAAGGCAAACGCGTGGTCGTACTTGGCGGCGGTGATACAGCCATGGACTGCAATCGCACCTCTATCCGTCAGGGCGCTGAGAGCGTGACCTGCGCCTATCGTCGCGATGAAGAAAATATGCCCGGCTCGCGTCGTGAAGTAAAAAATGCGCGGGAAGAGGGCGTAGTATTCAAATTTAATATGCAACCAGTTGAGCTTTTGGCAGATGCCAGCGGCAATGTTGAAGGCGTCAAAGTGGTGTCAACCAAACTGGGTGAGGCAGATGAGAATGGCCGTCGCCGCCCAGAAGTTATTGCTGGCAGTGAAGAAGTGCTGCCAGCAGATGCGGTTCTGGTTGCCTTTGGTTTTAAACCCAGCCCGCCAGAATGGCTGACCGGTATCAAGGTTGAGACTGCAGACTGGGGTGCTGTGCTGGCTGCTGAAGAGCAGACCTTCCCGTTCCAGACCACCAATCCGAAAATCTTTGCCGGTGGTGATATGGTGCGCGGGTCCGACCTAGTTGTGACTGCTGTATTTGAGGGCCGTCAGGCCGCCGAAGGTATATTAGATTATCTGGATATTTAATGTCTGAATTAAAAAATGATCGTTTTCTAAAAGCGCTGATGCGTCAACCAGTTGATCGCACGCCGGTGTGGATGATGCGTCAAGCTGGACGCTACCTGCCCGAGTATCGTGCCACCAGAGCACAGGCAGGTGACTTTATGAGCCTGTGCAAAAATACTGAACTTGCTTGCGAAGTAACATTGCAGCCTCTCGAGCGTTATGAGTTGGATGCAGCGATTCTATTTTCCGATATTCTCACTATCCCCGACGCCATGGGGCTAGGCCTTTATTTTGAAGAAGGCGAAGGACCTAAATTCCGCAAGCCAGTGCGCACTGAAGCGGATATTGAACAGCTCCAGGTGATAAACACAGCCTCAGATCTCTCCTATGTGACTGACGCAGTGACCATGATTCGTCGCGAGTTGCACGGTCGCGTACCATTGATTGGTTTTTCAGGCAGCCCATGGACATTGGCTACCTATATGATCGAAGGGCAGAGTAGCAGAGATTTTGTCCGCGCTAAAACCATGCTCTACACCCAGCCAGAGTTGATGCATCAGCTGCTGGACAAGCTGGCTCTGTCGGTGATTGACTATCTCAATGCCCAGATTGTTGCCGGTGCCCAGGTGGTACAGATATTTGATACCTGGGGTGGCGCGCTGAGCCATGCCGCCTATCAGGAATTTTCCCTGGCCTACATGCAAAAAATTGTTGCCGGTTTAATCAAGCATGCCGATGGCCGCGATGTGCCGGTTATCCTGTTTACCAAAGGCGGTGGCCATTGGCTGGAAGCCATGGCGGATACTGGTTGTCATGCGCTGGGTCTGGATTGGACAGTGGATATTGGCGCAGCCAAAGCCCGGGTGGGCGACAGGGTTGCACTGCAGGGCAATATGGATCCTGCAGTTCTGCGCGCTGACCCGGCCACCATCGAGCGGGAAGTGCAGAGCATTTTGAATTCCTTTGGCGGCGGTGCTGGTCATATCTTTAATCTGGGTCATGGCATTACTCCGGACATAGATCCAGAGCATGCAAAAGCCTTTATTGAAGCGGTTCACAAATTTTCTGCAAACTAAGCCTCAGCCCTTCTAATTCGTGGTCTATATTTACCTGAACTATTAGCTGGCGCACAGTTTAGAAAACAGAAGTCTTTACATTCTCTTCTAGTCTGTCTGCTACGGAGTCTCAGGGCTCAATAGTGTGAATATCTAATGGATTAGATGGTGCGGTATGTCTCTGAAACAATTAAAGGTGTTTGTCCATGAGCTCGAGGTCGGGATGTTTGTCTCTGCCCTCGATAAGCCCTGGGCTGAAACTCCTTTCCCTATTCAGGGCTTTGAAATCAAGAACGGTGCCGACGTCTCCAGAGTCAAAGCCTATTGCGACTATGTCTATATCGATATAGATAAAGGTCTGGCACCAGTGGATGTCGAGGCATCTTCCGGGGCCGCAGTCAAAGGCGTCATTCTGGGACAGAAGTCCACAACCCGTCACTCTCCAGTCAAGCACAGAGCCTCAATACAATCACGCTCTTCGGTTCAGCACAAAAGTCTGGTGATTAATACAAGCACCTACAAAAAAACAGTCGAACTAGCCAAAGAAATTCCCACTGCTCGCAAAGCCATGAATAATATTTTGGGCTGCCTGACTCTGGCAACTAGAACAATGCTACGCGAAGGGGCATTTAATCAGACTCAGCTGCAGGACTCGGTCAATGAGATGGTCGATAGTGTCATTCGCTGCCCGGATGCCTTTACCTGGTTGTTGCGCCTGCGCAGTAAAGACAGCCATAGCCATGATCATTCGGTGCGCTCATCTCTATGGGCCACCCAGTTTGGCCGCCATATTGGGTTGGAAGTAAGCCAATTAAAAGATCTGTGCCTGGCGACATTGTTAAAGGACATAGGTCGGGTCAAGCTTGACCGGGCACTGCTGCACAGTCGCAAGCGCAATGCTGAGCAGGAAGCGGAATATCGCAGCTTTGTTAGCTACAGCGTAGAGTTGTTACACAAAGCCGGGTTTGATAATCGTCAGGTGCTGAATATTATTAAGTTTCACTGCGAGCGCTTCGATGGCAGCGGCTTTCCCAAAGGCTGTACTGGCAACCGTATTCCATTTTTAGCCAGTATTGCAGGCATAGCCTCCGAATTCGATATGCTTTGTAACCCGCGCGAGGCAGGCGCCACGATGGCCCCATCAAAAGCCACAAGTCATCTGTATCAGATGCGCGGTACAGGCTTTGCGGAAGAGTTGGTCCTAGAGTTTATTCAATCTATTGGTCTGTATCCGGCTGGCACTATTGTTGAATTAAATACCGGTGACTGCGGCATGGTAGTTGAGCAGAATCCAAAGGCGCGTCTGGCTCCCAGAGTGGCAGTGTTTGATGATCAGGACGGCAGCGTTGATCAGAGCAACTGCTTATTTGTCGACTTAAAAAATAATCAGCAGGCCCGCGAGCGGCTACAAAAATTTGGCAAGCGCCGCGCTGCTGAGGTAACCAAGTTGGCAATTGTTCGTGATATAGAGCCGGATAGTTTTGGCCTTGAATATAGCCTGCTGGAGACCTTGATCGCGCGACCCTTTAATGCTGTTAATGCTCAGCCATTGTCAGCGCAGACTGATAGTCCGCGCAGTCAGGGATTTTTTTCCGCATTAAAGCAGCGCTTTGCAGGCTAGCTTATTTCCCTTGAGGGGCGCTAAGCCTCAGTTCTATTTACTGCTCATCTGAGCAATTTCTTCGCCCATTTGAACCACCGCATAGGGCTCAATCTTCTGACCCCAATCGATGCTCTGCTGAGGAAATAACAATATAACCGTGGAGCCAAATTTAAAGCGGCCAATTTCATCGCCTTTGGCAAACGTTAATGAGTCGCCGGAATGGTCAGTTTCCCGCACCGCGCCTGGCCCGGGGTGCTCAAAGCCGGACCATTGGGTCTCAATACCAGCCACTAGCATGGCGCCGACAAAAACCAGGCTAAAGCGCCCCAATTCAGCGGACTCAAATTCACAGACCAGTCGCTCATTGCGGGCAAACAAGCCCGGCAGAGCCTGAGCGGTTTTATCATTGACCGAGAATAGTTCGCCGGGGATATATCTGCTGCTGACCAGCTTTCCTGCCGCTGGCATATGCACGCGATGGTAGTCTTTGGGAGACAGGTAAATAGTGGCAAAACTGCCATCCTGATAAAACTCAGCCTGACTGGAATCACCTAACAGACGACTCACCGAATAGTCGATACCTTTGGCCTGTAGGATCCTATTCTTGGTGATAGGGCCGGCTTGACTGATAGCCCCGTCCGCAGGGGAGGTAATGCTGGATTTGCTGGTATCGATTGGCCTAACTCCGGGCTTTAAGGCGCGGGTAAAAAAGGCATTAAAGTTTTTATAATCATCGAGGTTATCAGAGGCCGCTTCTTGGATATTGATATTGAAGGTCTTGATGGCGCGGCTGATCAGCATATTCTTTAACCATGGCTGCTTTGACTCTGCGGCTCTGGCAATAAGTCGGGACAGGAAATGCTTTGGCAGTATTCGCTGCAGGGCGACAAATAGTTCGGCGCTATTGTTCATGTTGATAATACTCGATAGTTATATTAGTTCAGGCCGGTTTCAGGCCAAGTTCCACAGGAGTCTGCTCAAGGTTGCCCCATTCCGCCCAGGATCCGTCATAGCCGCGGATATTCTTATAACCCAGTATGCGCGCCACCATATAGGTGAAGCTGGAGCGATGATGGCTCTGACAATGAGTGGCGATCTGTTTGTCTTGGGTAAGACCAAGACTGTCCATTATCTGCTGGGCATCATCGCGGATGCGAAGATTTTTTTGCCTGTCCATCAACTCCGTCCACTCCAAATTGATGGCACCGGGAATATGACCTCCGCGGGCTGCGCGAACCATATCACCAGTATATTCTCCAGGGCTTCTGGCATCCCACACTGCAAACTCTGGGGTTTCCAGCTGCTGCATAATCTCGTCGCTGCTGATCCTTGTCTGAGGTCGGGCAAAGGTCAATGTAGATTCGATGCTATTGGGCTGATTAGCCTCAGACTCAGTGGCAAAACCTTCTTTAATCCAGGCGACTATACCGCCATTCAAATAGCACCAATTGGTCAGTCCCAGCAAATCCATAGTCCAGGCCATCCGTCCAGCCCAGCCTCCACCTTCATCATCATAGAGTACGACCTGTTGATCGGCACTGATGCCCAGATAATTGATCACCTGCTGTAACTGCTGTAAGTCGGGGCATGCACCTGGTACCGGTGGAGTACCTGCGACCAGATGATTGCCGGACAGATGCACTGCGCCAGGCACATGTTTCTGTTGGTAAAGGGCCTGGTTGCACAGATCGACAATAATGATATCGCTGTCGGTAAGTCTGGCTTCCAGATCGGCGGGTTCTATCAGGTGATTACTGCTCATGACTGCTCCTTATTGGGGCGGGAGTCTAGCATTTTTTAACCCCCGGGCGAGCCTACCTGTCCTGTTGGCTAAGAATAATCTGACGATAGTTGTTGAGCCTTACCTGAAGCACTTTTTTATCAGCCACTGCCTGCAGCAGTGCGCAGCCTATTTCTTTATTGTGCTGGCAATCGCGAAACTTACAGTTGCCCAGATAGGGGTGAAAATCAATAAAGCCATCAATAATCTTATTCTGGCTGAGATGAGTGAGGGCAAATTCCCGAATACCAGGGGAGTCTATAATCTCGCCCCCGCCAACCAGATGAAACAGTTTGGATGCCGTGGTGGTGTGGGTGCCTTCCTCTTTGTTTTCAGATAATGGCCCGATTTGCATATTAGCTTCCGGCAGCAGCTGATTGAGTAATGAAGATTTACCCACACCTGACTGGCCGACAAAAATAGAAATATGCTCCGCCAGATAATTTTGTAACTCATCGACACCCAGTCCGGTTTTGGCGGACACCTGAATCACCTCATAGCCAATACTGCGATAATCAATAAGCAGCTGGTCTACCTCTGGGTAATCTTCATGGTCGAGCATATCTGCTTTGTTGAGCACCAGTATTGGAGTAATGCCCTGAGCTTCGGCGGCCACCAGATAGCGATCCAGAAGGTTGCTGTGAGGAATCGGTTTGGCGGCAAAGACAATCGCAATACGGTCAATATTGGCGGCCACTGGTCGCAGCTTGCCGTAGATATCCGGGCGAATCAGCTCTGACTGGCGCGGCTCGCAGGCCACTACCACACCATGGGGTTCAGCATGGCGCCAGATAACTTTGTCGCCGGTGACTAGAGTCTCCATATTGGCGCGCTTGTGGCAGCGCACAATCTGCCCGGCAAAGGGGGCTTCAGTGCCTTCGATATCTACCTGAGCGCCATAGTTGGTGATCACAGTACCCAATGTTTCCTGTCCGAGACCCTGAAGATTCTTCAGATCCTCATCATTGACTGTCTGCTTTAAGTTGGCTCGTTCGCGTCGCCGCTCCTGAATAGCCTGGATGCGATCTTTTTGACGCTTGCTGAGTCTGCGATTGCTCAATACTTTACCCTGGTTGGTCTGCATATCTGGCGTTATAGCCTTCAAGGATATAGCATAAACGCTCTCAGGAACATTTTGCATATAACCACAGGCGCCATTATGACTGCTCAAGACCCCCTAAATTTAATTTGGATCGATTTGGAAATGACCGGTCTGGATCCCGAGCGGGAACGCATTATTGAGATAGCCACAGTGGTGACAGATGCCGATCTAAATGTCTTGGCGGAAGGCCCCTCTCTGGTGGTGCACCAGTCAGAGCAATTGCTCAGCGAGATGGATGATTGGAATACCAATCAGCACGGTGGCTCTGGGTTAACTGAGCGGGTGCGCAATAGCACCATGACAGAGGCTGATGCCTGCGCTGCGACTATTGAATTTTTGCGTCAGTGGGTGCCTGCTGGCCAGTCACCTATGTGTGGCAACTCCATTGGTCAGGATCGGCGTTTTTTGGTGCGTTACATGCCAGAGCTGGCTAACTTTTTCCATTATCGTAATCTCGATGTCAGCACGTTAAAAGAGCTGGTAAGACGCTGGAAGCCTGACCTGGAAAATGGTTTTGCCAAAAAAGGCAGTCATCTGGCGATGGACGATGTGTATGACTCTATTGCCGAGCTGGCCTATTATCGAGAAGTGTTTATTCAGCATTAGATGCGAGTTTTTCGCGCTGCTGGGCGATCGCCCATTGCACATGTTCTCGCACCAGAGCCGAGGGATCGTCGGCACGTTTTTCCAATTCAGTGAGAATTGCCTGGGAGCCACTGGCATTGCCTAGGCCCACGGCAAGATTGCGCAGCCAGCGTTCATGACCAATGCGGCGGATTGCTGAGCCCTCGGTATTGGCCTCAAACTGTTGCTGATCCCAGTTAAATAAAGTGACTAGGTCTGGATTATCAAGATTGTGTCTGGGGGTGAAATCATCTTCCTTGCTCTGGGAGGCAAAGCGATTCCAGGGACAGATTATCTGGCAGTCATCGCAGCCGAATACACGGTTGCCCATCTTGGGGCGCAGTGCTTCCGGAATTGCCTCTTTGCTCTCAATGGTAAGGTAAGAAATACATTTTCTGGCATCCAAGACATAGGGTTCCGGAAAGGCATCTGTGGGGCAGACTTTCAGGCAGGCGCGGCAGTTATTGCAGCGATTACTCTGCTCACTGCTATCGGTGGGCAATGGTACTGAGGTATAAATCTCGCCAAGAAAAAACCATGAGCCAGCTTCATCATTGAGCAGCAAGGTGTTTTTACCAATCCAGCCCAACCCTGCCTGTTCTGCCAAAGGTTTTTCCATGACTGGTGCGCTGTCCACAAAGGGCCGCTGAGAAAGCTCAAGCTGAGGCAGTTCGTGCTCAATCATAGCCACCAGTTTTGCCAGCCGCTTGCGAATCAGCTTGTGATAGTCCCTGCCCAGGGCATACCTTGAGATATAAGCTTTATTGTCATTTTTCAGCACGGCGATCATATTGTTATCGGCGAGATAATCCATACGCACGGAAATTACGCGCAATGTATGGTCGACCAGTTTGTCGACTTTGTAGCGCTTGTCCCCATGCTCACCCATCCATTGCATTGAGCCCTGAAAGCCATCTGCCAGCCATTTGTTAAGGCGCACAGATGCCTGGCTGAGGTCGGGCTCGACAATAGCCACTTGCTGAAAACCCAGAGATTCGCCCCAGGCCTTAATCTTGTCGGCCAGGTCCTGCAGTTTTTCTGATTCAGTGTCGTCGTGCAGCATGTTTTAGTCTTGGTTCTGACATATAATTGCGCCAATTTTACGGGGATATCTGCTTCATGTCGCACAATCTTATTCAAGATGCATTATTCAGTGCCAAATCAGTGGCACAACTAGACCAAATTGCGATAGAAGAGCAGGGTATTGCGGGCATTATTTTAATGAAGCGTGCCGGCCGAGCGCTACTTGACGAACTGCTGGAAAGTTTTGGCTCACCCAGTTTACTCAGCATATTCTGTGGCTCTGGCAACAATGCCGGCGATGGTTATATTGCTGCGGCTCTGGCTGCGGAAAAAAATATTCCAGTACAGGTTGTTGAATTATCCGCCAAGCTAAGCTCCGATGCCGCCAAGGCGAAACAGTTTGCGCAACAGGCCAATGTTAGCTTTGTCACTTTTGATAGCAGTATGGATATTGCCGAGGGTGTGATTATTGACAGCCTGCTGGGTACTGGCTTCCATGGCCAGCTGCGACAGCAATATGGCGAGGCCATTCAGCTGATCAATGATTCCGGCCTGCCCGTGGTGGCGGCGGATATTCCCTCCGGGTTGAATCCCGACAGTGGCCATATTGCTGAGGTGGCAGTGGCGGCTGATGTTACGGTGACCTTTATCGGCGCCAAACAGGGTCTTTTCAGTGGTCAGGGGCCAGCGGTCTGTGGCGAAATAATTTTTCATTCTCTGGATGTGCCAGAGCAGATTTTTGATCAGGTGCCCGCAACAGCTGAACTGTTAGATCTTTTTGAATTGATGGATTTTCTGCCTCAGTTGAGTATCGGTGGCCACAAGACCCAGCGCGGCCATGCCATGGTGATTGGTGGCGATAGGGGTTATGGCGGGGCTGGGATTATGGCCGCTGAAGCCAGCCTTCATGTGGGTGCCGGTATGACCAGTTTGGCAACTCGTCCCGAGCATATTGCGCCTATGCTGACTCGTCAGCCTGAGATAATGGCCTGCCCTGTGGTCTCTGGCCAAGAGTTGGAACCCTTGCTAGGCCGAGCCACTGTATTGGTGGTCGGGCCTGGGCTGGGACGCTCGCCATGGTCCGAGCAGCTGTTGCAAAAAGCCGTGGCCGCTGGACTGCCTATGGTTGTAGACGCAGATGGTTTAAATATTATCGCTGAGGGCAGAGTGGTACCGAACCCCGATGGCAGTCAGTGGGTATTGACGCCCCATGCGGGAGAGGCTGCGCGACTGCTGGGTATCTCAGTGGCAGAGGTCCAGGCGGATCGCTTTGCCGCAGTGCGCCAGCTACAGGAAAAATATGCGGCCATAGTATTGTTAAAGGGACCTGGCACATTGATTGCCGGCCCCAATGAAATAATTAAGGTTTGCCCCTACGGTAACCCTGCCATGGCAACTGCCGGGATGGGAGATATTCTCAGCGGCCTGATTGGCGGTTTAATTGCTCAGGGTTGTGATCTGCAAACGGCCACCGAATTGGGTTGCTGCCTGCATGGCAGTGCGGCTGATTTAGCTGTGCAAGAGCGCGGCCTGCGCGGCCTGACCGCCACTGACTTACTGCCACAGCTGGGCAATTTACTCAATCGGGACTATGTATGATCACTGCCTCCGCTCTGGCTAAGGTGATGGTCGAGTTGGCAGACGAGGCGGCCACTCTGCGCTTTGGCGGCGCTATCGCTGAACTTATTGAACAGTCCCTGATTATTACCCTGCAGGGAGACTTGGGGGCAGGAAAGACGACATTATCACGGGGCATCTTGCAGGGTCTGGGTCATAAGGGCGCAGTAAAGAGTCCTACTTATACATTGGTCGAACCTTACCAGTTGCTTCTGGGTGCGGTTTATCATTTTGATCTTTACCGCTTGTCGGATGCGGAGGAGCTTGAATATATGGGCTTTACTGATTATCTGACCGATGCCAGGTTATGCTTGATAGAATGGCCGGAGCAGGGACAGGGCTTTTTGCCTGAGGCAGATATTGCAGTTGCTCTCAGCCAGTCAGGTGAAGGTCGCTGTGTTATTCTGAGTGCGTATTCTGCTTGTGGTGAACAGTTGGTGAATCAGCTGGCCAATCAATTAAATTGGGGTAGAGATTGAAGATCTTTTTGCAGCACAGTATGACTCTGCTAAAGAGCGCAGCTATTGCTGTGCTGTGGCTAATGCCAATCCAGTTATGGGCTGCGGATATTGAATCTGTTCGTCTTTGGCGAGCGCCAGATAAAACCAGGCTGGTGCTGGATCTTAGTAGCACTGTTGAACACAATATTTTTTCTCTGCAAAATCCTAATCGTCTGGTTATTGATGTTATTGATTCAAGGGTCAAAACAACATTCGAAGGCCTCGATTTTCGCAATACCCCGATTGATGGCATTCGTGCCGCAGTACGCGATAAAACCAATGTGCGGGTAGTGTTGGACCTTGGCAGTACTGTAAGTCCCAAAAGCTTTACCCTGTCAGCCAATGAGCAGTACAGCGATCGCCTGGTGATTGACCTATTTGATAATAAACGGGTAATAAGCCGCACCCTGGACGAAGTGGTGGAAAAGAAGGATCGCAGGATTATTATTGCCATTGATGCTGGTCATGGCGGTGAAGATCCCGGTGCTTTGGGGCCGCGAAAAGTGCGCGAAAAAGTCGTGGTGCTGCAGTTGGCAAAAAAGATCAAAGCACTGCTCGACAGCAACCCCAATTTTCAGGGCGAACTTGTGCGCAGTGGCGATTATTATTTAGCCCACCGCAAGCGCACCCAGATTGCTCGGGATAAGCAGGCGGACTTCTTTATTTCGATCCATGCGGATGCCTTTACTGATCCCGCGGCCTATGGAGCCTCTGTTTACGCGCTGTCTAATAAAGGTGCGACCAGTGAAGCGGCTCGCTATCTTGCCGACAAAGAAAACCGTGCCGATTTAATTGGTGGCGCCAGCTCCCTAAGTCTGGATGGCAAGGATGAGCTGTTGGCCGGCGTGCTTCTGGACCTGTCTCAGACCGCGACCCTGAGCAGCAGTCTCGATGCCGGTACCTTTGTGCTAAAAAATATGGGCACTGTGGCGCGACTGCACAAAAAGAAAGTCGAGCAGGCGGGTTTTCTGGTGCTTAAGTCACCGGATATTCCCTCACTGCTGCTGGAGACCGGGTTTATTTCAAACCCTAAAGAGGCGCGGCAGCTGAGCAGCAGTAGTTACCAAAACAAGATGGCCAGAGCAATTTTTCAGGGCATTGAGCAGTATTTCTCTGCCAACCCTCCGGCTGGCACCTTGCTGGCCAAAAATGGTAATAACTCGGAACGGGTCTATGTGGTTGCTCCAGGGGATACATTGTCGGAAATCGCCGTACGATTTAATGTCTCGATGAGAAAGATTAAGAGCTACAATAAAATGTCATCGAGCAAGATTCGCGTGGGCAAAAAGATTAAAATTCCGCCGCGTTAACGTCAGATTAAAGGTCAGCATTCATGTCTAGTATCAAGATCCTCAGTCCGCAATTAGCCAACCAGATTGCGGCAGGAGAGGTGGTGGAGCGGCCGGCTTCGGTACTGAAAGAGCTGGTGGAAAACAGCCTTGATGCCGGCGCCAAGCGCATTGATATAGATATAGAGCAGGGCGGCGTTAAGCTGATTAAAGTGCGCGATGATGGCCATGGTATTGCCGAAGCTGAACTAGCACTGGCGCTAAGTCGACATGCCACGAGTAAGATTGATGACCTGCAAGACCTTGAAGCCGTAGCCACTCTGGGCTTTCGCGGCGAGGCTCTGGCCAGTATCGCCTCGGTCTCCCGCCTTGCTTTGACGTCCAGTGCCGAGGGCTGCGCCAATGGCTGGAAAGCGGTCTCGGAAGGTCGTGATATGGAAGTGGACCTGCAGCCTGCAGCCCATCCCAAGGGCACCAGTGTCGAGGTGCGTGATTTATTTTTTAACACTCCAGCGCGGCGCAAATTTTTGCGCACAGAAGGCACTGAATACAATCGTATTGACGACAGCATTAAAAAGCTGGCCCTGAGCCGCATGGATATTGCCTTTAGCTTGCGTCACAACCAGCGTGCGAAGATAAATCTGCACCCAGCCAATACCCAGCTGGAGCAGGAAAAGCGTGTTGCTGATATCTGTGGCCCTGCTTTTATGCAGCAGGCGCTGTATGTGGACAATGATCGCACAGGCATTCGTCTGTGGGGCTGGATGGGGTTACCTACTTTTTCCAGAAGTCAGGCTGATCTGCAGCACTTCTTTGTCAATGGTCGCTGTATTCGTGACAAGGTGGTGTCCCATGCCATTCGCCAGGCCTATCAGGACGTGCTCTATCATGGTCGCCATCCCGCCTATGTATTGTTTCTTGAAATTGAGCCTGCGGATGTGGATGTCAATGTGCACCCCACTAAACATGAGGTTCGTTTCCGCGATAGCCGCGCTATCCATGGTTTTGTGTACGGCACATTGAACAAGGCCCTGGCCCAAGATCGTCCTCAGGATCATCTGCAGACGGGGGAGATGGTAGCGGGCCAGCCGCAGAATCTACAGCAGACCGAATGGCAACCTAACCAGTCGACACTACAGTTTCCCACTGGCGCAGGCCAGACCCAGACTTCTTCAAGCTATGCCCAGTTTTCGGGGGCCAGTCAGGGTGCGGTTAACACGCCCATGGATGCCTACCAGAGTCTCTACAATACCCAGATGCCAGAAGAGCAGGGCGATATACCGCCTATGGGCTTTGCCATTGCTCAGTTAAAAGGCATCTATATTTTGGCGGAAAATGCTCAGGGCATGATTATTGTTGATATGCATGCGGCCCATGAGCGCATTACCTATGAGCGTATGAAAACCGCTTTTGATGATCAGGGGCTGGTATCCCAGCCTCTGCTGGTACCGGAAAGCTTGTCAGTCAGTGAGCGCGAGGCAGAGATTACCGACAAGAGCTCAGAGATTTTCACTCAGCTAGGTTTTGTCGTTGAACGAGCCGCGGCGGAAAGTATTATTGTCCGAGAGATTCCTGCCATCCTCAGAGGTTCAGAGGTGGAGGGGCTGCTTCGTGATGTGATCTCAGACTTGCTGATGCACGGCTCTTCCGAGCGTATCCGTCACCATATCAATGAAATTCTTTCGACCATGGCCTGCCATGGTTCAGTGCGCGCCAACCGCAAGCTAACTATTCCAGAAATGAATGCGTTACTGCGAGATATGGAAGCCACAGAGCGCAGCGGGCAGTGCAACCATGGCCGCCCGACCTGGTCACAGCTGACTCTGGATGAGTTGGATAAGCTTTTTTTGCGCGGTCGCTAAGTATGACTGATAAGCCCTTAGCTATTAGCCTGATGGGGCCCACCGCAAGTGGTAAAACCGGCCTAGCCATTGAATTGCGCAAACATCTGCCGGTCGAGCTGATCAATGTAGATTCGACTCAGGTCTATCGGCATCTCAATATAGGTAGCGCTAAACCTGATGCCGAGACTCTGGCTAAGGATCCTCATCGCCTACTGGATATTCGCGATCCCTCTGAAGTTTACAGCGCTGCAGAATTTCTCGCCGATGCTCGCCGAGAAATGGCTGAGATAAGCGCCGCGGGTCGAATTCCGCTGCTAGTGGGCGGCAGTATGATGTATTTTAAAGTGCTCCAGGAAGGACTGTCCCAGTTACCAGAGGCTGACCAGAAGATTCGCCATGACTTGGAGCAGCGCGCCGCCAAACAGGGCTGGCCCAGCCTACATGCAGAGTTGCAGGCGGTTGATCCGCAAACTGCCAGTCGCCTGCACCCCAACCATTCTCAGCGCATCCAGCGGGCCTTGGAGGTGTATCAGCTGACAGGTGAGCCCATGTCGGCACTGCAGGCTGAGTCTGTTGGTGGACTATCACAGCAGTATGATTTTCGTCAGATTGCTTTGATCCCTCAGAACCGAAGCCTGCTGCATCAGCGTATAGAACAGCGATTTGAAGCCATGATGGCCCTTGGTTTTGCTGAGGAAGTTCAGGGGCTTTACGAGCGCGGTGACCTCCATGTCAACCTGCCGGCGATCCGCTCGGTGGGTTACCGGCAGCTGTGGGATTACTGTGCCGGGGACTACAGTTTGCAAGACGCAGTGGAAAAAGCGCTAATCGCCACCCGTCAGTTGGCCAAGCGACAGCTGACTTGGTTGCGCAATTGGCCCCAAGCTATTGAAATTAAAGCAGATAATCAGGATGGTTTTTTGAGCACAGAAAAGATCTGCCATCAGAGCTTGAAAGTACTCTAATTGGCACCCATATACTATAATAGAGGCAGGAGCTGATATCTGTTCTCAGGTGAGTTGCAATCCCACCGAAATATTTGCCGCGACTATTGTGGCACCCATTGAATTTTCAATATTAAGGAGTAGTAAAATGTCAAAAGGGCATAATCTACAAGACCCTTTTCTGAATGTCCTAAGAAAAGAACGTATTCCAGTGTCCATCTTTCTTGTTAACGGTATTAAGCTGCAGGGGCAGGTTGAGTCTTTCGATCAGTTTGTTGTGCTGTTGAAAAATACCGTCAGTCAAATGGTTTATAAGCATGCAATCTCTACAGTGGTTCCATCTCGAGTGGTACGTCTGCCTGCCAGCAATGCCCAGGGTGAGCCATCAGATGATAACGATGCTGCTGGTAATTACAGCGACGATAACTACTAAAACGAGTGTCATTATTTTTTGAACGACCTGATTTTGGCGAGCGCGCGGTTCTTGTTCACCTCAAGCTGAATAGTGAATCTGAACCCGAAGACCCAAGGGAATTTGAAGAACTAGTGATCTCTGCTGGTGGTGATCCGGTTGAATTTTTGACTGGGTCTCGCCAGTCTCCACATGCCAAATTTTTTGTTGGCACCGGCAAGTTGGACGAAATAGCCAGCACGGTCAGAAGCTGTGATGCCGAACTGGTTATATTCAACCATAACCTCTCTCCTAGCCAAGAGCGCAATCTCGAAGCCGAATTAAAATGTCGGGTGCTGGATAGAACCGGCCTGATTCTGGATATTTTTGCTCAGCGTGCGCGTACCCATGAGGGTAAACTGCAGGTCGAGCTGGCGCAATTACAGCACCTGTCGTCAAGACTGGTGCGCGGCTGGACTCACCTCGATAGGGAGAAAGGCGGCATTGGTATGCGCGGCCCGGGTGAAACCCAGTTGGAATCTGATCGGCGTATGGTTAGAGACCGTATCCAAACCATTAAAAAGCGTTTGGAGAAGGTTAGAAAGCAGCGCAACCAGAGTCGTCGCTCCAGAGACAGGGCGGAAATCCCGACTGTTTCGCTAGTGGGCTACACCAATGCGGGAAAGTCGACCTTATTTAATAATTTGACCGGCTCCGATGTTTTTGCTGCAGATCAACTATTTGCCACATTGGATCCGACCATGCGGCGCCTGGATGTACCTGAGCAGGGCTCAGTAATCTTTGCTGATACAGTGGGTTTTATCAGTCATCTGCCCCACCGGTTGGTGGATGCATTCAGGGCCACATTGGAAGAAGCAGCCTCCGCTACGTTGTTGATTCATGTTGTGGATGCGGCTGCGGAAGAGCGCAGTATCAATATTGAGCGGGTGCAAGAGGTGTTGAAAGAGATCGATGCCCATGAATTGCCGACGCTAATGGTTTACAACAAGATTGATCTGTTGGATGATCCGCAACCTCGGATAGAGTTTGATGGCGATGGTGTGCCCGTGGCGGTATGGCTATCGGCTCTTTCGGGACAAGGCTTAGACCTGTTGCTGGAGGCGGTGATACAGCGCTTGCCGGGCAAGATTGTACATCAACATATACAGCTGCAACCTGATCAGGGCGCTTTTCGAGCCGCACTATATAGCCACAAAGCAGTGGTAGCGGAAAAGGTCAGCGATCAGGGCTGCATAGATTTAGAAATAAAGCTGGCGGAGAGTGATTTTTTACGCCTGCTAAAGACTTCGGGGTTGAAATTGCAAAATTTGGTCACATTGTAAATCTGGTGGCTAAGCGCTATAACCTTATTGCACCATTAACTAAAAATTGGAGAATACTATGGCCTGGAATGAACCGGGTGGCGGAAAAGATCCCTGGGGCGGAAATCGCAACAATGATGGTCCGCCAGATATTGATGAAGCACTGAAAAAACTCAAAGAAAAGTTGGGTCTATTTGGTGGTGGTTCCGGTTCTGGTAATGGCGCCGGTAACGGCGGCAAAAGCCTGCTGCCCATAGCAATGTTTGCTGTGGCTGTTCTCTGGGGAATGCTTGGTTTCTACCAGGTCGACGAGAAAGAACAAGCAGTGGTGCTGCGTTTGGGTAAATACGATGACACTCTGGGTTCGGGCCTGCACTGGAATCCTCCATTTGTGGACTCTGTTTCCACAGTGCGAGTGACCGAAGAGCGACAGTATTCAGCGCGAGGGTTGATGCTGACTCAGGACGAAAATATTGTTGAGATATCGTTGACGGTGCAATACAACATCGCCAATGCCAAAAACTTTGTGCTCAATATTAAAGATCCGGAAACCAGCCTCAAGCACGCCACTGACAGCGCCTTGCGCCATGTGGTTGGCAGCACAGGTCTGGATGGTGTGATCTCCACAGGTCGAGAGCAAGTGGCGGTGGGTACTGCCGAAAAGCTACAGGCACTGCTTGATATGTATAACAGCGGTATTAACGTGGTGAAGATCAATATCGAGGAAGCGCGGCCACCCACAGAGGTGAAAGCGGCATACGATGATGTTATCAAGGCGCGGGAAGATCTGGAGCGTCTGGTCAACGAAGCTCAGGCCTATTCCAACGGCATTATTCCTGAAGCCCGCGGTGAAGCCCAGCGACTGCGTGAAGAAGCCGAAGGTTACATGTCTCAGGTTGTGTCTAAATCTCAGGGTGAAGCCAAGCGTTTCACCAAGTTGCTGACAGAATACAAAAAAGCACCTGTGGTTACCCGTGAGCGTCTTTATATTGATGCGATTGAGCAGGTGATGAGCAATAGCAGCAAGGTGCTAGTGGATACTGAGGGCGGTAACAATATGCTCTATTTACCGCTGGATAAAATTGTTCAGCAAGGTGCTTCTGCGCAGAGCCGTCCATCCCAGAGTAACGATCAGATGATTGATCGTATCGCCAATGATGTGATCGAGAAGTTACAGAGAAACAGTGAGCGAGTTCAATCGGAGAGACGACGATGAATAGTTTATTTAAAACATTTGGTCTGCTGATCGTTATTCTTGCGGGCCTGCAGAGCACGCTTTATGTGATCAGCGAATTTGAGCGTGGCGTAAAGCTGCAGTTCGGCCGCCTCATTGAAGCTGACATCCAGCCGGGATTGCATGTCAAAATCCCATTTGTCGATGATGTGCGTATTTTTGATGCACGAATTCTGACGGTTGATGCCCAGCCTGCCAGCTTCTTTACCATTGAGAAGAAGCGCCTGATTGTAGATTCCTACGCCAAATGGCGCATTGCTAATGTAGAAACTTACTACAAGGCTACTGGTGGTGTTGAGTCAGTGGCTCACAACCGTCTGGCCAACCGTGTTAACAATGGACTGCGCAACCAGTTTGGTACGCGCACATTGCACGAAGTAGTGTCTGGTGAGCGGGATTTGTTGATGAAAAACATCACTGAAGACCTCAATTCCTCAGTACTGGACAGTCTGGGTATTGAAGTGGTCGATGTGCGTGTCAAACGTATTGACCTGCCTCAGGAAGTAAGCAGTCAGGTGTTTCGACGCATGACCGCAGAGCGAGAGAAAGAAGCTCGCGAGCTGCGTTCAACAGGTAAGGAGCGGGCGGAGAAAATTCGTGCTTCGGCAGATCGTGAGCGCACCATTGAGCTTGCTAATGCCTACCGAGATGCGGAAGAGCTGCGCGGTGAAGGCGATGCGAAAGCAGCCAGCATTTATGCTGATGCCTACCAGAGAGATCCCGAGTTCTATGCCTTTATGCGCAGTCTCAATGCGTACAAGAACGCCTTCGCTAATAAGGGCGACATTCTGTTAGTTGAGCCAGACAGTGATTTCTTTAAATATCTCAATAAACAAAACTCCAGATAGACAATTTTTGTCTGGAGTGGCGGGGGTCGATGAACGATTGAAGCAATCAATTAGTTCAAAAACCCCTGCCACATTGAGGGCTATTTTGTTAGAATTCGAAAACCGGGGCGACTCGGTTTTTTTATGCCGAATTTGAGGTGAACACAGATGCTCGAAGAACTTGGTAGAGCAGTGGGATTGATGCTGGTATTTGAAGGTATTATACCGTTCTTGTCGCCCAATCGATGGCGCAATATGGCCGCAAGTATGGCTAATGTGGACAACAAGTCCATGCGCTTTATTGGTTTGTTTAGTATGTTGATTGGGCTCTGCCTGCTGATTTTTTAAGCTGGCCCGATATTAACAAGGGGTTATTGTGAAAAATGTAGATCGTTGGTTGTTGCCTGATGGCGTCGATGAAGTGCTGCCCGAGCAAGCACAGGTTGTCGAGCATCTGCGCCGCCAGCTATTGGATCTCTATCACAACTGGGGCTATGACCTGGTAATTCCCCCAATGGTCGAATTTACTGAATCCCTGCTCAGCGGTTCAGGCTCTGATTTAGATTTAATGACTTTTCGTGTCACCGATCAGCTAAGTGGGCGATTGATGGGTATTCGCGCTGATATCACTCCTCAGACCGCCCGTATGGATGCACACAGCTTGCGTCGTGAAGGTCCAAATCGACTCTGTTATGCCGGCACAGTTCTCCACACACGCCCGAGGGGACCGCTGGAATCGCGCACGCCAATCTCTGTGGGTGTAGAGTTGTTTGGCGAGGCCACATTAGCGGCAGACATCGAAGTTATTGAATTATTTTTACAGACTTTAAAAACCTCAGGTGTTGCCGATGTGCATCTGGATCTTGGCCATGTGGATATCTTCCGCGGGCTATTGGCCAGCGTCGATCTGACCGGTGATCAGGAAACTGAATTATTTGAATTATTACAGCGCAAAGCCAGTGGCGAGTTGAGCCAATGGGTTGATGCCAACATTGTCGATAGCCAATTAGCGGGCTGGATAAATGCACTGCCGGGACTGGCTGGCAGTGGCGAAGTGCTGACCAGGGCAAAAGCAGCGCTGGCCGGTGCGCCTGAAGCCGTTGTAGAGGCGATTGCCCAGTTGGAAAATATTACTGTAGCTCTCGAGGATGCTGGCGTCAGCATCTATCTAGATCTGGGTGAGATGCCCGGTTACCACTACCACACAGGGGTAGTTTTTGCCGCCTATGTGCAGGGCTATGGCAAGGCGCTAGGCAATGGTGGGCGCTACGATCATGTGGGTGAGGCCTTTGGTCGCTCTCGTCCGGCAACCGGCTTTGCCTGTGACCTTAAATCTTTGGTTAGTCAGGGGCAGGGCAGCAGAGGCAGTCTGGGCGGCATATTTGTGCCCGCCAACAATGATCCTGAATGTCACCGTCAGGTGGCGCTGCTGCGCAGCCAGGGCAACCGAGTGGTGCAGGGTTTTGCCGGCCAAAAAGTAGATTTTAATGAGATAAATTGTGATCGTCAGCTGGTAGAGCAGGACGGTCAATACATTATTAACAAGTTGTCCTGATCTCCGCGGTCAGGTGGTGTAATTTTTTCGAGTAAGTATTCTTATGGGTAAAAATGTCGTTATTCTTGGTTCCCAATGGGGGGACGAGGGCAAAGGTAAGATCGTCGATCTTTTAACTGACAAAGCGGCTCTGGTAGCGCGCTTTCAAGGCGGGCACAACGCTGGTCATACATTGGTTATCGACGGCAAGAAAACGGCACTGCACCTTATTCCATCTGGTATTTTGCGCGAGCATGTGACCTGCGTTATCGGCAATGGTGTGGTGGTAGCTCCGGACGCATTGCTCAAAGAAATTAAAATGCTTGAAGAGCGTGGTGTGAAGGTGCGTGATCGCCTTGTTGTGTCTGGTTCCTGCCCATTGATTCTGGGCTACCATATTGCTCTGGACCAGGCCCGCGAAGCCGCCCGGGGCAAAGCCAAGATCGGCACTACAGGTCGCGGTATTGGCCCAGCCTATGAAGATAAAGTAGCCCGTCGCGGCTTGCGACTGGGCGATATGGCAAATATGGATCGTTTTGCCGAGAAGCTAAAAGACGTCTTGGAATATCACAACTTTGCCCTGACTCAGTACTACAAAGCCGAGCCAGTGGACTATGACAAGACATTGGCCCAGGCTAAGGAATGGGCGGCAGAGCTGTTGCCTATGAAAGGGGATGTCACCAAGTTGCTTCACGACGCTCGCGAAGCTGGTGAAGATATTTTGTTTGAGGGTGCACAGGGATCGCTGTTGGATATTGACCATGGCACCTATCCCTATGTGACCTCTTCAAATACCACTGCTGGTGGCACTGCCACAGGCTCGGGCTTTGGCCCATTGTATCTGGACTATGTGCTGGGTATCACCAAGGCCTACACCACCAGAGTTGGCTCCGGGCCATTCCCCACCGAACTGCATTGTGAAATCGGTCAGTATCTGGGTGAGAAAGGTCATGAGTTTGGCACCACCACTGGTCGCTCCCGTCGCTGTGGCTGGTTTGATGCCGTGGCTCTGCGCCAAGCCGTGCGAATCAATAGTATTTCTGGTATCTGCTTGACCAAGTTGGATGTTTTGGATGGCTTGGAAGAGGTTAATATCTGTGTGGCCTATATCAATGCCGATGGCACTGATGCTGGTATTCCAATGCATGCAGATGACTTTGAAAATATCACACCTGTCTATGAAACCATGCCCGGTTGGACGGATGTGACTGTGGGTGCTCAGCGCATAGAAGACCTGCCCCAGGCTGCGCGAGACTATATCAACCGTATTGAAGAATTGACTGGCGCGCCAGTAGATGTGGTTTCAACTGGCCCGGATCGTGTTGAAACCATTGTTTTACGCCATGCTTTTGATTGATTTTTAAAATAAATTTCTTGGTTTAGAATTTTAGTTTTCAGTCATTTTTTAATTAGGTAATATTTTAATTGCGGCCTTATCGTACAAGGGTTTGGCCGTAAAAAAATAGTATTGTTTATTTCTGATATCAGCTATTTTTTTGTCCTAAAAAAATAAACACCCCTCCTCGATAAAATAAAAGCGTTTAAATCTCCTTGCGAAAATCAGGTAACTTAGGTACCTTCGTTTTGTAGCACTGAATAAAAACAAACGGGTTGTTCGCCAGTTACGTTTTTCTGCAGGCGATAGTAATCCGATACGTATGGGGTATTTATGCCGCAAGATATGTATATGGAAATTATTCGTTCAAGCTGTACGCGCCACTTATCCAGGGTGGCCTACCTTTCTTTTAATCTAAATTTCCTCTCTTTAACTGCTGTCCACCGGTTTTTTTATCTGACCGGTAAGGGCTGTTAATGGTTAACGAGTATTCCACTGAGATCTGGCCTCTGGCAGTTTACTTCGGCATGGTTATCTTGCTGGTGGTGACTATGCTGGTACTGTCCTGGCTGCTGGGACAGCGCCGTCGCGAGGACGCAACCAATGATCCCTTTGAATCTGGCATTGTCTCTGTGGGTAATTCCCAGGTGCGCATTTCTGTGGAGTTTTACCTGGTTGCAATTTTCTTTGTGATCTTCGATTTGGAAACCGTATTTATCTTTGCCTGGGCCATCGCTTTCTTTGAGTTGGGCTGGGAGGGCTATCTGTCAATGCTGGTATTTATTGCCATTCTCGCTCTGGCGTTAATTTATGAATGGCGCTCTGGTTCTCTGGACTGGGGCAATAAAGTGCGTGTCGGACTCCCTGAGGCTCAGAATCAAGAATCAAAACCTGCTGAGGAAAATCTATGAAGTGGAGTTTAAGCAGACCGGAGGAAGGCAATCAGCTCAGTGACGATTTTGTTGAGGAGCAGGTCAAGCGCAATGTGGCTTTTGCCAAACTGGAAGACTTGATTGCCTGGGGACGTGCCCATTCTCTGTGGCCTTTTAATTTCGGGCTTTCCTGCTGCTATGTGGAAATGGCTACTTCATTTACTAGTCGACATGATATTGCGCGTTTTGGTTCAGAGGTTATTCGCGCGACGCCAAGACAGGCAGATTTGATGGTGATCTCAGGAACCTGTTTTTTAAAAATGGCCCCTGTGGTGCAGAGACTTTACGAACAGCTTTTGGAACCACGCTGGATTATTTCAATGGGATCCTGCGCTAATTCTGGTGGCATGTACGATATCTATTCTGTGGTTCAGGGTGTGGATAAATTTATTCCGGTTGATGTCTACGTGCCTGGTTGTCCTCCTCGCCCTGAGGCTTTGATGCAAGGTCTGTTGATGCTTCAAGAATCAATTGGTAAAGAGCGAAGGCCCATCACCTGGGCGGCCGGCGACCAGACTGTGATCAAACCAGAAAAAATAAGTCAGCGCGACCAGTTAACTGCCGAGAGAATTCAGGCGACAGAATTAAGGGAACCAAAAAACATCTAGGAATATTTCTACAAAAATCTAAGGGGTTTAAATGCAAACGGCTGAAGATCTGGTTTATAGCCAGGTGGAAGAGAACCTGTACCGACAGTTCGGGCAGGATCTATTTGTTGCCCAGCACAATGTGGATAAGATTCCCACATTGTGGGTAGGCCGCGATCGTTTAGTCGAGGTTCTACAATTCCTTAAACCCAGCTTTTCTATGCTCTATGATCTTTTCGCCATTGATGAGCGCACTAGGGAATATCGTCAGGGGCAGCCAGATGCAGATTTTACCGTTGTCTATCAGTTGCTCTCTATGGAGCGTAATGAAGATCTACGTATCAAGGTGGCCCTGTCGGAGTCTGATCTCAATATCCCCAGTATTATCTCTATTTGGCCGAATGCTAATTGGTATGAGCGCGAGGCCTGGGATATGTTCGGTGTGCTGTTTGCCGGTCACCCCAATTTGTTTCGTATTTTGTTGCCGCCTACCTGGGAGGGTCATGCCCTGCGCAAGGACCATCCCGCCCGCGCTACCGAGATGGGCGAGTTTGAAATGGGGCCGGAGCGAGTAGCTCGTGAGCAGGAGGCATTGCGTTTTCGGCCTGAAGACTGGGGTATGAAAGCAGCCAGTGATGACAGCGAATTTATGTTTCTTAATCTGGGTCCCAATCACCCTAGTGTGCACGGCGTGTTTAGAATTGCACTGCAGCTGGATGGTGAGGTTATTATGGATTCGGTGCCCGACATAGGGTATCACCATCGGGGCGCTGAGAAGATGGCCGAGCGCCAGACCTGGCACACCTATATTCCCTACACGGACCGCATCGATTATCTCGGTGGGGTGATGAACAACCTGGCCTATGTCCAGTCCGTGGAAATGCTTGCAGGTATTGAGGTGCCAGAGCGAGCTAAAGTTATTCGAATTATGCTGGCGGAGCTTTTTCGCATTTCCAGCCATTTGGTTTTTTACGGCACCTTTGTCCAGGATGTTGGGCAGATGTCCCCGGTGTTTTATATGTTTGTCGATCGGGAAAAACTGTTTGGGATTGTCGAAGCGATCACTGGTGGTCGCATGCATCCGGCTTGGTTTCGTATAGGTGGTGTGGCTCAGGACTTGCCAGACGGCTGGAATCGCATGATCCGCGAGTTTCTCGATTATCTCCCTGCGCGCCTTGATCATTACGACAAAATGGCGATGCAGAATGAGATGCTTAAGGACCGTACCGTAGGCATAGGTGTGTACACCAAACAGGAAGCTCTGGATTGGGGTATTACCGGCCCCGGTTTGCGTGCCACCGGCAGTGATTGGGATGTGCGCAAAAAGCGCCCCTATGGCGGTTATGACCAGTTTGAGTTTGATGTGCCCACAGCAACCAATGGCGACTGCTATGACCGGGCTGCACTGCGCATTGAGGAGATGCGACAGAGCCTGAGAATTATTCGCCAGTGCGTCGATAATATGCCCAGTGGCCCCTACAAAAGTGATCATTCGGCGACCACACCGCCACCGAAAGAAAAGACCATGGAAGATATCGAAACCCTGATCCATCATTTTTTAAATGTCAGTTGGGGGCCGGTTATTCCTGAAGGTGAGGCCTCGGTAATGATTGAAGCCACCAAAGGTATCAACAGTTATCACCTGATTAGCGATCGCAGCACCAATTCCTATCGCACCAGAATTCGCACACCATCATTTCCCCATTTGCAACAGATACCATTGATCAGTAAGGGTCTGATGATTCCGGATTTGATTGCCATTATTGCGAGTATTGATTTTGTTATGGCGGATGTAGACCGATGAGCAAATCACAGATGATTCAAACTGATCGGGGTTCTGTGCTGACAGCACAGGAGATTGCTGAGATAGATGCAGAGCTGGGTCATGTCCCCTATAAGTCTGGGGCTGCAATAGATGCATTAAAAATTGTCCAGGCGAAACGGGGTTGGGTGTCTGATGAATGTCTGCAGGCTATTGCCCGGCATCTGGAGATGTCGGCGGAAGAGCTTGAGGGCGTTGCTACATTTTACAATTTAATTTATCGCCGTCCGGTGGGTGAAAAAGTCATTCTTTTCTGCGATAGCGTCAGTTGCTGGATCTGCGGTTGCGACGATATCAAACAGAAAATCTCAGCGGCACTGGGAGTAGATTATGGCGAGACCACTGCAGATAACCAGTACACATTACTGCCGGTTCCCTGTCTCGGCGCCTGTGATCGCGCTCCAGTGATGATGGTGGGGGACGATCTGGTTACCCACCTTGATGAGGCTAAAGTTAAAGCTCTGTTTGGCGATGTCAAAGTTGAAGCTGGGGGTGATCAGTGATGGAAAAAGTGCTTACCCGCAATATTGGTTTGGAACAAGAGCCCACTAATTTAAAAGCCTATGAGGCTAATGGTGGTTATCAGGGGCTACGCAAAGCCATGGCGCAAATGTCCCCCAAAGATTGCCAGGATGTGATCAGCGCATCTAATTTGCGCGGTCGTGGTGGAGCAGGTTTCCCCACTGGTATGAAGTGGAGTTTTGTTCCGGCCGCAGAAAAATCTACTCCGGGGCACAGATATCTGGTGTGCAATGCCGATGAGATGGAACCCGGCACCTTCAAGGATCGGCTGTTGATGGAATGTGATCCTCATCAGCTTATTGAGGGTATGATTCTGGCGGCTTACACCATAGGTGCGGATATCTCCTATATCTTTATTCGCGGGGAATATATTGTCGCTATTCAACGGCTGCGTGATGCTTTGGCAGAATGCTATGGCGCCGGGCTGCTGGGGGAGAATATTCTTGGCAGTGGGTACAGTCTCCATATGCATGTTCACCCAAGTGCCGGTCGTTATATTTGCGGTGAAGAGACCGCCCTGATCAATGCTCTTGAAGGCAAGCGCGCCAACCCCAGGGCCAAGCCACCATTTCCTCAAGTCAGCGGTCTCTGGGGCCGTCCCACCATCGTTAACAATGTCGAAACTCTGTGCAATATCCCTCATATTATTGATCGCGGTGCTGATTGGTTTAAGACCTTGGGCCTAGGTGAGGATGCGGGAACCAAGCTGTTTGGCGTCAGTGGCAAGGTTAATAACCCCGGTTGCTGGGAGCTGCCCATGGGCACGCCGATTCGGGAGATTATTGAGCAGCACGCTGGTGGTATGCAGGATGGCTATCAGCTGAAGGGTTTTTTGCCCGGCGGCGGCTCGACAGATTTTCTCACCGCTGAACATTTAGATCTGGCTATGGACTACAACGTGATTGGTGCCGCTGGCAGTCGCATGGGCACAGGTACCATGATTATTCTCGATGATCGCACCTGTCCTGTAGGTATGGTTCTCAATCTGATTCGCTTCTTTGCCCATGAGTCCTGCGGTTTTTGTACCCCTTGCCGGGATGGACTGCCATGGTCGCGACAGGTGCTGCAGGATATTGAAGAGGGCCGCGGTCAGCCGGAAGACTTGGAGACACTGGCTTATCAGGTTCGCTACATAGGCGCGATTGGCAATACCCATTGTGCATTGGCCCCCGGTGCCATGGAGCCGCTGCAGAGTGCTCTAAAATATTTTTACAATGACTTTAAGCAGCATATCAGTGCCGGTCGCTGCCCTTATCACTAGACGAGTGTAAATTATGCCAACCATATTTGTAGATGGTCAGGAACTTCAGGTTAACGACGGCGAGAATATTCTTGAAGCCTGTCTTAATGCTGGATTGGATTTGCCCTACTTCTGCTGGCATCCGGCCATGGGTTCTATTGGTTCCTGTCGCCAATGCGCTCTGGTGCAGTATCAAAATGAAGAGGATACCCGCGGTCGCATAGTCATGGGTTGTATGACTGGGGTGACAGAGGGCGCACGCTTTTCCCTCAATGCAGAAAACGCTTCCGAGTTTCGTGAAGCAGTGGTTGAGTCGCTGATGTTAAATCATCCCCATGACTGCCCTGTATGCGCCGAGGGTGGTGAGTGCCACCTGCAAGATATGACGGTGATGGTGGGCCACAGAGATCGCAGGTACAAGGGCAAGAAGAACACTTACCGCAATCAGTATCTCGGGCCTCTTATTCACCATGAAATGAATCGCTGTATTACCTGTTATAGATGTGAGCGCTACTATAAAGACTATGCTGGAGGCCGCGATCTTGGCGCCCAGGCTTCCCATGACCACCTGTATTTTGGGCGTCATGAAGAGGGTGTTCTGGAAAATGAGTTCAGTGGCAATCTGGTTGAAGTCTGCCCCACAGGTGTATTTACCGATAAACCCTTTCTCAAACAGTACAGCCGCAAATGGGATTTACAGTCAGCGCCATCAATTTGCACTGGCTGTGCAGTAGGTTGCAACACAGCTCCAGGGGAGCGCTACGGTAAACTAAAACGTGTACACAATAGATACAACCATGAGGTCAATGGGTATTTTCTTTGCGACCGTGGGCGCTTTGGCAGCGGCTATATCAATTCAGATGCTCGCCTTGATTATGCCGGTATTAAAAAACCCGATGGCAGTTTTATGGCGGTGCATCAACAGCAGGCTTTGACCACAGCGGCTAGTTGGATGCAGGGCAAAAAAGTTGTTGGTATTGGTTCGCCAAGGGCTTCGATGGAGGCCAACTATTTACTCCGTGAGTTGGTGGGCGCCGAGAATTTTTCCTCTGGTTTCTCTGACACTGACAGTGACTTAATGGCGGCAGTGTTAAAGATTTTAAAAACCACTAAAGCCAGCAACCCAACCATTAAACAGATGGAAACGGCAGATGCCATTTTGGTGTTAGGTGAAGATGTGACCAACACTGCACCTCGGGCAGCATTGGCAATGCGACAGGCACTGCGCAATAAATCCTTTGAGCTGGCTGAGCAGATAGGTCTGCCCAAGTGGCAGGATGCAGCAGTGCGCAATCTGGCTCAAGATCAGCTCTCCCCCATGATTGTTGTCTCTGCCATGGATACTAGGCTGGATGATGTGGCCAGTCATTGTATTTCTCTGGCTCCGGATCAGATTGCCGAGTTCGCGGTGATGGTGGTGGAGGCGATGGCGGGGGAGGCCGTTGCAGATAAACAAGCTAAGCAGGTTGCCAGTATTTTGCAGCAGGCGAAGAATCCACTGATTGTCAGTGGTACTAGCATGCAACACCGGGGCATTATTAATGGCGCGGTGGCAGTTGCCGAGGCTCTGATAAGTAAGGACAGTAATGTGATGCTAAGCCTCTGTGTGCCAGAGGCTAACAGTCTGGGTTCGGCGATGCTCAGCAAAGGCAGCAAAACATTGTCTCAGCTTGTGAGCACTGTTGCTGATGCGGATGTTTTGCTGGTGATGGAGAATGATCTTGAGCGGCGTCTCAGTGCTGGACAAATAGATCTGCTGACTGCTGATGGCACTCAGGTGATTGCGATGGATGTGTTGGAGAACAATACATTAGGCGCCTCTGATATGGTCTTGCCCGCAGCCTCCTTTGCTGAGTCTGAGGGCACACTGGTGAATATGGAAGGCCGGGCGCAGCGTTATTTCCCAGTTTTCCAACCTGCTGCAGAGCGGCTGGCCAGCTGGCAATGGCTGTTGAAACTGGCTGCTGAGACTGGTCATAAGTCGTTGTCCAAATTACAGCACTTTGATCAGGTGGTAGCTGCCTGTGCCGAAAGCCAGTCTGATCTGGCGGGCTTGATTGATGCTGCACCAGACCATAGCTTCCGTGATCGCGGGCTAAAGATTCCACGCCAGACTCACAGATACAGTGGCCGCACGGCAATGAATGCTGCTGTCTCTGTTCATGAACCCCAGCAACCCAAAGATACAGAGACACCATTGTCCTACAGTATGGAGGGGCTCAATCGCGATCAGCCCTCTTCGCTGCGGCCCTATGTTTGGTCGCCGGGCTGGAACTCCAATCAGTCTCTGCAAAAATTTCAGGCGGAAGTCGATGGTCCCTTAAAAGGCGGGACTGCGGGCAAGCGTCTTATTGTCTCCTCGTCCAAGGGTGCTGTGTCTAAGGCGCCCAAGTCGACTATGGAGATGCAGCCCCATCAATGGCAATTAATCCCTGTGCATAGAGTCCATGGTTCTGACGAGTTATCAGTGAGCACAGATGAGATTGCGGAGTTAGCTGGCTATGCCTGCATTGCTTTGGGGTCGGTAGTGGCAGAAAAACTCGGTGTTGATACAGGAGATGGCGTCTGCGTCTCGGTGGATGGCGAAGAGGTTTCTCTGGAGGTGCAAATTTTGCAGCGGGTGGCAAAAAACTGTATTGGTTTCAGTGCCGGCTATGGGGAAACACTGTCTCTGCATGCTGGCAGTACTGCCAGTTTGAGCAAAGACACTAACTGGCAGCGCCGCTCTCCACAGCTGATTGCCAGCGATAGAACCATCGCTGATCCGGTGATCATTGATGGAGGTTCTGCCCATGTCTGAGTTAATGCCAGTCTTTTTGGCTCTGGCCATTCTGCTGGGCGGTGTGGCCGGTGCTGCGATACTGACCTGGTGGGAGCGTCGTCTGCTGGGGTTTTGGCAGGACAGATATGGCCCCAACCGCCTTGGCCCTTTTGGGATCGGTCAGGTGTTGGCAGATATGATCAAATTGCTGACCAAGGATGATTGGGTGCCGCCATTTGCCGATAAGGTGGTATTTATCTTTGCCCCTACGGCGATTGTAGTGGCCATGATGATGGGCTTTGCGGTGGTGCCTTTTGCACCGGATATGGTGATTATCGATGTCAATATTGGCCTGCTGTTTTTCCTTGGCATGACGTCTCTGGCGGTGTACAGCGTGTTGCTGGGTGGTCTGGCATCAAACAATAAATATGCTCTGTTGGGTGGTTTGCGCTCTGCGGCTCAGATGGTTAGCTACGAAGTATTTATGGGCCTGTCGCTGATGGGTGTGGTGATGATGTCGGGCAGCTTTAGTCTGGTGGATATTGTGGCTGCCCAGTCGGATGTCTGGTTCTGTTTTTCTCAGGTTCTGGGATTGCTGGTGTTTGTGATTGCGGGCATTGCCGAAAGTCATCGTTTGCCTTTCGATTTGCCTGAGGCGGAGCATGAGTTGACCGCTGGTTTCCACACTGAATATGGCGGCATGAAATTCGCTATGTTTATGCTTGGGGAATATCTTGGACTGATGCTGATTTCCTGCATGATTGTGACTTTATTCTTTGGCGGCTGGATGGGCCCTGCACTGATCGGTCACTGGCTTCCGCCCCTTGCCTGGTTTGGGATAAAAGTTTTCTTGGTCATTAATTTCTTTGTGCTGCTGCGTGCGGCGATTCCTCGCCCCAGATATGACCAGCTGATGTCCCTTGGTTGGAAGGTGATGTTACCAATTACGCTGGTTAATCTGGTGATTACTGGTGCTGTGTTGTTATGGATGGAGGGAGGTGCCTGATGTTAAGTGAACTGCGAACCATGTGGGAAGTCTTTAAGCACAGCTTTACTAAAGCTGACACGGTGCAGTATCCTGAAGAGATGCCTTATTTGGCTCCGCGCTATCGTGGGCGTATTGTGTTGACCCGCGATCCGGATGGGGAGGAGCGTTGTGTGGCCTGTAATCTGTGCGCGGCTGTTTGCCCGGTGGATTGCATTGCGCTGCAAAAGGATACCCGCGAAGACGGCACCTGGTATCCGGAGTTTTTCCGCATTAATTTTTCTCGCTGCATTATGTGTGGCATGTGTGAGGAGGCCTGTCCTACCTATGCTATTCAGTTGACACCGGATTTTGAGATGTGTGAGTACGATCGCCAGAATATGGTGTATGAGAAGGAGAATCTGCTTATTAATGGGGTAGGGTAAGTATCCGGATTATAATTTTTATCGGGTGTCTGGGATGCAGACGGCTTTTAAGGATAAGGGTGAGGGTCGGAATGAGGCTCGGCCTATTGATACTAAGAGTTTGTTGCCATGAGGGTTTGGAGCGTTGATTGTCAGGCTATAGGTTTCCTAGGCCTTTCTGTGACACGTCGTAAATACTTCCCTGTAGACTCGAGGCCAGCATCCCTGCTGGCCAGGGTCACAGAAAGGCCTAGGAAACCTATAGCCTTAGTTTCGGTAGCTTCGTTCCGTGTAATTGATGTGGCTGAGATCAAGATCAATGGCCTCGAGCTTACACGGAGGTATTCACAGCCTGTCAACGGAGTAGAACTCAGAACCATACTGCCCCCATTTCCAACCCACACCAAGCCCAAACAGGATTCAAGCCATGCTTGAGATAACCCTCTTCTACATAGCCGCCACCATAGCCCTGGTAGCCACAGTACTGGCCATGACCAGAGCCAACGCCATCCATGCTCTAATCTACCTCATAGTCTCCCTGCTCGCCGTAGCGGTGATCTTCTTCCTGATTGGCGCACCCTTCGCAGCCGCCCTGGAAATCGTAATCTACGCCGGCGCTATCATGGTGCTGTTTGTATTTGTCATCATGATGCTCAATCTGGGAGAAGAGGGCGATGCCCGCGAGCGAGGGCTACTGCAACCAAAAATCTGGGCCGGCCCCGCACTACTATCGCTACTGCTGTTCGCAGAACTGCTGTATATGATCTCCACTATCGAAGGACCAGTGTCCAGTCAGCAGGTCACGGCAAAAGAAGTGGGTCTGGCACTGTTTGGCCCCTATGTACTGGCAGTCGAAATCGCCGCAATGTTGTTACTGGCAGGCCTGGTGGGTTCCTACCACCTTGGGCGTCGCTATCTCGAGCGAGAGGAGTAGAACATGGATGGTCTGAATATTCCCCTCAACCATATCCTGCTGGTATCGACCCTGCTGTTTAGTATTGGCATGCTCGGACTAATGATTCGGCGCAACATCATTTTTATCCTAATGTCTCTCGAAGTTATGCTCAATGCTGCCGCACTGGCCTTTGTTGCCGCCGGTGCCCATTGGGGTCAGCCGGATGGGCAGATAATCTTTCTGTTGATACTCAGTGTGGCTGCCGCCGAAGTCGCGGTGGGGTTGGGGCTTGTATTGCAGGTTCAGCGCCGTTTTAAAACATTGGATATGGACGATGCCAACAGGATGAGGGGATAACCATGGCCGAAATGATTTGGTTAGTACCACTGTTGCCATTGCTGAGTTCAGTTTTGCTTATGTTGGGTTCGGCGAGTTTTCCGCGCTTGTTAGTCGCTGTGCTGGGGGTTGGCTCTGTGGCCAGTGCTGCACTTTTAACGATGTCCATCGGCATGGATTTTCTAGCTGATCCACAGCCCTTTCAAATGACATTGTGGACCTGGATGCAGGTGGGCAATTTTAGTCCCGGCATCGCCTTTTATTTTGATGGTCTGACTCTGGTGATGATGTCAGTCATTACTGGTGTCGGCTTTTTGATTCATCTGTTCTCGACAGAATTTATGGAACAAGACAGTAGCTATGCCCGCTACTTTGCCTACCTAAATATGTTTGTTGCAGCCATGTTGGTGCTGGTTATGGCTGACAATTTGCTGTTGCTTTATCTTGGCTGGGAAGGGGTTGGTGTATGTAGTTATCTGCTGGTAGGGTTCTGGTATCAGAATAGTGCCAATGGTCAGGCGGCGCGCAAAGCCTTTGTAGTGACGAGAATTGGTGACACTGCGATGGCACTGGGACTGTTTCTGCTGTTTACCGAATTGGGCACATTGAATATTCAGGGCCTGGTTGGTGCGGCCAATCAACAGTGGCAGGTGGGTGATACATTGCCCTTAATTGCCTGTCTGTTATTGCTCGGTGGAGCAGTGGGCAAATCAGCCCAGTTGCCACTGCATACCTGGCTGCCGGATGCTATGGCTGGTCCAACGCCTGTTAGTGCGCTGATTCATGCGGCCACTATGGTGACTGCAGGTGTTTATCTGATTGCTCGTACCCATGGTCTTTTCTTGCTGGCACCCACAGCCATGATGGTTGTAGCTGTGATCGGATTGGCTACCTCATTGATGGCGGCATTTACTGCGCTTATGCAATCAGATATCAAACGTATTCTCGCCTACTCAACCATCAGTCAGATCGGTTATATGTTTTTGGCGCTGGGGGTGGGTGCCTGGGCTGCAGGTATCTTCCACCTGATGACCCATGCGTTCTTTAAGGCGCTACTGTTTTTGGGTTCAGGTGCAATTATCCACTACCTCCATCACGAGCATAATATTTTCAAGATGGGTGGCTTGCGCAGCAAAATGCCGGTCACGTTCTGGAGCTTTATGATTGGCTCCGCGGCTCTGGCGGCACTGCCAATGACCTCGGGATTCTTTAGTAAAGACCAGATTTTGTTGCAGGCCTATCAGTTGCCTGGCCCTGGTCCCTGGTTGTGGCTGGGTGGCTTGGTCGGTGCTCTATTAACAGCGGTCTATAGTTTCCGCCTTGTGTTTGTGGTGTTCTTTGGTGAAGCTAAAACTCAAACTGAGGGTGATACAGGTTGGCGCATGGCAGTGCCTTTGGTCACCCTGTGCACATTGTCACTGATTGGTGGTTATTTTGTGATTCCACTGGATCAGGTATTCCCGGCCTCCAGTGGTGATCATCCAGCTCATTGGGTGGAATATGTCTCTATCTCGGTTCCCTTGGTGGGTGTCTTGCTGGCGTATTTGATTTTCCACAGTGGCCAATTAAATGTGAGTCGCCTGGTCAACTCATCGATTGGTCAATCACTGCGACAATTTTGGCATAGCGGCTGGGGCATTGATTGGCTTTATGATGTGCTTTTAGTGCGGCCCTATTATCAGCTGTCCCGAATAATGAAAGGCGAGCCTGTAGACGCTGTCTATAGTCTTATCGTGGCTCTCAATCTGACTTTCAACCACTGGCTGGCTGAGTCCCAGACTGGGCGTATGCGCTGGTATATCGCCAGCATGGTCGCCGGTTTGATTCTATTGCTGACCCTGGCTCTGCAAATTCCGCTGGAGGCTGTGTAATGTTGATGGTCAACCTCATATTGATCTTGCTGGTGGGCGGTGTGCTTGCCATGCTATCCGAGCGGCTGGGTGAGACGATGCCGCGCAAGGTGGCGCTGGCCGTGGTGTTAGTGGATATCGTTTATCTGTTGTCGCAGCTGTCGGCGATGCCGCAACTGACCCAGTTGCAGGCACCTGTGCCAGATGATCCCAGCACCTGGCTAATGCATTTTAAGGCTCAGTGGATTCCAGCATTTGGAATTAATATTGAGTTTGCTCTGGATGGCATCAGTCTACTGATGGTCATGCTGACATTGGTGCTGGGCGCGATTGCGGTCAGCTCCTCATGGACTGATGTGACCACCAAACAGGGCTTTTTTGAGGCCAATTTGCTGTGGACCCTGGCAGGTGTGCTAGGGGTGTTTATGGCTCTGGACCTATTTTTGTTCTTCCTTTTCTGGGAAGTCATGTTGATTCCCATGTACTTTATGATTGCTATCTGGGGACATGAAAACCGTGGTTATGCGGCCATGAAGTTCTTTATTTTCACCCAGGCCAGTGGCCTGCTGATGCTGGTAGCCACATTGGCACTGGTAGCGGTCAACCAGAATGCCACGGGAGTCTGGAGCTTCAGCTATTTTGATTTATTGCATACATCCATGTCCGGGCAGACCGCCCATTGGTTAATGCTGGGCTTCTTTGTTGCCTTTGTGGTCAAGCTGCCAGGCTTTCCCTTCCATACCTGGCTGCCAGATGCCCATACTCAGGCACCCACTGCGGGCAGTGTTATTCTCGCCGGAATCTTGCTGAAGACTGGTGCTTATGGGCTGATTCGCTTTGCTGTGCCACTGTTTCCTCAGGCGGCACTAGATTTCTCTTTTGTGGCCATGTTGCTGGGTGTTGCCGGTGTGGTGTACGGCGCTGTGCTGGCCTTTGCGCAGACAGACTTCAAGCGACTGGTTGCTTACAGCAGTGTTAGCCATATGGGTTTTGTATTGCTGGGTGTCTATGCTTGGAATGAGTTGGCGCTGCAGGGTGCGGTGATGCAGATGGTGGCCCATGGCTTTAGTACTGCGGCGCTGTTTATGATTGCTGGCTCACTGCAGGAGAGGCTTCATACCAGAGATATGCGCGAGATGGGTGGTTTATGGCAGCAGATGCCGCGCATGGGTGCCGTGGCAATGTTCTTTGTTGTTGCCTCATTGGGTCTTCCTGGGCTGGGTAACTTTGTCGCGGAGTTTTTGGTGCTGTTGGGACTGTTTCAGGCGAACCCCTGGATGACAGCAGTGGCTGCTCTGGGACTGATTACCGGTGCTATTTATTCTTTGATTTTGATGCAGAGATCATTTCAAGGAGAGCCCAATGCCCGCTATGACAGTCATAGATTAGTCGATTTTGCTGGCCGTGAAATGTTCACCATGACAGTGATGATGGTTGCTTTGGTTGCTCTGGGTCTGTACCCACAGCCAGTATTGGATATGGCTCAGCCGGTGCTGCAGAGCCTGCTTGAACTGACATCAGCGGGGGTAACGCCATGAATTCAAGCCAAATGATGGCACTGATGCCAATACTAATGCTGTCGCTGACAGCTGTGGTGCTGATGATTCAGGCCTCTATTAAACGGGACCAAAATGTTGCCTGGTGGATCACCGCGGCGGGCTTTTTGCTGACCATCTGGGGTGCTGGTTATGCCCGTGATTTTACTCAGTCAGTGACCATATTGTTGGATGTGGATGACTGGGGCCTGTTCTTCAGCACGTTGATTGTGTTTGCGTCACTGGTCAGTCTGATTCTGTCCCGAGAAAGTTTCTCTCGGGAAGGCGAGCGCAAAGAGGAATATTATCTGCTGCTGGTGCTGTCGGTACTGGGAGCGGTGATACTGATTCAATCGAGTCATATGGCATCGCTATTGTTGGGTATGGAGCTTATGGGTGTGGCGCTCTACGCCATGATAGCCTTTCCAGAGAAAGGTGAGTTGCCACTGGAGGCTGCGATCAAATATCTGGTGCTTTCAGCCTGTGCCTCGGCGATGTTGCTGTTTGGTTTTGCGCTGGTCTATGCTGCCACTGGAGATTTAACCTATGCAGGCATTGGAGCAGAGGTTGATGTTGCCTATGGGCGAGAACCCTTGGTTCTGGTGGCCGGCAGTGCCATGATACTGGCAGGCCTTGGCTTTAAGCTATCGGTGGTGCCTTTTCATATGTGGACGCCAGATGTCTATCAGGGCGCACCCACTCCCGTGACTGCGTTTTTGGCGACTGTTTCCAAAGGTGCGGTATTTGTTGCATTAAGTCGGTTCTATCTTGAGGCCGAACTCTATCAATACGACACATTAATTGCCGCTCTATCGGTGGTGGCGGTGACTTCAATGCTGGCAGGCAACTGGCTGGCTCTGCGCCAGAATAATATCAAACGCCTGCTGGCCTATTCATCAATTGCTCATTTTGGCTATTTGCTGGTGGCGCTGATTGCTATATCAATTGCCCAGTCTATTGCTCAGGCGCAGTTGATTTCTGATGCGGTTACCTTCTATCTGACTGCCTACATTTTGACTACTCTGGCGGCCTTTGCTGTGGTGGCACAGCTATCAGGGGAAGATGATGGTAAATCCATGATCGGTGCTTATGATGGGCTATTTTGGCGTCATCCGGTGCAGGCCCTTGGCCTTACTGTGGCGTTATTATCCTTTGCTGGCATACCGCTTACCGCCGGGTTTATTGGCAAGTTCTATCTTATTAATGTCGCTATTGAGTCTCAGCTATGGTTTTTACTGGTGGCCCTTGTATTGGGTAGTGCCATTGGGATTTATTATTATCTGCGCTTTATTTTCGCTATGAGCAAGACATCAGCGACCATAGTAAAAACACAGCCTAAAGCAGCTTTCAGCGGTCAGGATGTTGTTTCCATTGTGTTGCTGACACTGGTACTTGCACTTGGTAGTTGGCCTCAGCCCTTTATAGAGTTTGCTGGGCGTTTATAGGATTTACAGAGGAGATAGCTATGTTACGTTCCGTTGATCTAAGTGATTATATGCTCCATGATCCGATCAAAGTATTTGCTGGAGCCCATATGTTCGCCGCAATTAACTTGATTATTGAACACCGGGTTTCTGGTGTCTGTGTTGTAGATGAAAAGGATATGTTGGTTGGCGTGCTGTCGGAAATGGATTGTCTGAGGGCAATACTGGCAGCCACTTATAATGAAAATGGCGATGTTGGCAAAGCCAGCGAATATATGTCGACAGATGTTGACGTCTGTGATGTCCATGCAGATCTGGTGGATGTGGCGGACGATATGCTTAAAAAGGGCCATCGCCGCCGTCCAGTGCTCGATCATGGCCGGTTGGTGGGTCAGATTACCTGCCGTCAGCTACTGCGGGTGGTCAGTGAATTCAACCAGAATCAAGTTGCCGCCCATTAGCCGCTGTCACAGAGAGAGCGGAGGAATATAGCATTTAATCTGACGGTCTTGTCCGAGCTGATAGAGATGATCGGCCCGAGTCGGCATCTCTGTCAGTGCATATTCGGTAATCCTCTGAAAATATTGAATAAAATCCAGTATCTGACGCTGATTCATAATGCCATTGGTGCCGGCTTTATCTGTCCCCTGATGGCGTTCTAATAGCTTGTTCTCCTGCTCGAGTCGCCATTGATAGACGATATCGAAGGAGGGAGCCTGCAGCATAATAAGCTGATCGACCATAGTGAATAGCTTTTGGTAGTCTGTGGCCAGAGCCTGATTGACATAGCGGCGCCAAACTCCTTCAGCATCCTGCAACCCTTCCAATTCATTAATTGGCTCGACTAGATTATGGTCCGGCTCTGCGCTGGCTCCCCAGCACCAGCCCTCAATAACAATTAGGCCTACAGGCCCGCGGCTGACTTCGATCTCAGGGCTAGTCAATCTGTCATCAATGCTTTTATCAAATCTTGTTATCTGGGTCTCTGCACCAGCTTGTAGCTGCTCTAAGGTATCTATCATCAGGGCCACATCATGGGTACCTGGCACACCGCGAGTGGCTAACATTGGATGAACAATAGTCCCCAACTCAGTGCGTTGCGCTTTGGTTAGATAGAAATCATCCATGGACAGAGCCAATGTATTGATGCCGTGACGCTCGGCAATCATGGAGCACAGATAGTCGGCCAATGTGGATTTTCCTGACCCCTGACAGCCATTAATGCCCCAAACCTGAGTCATTTGGTTGCTGTCATACTGGTCAGCAAACGCCTGCAGCAATGGCTCGAACCATTGCGCCGCTGACTGTAGATAGGATTCTGGCAATCTGTTGCGCTGGAGAAACTGCTGGGCTGCTGGTGACATAAGCCTACTTAAGTTAGTAGTGATAGACGATGACTATAGACTAGCACGGTAGGCATCCCAGTCAAAAAAACTATTTTCCGATCAAGGATTAGTGCTTAAATGATCAAAGTTTCAACAGACCCAATAAATAATTATACAAAAGGCTCTATATGCTGCAGGTACATCATCTTAATAACTCCCGTTCTCAGCGCGTACTCTGGTTATTGGAAGAACTCGAACTTGATTATGAGATCGTCCAGTATCAGCGCGATAAACTGACCAATCTGGCGCCTCCTGAACTGGAGCAGGTTCACCAGCTGGGCAAGTCTCCGATGCTGACTGACAATGTGGATGGCACTGATCGTATCATTATCGAATCCGGCGCCATTATTGACTATATCTTGCGTCACTATGGGCAGGGCCGCCTGCAACCAGCGACTGGCACTGATGAATATGAACAGTATTTGCAGTGGTTGCATTATGCCGAAGGCAGCGCTGCGCTGCCGCTTATGCTAAAGCTCTATACCTCGCGCCTCAGTCCCTCCGAGGATCCATCCTCTGCCGCGCTGCAGAGTCGCATCAATGACGAACTGCAGCGCCATCTGGAGTATCTGGACCAAGCCCTGGAAGGGGTTGACTGGTTTGTGGGCAATAGCCTCTCCGGTGCTGATATTCAGCTGTCATTTGTCGCTGAGGTTGCGCCGCTCATGTACTCAGGGGCTGCGCTACCCAATCTGGATCTGTTTCGACAGCGCTGTCACAGTCGCCCGGCATACAGACGCGCACTTAGCCGTGGTGGGGTTTATGACTTTGGGCCCCGCGACTAATTACCATTAGATAAAATCTGCGAGCTGGTTCGTGGTCTAACCAAAAACGAAGTTTAGCTTTGTTAAATAAGAACTATGACTTCGATAGATTAAAAATTTAGTTACATTCGAATGCCATTTTTTCTTCGGGAATGCTGTTATGGCTAGGTTAAAAACGCAATTTGGTGCCAGATTAAAATTGCTTAGAACAGAAAAAGGACTTACTCAGGAACAGTTGGCAGATGCAACTGACCTAACCATTGAGTCTATTAGCAATATTGAACGCGGCATCTTTGGTCCGCGGTTCGATAACCTTGAAAGGATCGCCGCGGCGCTGGATATGCAGGTTCAGCAGCTATTCGAGTTTTGAGGGTAGGTACACAGACTGTATTGAATGAGTGGCTCAATCGATATTCGTCTATATTGTAGTAACCAACCAAAGCACCAGCGTAATTTTAGTTTCCAATGAATGGAATGCAGTTTACGAGAAGGAGGTTTACGCCATTGAAGGCCTGTTACCCTAGTTTGCCCATCAGATTTATCCCTTTTACTCCCCGCTGTCACTCCCGGATTTGTATGCAGAGAGCGACTTAATGGTGCAGCAGGATATTACCCAGCAGCTGGCTGAGGAAAAGTCAGCGCGTCAGGCCGCCGAGCAGTTATTAGAGTTAAAAAATACTGAACTCTATGATATTACTCAGACAGTCCAGCATCGCACCCAAATTATCGCCGAAAAAAGTGCCACTCTTCGTGACTTGCAGGCCGAGATTGATCAGTTGCGCCTGCGCCTTATGCTCAGTGAGAAAATGGCAGCCATTGGCCGTCTTGCCTCTGGCATTGCCGAACAGCTCGGTGCGCCGCTGCACTTTATTACCGATAGCTTAAATGGGTTAAAAACTCATTTGGCAGATGTGCGACTGGTACTGAATGAACAAAAATGCTGCATCGAAGCTAATAAATACCTAGGTTTTTTTAAAACTGCGGCCCACAGAAAAGCTGAGAAAACCCATAGGAAAATGGATTTTGAATTTGTTCTTAGGGACGTTGATAATATTCTGGCTGACTCATCGGAAAGCGCCTATAGAGTAGACAAGATGCTCGCCGATCTATCTGAGTTTTCCCAGCCTGATGCGGTTGATATGGTGGAGGGAGATATCAATGATCTGCTCGATAGAACCTTGAATTTAGCAGCCAGTGAACTGGGTTATCGGGCGCAAATTGTTAAGCAATATGGCTCAGTGCCAAACATACAATGTGACAGCGGCCGGCTGGTGTATGCATTTTTAAATCTGCTGCTCAACGCGGCTGAAGCCATAGTATCAAAAGGCACCATTACATTGCGCACCGGTGTTCACAGTTCTATGCTGTGGATTGATATTGCCGATACAGGGCCTGGAATACCAGAAGCTGATCTGGGCAAAATCTTTGATCCATTCTTTACCACCAAGGCGCCGGGGTCAGGCAGTGGTTTAGGTTTATATCAGGTTAAAACAGCAGTGGAGGCTCATTGTGGCCGCACTACGGTTATGTCGCGACAGGGTATTGGCACCACTTTTCGTATTATGCTGCCGATTGATCGCTATGCTGGCACTGAGCAATTTTGATAGAGCCGAATATTAAAATGTATCTCGGTTTCTAGGTTCTCTAGCTTGCCGAGACTCTCCTGCTGTTGCGGAGTGGCATGCCAGTAATAGGGCGTCATGCCCAGCAGATCTGCAATAGCAGAGCCCTGAACATTGATACTTTCTTGAATGTCTGTCTGCCCAATTAAACTAAATTCCGTGCTCTCATCCAGTGCTTTAAAGTTGCCCCCATGGGGTACTGGTTTATCGTAGATATGAGCAGTTAAACCGGACAGATGCTGCGCGCCCGGGCCTACCATAATCATGAGACCCTCTGGCTTAAGTACCCGTGTGGCTTCAGTGGCGCTAATGGGCGAAAATACTGAAATAGCACAGTCGATACTATTATCGAAAAGAGCCAGATTAAAGCCGCTGTCCACAGCAAGCTGGGCCTGGAATTGACGCTTGGCAGCCATACGCACAGCAGTTTTAGAGATATCTATGCCAACCAGCTGCAGGTCTTTTCTGGCTTCATTAATCCCCTGCAAGTAGTAGCCCTCACCACAGCCAATATCCAATAACCTGCTGTCTGCTGCCATCTCAGGGATCTGCTCAATAATGGCGCTGACCAAGCTGTGGTAATAGCCTGCATTTAAAAAACGCTGACGACTGCGAATCATCTCATCGCTATCTCCAGGGTTGCGGCTGCGTTTGTGCTGGGCGAGCAATAGATTCAGATAGCCTTCTTTGGCCTGATCAAAGCTATGATTATTGGCACAGCTATAGGTTTTGCCGGCATTGATTGGGCTGAGTTCAGTGCCACAGTTTGGGCATTTATAGCCATTGCCTGAGGTGACAGGGGTCTTGGCACCATTTTTATCAACAAAGGCGGGATAGGTAAATGTGGACATCTGGCGCTCGGGCTGGGGTAAAGCGGGAGTTTACTCCCAGCCTATGTTTTGTTCCAGTCTAAAACAGGCCGACGACCTCGCCATTGTCATCAATGGCAATGCTGTTAGCCGCCGGCACTCTGGGCAGGCCGGGCATGGTCATAATATCGCCACAAACCACAACAATAAATCCGGCGCCAGCACTGAGTCGCACTTCACGTATCGCCACCACATGATTGGATGGTGCGCCTTTTAAATTGGGGTCGGTAGAAAAGCTATACTGAGTCTTGGCAATACAGACAGGGAAGTCGCCATAGCCACTGTCCTGCAGATTGCGAATTTGATCACGAATTTTTTGGTCGGCAATAATATCGTCGGCGCGATAGAGTCTGGTGGCTATAGTTCTAATCTTATCCCAGATTGGCATATCGTCTGGATACAGCGGGGCAAAGCTGGCTGCGCCGCTGTCGGCAAGGGCAGCGACTTCTTGAGCCAGTTCCTCAGCGCCAGCACCACCATCAGCCCAATGGGTACATTCAATGGCTTTTACACCATTGGCTGCCGCGATTTCTTTTATCAATGCAATCTCGGCATCCGTATCTGCAGTAAATCGATTGATTCCCACCACTACCGGGACACCGAAAGATTTTACATTTTCTATATGACGAACCAGGTTGCAGCAGCCATTGCGCAGAGCATCCAGGTTCTCTTTATTGAGATCATCTTTGGCTACACTGCCGTGCATTTTTAACGCTCTGGTGGTCGCGACAATCACCGACGCATCCGGGCTCAGACCAGCCGCGCGGCATTTAATATCAAAGAACTTTTCCGCACCCAAGTCAGCGCCAAAGCCTGCCTCGGTCACCACATAGTCGGCCATTTTCAAGCCAGCCTTGGTGGCGATAACAGAGTTGCAGCCATGGGCAATATTGGCAAATGGACCACCGTGAATAATGGCGGGATTATTTTCCAGAGTCTGCACCAGATTTGGGGCTAGAGCATCCTTCAGCAACACAGTCATAGCGCCGGTGCCTAGAATCTCATTGGCATGAATAGGTTTGTGGTCTCTGGTGTAGGCAACCACAATTTTATCTAAGCGAGCTTTTAAATCATCCAGATCAGTGGCCAGGCAGAAGATCGCCATCACTTCAGAGGCCACGGTAATATCATAGCCATCCTCTCGCGGAAAGCCATTGCCAGGGCCGCCAAGGCTGCAGTTGATGTTGCGCAGAGCGCGGTCATTCATGTCGGCAACACGCTTCCAGGCGATACGCCTGGCATCAATCTCAAGGCTATTGCCCCAGTGAATATGGTTGTCTAACAGTGCCGACAGCAAATTGTGTGCAGCGCCAATGGCATGAAAATCCCCGGTAAAGTGCAAATTGATATCCTCCATCGGTACCACCTGAGCATAGCCACCACCGGCAGCACCGCCCTTCATGCCAAAGCATGGCCCAAGACTAGGTTCGCGCAGGCACACAAGTGCTTTTTTACCGATGCGGTTGAGACCGTCGGTCAGTCCCACCGATGTGGTAGTCTTGCCTTCCCCCGCTGGAGTGGGAGTAATCGCAGTTACCAGAATCAGTTTTCCATCGGGCTGCTGCTTTAATGAGTCAATATAGTCGGGGTCTATCTTGGCTTTGGTTTTACCATAGGTGATTAGTGCTGAGTCTGGGATATTAAGCTTATTGGCAATATCACCAATCGGCAGGCTGTTTGCTTTTCGGGCAATTTCGATATCACTCATTGGTCATTCTCCATGTCTGAGCCAAATTATTAACCGCGCTCGCGGATTATTTTCTGGGCTGTAGAAATTTCTCGCCATCTTCCTTGCCTGGTCGTTTTTATGTATTTCCACAAGCGTCTCAGACTGTCTTAAAAACGACGACAGGTCAAGTAATACGCGGGCTAAGGTGATGGCGCGGTCTAGTATATCGCTGTCGTAATTGAGCGATGGCTAAGCCAGATTCACCGTTACACTGCGCTAAATATTATCTGAGAATTGGTTATGAAAACAAGCGCAAAGGTGGTGGTAGTTGGAGGCGGTGTTGTCGGGGTTAGCACTCTCTATCATCTTGCTAAAAAAGGCTGGACTGATGTTGTTCTGGTAGAGCGCAAAGAGCTTACCTCTGGGTCGACCTGGCATGCTGCAGGTTTATTGCCGCTGTTTAATATGAGCTACTCAGTAGGCAAGTTACATCAGTATTCCGTCGACTTTTACCATGAACTTGAGAAAGAGACCGAGCAAAATGTCGGTTTCAGCGTGGTTTCCAATATTCGGTTGGCGTCCAATCAGGACCGCATGGATGAGTACAAATACTATTCTGGCGTGGCTCAGACGGTGGGCGTTGAGGTTAATTTTTTAACCCCGGAGCAGGTTGCAGAAGCCTGGCCCATGGCTAATATCGACGGCATTATTGGCGCGATTCAGCATCCGGATGATGGCTATATTCAACCTGCGGACCTGACCCAGGCGCTGGCCAAAGGTGCCCGTGCCCGCGGTGCAGAAATATATCGCAATACTGCAGTACTGGATCTCGAGCAGATGGCCGATGATAGTTGGATTGTAAAAACCGATAAAGGTGATATTCACTGTGAACATCTGGTGTCCTGCACCGGCAACTTCGCCCGCAAAACCGGCGAGATGGTTGGGCTGGATATCCCGGTTATCCCGGTGGAGCACCAGTATATTGTTACCGACCCGCACCCCGATGTACTGGCGCGCAAAGCCGAAGGACTGCCAGAGCAGGCGGTACTGCGTGAGTCCGACGCCGGATACTATCTGCGGGAAGAGGCCGGTGGCTTTATTCTTGGTCCCTATGAAGAGGGCGCACCCTGTTGCTATGTGGATGGCCCCAGCGACCAGTCCGAGTATGAATTATTTAATGGCGATCTGGATCGCCTGATGCCCCATATTGAAGCCTGCATGCACAGGGTTCCCGCTTTTGCAGAAGTGGGGGTAAAGACGGTCTACAACGGCGCTATTGCTTACACGCCAGATGGCAACCCGATTGTCGGCCCGGCCTGGGGTCTGAAAAATTTCTGGCTCAATGAGGGCCATAGCTTTGGTATTACCGCCGCCGGTGGTGCTGGCTGGCAGTTGGCAGAATGGATTGTCGATGGTGAGCCCACAGTGGATATGATGGGCGTAGACCCGCGTCGCTTTGGCCCTTACGCCTCCCGTGGCTACCTGCGCAGCAAAAATGAAGAAGCCTATGATCATGTGTTTAAAAACCACTACCCGGATGAAGAGCGCGGCGCGGCGAGACCCTTAAAAACCTCTCCATGCTACGACCGCATGAAAGATCTGGGTGCTGTATTTGGCACTGTCTATGGCTGGGAGCGACCCAACTGGTTTGCACCTGAAGGTTACGCCCTGTCAGCAGAAGACCTGGATAAGTCGGACACCTTATGGAATAAAAACCACAGCAAAGCCCTCGACGATGGCCGCATTGTTGAGAAGAATTCCTTCCGCCGCTCCAACTATTTTGATTTTGTTGGCCAGGAAGCCCGCCATGTCCATAGCAAGGTCGGTGTGCTGGATATGTCCGCCTTCTCCAAAGCAACAGTGACTGGCCCCGGGTCCGAAGCCTGGTTGAACAGCATTGTTGCCAACAATGTGCCCAAGGCTGTCGGCCGTATCGGCCTCTGTCATATGCTCTCGCAAAATGGCGGTGTGCGCGCGGAATTTACCATCTACAAACGCGCTAAAAATAGTTATTACCTGGTGTTTGCCGGTGCCCAAGAGCGCCATGACTGGGATTATCTAACCAAGCTGGCGCCTCGGGATGGCTCGGTTAACTTGCAAAAAATTACCACCCAGATGGGTGTATTGGTATTAGCCGGGCCCAGATCCCGTGAACTGCTGCAAAAGCTCACGGATACAGATCTCTCCAATGACAATTTCAAATGGCTGACAGGTAAGTCGATCAATCTGGGCTATGCCCAGGCTGAAGCGCTGCGAGTTAATTTTGTCGGCGAACTGGGTTGGGAGCTGCATCACCCCATTGAAATGCAAAACTATATTTTTGATGAGTTGATGAAGGCCGGTGCCGAGTTTGAACTCAAACCCTTTGGCATCCGCGCCATGGAAAGCATGCGTATGGAGAAATCCTATCGCCTGATTCCCCGTGAGATGTCGATTGAATATTCAGCACTGGAGTCCGGGTTGCAGCGCTTTGTAAAACTGGATAAAGACTGTGACTTTGTCGGCAAACAAGCGCTGCTGGCCTGGCAGGAAAAAGGCTTTGCCAACTGCTTTGCCACGCTGGAAGTGCACGGCGTTACTGATGCAGATGCCCGTGGTTCAGAGGGACTTTACAAAGACGGCAACCTGGTGGGTCGGGCAACCTCTGGTGGCTTTGGTTTCCGCACCAATAAGTCCCTTGCACTGGGGCTGGTAAAGACAGAATTTGGTGCCATAGGCACCGAGCTTGAGATTGAAATCCTTGGTGAGCGCTACTGCGCCACAGTGATCGAAGAGTCGCCTTTTGATGCTGACAATGACTGTCTGCGTGCTTAGTTTTTAGGCCCGTCGTGGACTGGCAATCCGCAGTCGTAGAACCATATGCGAGCGGAGGAAAACAGGTACAGACTGCGGGCGATACGGACCAACTAACGGAGAGTTTTGGACTCTGCAATGGAAGTAACATTATGACTGAACGAACAGGGCGAAGACGAGCGGGTAGAGAGTCTGGTGGCCGAGAAGGGCGCCGGGAAGCACGGGCTAATGCTGTGGTTAAGGCCGCACCTTTTATCGAGCGCAAGATTCCCTATGTTGAGTATCTCAGCGAAGAGAGTCTGCAGCTGATTGAAGACAATGCAGATATCCTGCTGGAGGAGATTGGCATCGATTTTCTCGATGACTCCGAAGCGCTGGAAATGTGGAGAGACGCGGGTGCAGATGTGCGCGGCTGTCGAGTGCATTTCCCCAAAGGTCTGTGCCGATCCATAATCCAGGCGACGGCGCCCACTGAATATACCCAGCATGCGCGCAACCCCGAACGCAATGTGATTATTGGCGGCAAGCGCACAGTGCTAGTGCCAGCCTATGGCTCTCCTTTTGTGCATGATATTGATCAGGGGCGACGCTACGCAACCATTCAAGACTTCGATAATTTTGTCAAACTGGCCTACATGTCCCCGGGTATTCACCATTCTGGCGGCACCATCTGTGAGCCGGTAGATCTGCCGGTCAACAAGCGCCACTTTGATATGGTCTACAGCCATTTCAAACACAGTGACAAGCCATTGATGGGTTCTGTTACTCACCATGAGCGGGCTCAGGACACTGTAGATATGGCCAAACTGGTATTTGGCGACGAGTTTGTCGACCAAAACTGTGTATTGACCAGCCTTATCAATGTGAACTCACCTATGACCTACGATGGCACCATGCTCGGTTCTCTCAAGGTCTATGCGCGCAATAATCAGGCCACGGTGGTTTCACCCTTTATTCTTGCCGGTGCAATGTCGCCGGTGACCACCGCGGGTACTGTTACTCAGATTCTTGCGGAAGCACTGGCTGGTATAGCCTTTACGCAACTCTGTCGCCCCGGAGCGCCAGTGATTTTCGGCACCTTTGCGGCTGCCGTCTCTATGGCCACTGGTGCACCAACTTTTGGCACTCCAGAGCCCAGTCAGGTGATTTATGCCGCTGCAGCACTGGCTCGTCGACTAGGTGTCCCGTTTAGAAGTGGTGGCGGATTGACCGGCTCCAAACTGCCGGATGCCCAAGCTGCCTATGAAGCTGCCAATACCTTGCAGACCTCTGCACTAGCTGGCGTCAACTTTATGCTGCACACCGCTGGCTGGCTGGAAGGCGGTCTGGCCATGGGTTATGAGAAATTTATTATGGACTCGGACCAGGCCAGCATGATCTCTGTGCTGCTTGGTGGTATGGATATGTCCGAGAACGGTCAGGCTCTGGATGCGGTCCGTGAAGTGGGTCCGGGTAAGCATTACCTGGGCTCCGCCCACACCTTGAAAAATTTTGAAACAGCTTTCTATCGCTCAACGGTTGCCGATAACAACAGCTATGAGCAGTGGCAGGTGGATGGTTCATTGGATACAGCCCAGCGTGCCAACGGACTGTGGAAAAAAATGCTCAACGAATATCAGGCCCCAGTCATTGACCCAGCAGTTGATGAAGCATTGCTGGACTTTATGGCGCGCCGCAAAGGCTCGTTCGAAGATCGAGATTATTAAAGCAACATCACATTAGGGGTTAAAGCGTATGTCTGATGAAGACGATATCGTACTAGCGGAATTATCCGATGAAGATCTGGTGCTGCAAATGCACGACGATCTCTACGATGGACTAAAAGAAGAAATCGAAGAGGGTACAACTATTTTGCTCGACCGCGGTTGGTCGGCTGAAAAAGTTCTTGCCCAGGCGCTGGTCGATGGCATGACCATTGTCGGCGTAGATTTCCGCGACGGTATTCTGTTTGTACCAGAGGTGCTGTTAGCCGCAAATGCCATGAAGGGCGGCATGTCGATCCTGAAGCCCCTGTTGGCCGAGACTGGTGCCAAACCAGTGGGCACTATGGTGATTGGCACAGTGAAAGGGGATATCCACGATATTGGCAAAAATCTGGTTGCCATGATGATGGAAGGTGCTGGGTTTGAAGTTCACGACATGGGTATCAATAACTCCGTCGAGGAATATATCGCCGCTCTCGAGCGTCATCAGCCAGATATCCTCGGCATGTCCGCACTGCTGACGACCACCATGCCTTATATGAAAGTGGTGATAGATGCGCTTAAAGATCAGGGCCTGCGTGACAAATATATTGTCATGGTTGGTGGTGCACCATTGAACGAAGAGTTTGGGGATGCCGTTGGCGCCGATGCCTACTGCCGCGATGCAGCAGATGCAGCGACCACCGCCATCAAACTTGTTGGCGAGCGTAGAGCGCTAGAGGTTGCCTGATGGCCCAAGCCAGTGCTCCTGTCAGTAAAAGGGCGCCTATGCTGGTGATTGCCTGTGGTGCACTGGCCCATGAGATTGTCTGGCTGCAAAAGCACAATAGTTGGACGCAGATGGATGTGCAATGTCTGGATGCGGAATTACATAACCGCCCAGAACTGATAGGCCAAAAGCTGCGCGCAGCGATACAGAAAAACCGCCAGCAGTACGAGCACATATTTATTGGCTATGCCGACTGCGGCACAGGCGGTGAGATTGACCGAATTATTGAACAAGAGGGATTGGAGCGACTGCCAGGGGCCCATTGTTATTCTTTTTTTGTCGGTGAGCAGCGCTTTAATCAGCTGGCAGAGCAGGAGTTGGGAAGTTTTTATTTAACCGACTTTTTAGCTGAACATTTTGATCGACTGGTGGTGCATGGTCTAAAGCTGGATATCCACCCCGAGTTAAGGGATCAGTTTTTTGCCCATTACAAAATGTTGGTCTATCTGTCTCAGCGCGAGGATCCGCGATTGTTGGCAAAAGCCAAGTTAGCGGCGCAGTTTTTAGACTTGGAGTTTCGCCATGAACATTGCGGATATGGGGATCTTGAAACGGGCCTGCAAGAGCAGGTATTAAGATTTAATCAGGCCTTATAAGTCCTGGCTGTTTATAAAGTTTAATAAAGTTTATAAGAGATTATTAGCATGCAAAAAATTGAAGTTTTGTGGCGTGATATTCCAGCTCAGGTTCTGGTTAAGAGCGGGCGCGTGCGTGGCAAAGCCATGCTCAGCCATCGTTTTCAAGCGGCCATAGACCGCGCCGCTATGCGCGCGGGCAAAGGTGGCAGTGATGAATATCTCGAAGACTGGCGACGGGTTACCAGCTCTATCGACGCTGAAGGCAGCCCTGAGGAAATTGCTCAGAAGTTTGCCGAAGAGATAGAAGCCGCCTATTCCAATGCCGATATCGCTGCATTGGTAGCCAGTAAAGGCCTCAGAGTCGAGTCTGTATGAAAGCGGTGCGCTACTGGTCAGTGCGCAATGCCCGCTGGTTGCGCTGGCTCTACAAAGGTTTGGAAGCCGGCCTGATGGTTCTGTATCCACTGCTCAGCCGCATAGGCTATGAGCGTCTCGACCGCTTTGTTGCCGCGCTGGAAAAACGACTCAAAGGATTTTTGTTCGACTCTCAATCCTGTGGGCACTGTACCCTGGGTGACACTGGTATGGCCTGTCCCATGAACTGCCCAAAAACATTGCGCAATGGCCCCTGTGGCGGTGTGCGAGCCAATGGCCACTGTGAAGTCGAGCCGGAAATAGTTTGTGTCTGGGTGACCTCCTGGGAAGGTAGTCAGCGTGTCGGCGATACTGAATCCACCATTCAGGTTATTCAGCCGCCAGTAGATGTGCGACTTAAAGGCACCAGCGCCTGGTTGCGGTCAGTGCGTAAACGTCTCGGAATCGTTGCGCCGTGATTTTTGCTGATGAGCCATTACCGGGAGAGAACCTGCCAGTGCTGCCGGGTCATTATTCCCCCGGCCGTTTTGAGCGGGTATTGCGTGCGGGTCATTTTGCAGTAACCGCCGAAATTGCACCGCCGGATTCCGCCGACCCCATGGAAGTCTATCAGCGCGCCGCACTTTTTGATGGTCATGTCGATGCGATTAATGCCACCGACGGTTCCGGCGCCAACTGTCATATGTCCAGTGTCGGTATGTGTGCACTGCTGACTCGCCGCGGTTATTCGATGATTATGCAAATCTCCTGCCGCGATAAAAATCGTATTGCCATGCAGGGCGATGTGCTCGGTGCATCAGCCATGGGTGTATCCAATATCCTCTGTCTTACCGGCGATGGCGTGCAGTCGGGTGATCATCCGGAGGCCAAGCCAGTCTTCGATATGGACTGCATGAACAGCCTGCAAATGCTGCGCGGTATGCGTGATGACGGCCAGTTTCTCAGTGGCCGCAAAATCTCCTCACCACCGCAGATATTTTTAGGCGCTGCGGCCAATCCTTTTGCGCCGCCTTTTGACTATCGGCCTCTCAGACTGGCCAAGAAAATTGCGGCTGGTGCGCAGTTTGTGCAGACCCAATATTGCTTTGATATCGATAAATTAAAAACCTATATGGCAAAAGCGCGCGATCTGGGGCTGCATGAAAAAGTCTTTATTTTGCCCGGGGTAGGTCCATTGGCATCAGCCAAGTCCGCCGAGTGGATTCGCAGCAATGTTGCCGGTGTACATATCCCCGATGCCATTATTAAACGTCTGGCTGGCGCCCAGGATCAGAAGCAGGAAGGCGTGAATATCTGCATCGATATGATCAATCAGATAAAAGAAATTGAAGGCGCCAGCGGCGTGCACATTATGGCTTACCGCCAGGAAGAGCGTATTGCCGAGATTGTAGAAAAAACCAAAGTGTTGGGAGATCGAATCCCCTGGCACCCGAATCGTTAATTTTTGGAGAACAGCATGACCATCACGACTATCAGTTCCGCCACCAAAGAGGTCAAAATCGGCTTTGATCAGCCCTTTGTGATTATTGGTGAGCGCATCAATCCCACTGGCCGCAAAATACTGGCCGAGGAAATGAAGGTGGGAGACTACAGTCGTGTAGAGGCGGACGCTCTGGCCCAAGTTGCCGCTGGTGCCCAGATGCTGGATGTCAATGCAGGCATTCCACTGGCCGATGAACCGCGCATTCTCGCCGAAGCCATTCAGCTGGTGCAGTCAATTACCGATGCTCCCCTAAGTATAGACTCCTCTATTATTGAAGCACTGGAAGCCGGCTTGGCCGTGTATCAGGGCAAAGCCCTAGTCAACTCGGTGACCGGTGAAGACGAGGTGCTGGAGCGAGTACTGCCGTTGGTAGCAAAATACGGTGCCTCAGTGGTTGCTATTTCCAATGATGAAACCGGTATTTCCGAAGATCCGGACGAGCGTTTTGCCGTGGCCAAGAAAATTGTTGAGCGCGCCGCAGACTATGGTATCCACCACAGCGATGTCGTGGTCGACCCACTGGTAATGCCTATTGGTGCTATTAATACCGCAGGCCTGCAAGTGATGCATGTGGTCCGTCGACTGCGCGAAGAGCTAAAAGTAAATACTACCTGTGGTGCCTCCAATGTAAGTTTTGGCCTACCCAATCGCAATGGTATTAACAGTGCATTTTTAACCATGGCCATGGGTGCCGGCATGACCTCGGCTATCACCAGCCCGCTGCATCCAGAAGTCATGGCTGCTGTACGTGGTGGCGATGTAATGATGGGTCATGACCCCAACTGCGCCAACTGGATTAAAGCCTACCGTGAACCGCCAGCGGAGGGTGAGGGTCGAGTCCGGGGCGGTCGTCGCAGAAGAGGCTAGTGATATTTTGCAAGACATGGTCAAAGTAGTCTTTACCCCCTCTGGACGGCGTGGCAGTTTTCCGGTCAACACGCCGCTGCTGCATGCAGCGCGAGTTTTGGGCGTGGATATCGATTCAGTGTGCGGCGGTCGCGGTCTCTGCGGCCGCTGTCAGATTGTCTGTGCCGAAGGCTCCTTTGCAAAACATCAAATTGAATCCCACAGCAGCCATTTGTCGCCGGTGTGCGCCACGGAAATTAAATACGGTGAGCGTAAAACACCGCTTGCCAATGGCCGCCGTCTAAGCTGCCACACATTACTGCTCGATGATGTCGTTATTGATGTGCCCCCGGAGTCACAGGTACATCGGCAGATTGTACGCAAAGACGCGGAGTACAGAGATATAGAATTAGACCCGGCGACGCGGCTCTATTATGTGCAGGTAGAAGAGCCGGATATGCATGTACCCAAAGGAGACTTGCAGCGCCTGCTGGAAACCCTTGAACAGCAATGGCAGCTGCCCAATCTGCGCTGTGACAGCAGACTGTTAAAAACCCTGCAGCCAGCACTGACCGAAGGCAAGCGCGGCATAAGTGTCGCCGTATACAAAAACCAACAGATTATTGCGCTCTGGCCTGGCTTTAGAGATAGAGCCTATGGCGTGGCTGTGGATGTGGGTTCCACCACCATTGCCGCCCATCTCTGTGACCTTAGCTCCGGCGAGGTGCTGGGTAGCGCCAGTCTGATGAATCCGCAGATTCGCTTTGGTGAAGACCTGATGAGTCGCGTCTCCTACGTAATGATGCATCCTGAGGGCGCCGAGGAGATGACCACTGTTATCCGCGAGGCGCTCAATCAGCTGTTTGTTGAAGTGACCGGTCAAATTGATGGAAGCGTCGAGGATATTCTCGAGATCACTCTGGTGGCCAACCCGGTGATGCACCATATCCTGTTGGGTATTAGCCCTGTTGAGTTGGGCGGGGCACCTTTTGCCCTGACCACAGATGCCGCAGTAGAAGTGCCAGCCAGTGATATGGGCCTGAGTATTAATGGCGGTGGCCGACTGTACGTATTGCCCTGTATTGCTGGTCATGTTGGGGCCGATACTGCGGGGGTTATTCTTGCCGAAGAACCGCAGAATCAGGACAGCATGACATTACTGGTGGATGTGGGTACCAATGCTGAAATCGTGCTCGGCAATCGACAGCGCCTACTGGCCTGTTCCAGTCCCACTGGTCCTGCGTTTGAGGGTGCACAGATAAGCTGTGGACAGCGTGCAGCAGCTGGTGCCATAGAGCGCGTGCGCATTGATACGCAAACCTTGCAGCCGCGCTTTAAAGTGATTGGTTCAGATCTGTGGTCCGATGAAGAGGGTTTCGCCGAGGCCATACAGGATCATGGTGTCACCGGTATCTGTGGTTCAGGCATTATCGAGGTGGTTGCCGAGATGTATCTGGCGGGCATAGTGACGGTGGATGGTATTGTTGATGGTGCCCTTAGTAGCCGCAGTGATTTGGTAATTCAAAATGACCGCACCTGGTCCTATGTTTTACACCGTGCAGAAAATGATCAAGTACCCATTGTGGTGACGCAAAATGATATTCGTCAGATACAGCTGGCCAAGGCGGCCCTGTATGCCGGAGTCAAATTATTGATGGATCATATTGGCACCAAAACAGTTGAGCGAATTCGCCTTGCTGGAGCCTTTGGCAGTCATATCAATGTGCAGCATGCCATGGTCCTCGGCTTGATTCCCGACGCCGTTTTGCAGCAGGTTTCATCTGCGGGTAATGCGGCTGGCACTGGCGCCCGCATAGCACTTCTAAATGCCCAGTCGCGGGATACCATTGAAAATCTGGTGAAAAATATTGAGAAAATTGAAACTGCGATGGAACCAAAGTTTCAGGATTATTTTGTCGACGCCATGGCCTTTCCTAACAAAACCGATCCCTTTCCAAATCTATTCAATGTTGTAAGCCGGCCTGAGGCTAAGATACTCTCAGAAAATTTTGGCGGTGGGCGCAAACGTCGCCGTCGCTAAAAATTAGATCTGTGAAAAAAATCTCAAATTAAGTAAATAAAACTTCTTTTAAATCAATTTGTAAGCCTATAATCGCAAAACATCCAGTGAGCTGAAATAAGGTATTTTTAAAGCCTTAAAAAAAATAAAAATAAAGCAAACCACCGAGAAAGGATTGTTGATATGGTCGATACCGTAGAAGCAGTTGAGGTTGAATCCCCGGAAGCCCATGCGACCTTGCATGTCGGTTTTCTAATGATGCCAGAGTACACTCTAAGTACTTTTTCCAATGCTATTTCCGTACTACGCATGGCCAATCGGCTAAGCGATAGAGATCTTTACCACTATTCCGTATTTAGTCTCGATGGTGAACCTGTTGTGTCCAGTTCAGGCATTGAGCTAGTACTTGATGGCAGCCTCAAATCAGTCGGCGATATGAATGTGCTGATTGTTTGCGGTGGTTACAATGTGAAAGATTACTGTACCAAGCCGGTTCTCGATCAACTGCGCGTCATGAGCAAGAAAAAAATTCCTCTGGGCGGTATGTGCACTGGTAGCTACGTGTTAGCCGCCGCTGGTTTGCTCGATGGCTATCGCAGTACCATCCATTGGGAAAATATTGCCAGCATGCGCGAACAGTTCCCAAAGCTTAATGTCTCGTCGAGCCTGTTTGTGATCGATCGTGATCGCTACACCTGTTCCGGCGGTATTAGCTCCATTGATTTGATGCTCAATCTGGTGGCCAGTATTCACGGTCATCAACTAGTGCAGCAGATTTCGGAGCAGTTCACCTGTGACCGGGTGCGCACCGAAAAAGATCCTCAGCGCGCGCCATTGCAGTATCTGATTGGCGCCAGCCAGCCGCGCCTGGTACATGCAGTCACCTTGATGGAAGCTAATATTGAAGAACCATTGAGCCTCGATGAAGTGGCCCATTATGTGGGTATTTCGAGACGCCAGCTGGAGCGGTTATTTAATCGCTATCTGCACTGCGCGCCATCTCGCTACTATCTTGAACTGCGTCTTTCCCGGGCTCGATTACTGCTGTTACAAACGTCGCTTTCGGTGATTGATGTCGCCATTAGCTGTGGTTTTTCTACAGCGCCGCATTTCAGCAAATGCTACAGCGATCTGTATGGCAAGCCTCCTAGCACTGAGCGGCGGGCATTTGTTTAGGGCTGTTTATTTAGGCTCAGGGCTGTTTATTTAGGCTCAGGGCTGTTTATCTCGGCTCAGGGCTGTTTATCTGGGCTCAGGGCTGTCGATACTCAGTAGGACTTTTATCAAAACTATTGCGGAACGCGCGAGAAAAATGTGCTGTATCGGCAAAGCCGCACTCCTGTGCAATATCCGTAATCGAACGCTGGGTATTTTGCAGCAGCCAGAGTCCATAATTCAGGCGAATCACCCGATAAAACTTTTGCAGACTCTCACCAGTGTCGCCCATAAAAAGGCGTTCGAGCTGACGCTTGGAAATATTTAAGCGCTCGGCAATATCATTGGTCGACAGTGGCCGACTGAGGTTTTGCTCCATTAATAGCAAGGCGCGTTTTACCCATTTATTTTCCACATGATAATCAGAAGTGGGCTGGGGCTGAGGCGCGCTGGCGGGCCTTGGGTTGTCCATCACCAGAATGCGCAGGCTCTTGCGCGCCCAACTCTGGCCAAGATGGCGCTCAATAATATAGGCCGCCAGATCCGCGGCCACAGCGCCTCCGGCGCAGGTAATGCGATCTCCGTCATCAACAAATAGCTGATCTGCCACCGGGGTGACATCGGTGTAGCGATCGGTAAGATCCTTGTGATGAAACCAGCTGACGCAGCAGCGACGGTCGCGCATTAGCCCAGCCCGAATCATGGCAAAAGAACCAGTGCACAGACCAATAATCGGGCTGTGAGCCTGATCAGCTCGCTGCAGATAATGAATCAGATGCTGGCTGCCATTTAAGGTCTCGGGCAGCAGTCCGCCGACCACCACAATGTAGTCAAATTCAGCTGGGTCGCGATAGGTTTCCCAAGGTTGCACCGTCACCCCAGAGCTTGAGTTAATAGGGTTTAGATTGGGGCCCATAATCGTCCAGCGGCAATGAATCTGTTCACTGTGATCGCCCTCATCTGCGGCCAGGCGCAAGTGCATCAATAAACGCGGAAAAAGGCAGCAGGGTAAAGCTTGGCATCAGCACAAAACCCACGGATAAACTGGGGGAGGCCTGGGGGCTGCTGGGGGCGGATTTGGGCATAACCTGAATATCCCTGGTAAAAGGAACATTTTAGGTTTGCCGACGCTTATATACAACAGATTGCCCGCCGCTGTTGAATCAAAGTGCCATTTTGCCCAATTTTTAACCGATTTCACTGGTTTTTGTCGTTTTTAGCACTGTGATTGTCAGTTTTGTTCTATCGACCTCCCTTATAAATTGCTCCAATGCCGGTCATCACCAGTCATTCCGTAGAGTTGAGACAATGAAAAAATACTCTGGCTTTAGCCTGTTTAAAAATGCCCTGAGCTACCATGAAAACTGGCAGAAACTATGGCGCAGTCCCAAGCCCAAAGACTACTACGATGTGATCGTGGTAGGCGGTGGAGGTCATGGTCTGGCCACGGCTTATTACCTAGCCAAAGTCCACGGCATTACCAAAGTCGCAGTGATCGAAAAAGGCTATCTGGGCGGCGGTAATACAGCGCGCAATACCACCATTATTCGCTCCAACTATCTGTGGGACGAGGCAGCCCAGCTCTACGAACTGTCCCTTAAGCTCTGGGAAGGGCTGAGTCAGGAGCTTAACTATAATGTGATGTTCAGTCAGCGGGGTGTGCTTAACCTTGGCCACAATCTGCAGGATATGCGGGATATTGAGCGCCGGGTCAATGCCAATCGCCTCAATGGCATCGACGGGGAAGTGGTGACCCCGGAGCGCGTTAAAGAAATTGCCCCATTAATAAATATTTCCAAAGACTGTCGCTATCCGATTCTCGGTGCCTCTTGGCAGCCACGGGGTGGCACCGCCCGCCACGACGCCGTGGCCTGGGGTTATGCCCGGGGCGCAGATGCCCTGGGAGTGGATCTGATTCAAGAGACCGAAGTCATCGGCATCCGCCGCAAAAACGGTTCTGTGGTGGGTGTTGAAACCACCCAGGGCTTTATTGGAACGCGCAAAGTGGCCTGTGTTACCGCCGGCAACTCTGGGGTGGTAGCTGCAATGGCTGGCCTGCGACTGCCCGTGGAGTCGCGGCCATTGCAGGCGCTGGTCTCTGAGCCGGTCAAACCCTGCCTAGATACAGTGGTTATGTCCAATGCCGTGCACGGCTACATCAGTCAGTCTGACAAGGGAGATCTGGTGATTGGCGCCGGTGTCGACGGCTACAACGGCTACGGCCAGCGCGGTTCATTCCATGTTATTGAACATACATTGCAGGCGATCTGCGAACTGTTTCCAGCCTTTAGCCGGGTGCGCATGAATCGCCAGTGGGGCGGCGTGGTGGATACCTGCCCGGATGCCTGCCCTATTATCAGCAAGACCTCGGTCGACGGGCTGTACTTTAACTGCGGCTGGGGCACCGGCGGTTTTAAAGCCACCCCAGGCTCTGGCTATGTGTTTGCCGACACCGTGGCCAATGACCATCCCCACCCCTTGGCGGCGGCCTTTAATGTTGACCGATTTAATACTGGAGCGCTGATTGATGAACATGGCGCTGCCGGTGTTGCTCACTGAGAGAACTATTTCCTATGCTATTAATTCACTGTCCCCATTGCCGGGAAGATCGCGAAGAAGAAGAGTACAGCTACAGTGGCGAAGCCCATATTGTGCGGCCTCTGGAGCCAGAGGCCCTGAGTGATCAAGAATGGGGCGACTACCTGTTTTTCCGCAAAAACCCCAAAGGTATTCACCATGAAATGTGGTACCACGCTGTGGGCTGTCGGCGCTACTTTTACGCCACCCGCAATACTTTGAGCTACGAGATATTAGAGACCTACAAAGTAGGTGAGCAGCCTCAGGTCAGCGCCCAGGGAGCAGCACAATGAGTCAGATCAATCGTCTCAACACCGGTGCGCGCACAGACAGCACTAGTCGAATCAACTTTACCTACAACGGCAAACAGATGCAGGGGGTGGCAGGCGACACCCTGGCCTCGGCGCTATTAGCCAATGGCGTTAATGTGGTGGGTCGCAGCTTCAAGTACTCCCGCCCAAGGGGCATAGTCGGCCATGGTGCCGAAGAGCCCAATGCCATTATGCAGATCGGTTCCGGCGCAGCCACTGTGCCCAATTTAAGAGCCACTCAGGTTGAACTCTACGAAGGGCTTGAATCTGCATCGGTCAATGGCTGGCCCAATGTAAACTTTGATTTGATGAGCATCACCGGCTGGTTTGGGCGCATGATGCCACCGGGGTTTTACTACAAAACCTTTATGTATCCCGCCAAACTATGGATGACTTACGAGCATTTTATTCGCAAGGCAGCAGGTCTTGGCAGCGCACCGGTTCAGGATGACCCGGACAGCTACGACAAACTGAATCAGCACTGCGATGTGCTGGTCGTGGGCGCAGGTCCTGCCGGACTGGTCGCGGCCCGTGAAGCGGCCCGGGCTGGAGCCAGAGTGATTATTGCCGACGAACAAAGTGAATTTGGCGGCAGTTTGCTCGCCTCAATCAACAGTATTGATGGCCAGGCAGCCACCAGCTGGGTCGATGAACTGGTCGCCGAGCTAGAGAGTTTTAGCAATGTGCAAACATTGCCCCGCAGCACAGCATTTGGCTATTACGATCATAACTTCCTCGGTATTTTGCAGCGCCGCACCGACCATCTGGGCATCAGTGCGGACTCAGGCTCCCGCCAGCGTCTGCACCGTGTGCGTGCCAAGCGGGTAATACTGGCCACCGGCGCCTTTGAGCGGCCGCTGGTATTTGCGCAAAATGATATTCCCGGGGTGATGCAGGCATCCTCCGTGTCCACCTATATCAATCGCTACGGCGTGGCCCCGGGCAACAGAATGATACTGTTTACCACCAATGATAACGCCTACCAGACTGCTATCGATTGGCACAGAGCTGGTCGCGCCGTAGTCGCAGTGGTCGATAGCAGATCTGCACCCAGTGGCGAGATTGTGGGCAGTGGCACAGGAAATGGGTATTCGAGTAATAGCAGGCTCCGGAGTGATTGAAGCCCAGGGCGGCAAGCGAGGTCAGACGCGCATTGGTGGCACCTCTCAATGGAGAGTGGCACAGAGATTACCGGTGCTGTCGAGAAATCTGAGCCTGTGATCTGATAGCCTGCTCCGGCGGCTGGAGCCCGGCCATTCATCTGAGCTCCCACACTGGCGCCAAGCCGAGTCTGGGACGAGACTATTATTGGCTTTAAGCCGGGTCAGTCGGTGCAGAAAGAACGCTCCGCAGGGAGCCTGTGGCTGGCACCTACAGTCTAGCGGCCTGTCTGGCCGAAGGCGCCAGTGCAGGGGCAGAGGCGGCTAAATTAGCCGGCTGTGGTGATGGCCGCATACGTTTTCCCGAGCCTCAGGTTGAGGAATACCCAGAACAGCCTGCCCAGGCATTATTTTTGGTGCCACATACCAAGGCTACTAGCAGAGCCCCCAGTCAGTTTGTCGATATGCAACTGGATGTCAGTGCCAGTGGTATCGAACTGGCCGTGCGGGAAGGCTTTAAGTCGGTGGAGCATATTAAACGCTATACCGCCATGGGCTTTGGTACAGATCAGGGCAAGCTGGGCAATATTAACGGTATGGCGATTTTAGCCAGTGCCCTGGGCCAGAGTATTGAACAAACTGGTACCACCATCTTCCGCCCCTCCTATAGCCCGACCACCTTTGGTGCTATTGCCGGGGCCGATGTGGGGGCATTGTTTGACCCTGAACGCTACACCGCTGTGCAGCGCTGGCACCAGGAGCAGGGCGCAGCGTTTGAGGATGTGGGGCAGTGGAAGCGACCCTGGTACTTCCCTCGGGGCGTTGAGTCCATGCAGGATGCGGTTAGTCGCGAATGCCTGGCAGTGCGCAACAGCGTCGGTATACTGGATGCCAGCACCTTGGGCAAAATTGATATTCAGGGTCCGGATGCAGCGGAATTTATTACCCGCATGTACACCAACTCCTATCTTAAATTAGCGCCGGGCAAATGCCGCTACGGAGTGATGTTAAAAGAAGATGGCATGATCTTCGATGATGGCGTCTGCGCCTGCATCGGTGACAACCATTATCTGATGTTTACCACCACCGGCGGAGCTGCCGGCGTGTTGGCCTGGCTCGAACTCTGGCAGCAGACCGAATGGCCAGACTTAAAAGTCTATTTCACCTCAGTCACCGACCATTGGACCACGGCCACAATTACCGGCCCCAATGCTCGCAAAGTGCTGGCAAAAGTCTGCGCTGATATTGATTTGGCCAATGATGCCTTTCAGTTTATGGACTGGCGGGATGGCACCGTTGCCGGTGTAGCGGCGCGGATATTCCGCATCAGCTTTACTGGCGAGCTGACCTATGAAATCAATGTGCCCGCCCATTATGGTCGCCATATCTGGGAAGCACTGATTGCCGCTGGCGAAGAGTTTGATATAACCCCCTATGGCACCGAGACCATGCATGTACTGCGGGCAGAGAAGGGCTTTATTATTGTCGGCCAGGATACCGATGGCTCGATGACTCCAGCAGATATGAATATGGACTGGGTGGTGGGCAAAAACAAAACCTTTAGCTTTATCGGCAAACGCTCATTGCAGCGCAGTGATTCAGTGCGTGAAAATCGCAAGCAGCTTGTGGGTCTTAAAACTGTTGACGGTACTCAGGTACTGCCCGAGGGTGCGCAGATAGTGTTTGACCCTGAGCAAAAAATCCCCATGTCCATGCAGGGCCATGTGACATCCAGTTACTTTAGCTCCAATCTGGGGCATTCCATTGCGCTTGCCGTGGTTAAAGGTGGTCATGGTTTGCTCGGTAAAACAGTTTACTGCCCACTGGCTGATGGTCGCAGCATAGCCGCAGAGATTGTCAGTTCCGTTTTTTATGATCCCAAAGGGGAGCGCCAAAATGCCGAATAATATTACCAGGGAAACACCACTGCATTATTTTCATAAGCTCTCCAGTCATGCCAGCAGTGCCCAGAGCCCGGAGATATTTAATGGTCAGGTAGAGTTTGCGCTGGTAGTTAAAGAGGCACCGCTCAGCAGCTTTTTAAATCTGCGCGGCAATGGATCCGACAAAGGCTTCTGCTCAGCTGTGGCCGAAGTGCTGGGTGTCACCGTTCCCACAGAGCCCGGTACCTATCACAGTAATAAAGACAGCAGCATTTATTGGCTGGGGCCAGATGAGTGGCTACTATTTAGTTGCATAGACGCCAGTAATCTTGAAGCGCAACTGAGAAAAGCACTATCCGGGCATATTTCAATTGTGGATATCAGCGGCGGTCAGACATTGATTAATCTAAGGGGCGACCCCTGTGCGTTGGCGATACTGCTGAAAAAATCCTCAGTCTATGATTTTGCCGCCTGGCCAGATGCAGATATCAATGCAGGTCGCTGTGCCCAGACCACCTTTGCCAAAGCCACGGCTGTGGTCACCAACAAAGCTGATGGATCCTACGACCTGATACTGCGACGCAGCTTTGCTGATTACATCGCTAAGTGGCTGCTGGATGCGGGCCAAGAGTTTGGCTGCCGTATCGAAGCCTGAGAAAAAATGACCCCAAGACTGCCGCGGTTAGCCAAGGCGGAGGCTGAGCGCTCGGGGTCCAAAGACTACAGGTTAAACAAAACTCGAACTTACATAAGCTCTTCGCTGCTACAGGCAATGGCAGGTTGTTCACAGCGGCGACAGTCCTGACTGCGCAGTTGGCAGTTTTTCAGGCAGCGATGGAATTGACTGATACAGGAACGGTTTTTAGCCTGTAACTGACTACAACCCTGAGGTTGATTTGCCGCATAAATAGTGCGGCGATCAATAAGGTCGCAATAACTGTGCAGCAACAGCGTTTGCCGCTGGCTGCCGGTCTGGAACTCAGAGTTGAGTCCGATATTGATTAATTCTCGCTGGGTGTAAACTGCACTGCGTACCAGGCTGTAATGGTCCACAGAGTAGTCCCCAGTGGCGAGATTTTTTGAACAGCCTGATATTGCCGCGGTGAATAGTGCAGCGAGTAAAATCAGACTGTAGATAATATGCTTCTTCACCTTTATGCTCCTTGGTAAACTTGTATCGCCAGGCTAGGCGTGTAGGTTGCGAGAGGAATATGCCAACCTTGGCTACAAAGGTCAAGAGAGAAAGTAGACAAAACGTTATGCAGCGCCCAAATCCAGACTCAATTCATTATGATGAATTTATCCAACTGCAAAAGAAGTTGCGCGACAAAATTGTGTCACTGCGCAAAAGCCGCGATCTAGTTCAGGAAGATATGGCCGAATACGAACTGTCTGTTCGCCAATACCAGCGCATGGAGCAGGATCCCACCGCCATTGTTTCTCTATGGCAGGTGTTCAAGTTAGCCAAGGCCCATGATCTTGATATCCATGAATTACTTGACCTGTAGTTATCGAGGCGACTGTTAGGCGCCCATTACTGCGGCAATGTTTGATGGTTCATGATTTTCTTTTTACGCGTCAAGCTAGACGTGTCGATCGCCATATGCCTATGCCAATCTCGCTGCACAGCGATAAACGGAGATTAGAGCAAAGCTATGCAACGTCCAAACTCAGATTCAATCTATCACGATGAATTTTTGCAGCTTCAAGAAAAGCTGTGTGAAAAAATTATTACCCTGCGCAAGAGCCGCGACATGGTTCAGGAAGATATGGCTGACTACGAACTGTCAGTTCGTCAGTATCAGCGGATGGAACAGGATTCGACAGCTATTGTGAGCCTGTGGCAGGTGTTTAAAATCGCCAAAGCTCACAATCTGGATTTGTATCAATTATTTGATTTATAAGCCCGCACAGAACAAATTTTTGTCCAAACCATCATAAAACTGGTGCACACTAGCGACTTGGCTGGTAGCGCTACAGGCTTTTTTTTAACATCGCAGCTGCCCTTATTATGATGACGGACATTCTATGAATAATTCACCACGCACTTTGTTGCTTCTAAGCTTGGTTGGGCTGACCGCCTGTGACTCAGTTGAGATCGCGGCTACAACTACCGATCTGGCTCATGCAGATAATAGTTGGTATCAGGACTCAGCGACGACAGTGCTGCAGCGCAACCATGCGTGGCAGAATATCCAAACCAAACCAGGTGGCGCGAAGAATATTATCCTGTTTGTGGGTGATGGCATGAGTATCGCCACGGTCACCGCTGCACGTATTTTGGAGGGCCAGCAGCAGGGTATGCCAGGGGAAGAGAACAGCCTGAGTTTTGGCAAGTTCCCCTTTTCAGGCCTTATCAAAACCTACAATGTTGACTCCCAGACCGCAGATTCCGCAGGTACTATGACCGCCATTATCAGTGGCGTCAAAACCGACAAAGGCCTGATCGGAGTCAGCGAAAATACCAATCGTGGTGATTGCAGCTCGGTAGCAGGTAACGGCCTAGTGACCGCATTAGAGTTGGCTGAAATAGCTGGCCTGTCCACCGGCTTTGTGACCACCACAAGTGTTACCCATGCCACCCCGGCAGCCACCTATGCCAAGTCAGCCGACCGCGACTGGGAAGATATTTCTGATATGCCAGCACAGGCTCTGACCCAAGGCTGTGAAGATATTGCCTCTCAGCTGGTTAACTTTGAAAGCAATCTGCGCGAGCGTTTTGCAGGGTTGGATATCAATGGCATAGAAGTCATGATGGGTGGCGGGCGCCGCCATTTTCTGCCGGCACAGGCCTCAGCCAACAGTCGTGATACCAGCTCCGCTATTGAAGGAGACCGCACCGATGGGCGCAATCTCATCACAGAATGGCAGGCCACCTATCCAGCGGGTAATTATGTGGATGACCAAAAGGGCTTTGATGCACTGCAACCAGACTCAGTAAAGCAGGTATTCGCGCTATTTAATGAATCCCATATGCTCTACGAAGCAGATCGGGGCAATGATACAGCCGGAGAGCCATCCTTAACCCAGATGACCACCAAGGCGATTGATGTTCTCGACAACAACCAACAGGGGTTTTTTCTAATGGTTGAATCAGGGCGTATTGATCATGGCCACCATGCCAACAGCGCCTACAATGCATTGACTGATACCATCGAATTTTCCCGTGCTATTCAGGCCGCAGTAGACAATACAGACCCCAGCGAAACATTGATTATTGTGACCGCGGATCACGGCCATGTGTTCGCCTTCGCCGGGTACGCCAAGCGCGGCAATCCTATTCTCGGCAAGGTGATTGAAGTTGGTTCAGATAGCGAAGCACTGGCTCATGACGGCTTGCCCTACAGCACCTTAAGTTATATTAATGGCCCTGGCTTCCATGATTTTGGTAGCGAGACAAACGCCGATAAAGTGTATTACACCAAAGTCTTTAATGGACGAGCCGATCTGACCGACGTGGATACCCAAGCCAGTGGTTTTCATCAAGAGTCATTGGTGCCTATGGGTTGGGATACCCATTCAGGCGAAGATGTCAGTATTTACGCGACAGGCCCCGGGGCTCATCTAGTCACAGGGACTCAGGAGCAGAGTGCTATTTTTCATATTATGAATTTTGCCGCTAACCTGGTTCCCAGAGCCGACGCTGCTGTGCAAAAGCCCTGACTAAACATTATTAATGAGCGGCAGGGTGCTGTAGAAAACTCAGGTGCCCTTGGGGTAGTAATGCAGATTGCCATCAGGCCGAATTCGATAGCGCTTATATTCCCATTGATACTGCTCAGGTTTTAGCAGAGCGACAGTTTCAAGTTCGCGATTTAAGGCAGTCAAATGGGTCTGTTGGTCGGCACTGTAAATATCCTCAGAGACTGGCTTAAATATCAGCTTCCAGCCCCCCGGAACCAGTTCAGCCATACTGACTATAGCTTGGCTTCCAGTACGCTGAATAAGATTGTGAACCAGCGTCATAGTCAGCGCCGGAAAATCAAAATAGGGCGCAAATTCACCACTGCTCAGAGGCGGCTGATGGTCCGGTAATATGCCCGTTACCTCACCGCGCTTTAATGCCTTCATCACCGCGCTGACACCTCGTACATTGGTTGGCACCAATGTAGCTCCAGCCACCTCGCGGGAATCTTTGACCCATTGTTCAATCAACGGCTCCTTTGGTGGTTTGTACAGAGAGGTCATGGGCGCCCGGTGGGAAAGCCACATGCCAACAATTTCCCAATTGCCATAATGGGGAATAATCGCAATGGTGCCCTTGTCATTGGCCAGTGCTGCTTCTATATGCTCCAAGCCCTCAATCTGAACAATTTTTTTATCCAGCCACTTATTGTTCATGCGCCAGATTTTCGGCGTTTCACAGAACATCTTACCTATATGAGACAGCCGTTTACGGCCCAGCCTTTCCACTTCTTTGTCTGACATCTGAGGCTGAGCGAGACGCAAATTGATGCGTGCTACCTTCATCGGGCGCATATTCAGCCAACCAGCAAGGGAGCCAATAGCAGCGCCGAAAAGCCTGAGAAACCACAGGGGCAGAAAGGCCATCAACATAGCCATGCGCCAGATAATATTATTTTTCAACGCTGGCTCCGCTTGTTGTAGTTGCTGGTTGATTGTTGCTCATGACTACGCCTGAAAAGGACTATGTGTCCGTAAAGCGTTATTTTAGCGATAGCGCAACGCAATTGCTATCTTGGTGAGGGGGTCAAGATCGACATCAATAGTGGTGGATATTGCGGTTACCACTACACCCGAAGGACGCACTTAAATTTCATCTGCTATAAATAGAGTACACAAAACAAAAACCACCCAACCACCCACACTGGGGGATAAACCGCCCTCAGTCGTCCACCAGAGTAAGTAACAAACGAGGGAAGGCACAGGGATTGAAGGACAGGGACAGTAGCGACAGCATACAGAGCATCTTTATAGGCCTGCGCAGCAGCCTGGCCCGGGCCGTGATGGGCCTGGTGCCACCGCGGGAAGTCGAAGACATAGTGCAGGAAACCTACGTGCGCGTATGCCAGATCAAACGCCCACAAGATATCCGCCAGCCGCGCTCCTACCTGTTTCGCACCGCACGCAATCTCGCCCTCGACTACCTCAAGCGCGCCGACACAAAGCTCACCGACGGCATGGACGAGCAGGGCATGGACAGCCTGCTGGATACAAGCAGAGGCGACGACAGCACCTTTGAGCAAGTCGCCAGCAACGAAGAGTTTGCGCTGTTCTGCGAAGCCGTACGCCACCTGCCCGTCAAATGCCGCCGCGTGTTTGTACTTAAAAAAGTGTACGGCTACTCACAGATAGAGATAGCCAAAAAACTCAATATCAGCATAGGCACAGTAGAAAAACATATCAGCCAGGGCATAAAACGCTGCACCTACTTTATGCAACAACATAGCAGCACCGAAGATGGACTAAAAAAAGGACTAGAACAGGGAGGGCACCAGCAACCCAACAGCGCCATCATCAGCCTGGCTGACCGCGCACCCAGAGGACCGCGATCATGAACAATATTCGCCCCATGCCATCCAAAGAGCGGCTCTACGACCAAGCCAGCCAGTGGATAGTCAAAATGGACAAAGGCCTCAGCCCAGACGAAGAAACCGCCCTGCGCGAATGGCTGCAAGCCGACCCACAGAGCTACAGCATACTCATGGAAATGACCCAACTATGGGACAAAATGGACGCCATGTCGCGCCTCAGCGACCTGTTTGCCAAACCCACAGCAACCCCCCAATGGCGCAGCGGCAACCGCGCCAAAGCCCTGGGCGCCATAGCCGCCTCCGTAGTACTGGCCGGAATAGTAGGCCTGTGGAGCCTGCTCGGCGGCCTCAGCCTCGACAGCCTCGACAACAATGTCTACCACACCGCCGTAGGCGAACAGTCCAGCGTAATGCTGCCCGACGGCACCCAACTAATACTCAACACCAACACCAAAGTCAGCGTGCATTACACAGCCCAGCAACGGCTGCTGCAGCTAGACAGCGGTGAAATAAATATTAGCGTCGCCAAAGACCCCAACCGGCCCCTCAGCGTCATGGCCGCCGGCCAAATCGTGCAGGCCATAGGCACCGAATTTAATATCGAAATCACCGACCAGCAAAATATCGAGCTGGTAGTTACCGAAGGCAAAGTTAAAGTCGCCGTGCAACAAGACCCACAAAAAAGCCTCGCCCGCCAGCCGCAACTGGCCCTGCCAGATAACGCCCTCACACTCGCCGCCGGCGAGCAGGTTAACCTGGGCAGCGCCCAGCAGCAGGTCACCGAAGTCACCGCCGACGACATAGAAGTCAAACTCTCCTGGCGCCAGGGCAACCTAATCTTCCGCGGTGAGTCCCTCGAAGAGGCCGTCAAAGAAATTGGGCGCTACACCTCAGTAGAGTTTATCTTTATTAACGAAGACCTGAAAAAAACCCGCGTCGCCGGCATGTTTAAAGCTGGCGACGTAGAGGGCCTGCTGGCCACCTTGCGCGAAAACTTCAATATAGTCTCCGAGCGCGACGGCGCCGGCAATGTGCTACTCAACACCAAATAAACCCAGATAAGGCAACAACCCCAGGGGGCCCCATTACGCCAATCAGCCAACCACATGAGCCAAGCCTATGAGTCGACCATAAATGTTTGAAGTTTTATGGGGGAAAAAATTTAACCAGTCGTCTATTCAAAACGCGCAGATAACGAGCGCGGTTGGGGAAGAGGGCAGGTTAACCTTTCGCAATGCGGTAGCTGTGTTGGCAGTATTGTTTTGCCTCCATTCACACAACAGTTTCGCAGTCACGGACGACACCATTCCTTTCAATATTCCCCAGCAGCGCGCCGATAGGGCGCTGACACAGTTTGCTGAACAAGCCAATCTGACCCTGGTGTTTCCCTTTGAGCAACTCAAAGACAAAACCGCCAACCGATTGGTCGGTGACTACCCCATAGCAACAGCCATAAACCTGCTGCTGCACAACACCGGGCTAACACCAAGGTTCAGCGATCAACTGGTTTTAACCATAGCGAGTGAACCAAAGGGGAAGAGAATGAACACAACAAACAGCAGTAAACGAAAAACAGTACTGGCCGGCCTGGTGGGATTATTTGCCGCAGGCGGCATGACTCAGGCAGTGGCGCAGGGTGGTGAGGCGGCGACTGGGCAGAGTGCGATTGATGAGATTATTGTTACGGCGAATAAGCGGGAGCAGAGTTTGCAGGATGCGGCGATGAGTATTACCGCAATTGGAGCGGAGGAAATTGACCGAAAAAACTTGGTAAGTATGACTGACTACCTGGCTTCTGTGCCCGGCGTTTCGATGATTGACAGAGGGACAGGTGCGAATCAAATTATAATCCGAGGCATTGGCTTAAACCAATTTGAGCAAGCGGCTGTCAGTGCCTATTTTGGTGAAATCCCGCTCACATCTCCCGTGGGTGTTGGCTCATCCTCAGATATGAAAATGGTTGATCTGCAGCGTGTAGAAATACTGCGAGGACCTCAAGGCACACTTTATGGTAGTGGTGCTATGGGTGGTACGGTACGTAATATTCCAAACTCACCTAATCTAAATGAGCTAGAAGCAAAAATTGACTTTGGCTATGGGACGGTTGATAGCTCCGGTGATAATAACAGCAAAATGGTGGGCGTATTAAACTTGCCCCTTGTTGATGATACCTTAGCCCTTAGAGCTGTCGCTTATCGATTTGAAAATGCTGGTGTTGTTGATAGCGTCAGCTCTCCGAGTACGGAGGCTTTGGCCGCATCGGTAGGTGCAACCGTTAGCACGAAAAAGGATGTGGATAGCCACACCTACACAGGTGGTCGTGCTACTTTGCTTTGGCAGGCTTCTGATCGGCTAAATCTAAGCCTTATGGCGGCAACACAAAAGTTAGAAGAAGATGGTGATGATCGACTTAATGTACTGGATGGGGGTTATACCCAAACAAGCTTTAACGTGCCGGTCCCACTTTTTAGTAAAGACGAGTTTGATCTGGTGAGTTTGAGTGTTGATGGCCGTGCTTTGTCAGTAGAGGGTCACAGCAGCGGTTTCTTTCTCGGACCCTGCCTGTTTGATCATGTCACCGCCGATATGCGCATTTATCAGGAAGAGATTTTTGGTCCGGTTTTGTGTGTGGTGCGGGTCAATTCTCAGGCTGAGGCTATGCAGTTAATCAACGATCATGAGTACGGCAACGGCACCTGTCTGTTTACCCGCGACGGGGAAGCGGCTAGATATTTTACCGACCATATTCGTGTCGGTATGGTGGGTATTAATGTTCCATTGCCCGTTCCGGCGGCATGCCAGAGTTTCGGGGGGTGGAAGCGCTCTCTATTTGGTGATTTGTATGCCTATGGTCCCGACAGTGTGCGTTTTTATACGCGCCGCAAAACCATCACCCAGCGCTGGCCGCTGGGGGGTGTTCGTGAGGATATACATTTGTCTTTTCCGAGTCATTGATTGAGATCCCTCGTCGCTACGCTCTGTCGGGATGACAAGTTAAAGATGCTCTGTCGGGATGACAAATTAGAGGTGCTAACCCGCCATACTTGCTACAACGTTCCTTCGCTGGAGTAACTTCATGGCTCTGGAGTTGCTCATTACTCACAGCTCTGTGATCCAGTTGTGCTATCCGACATTTCATCCCGCAACCGCTCTATTTATCTTCTATTCTCTATTGATCTTTACCCTTGCTGTATTTGTGGGCATTTACGTTTGACGTAATGCGTCAATATTTGATAAGGTCAGCGATGATAAATGGATTTAAGTGCAGGAAGACGGAGTTGCTGTTTAACGGTGGGCGAGTGGCAGCTTTCTCGGGTTTTAAACGGCAGGCAGAAAAGCGCTTGAGAATTCTCGATGCTGCGAACACCATTGAAGTGTTAAAAGCGTTGCCTAGTAACAGATTTGAGTCGTTGTCGGGTGATAGAAAAGGCCAGTTTAGTATCCGTGTTAATCAGCAGTGGCGAGTCTGTTTTCGTTGGGACGAAGGGGCTTACGATGTTGAAATCGTAGATTATCACTAAGGCCACTATTATTGATGCAGGAAGAGTGAGGTAATTGATATGACTAGAGACGCTATACACCCCGGCGAATTTCTCGCCGATGAGATTGAAGGGATTGGTATTACTGCCACGGAACTGTCTCGCCAGATTGATGTGCCACCTAATCGTATTTCACAAATAATCAGGGGTAAGCGTGACTTGACGGCTGATACGGCGCTGCGGCTCGGGAAGTTTTTTGGCACTGGTGCGGAATTTTGGATGAATCTGCAAAAGGCCTATGAGCTTGATCGTGCGCGGGCTTTACTTGGTGCTAAGTTAAGTCGAATTCAGGGTTGGGAGTCGGTTGTGCGCAAGGCTGGGTGAGATCCCTCGTCGCTGCGCTCTGTCGGGATGACAGGGTCTTTCAGGTGGCCGTTATCCAAACAATGACTTCAACGCCGCCAATGATTCTTCACCCTTAGCTTTATTTTCTTCTTCACTTATGGGCTCGCCACCGCCAATTTTAATCAAATCATCCTCTGGCAGCTCATCCACAAAGCGGCTGGGCGTGGTGGCCGATGTTTCACCAAACTGGGTGCGCTGGCGGGCGCTGGTCATGGTTAAGGTGCGCTGTGCTCTGGTGATGCCTACATAGGCCAGGCGTCGTTCTTCTTCTATTTGGCCGCCTTCTACGCTGTTTTTGTGGGGCAATATATCTTCTTCCATGCCGATCATAAATACGTGCAAAAACTCCAAACCTTTGGCGGCGTGCAATGTCATTAACTGCACTTTGTCGTCGGCGGATTCTTCTTGTTCGCGGTCTAGCAGGTCGCGCAGTATGAGTTTGGCGATGGCGTTTTCAATTCTGCTATCGCCATTTTCGCTTTCATTTTCTTCTTCGTCGCGCTTTATAACTTGGGCTAGTTGAGAGAGTAAAAACTGCACGTTTTCCCAGCGCTTTTGCGCTACATGGTCGTTGCTGGCGTTTTGTTGTAGCCAGCCTAGGTAGTCGGCGTCTTCTAGCATTTCGTTGATGGCGGCCATGGGGTTGCCGTCGTAGATGTTTCTATTAATGCTTTGTATCCAGTGTTTAAATCGTTTTAGGCGCTCTAGGTTGTTGGCGGGCATGCTGGCGTTTAGGCCGACTTCGTCTATGGCGTCATACAGTGACAGGTTGCGTTGGTTGGCGTACTCACCGAGTTTTTCTAAGGTGGTGGGACCTATCTGGCGTCTTGGAGTGTTAATTATGCGCAGCAGTGCATTGTCGTCTGTGGGGTTTATTATTAACCGCAGGTAGGCCATGACATCTTTGATTTCTGTTTTGGCGTAAAAGGATTGGCCGCCGGTTATTTCGTAGGGAATGTTCTGGGTTTGCAGTTTTATTTCTACGAGTTTGGCTTGGTAGTTACCTCGGTAGAGCACGGCGAAGTCGCTGTATTTGCAGCGGCGCTTTAGGCGCATGTCGATTATTTCATTGACCACGCGCTCGCATTCCATTTCTTCATTTTCACTGCTGATAAAACGCAGTGGGTCGCCTGGGCCTAATTCGCTCCACAGAGCTTTGCTGATTAGGTGGGGGTTGTTGTCAATCAAGGTGTTGGCGGCTTTTAGGATGCGGCCTGTCGAGCGGTAGTTTTGCTCTAGTTTAATAATGTTTAGGGCAGGGAAGTCTTCCTGCAGCTGCATTAGGTTTTCTGGGCGGGCACCGCGCCAGGCATAAATTGATTGGTCGTCGTCGCCTACTACGGTGAGGGCCTGTTTTTCGTTGACTAGGGTTTTGACTAGTTCGTATTGGGCTAGGTTGGTGTCTTGGTATTCGTCTACTAGCAGGTAGCGGATGCGCTTTTGCCATTTGGCGAGTATCTCAGGCTGCTGTTTAAACAGCATGACTGGGGTCATTATTAGGTCGTCGAAGTCGACGGCGTTGTAGGCTTTTAACGCTCGCTGGTAGCGTTCGTAGAGCATGGCTATACCTTGCTCGCCGGTGCTGTTGGAGGCGCTTACGGCTTGGCCTGGTTCTAGCAATGAGTTCTTCCAGTTGGAGATGGTGCTCTGAGCTGTGTCGATGAGTTTTTCATCTAGCTCGGTGTGGCGCACTAGCAATTCTTTGATCAGTTTGCGGCAGTCTTCTTGATCGAGTATGGAGAAGCCGGGGCGAAAGCCTAGGGCTTTGATCTCGGTGCGAATAATGGTCAGGCCAAGGTTGTGAAAGGTCGAGACGGTTAGGCCTTTGCCTTCGGTTTTACCCAAAAGGCTGGCTACCCGGGCTTTCATTTCTCGGGCGGCTTTGTTGGTGAAGGTAACTGCGGCTATATTGCGCGCTGGTATGCCGCACTCTTCGACTAGGTAGGCAATTTTGCGGGTGATTACACTGGTTTTACCGCTGCCCGCGCCAGCTAGTACTAGCAACGGACCATCGATATATTTCAGCGCAGCCTGCTGTTGGGGGTTGAGGTTTTGGGCCATTGGTTAGGGTCTTATGCCATTTCTGCTATGGCGCTGCGTTTCTCTTGTAGCTGAGATAATGAGCCTTCAAAGTCCTCGAGTTTTTGGCGTTCTTTGGCTACCACTTCGGCGGGGGCGTTGTCGGCAAACTTCGGGTTGCTTAACTTGCCGGTAAGCTTTTTGGCTTCTATGCCTATTTTATCTATTTCACGGTCTAGGCGCGCAAGCTCTGCGTCCACATCTATTAGCCCGGCCATGGGTACCAGTATTTCTAGGTCGCCAGCCAGTGCGGTGGCGCACAGTGGCGCCTCGGCGGGGTCATCTAACCAGGTAATGGATTCTAGGTTGGCTAACTTGCTGAGGAACTGACGGTTCTCTTCTAAGCGGCGTTTGGCGGTGGCATCACCGCGGGCCATATAGATGGGTAGGTCTTTGGCGGGGGAGATGTTCATTTCTCCGCGCACGTTGCGCACGCCTATAATGACGTTTTTAACCCATTCAATATCGGCGTCGGCGTCGGTATCAACTTTAGACGGATCGGCGACCGGGAAGGGCTGCAACATGATGGTGTCGCCCTCTGGGTTTAATGTTATGCCGGCCAGTGGTGCTATGTTTTGCCAAATCTCTTCGGTGATAAACGGCAGCATGGGATGGGCCAGGCGCAGTATGGATTCCAATACGCGAACTAGGGTGCGGCGGGTGCCTTTTTGAATGGCGGGGTCGCCATGTTCGTCCCACAGCACTGGTTTTGAAAGTTCTAGGTACCAGTCGCAGTATTCATTCCACACAAAGTCATAGAGCGCCTGTGCGGCCAAATCGAATCTGTAGCTGTCGATGGCGGCAGTGACGTCGGTTTCAGCGGATTGCAGGCGGGAGATAATCCAGCGGTCGGCTAATGTTAGTTGGTAATCGTCTGAGTTGTCTTGCCCACAATCCTGATCGCCTTCTTCACCTGTTGCGTTCATCAACACATAGCGTGAGGCGTTCCAGATTTTGTTACAGAAGTTGCGATAACCTTCTAGGCGTTTCATGTCCCAGTTGATATCGCGGCCGGTGGAGGCCAGTGCGCAGAGAGTAAAACGCAATGCGTCTGACCCATGAGGCTCTATGCCGTCTGGGAATTGTTTTCTGGTGCGGCTGGCAATCTTTGCTGCCTGCTGGGGCTGCATCATATTACCGGTGCGTTTTTCCAGTAGGCTTTCTATATCTATGCCGTCGATCATGTCGAGAGGGTCGAGTACATTGCCCTTTGATTTGGACATTTTTTGGCCCTGTTCGTCACGAATTAGGCCGGTGACGTACACGGTTTTAAACGGTACTTCGGGTTCGCCGTTTTCATCTTTTATTAGGTGCATGCTCATCATCACCATGCGCGCGACCCAGAAGAAAATAATATCAAAACCAGTAACCAGCACATCGGTGGGGTGAAAGGCTTTTAGGCGCTCGGTTTGCTCGGGCCAGCCCTGGGTGCCAAAGGTCCAGAGGGCGGAGCTAAACCAGGTGTCGAGTACGTCTTCGTCTTGGGTCAGGGGTATGTCACCAAGGTTATATTGTTTACGCACGGCGGCTTCGCTTTGCCCTACGTAGGCTTTGCCGGCTTCGTCGTACCAGGCGGGGATTTGATGGCCCCACCACAGCTGGCGCGAGATGCACCAGTCTTGAATATTGCGCATCCACGAGAAGTACATGTTTTCGTACTGCTGGGGAACAAATTTTATGCGGCCATCTTCCACGGCTTCAATGGCGGGGCCGGCCAGTTTTTTGGCGTCTACGTACCATTGGTTGGTGAGCATGGGCTCGATTACCACACCGCCGCGGTCGCCGTAGGGAATGGTCATATCGTTTTCTTCGATATCTTCTAAAAAGCCGAGGGCGTCCATATCGGCTACCACTTCTCGGCGTGCGGCAAAACGTTCCATGCCGCGATATTTTTCGGGTAGGGTGGCGTCCATGTCGTCATTGTCGCTGCCGTCGCTATTAACGCACTCGGCGATCTGGCGAATATCGGCGTTCATGGTGAGTATGTTGACCATGGGTAATTTGTGGCGCTGGCCTACTTCGTAGTCATTGAAGTCATGGGCTGGGGTTATTTTTACGCAGCCTGTGCCTTTTTCCATATTGGCATGGTCGTCGGCCACAATTGGAATAAGTCTTCCTACTAAGGGTAAAACGACATGCTGGCCAATAAGGTTGGCGTATCTTGGATCTTCTGCATTAACCGCAATGCCGGTGTCGCCCAGCAAGGTTTCTGGCCTGGTGGTGGCTACTACTATGTAGTCTTTGCCGTCTAATGTTTTAGCGCCGTTGGCCAGTGGGTAGCGCAGGTTCCACATTTTGCCTTTAACTTCGCGGTTCTCAACTTCGAGGTCGGAGATGGCGGTATGAAGTTTGGGGTCCCAGTTAACTAGGCGTTTGCCGCGATAGATCAGGCCGTCTCTGTGCAGGCGAATAAAGGTTTCTTGGACAGCACTGGAAAAGCCTTCGTCCATGGTGAAGCGTTCGGTTTCCCAGTCAACGGAATTGCCGAGGCGGCGCATCTGCTGGGTGATGGTGCCGCCAGACTCTTCTTTCCACTCCCAGATTTTTTCAATAAATTTCTCGCGGCCCATCTCTTCGCGGCCCGGTTGACCTTCGGCGGCCAGTTTGCGCTCAACTACCATCTGGGTGGCTATGCCTGCGTGATCTGTTCCCACTTGCCACAGGGCATTTTTGCCTTGCATGCGGTTGTAGCGGGTTAGGGCATCCATAATGCCGTGTTGCAGGGCGTGGCCAATATGCAGGCTACCGGTGACATTGGGCGGTGGAATCACAATGCTGTAGGGGTCACTTTTGCTGGCCATGTCGGGGGCAAAGTAACCGCGTTGTTCCCAGGTTTTATACCATTTGGTTTCTATTTCCTGGGGGGCAAATGTTTTTTCCATTATGTGCTCAGTAATTCAAATATCTGTTGAGGAGGCTGTGGTTTTCGGGCTATGTTTAATCAGCCGCAGATTATAGGGGTTGGCAGGTTTTGTCGCTAGTTCTGCTGATTAAATCGTTCGATTACTTTGGCGCGAATTTTCTCGCGCAGCAGCTGTTCAACCTTGGGGCGCATTTTGCCCATCAGCCGATTAACAATGGCATTGACCTGTTCTTCGTTAACCTGCGCTGGGTTGACCAGAGGCTGGCTGTCGGGGTTTTCAAATAGAATGTGCTGGGCTTCGTCGAAGGCTTTGCGAGACTGGTGCTCGTCGTCGATCTCACGGTTGAGGCTCTGGGTGAGAATGGGGATTTCCAAGCTGTCGAAGTCGGCTTCTGGGTCTGTCTCTGGCAGTTCCAATTCTTCTGGTTTGTTGAACTCGTCATGCAGCAGGTTTTTCTGCAATGCGTACAGGTCGTCTAGCAGTTGATCAAAGTAGTCTTGATCTGTCTCTGGGGGTTGTGGCTGCGGCTGGTCTTTCACGGTTTAAATTTCTCGCTGAGGTCGTGAAAGCTGAGGGCGTAGCCGCGCTCTTTGTAGAAACTAAAGTTATCGCGCTTGGCCTGCTCGTATTCGGGCTGGGGATAAATAATTTCCATCACTCGATCAAAGCGGCTAAACCAGGTGGGTATTTCTGCCTGCAGGTTGATGAGTATCTGATGATGATCGCCTGGCTCTGCATCCACTGTGATGGCCACTGGGGCATTGTCGGAACCCAGAGCATGGGGAACAAAGGCTGTGTCTTGAAAGCCCCATAGTTTTTCATCCAGCAGCTGGGCTGTGGCATGGTCGGGCACTAGGCACAGAACCTGCTGCTTGGCTTGCAGTGATTTTTGAATAAGCTGGCAAGTGAGGGCCAGGGCGACCTGCTGGTCGCCGGCTAGTTTGTAAAAGGAAACGCTGGTCAATGGATCAGCTCGCTGTGCTGCGCAGGTATTCCATCAGTATCGGCACTGGCCGACCTGTGGCGCCTTTTTGTGGGCCGCTGATCCAGGCGGTTCCGGCGACGTCTAGATGTGCCCATTTGTATTTCTTGGTGAAGCGGGCAAGGAAGCAGGCGGCGGTGATGGTACCGGCCTGGGGACCACCAATATTGGCCATGTCGGCAAAGTTGCTCTTCAGCAGCTGGTCGTATTCTTCCCACAGGGGCAGACGCCAGGCGCGGTCGCCACTGTTAATGCCGCTGGCGAGCAGTTGCTCGGCCAGTCCGTCGTCGTTGGACAGCACGCCGGCGGCGACTTTGCCCAGGGCTCCTAACACAGCACCGGTAAGGGTGGCGATATCCACGACTGCGGCTGGTTTAAAGCGCTCTGCATAGGTTAATGCATCACACAGAATCAGACGGCCTTCGGCGTCGGTATTGAGAATTTCAATGGTTTGACCGGACATGCTGGTGACTACGTCACCTGGTTTGGTGGCCTGGCCATTGGGCATATTTTCGGTAGCGGGAATAATGGCCACTACGTTTACTGGCAGCTGATTTTCAATCAATGCATTCATCACGCCCATTACTGAGGCGCCGCCGCACATATCATATTTCATTTCGTCCATGCCACGGCCGGGCTTAAGGCTGATGCCGCCGGTATCAAAGGTCACCGCTTTACCCACTAGCACCGTGGGCTTAACACTGGCTTTGGTGCCTTGGTATTTAACGATAATAAGTTTGGCTGGCTGATCACTGCCTGCGGAAACTGAGAGCAATGAGCCCATTTTCAGTTTCTTCATATCGGCTTCGCTAAGAATGCTGGTGGTGACGTTCTTCTGTCCTTTGGCCAGTGCTTTGGCTTGGTTGGCCAGGTAGGTCGGGGTGCAAATATTGGCGGGCAGGTCGCTTAATTGGCGCGCGACGTTCATGCCATTGCCCACAGATGCACCGTAGGTCAGGCCTTTTTTGGCGGCATTGGCGCTGGCTTTGCTGCTGGCCCAGTAACATAGTGACTTGAGCTTGGCTGGCTTGGTTTTTTTAGCTGTTTTTGGCTGTGGGGCATATTTGTAGCTGGCGGCCTGTACGCTGCGTGCCACTATGCTGGCTTCCCACTCGGCGTTGTCGGAGAGGCCTTCGCCAACCCAAACTGCTTTGCCGCTGGGGGTTCTGAGCAGTGCGTTGGCGCCGGCGTTTATTACGTTGATTTGTTTCTGTTGGTTGGATGCGCCTTCGGTGCCGAGCAAAATTATGCGTTTGCCTGCGGCGCCTGGAATATGGATCACTAAGGTCTCACCGGACTTGCCGCTGAAGTCGCCCGCTTTGATCAGGGAGGAGATTGCTCCGTCCAGTGACTTGTCCAGGTCCGCTGCGCTGTTTTGTAGTTGTGGCCCGGTCGCGAGAATGAGAGAATCCGCCTTTATTTTTAACAGGTTGGCGGAAGATGCAGTAAACTCCATATTAGCTCCAAAATTTTGATGTTTGAGTTAGTCCATTGACCCTGAAGGATACCATTCCGTGCTACCAAGCCCAATAGCAGCAAGCCGATTACTTTGATTATTTTCCGTTACATTTGTCGTGAGATTCTGTCCAGTGCTGTCGCTGTGTGCGTGGTGTTGCTGCTGATTTTGATGAGCGGACGTTTTGTTAAATATTTGGCTCAGGCGGTGAGAGGCGAGATGGAGCCCGGGGCTATTTTTGCGTTGATTGGGTACCGTATTCCTGGCTTTCTGGAGTTGGTTTTGCCGCTGGCTTTTTTCCTTGCGGTGCTGCTGACCTTTGGTCGCCTGTATGTTGAAAATGAAATGAGTGTGCTTAAGGCCTGCGGTATTTCTGAGCGACGGCTGATGACCTACACTCTGGTGCTGGCGCTGTGCTTTGCTGGGGTTGGTGGCTGGCTGAGTCTGTCTATGGCGCCAACTGGCATGGCTAAAGCGGACACTCTTTTAAAGGCGCAGAAGTCTCGCAGTGAGTTGGATAAACTGATGCCGAAGAAGTTTTATGCCATGCGAGGTGGCCGCGGGGTGACTTATTCTGAGGCGGTGGACGAGGACCGCGAGTTGCAAGATGTGTTTCTGGCGATGACCACTGGCAAGAGTGATGACTCTGACCGCAGTCTGGTGCTGGTACTGGCGGAGACTGGTCAACAGCAACAGGCTGAGGGCAGTCTGGATCGCTATCTGGTGCTGAATAAAGGTTACCGCATTGAAGGTGTACCAGGTCAGCACGATTATCAGATTACCTATTTTGAAGAATATGGCTCGCGCCTAGAGAGCAAGCGCCCTGATACCAGCACCAATATGGAGACTGTGCCGACGTCTGTGTTGTGGGCTGCAGATGACCCCAAGTCTCAGGCTATGCTGCAGTGGCGGCTGTCTATTCCGGTGCTGGTAATTGTGGTGACAATGTTGGCTGTGCCTCTGAGTCGCACTAACCATCGCAAGGGGCGGTTTGGTAAGTTGCTGCCGGCCATTGTGCTGTATTTTACTTATTTGGTGGCACTCAATGCGATGCGCGATGCCCTTGAGTCAGGCTCTGTGCCTATGGCGGTGACTATTCTGCCGGTGCATCTGGTGTATCTGGGGATCGCTGTTGCACTGATCCTCTATGGTCGGCCGAAAAAAGCGGTCGTTTTGAACAGCCCTAAGGTTGAGGTGGCCTAATGCGCAGACTCTCTAACCATGTGGGCACTACGGTTTTTGCTTCTATCTGTGTAGCGCTGGTGGTGCTTGTCGGTCTGGACGCAGTGGGGGCGATTATTGATCAGAGCGGTGATCTTGGGCGCAATTATCAGTTTTCTGACCTGCTGGTTTATATCGTTACTCTAATTCCTTCGAAGCTCTATGACTTTATGCCCTTTGGCTGTTTGATTGGCTGTCTGGTGGGGCTGGGTATTTTGCAGGGCAATAGCGAGGTTATTGTGATGCGTGCCGCTGGTGTTTCACCTCTGAGGGTGGTGGGCTTTGTTCTTAAGCCGGTGCTGTTGTTTATTATCTTGGCGGTCACTATCGGTGAGTATTTTTCTCCTTATCTGGATCAGCTGGCTGAGGGTCGTCGCGAGTATTTGCGCAAGGGCGAGAGTGCTCAGGATTCTACCTCTGGATTTTGGAACCGCGAGGGCAATGAGTTTATGCACTTCAATGCAGTTTTCCCTGGGGGTGTGCTGTATGGGGTGACGCGTTATCGCTTTGCTGATGATAAAGCTCTTGAGGAGGCGAGTTTTTCTTCGAGAGCGACTTTCAATGCGGCGGAGGGTTACTGGACTGAGGAAAATGTGTCGATTACCAGATTCCACAATGATCGCACTGAGGTGGATAAGAAGGTCACCAGGCACTGGGACTCGGAGCTAACCCCCAATGTGCTGACGGTCAATATTCTGCCGGCAGATTCTCTGCCGATCGCCAGTTTGTCGGACTATATTCGTTTTCTGCGGCAACAGAATGCTGACAGCGCTGACTATGAGGTGGCGTTCTGGCGCAAGCTGTTGCAGCCGCTGATTATTATTGGTCTGGTGTTGATTGGCATTTCATTTGTGTTTGGGCCTTTGCGTGAGTCGACTATGGGCTTTCGTATCTTTGTTGGTGTGGTGGCCGGGGTCGCCTTTAGAATTATTCAGGATATGCTTGGGCCGCTGAGTATTGTGTTCGGGTTTCCGCCGTTTTTGGCTGTCATTACGCCGGTGGTTTTTTGTGTGGTGGTTGGGGTTTATTTGTTGCGGCGCAGTGGGTAGTTAGTTTGCGGGTATGTTTCTGTGGACTTTTGGGTTGGGTCTTCGCTGCAGGATCGCAAAGTCTTAAGCACAACTATTGAGACAGGCTGTAAATACGGTCGCTCCCGGCATCCTGCCTGCCGCGACACTAATACATCCCTGCTGCTCATAGTCTCTATAGTTGTGCTTAAGACTTTGCTTGAGTATTCGTTTGTGGCTTTAGCTCGGGTTGTACCTTCATGGTCATGCTAAGCCCACATTGTCATGTTGAGCAAAGCGAAACATCTCTAGATCCTTCACTCTGTTTGGCATGCCCCGCGCCAGGATGTTTTTTATATTACCTAAAATCTTATTGTAAAAAGTCGGGGGCCACTGGCAGCGTCGCAACGTCTTTGGGCTCATGCTGAATGATTACTCTGGCGCCACTCGCTGTGGCCAGGGCTTCAAATCTGTCCATGGACAACCTGGTTGCGGGCTCATCTGTATTAAATCTTGGTACATGCTTTTGCTCGCGACTCAGGGTGCGGTGATAGAGGTCGCCAGTCAGTAATATTGGGCCTGCTTGGGCGAGATTAACCTGCAGTGCTGTATGGCCCGGGGTGTGGCCGGGCAGATCGAGTATGGTCACTGAGCTATCGCCAAAGATATCGTGATCGCCGTTGATTATGGTTTTGTTAAGGTCGGCAAAGGCGGCATTCTGGGCGCTGCTCTCTGGGCTGGCGAACATATGGTCAAATTCATTTTGATTAACTAGCCACTGGCTATTGCTGAACAGGGCGGCTTGGCCGCTGTGATCAAAATGGCTGTGGGAGATTGAGATAAACTCGATGTCGTCTGTGCTGAGACCAATGTCGGCCAGTTGGTCGGCCAATGACCTTTCTACTGTCAGGGTGAAAACATCATTGGTTTGCGGGCCTGTGCCTACCATGGCCAGTGGCAATCCAAGATCCCATAAAAGGTCACCCTGGGGGTGGCGCACTAAATAGCAGGTGTTGGTCAGGGTGCCCTGGATACCGGCGTAGTCTCCGCTGGAGGAGAAGCTATCTAGGTCGGACACGGCTATGGTGCCGCAGTCGAAGGTGTAGAGTTTGAGGCTGGCTGCTGTGTCATTTGGCTGGGGGGTGCAGCCAGCTATTAATGCGCTGCCGGCGGCCAGTAAGCTTATTGCTGTAAGTTGTTTAAACATTTTATTAACCCTCTATTGCGTCAGTACTCGTTTAACTGCGTTGTCCCAGCCTGCTACTTTGCAATCGCGCTCGCTCGGGGACATCTGTGGGGCGAAGTTTTTGTCCAGTTTCCAATTCGCGGCAAAGCCGGCCTGATCTGGCCATATGCCTGCTCTTGAGCCTGCCAGCCAGGCGGCACCGAGGGCGGTGGTTTCGGCAATTATCGGGCGATCGACCGGTGACTGCAAAATATCGGCGAGGCGCTGCATGGTCCAGTCGCTGGCGACCATACCGCCGTCGACGCGCAGTACTGTGTCGCCGGATTGCTGCCAGTCTGCTTGCATGGCTTTAAGCAGATCCAATGTTTGATAGCACACGGATTCCAGTGCGGCGCGGGAGATTTCTGCCGGGCCTGTGCCTCTGGTTAGGCCAATTAATGCGCCACGGGCCTCGGCGTCCCACCAGGGGGCGCCGAGGCCGGTAAAGGCGGGAATCATGAATACCTGTTGGTTGTCGTCGGCTTGGGCGGCCAGTTCGCCGGACTGTTTGGCGCTGTCAATGATGCCAAGGCCATCGCGCAACCATTGCACGGCAGCGCCAGCAATAAAGATGGAGCCTTCCAATGCGTAGGTGGTTTTGCCATCTAGCTGATAGGCGATGGTGGTGAGCAGCCTGTTGGTTGAGGTGACGGCTTGCTCGCCTGTATTGAGCAGGGCGAAGCAGCCGGTGCCATAGGTGGATTTCATCATGCCTGTGGTAAAGCATGCCTGGCCCAAGGTTGCTGCCTGCTGGTCACCGGCTATGCCGAGAATGGCAATTTCGCCGCCTAAAAGGCTGGTAGTGCCATAGTCGGCGGCACAGTCTTTGACCTCTGGCAGCACTGAGGCAGGAATGTTAAATAGTGCCAGTAGTTCGCTATCCCAGTCGCCCTGATGAATGTTGTAGAGCATGGTTCTGGAGGCATTGGTGGCGTCGGTGCTGTGGGCGCTGCCGCCGGTCAGGTTCCATAGTAGCCAGGTATCCATGGTGCCAAAGGCCAGTTCGCCGGCCTCTGCTCTGGCGCGAGCGCCTTCGACATTGTCTAGTATCCAGGCAATTTTGGTGGCGGAGAAATAGGGGTCTAACAAAAGCCCGGTTTTGCTGTTGACCATGGCTTCAACGCCCTGGTCTTTTAATCTGTTGCAGTAATCGGCGGTACGGCGGTCTTGCCAGACGATGGCGTTGTAGACAGGCTCGCCGGTTGCACGGTCCCAGATTAAGGTGGTTTCGCGCTGGTTGGTAATGCCTATGCCGGCAATCTGTTGTGGGGTTATGCCTGCCTGGGCGATGGCGGCGCGGGCTGTATCCAAGCTGGTCTGCCAGATGTCGGCGGCGCTGTGCTCGACCCAGCCTGAGTCGGGAAAGTGCTGGGTGAATTCTTCTTGGGCCTGCTCGACAATGCCGTAGCTGGTATCAAAAATAATCGCTCTGGAGGAGGTGGTTCCCTGATCCATGGCTAGAATATAGGTGGCACTCATAGGCTGTAGTCCTGTTATTTTTTTTCTTTGGGTATTACCACTACTTGAGTTTGGGTCAGAATATCATGCAGGCAGCCTGTGGCTTTTGGCCACAGCAGCCATAGATAGCCTATGCCCAGCATTAATAGGGATAGCGGCGCCAAGCCGCAGCGCTGGATGCATTGCTCTGGGCTGGCCATGGCACCATCGGCTTGCTGCAGTCGAATGCGCCAGGCTTTCATACCTAATGTCTGCCCCTGTTTGCGCCAGCAGATAAAGTAGTAGCCGCCGAGGGCGATAAACCAGCCGGCCATACTGAGCAATTGCTCTGCCAAACCTGGCTGTATGGATTCTATATTCTCCGGGCCGTTAATTATTATTTTTATGATGGTGAGCAGCCCGCCATAGGTCAGTGTTATGGCGAACAGCAGGAAGACATCATAGATTAATGCAGCCAGTCGTCGCATTAGGTTGGCTGTGGGTAATGGCTCGATCATTTGTGTGTGGTCCGGATTATTTATGCTGGGATTTTGCCTAAAGCCAGTACAATGCGCAATCGACGATTTTGTTATCAGTGCTTAGGAGAGCTTTGTGGATTGGATTTACGGTATTCATGCGGTGCAGACCATGCTTAAGTCGGCTCCGGGCCGGGTGCGTGAGTTGCATGTGCAGCGCGGGCGGCAAGACGACCGCTTGCAAAAAATCCACAAGCTGGCTGAACAGCATGGTGTGGCCCTGCAATGGGCGACGGTTAAGCAGCTGGATAAAAGAGCTGAGGGTCGCCATCAGGGGGTAATGGCGCTGTGCAATCCCGGTGAGACCCATGATGAAAACTATCTGTTAAAGCTGGCGGAGGAAAAAGGCAAAGAGGCATTTTTCCTGATGCTGGATGGGGTGACTGACCCGCATAATTTAGGCGCCTGTCTGCGTTCGGCGGATGGTGCTGGTGTTCATGGGGTGATTGTGCCCAAGGATAATTCTGTAGGCTTGACGCCGGTGGTGACTAAGGTGGCCTGCGGTGCTGCGGAAACGGTGCCGCTGATTATGGTGACCAATCTCAGTCGCACTCTGGAGAAGCTGCAGCAGCAGGGGGCTTGGGTGGTGGGCACTGCTGGTGAGGCGGAACAGTTTATCTATGATCTGGATTTAACTGGGCCTCTGGTGTTGGTCATGGGGGCTGAGGGTTCTGGTATGCGCCAGTTGACTCGCAAACAGTGTGATTTTTTGGCTAAATTGCCGATGGCGGGTGAGGTCAGTAGTCTCAATGTGTCGGTGGCGACTGGTGTCTGTTTGTTCGAAGTAGTGCGTCAGCGCCGAATTTAGGCTGGGTGGTTTGATCTCTAGTTGATCTGGATGGTTGTATTTTTGGTTGACTAGCAGCTAATCTTAAATAGTATGAAGTTAGTATAGAGACATAGTACAAAGGGATTTTTGTACTGAGCTAAAAGGGAGTTAGTTATGCAAATTTGGGGGGCTACTATTTACTCGATACCTAATATGTTGAGCCTGTTGCGTCTGGGTCTGGTGCCTGTGCTTGTAGGTCTTGCTCTGGCTGGTCAGGCTGATGTGTTTTTGTTGATTCTGGTGATCTCTCTGATTAGTGATGTGCTGGATGGTTATCTGGCGCGCAAGCTCAATCAGACCTCTGAACTGGGTGCCAAGCTGGATAGCTGGGGAGATGTGCTTACCTATGCCAGCATGATTCTGGGGCTCTATCTTATCTGGCCGGCGATATTTGCTGAGCAGGCCGCCTATCTGTTTGCCGCTATGCTGTCGTTTACTGTGCCTGTGGCACTGGCGCTGCGTAAGTTTGGCGCCTATCCCAGCTACCATACCTGGGGTGCTAAAGCTGCTGCGGTATTGATTGCGCCTGCTTATTATGTGCTGATTCTGTATGCGGCGGATGACTTCTTCCGTCTGGTGATTATGTTCCATGTGCTGGTGGCATTTGAGGAGATGGCGATCACGTTGATGCTTAAGCAGCAGCGCAGCAATGTGGGTTCTGTGGTCATTCTTGCTCGGGAGTTTTCACAGCCAGGTAAATAGGCCTTTTAAACGCGGCTTTCAAGCACATATTTACGGCGTTAAAACTCTATTGCAACCCGGGCTGCAACTCTCTATAATCCCGCGCCACAAAGCGTCCGTACGAATTTTTAAAAAGTTTACGTTGTACGGGCACTCCTTGTCTTACCCTGATAGCTAAATGGCCGATGGGGAGACTTTTAAATCCACGAGGAGATACAATGCGTCACTACGAAATAGTGTTCCTGGTCCATCCAGACCAAAGCGAACAGGTTAGCGGTATGGTTGAGCGTTACTCTGCATCTGTTGCAGCTGGTAACGGCACCGTCCACAGGTTAGAAGACTGGGGCCGTCGTCAACTGGCTTACCCTATCAACAAAATTCACAAAGCTCATTACGTCCTGATGAATATCGAATGCGGTCAGGAAGTGCTCGATGAGTTGAACTCCACTTTCCGTTACAACGATGCCGTTTTACGCAGCATGGTTATCCGTCGCGATGAGGCTGTTACTGCTGAATCACCGATCATGAAGCAGGAAAATGCTGAGAAAGCGGACAAAGAAGCCCGCGAACGTCGCAACGCTGCTAAAGCCAAGGCTGATGAAGCTAAAGCTGCTGCTGATGCCGCCCAGGCACCTGCGGTTGAAGAGGCACCTGCAGTTGAAGAAGCTGCTGCAGAAGCACCAGCAGCAGACGAAACTGCTGAAGCGGATAAAGGAGAATAATCATGGCTAGATTTGTACGTCGTAGAAAATTTTGTCGTTTCACCGCCGAAGGCGCCACTGAAATCGATTATAAAGATTTAGATACCTTGAAAGGTTATGTGTCTGAGAGCGGCAAGATCGTTCCTAGCCGTATCACTGGTACCAAGGCGCGCTATCAGCGCGAGCTGTCTGAAGCCATCAAGCGCGCTCGTTATATTGCGCTGTTGCCTTACACAGATAGCCATAAGTAATTAGGAATACCATTGCGTGCCCTAGCTGAGTTTATTATGCGCGGGCGTGCACAGGCCTGCTTTGTAGCCTTGATGGGGACTTTTTTCCCGTTTGTTAGTCCGGCTACTATAGGACTGGTGACACTGCGCAAAGGCAGTACCGAAGGACTAGTGATTTTGCTTTGGGCGGCTCTGCCGTCATTGGCAAGTTACTACTTTGGTCAGGGCGGTGGTTTGCTCACCTTAGTCTCTGTGGTGTCGCTGCTGATGATGGTGGTCTCGGCCAATGTGTTGAGACTGACCAGTTCATGGCAGATGACAATTTTGGCTTCGATGTTGGTTGCCATTGCAGTTGCTCTGGGTTCCGCTGCACTGCTCAGTGCTGAGATAGATGTGCTGTTAGAGAAGATCAGTGGCATGTTTGCTGAGATTGCAGCAGGTCAGACTGGAGAACAGAATCCAGGCAAGGAGCCTGTGGTTCCTACCCGACCACTGATACTGGGTCTGGTTGCTCTGATGTTGTCTGTCAGTGCCATTGTGAGTTTGCTGGTGTCCCGTTGGTGGCAGGCGATGCTCTACAACCCTGGTGGGTTTGGCGAAGAGTTCCGCAACCTAAGGCTTGATATTAGGGTTGCTGGAGGTTCATTGTTGGCATTTACGCTGTTGCTGTATCTGCCCGGTGACTTCAGGTTTTGGGCTGAGACGATGGCATTGCCGCTGCTGATATCTGGTGTGTCTCTGGTGCACTTTGGGGTCAAGGCGTTATCTCAAGGTAGGCAGTGGTTAGTATTTATGTATGTAGGGCTGGTGGTTTCCGGCCCTTTAATAGGTGGCTTGTTGGTTGGACTGGGTATTGCTGACAGCATTTTGAATTTACGCTTAAGATTGGCGGCGCGTGAAGACCGCGATCAATAGGCAGAGATGGTTAACAAGAGGTTATTGAGATGGAAGTTATTCTTCTGGAAAAACTAGGTAAATTGGGCGGCATTGGCGACACTGCTAATGTTAAAGCGGGCTTTGGCCGCAACTACCTGATTCCTCAGGGCAAGGCTGTATTCGCTACTGAAGCCAATATTGCTGATTTTGAATCCCGTCGTGCGGGTTTGGAAGCTGCTGCTGATGCTAAATTAGCTGGAGCTACTGGCCGTGCTGCTAAACTGGCAGAGATTGGTACTGTGACTATCAGTGCTATCGCTGGTGATGAAGGCAAGCTGTTCGGTTCTGTGGGTACCCGCGAACTGGAAGCTGCAATCAACGCTGCTGGCGGCGAAATTACTAAGAGTGAAATTAATTTGCCTGAAGGTGCGCTGCGCCATGTTGGTGAGTTTGCTGTTGAAGTTCAACTGCACTCTGATGTGACCGAATCTGTCACTGTGGTTATTGAAGCAGAATAATTTTTGCTGGTTGAGCTGATCCCAGCTTACTCGCTGCAAAGTATTTGCATAACGGCACTGCTTCTTAATAAGATGCAGTGCCGTTTTTGTATTTGGCGGCGGTTAAACCTATCACTTTTACAGCTGACTACTACAGCTAACTATGGGTCGAAATAACGGCATGAACGAAGCGCTTTTTGCAGAACCTACTATCAGTCAGCCGCTGCCCCATTCTATTGAGGCAGAGCAGGCGGTACTCGGTGGGTTGATGCTGAAAAATGATGCCTTTGACTCTATTGCCGAAATCCTTAGCGACAGCGACTTCTACAGCAGTGATCACCAGCTGATCTTTACCGCTATGTCGCGGTTGTCGGCAGATGGCCAACCCTTTGATCCCATTACTCTGACCGAATCTCTGCAGAACTCCAATGAGTTGACTGCTGTGGGGGGCGCGGAATATCTGGTGGATCTGGCCCACAACACTCCAAGCTCGGCCAATGTTAAGGCTTATACCCAGATTGTGCTGGAGCGGTCTATTGTTCGCCAGCTGATCAGTGCGTCCAGCGATATTGTACGCAAGGGCTACAATCCCCTGGGTTGGGACAGTGCCAAGCTGCTTGAGGAAGCTGAGAAGCGGCTGCAAGAAATTATTGAAAATCGCCCGAAAAAAGGCGGTTTTAAAGAGGTTAACTCGCTGATTCGAGAAGCGGTTGAGCGCCTCGATGAGTTATTTAAAAACGATGCGGATATCACTGGCCTGAGTACGGGGTTCTCTGATCTGGATGCTATGACCAGCGGCTGGCAGAAATCGGATCTGATTATTGTGGCCGGTCGACCCTCTATGGGTAAAACCTCGTTTGCCATGAATATGGTGGAGCATGCCACATTGCACCAGGATCGCCCGGTGCTGGTGTTTAGTCTGGAGATGCCGGCCAGCAGTCTGGTGACGCGTATGCTGTCATCCATCGGTAAAATTGATGCCACCAGAATGCGTTCTGGTAATTTGCTTGAAGATGATTGGCCGCGCCTGAGCAGTGCAGCTCAGCGGCTTAAAGATCGCCCTCTGTTTATTGATGACTCTGCGGGTATTACCCCTCTGGAGATGCGCAATCGCATCAAGCAGTTTACCCGCGAGCGGGTAGAGCAGTTGCGTGCCCAGTGGCATCAGGAGCATGGGGCCAATACTCCAGCGGACACTGAGGCGCTGTACGCGGCGGCTCAGCCCGGCATGATTATGGTGGATTACCTGCAGCTGATGAGCGGTACTAACGGCTCTGAGGGCCGTGTGCAGGAGATCTCGCAGATTTCCCGTGAGCTAAAAGGCCTGGCCAGAGAATATGAATGCCCGATGATTGCTCTGTCGCAGCTCAGTCGTAATGTAGAACAGCGACCCAATAAGCGCCCGGTCAATGCGGATCTGCGCGAATCTGGTGCCATTGAGCAGGATGCGGATGTCATTACCTTTATATACCGCGATGAGGTGTACAACGAGGATAGTCCGGATAAGGGCACTGCTGAGATTATTATTGGTAAGCAGCGAAATGGTCCTATTGGTACCTGCCGTTTGATGTTTATGGGCAAGTACACCCGCTTTGAGAATTTGGCTGGCGATCACTTCGCTGACAACTAGATAAAATAGTCACTTTAAGGCTTTGTAAATGAAGGTTTTTCACACCGTCAGTGGGCTTAGGGATGATCTCAATAAAGATCGCCGTCAGGGTTTACGTATTGGCTTTGTACCCACCATGGGTAATCTCCACGATGGCCATTTGGCGCTGATTACTCAGGCCAGAGAAAGCAATGATATTGTGGTCTGTTCGATTTTTGTCAATGCACTGCAGTTTGGTTTGAATGAAGACTGGGACAAGTATCCCCGCACCTATGAGTCTGATTGCGAAAAGCTGCGTGCCTTTGGTTGCGATTATCTATTTCATCCAGATGATATTGAAATGTATCCCAATGGCCTAGATACCCAGAGTCGTGTCATTTGCCCGACCATGACTGATGTTCTCTGTGGCGCGAGCCGCCCGGGGCATTTTGAGGGTGTGACCACTGTGGTCAGTAAGCTATTCAATATTGTGCAGCCGGACGAAGCGATATTTGGTATCAAGGATTATCAGCAGCTGGCGGTAATCCGTCGCATGGCTGAGGATCTGTGTATGCCGGTGAAAATTACCTCGGCGCCTATTCACCGTGAGCCAGATGGTTTGGCCATGAGTTCTCGAAATAGCTATATCTCTGATGATGAGCGTCCACGAGTCACTGTGCTTAAACAGAGTCTGGAATGGATTGCTGAGCAGATACGATCGGGCAATAAGGATTTTAATAAGCTTGAAGAGTCAGCGAGGCAGAGGATTGTCGAGGCTGGCTTTAGCATTGATTATGTGACTATCAGTAATAGTAAAACATTGGACCCCGCTGCCAATGATGATCTTGAAATTACTATTCTGGGTGCTATGTTTACTGAAGCTGCAAGACTTATTGATAACTTGTCTGTGGTTTTGGACTAGGTACTAAAACCCCATTTGGGGGCATTATTTAAATAGCAATGGTTAAAAAAACAGGAAGTTTTCTATGCAATCAAATTTTCTTAAAGCTAAGCTTCATATGGCTTGTATCACTCAGGCGGAGCTCTGGTATGACGGCTCTTGCGCCATTGATGCCGATCTTCTCGAATTAGCTGGCATGCGTGAGTTTGAGCAGATTGATATTTACAATGTCAGCAATGGTGAGCGCCTGACTACTTATATTATTGCCGCCGAAGCCGGGTCTGGCATTATTTCCATGAACGGCGCTGCGGCGCGCAAATGTGAGATTGGTGACCGCATTATTATCGCCGCTTATGCCGGACTTTCGGATGCCGAAGCTGCGACCCATAAGCCCAAACTGGTCTATCTCAATCAGGAAAATACGGTCGAGCGCACAGCCAATACCATCCCGCTGCAGCTCGCGGTCTGATTGTTCTTGCTCAGCCTCTAATTCGCGTCATGCTGAGCTGGGCACAGCGAAGCATCGCTATCAAATCAAGGCCCCGCCGCATAAACCAACTCCCCGGCCAACCAGGTTTCCAATACCTGAGTCTTCCAAATATCCTCAGCCGGTATGTTATAAATATCCTGATCTATAATAATAAAGTCCGCCCACTTACCCTGGGTCAGGCCACCGAGGCTTTCCTCCTGATGGGCGCCCCAAGCGGCGTCGATTGAGAATGAGCGCATGGCTTCTTCAATCGTCATGGCTTCCTGTGGCTGCCAGCCGCCCTCGGGTTGGTTGGCTTTGTTCTGACGGGTAACTGCCGCATGAATGCCGTCAAAGGGGGCTGCCAGCTCTACCGGATAGTCGGACCCTGACACCACTATGCTGCCCTGGTCGAGAAAGGTGCGCCAGGCATAGGCACCTTTAAGCCGCTCGCTCCCAATTCTGTTCTCTGCCATATTCATATCGCTGGTGGCATGGGTGGGCTGCATGGATGGAATGACATCTAGGCTTTTAAATCTGGGGATATCATCAATTGCGACCACCTGGGAATGCTCGATTCGGTGGCGCAGATGGCGACCACCTACGGTGGCATATGCATGTTCAATTTCGTCCAGTGCAATGCGATTGCCTTTGTCGCCGATAGCGTGGATGGCTACCTGAAAGTCAGCTTCGGTGGCCAGTTTAAACAGGTTGCGCAGCTGAGCGGCACTGGTGAGCAATAGTCCAGTGTGGCCTGGGCGGTCGCTGTAGGGCTCAAGCATGGCTGCACCGCGGCTGCCGAGAGCGCCATCGGTATAGATTTTGATACTGCGGGCGCTGTAAAGCTGATACTCATCTTCACTATGTCCGGCAGTCAGTATCTGTTCGAGGCTGGATTCGGTGGAGGAGATCATGCCGTAAACCCGAATGGGCATTTCGCCTTTGTCTGCCAGTTGCCGATACAGTTGATGCTCTGCCGCGGTGGTGCCTGCATCATGGGTCGAGGTGATGCCCAGGCTCAGAAGGTGGGCGCCAACAGTGTCCAGAGCTGCGGCAATTTCTGCCCGATCAGGAGCTGGAATTACTGAGGACACAAGACTCATGGCGTTGTCGATCAGCACGCCTGTGGGTTCTCCCTGGGCATCCTTGAGTATTTCACCGCCCTCTGGTGACAATGTATCTCTGGTAATGCCTGCCAGTTCAAGGGCTCTGCTGTTGCCCCAGCCGGCATGACCGTCGATGCGTTCGAGCCAGACTGGCCGATCGCTAATTTCACTATCTAGCTGGGCTGCAGTTGGGAACTGTCTGTCGGGCCAGAGTACCTGGTTCCAGCCGCGGCCGCGTATCCAGTTGAGGTACCGATTGTTAGCGGCATAGTTGCCCACAGCTTCAGCGGCCTCTGCAGCAGAGCCTGACTCACGAATATCAATGCGCTGCAAGGTATATCCTAGACTGGAGACATGGCCATGGGCATCAATAATACCCGGGATCAATGTTTTGCCCTGACCATCAATAATATTGGCGTCTGGATAGTTAGTGCCGATTGATGTGCCGGCCTGCAAAACTTTGCCCTTCGTTATGGCGATGGAATCAAATTCAAATAGCTGGCGATTATTATCGAAGCTATAACCCTGAATATTGTTTATCAGCAGTACTTGTGAGGCTGGTTCTGCGCAGCCGATTAACAGGCTGGCGAAGGCGGTAAGCAGCAGAGCGGTCAGATAGCTTTTAACTGGATTCATGACGATAACTCCCGGGGGTAATTTTTAATTATTATTAGCGGCAATTGGTGGAAATATACTGTCTTATTTGGCTGATTTTTGCGAGCTTTTCTTCGTCAGGTAGATATCTGATAGCGCCGGTTTTGGGGTCCTGCTGTTTAACTCGCCCGGTGTTTTGCATCTGGGTTAGCTTGGTTTGTAGTCGCTGACAGGTTTGTTGGTTGATGGCGCGCAGGGCTGCTGTTTGCTGAGGCTCTTTATTCGGCTGAGGCTCTTTATCGGGCTGAGGCTCTTTATTCGGCTGAGGCTCTTTATCGGGCTGAGGCTTTTTATTCGGCTGAGGCTCTTCATTTGGCTGAGGCTCCTTATCGGGCTGAGGCTCTTTATCGGGCTGAGGCTCTGTGCTCTTGCTGGTGCGAATAATCTGTGCCTGAGTATCTGCCGGGGGCTGTTTGCTGTAATGCACTGTGCCTTCGGCATCGGTCCATTTATAAAACTCTGCTGCGATTACTGTACTGCACAGTAGAGCACTGACTAGGGTAATAAATAGGGTGCTTGAAATCTTCATCCATGGTTACTTCTATTCATAAGGGCTCTCCATGAGGTCCTGTTAGTGTTGGTGAATCTGATTACAAGTATAGATGCCGGAGATTGAATGGTTGACTAATGTGCAAAAACTGTTAAATTGCGCCCAATCTTTGTCGAATTGACAGGATTACTAGTCCTAGTACCAGATTGGCGTAACCCATGCCGCTGGTCATCAATAGAGATGGCACTGCTTTTATCCAAAGCATAGTTAGACGCCAGCGACAGTCATAAGCACTTACCGGTGTGACTGGAATTAGCCGCAATCTGCGGTGTCCCTTTTGGTGCTTCAGCTTTTTCCGCCTCTGTGAACGGTCCTTCTATCTGCACGATAGATTAATTTAGTTGAGGACATATTGTGGAACTCTTATCTGGCGGTGATATTTTAATCCGCGCTTTAAAAGACGCAGGCGTTAAAGACGTTTGGGGTTACCCCGGCGGTGCCGCTCTGCATATCTATGACGCCCTGTATCGACAGGATGACGTCTTCCATATTTTAGTTCGTCATGAGCAGGCTGCTGTGCATGCTGCGGACGGATTTTCCCGCGCCACTGGTGAAGTGGGTACTGCGCTGGTGACCTCTGGTCCCGGTGCTACCAATGCGATCACTGGTATTGCGACTGCCTACATGGATTCTATTCCAATGGTGGTTATCTCTGGTCAGGTGCCGCTGTCCAAGATCGGTCAGGACGCCTTTCAGGAAACCGATATGGTCGGTGTTTCACGACCTATTGTTAAGCACAGCTTTTTGGTGACTCGCGCTGAAGATATCGCCGAGACCATTGCCAAAGCTTACTATATTGCCTCTACTGGCCGTCCTGGTCCTGTGGTTGTGGATATCCCTAAAGATGTCACTGACCCCAGTTATAAGGTTGCCTATGAATGGCCAACTGAAACCAAAATGCGCTCTTATCAGCCGACCGATAAGGGTCATCGCGGGCAGATTAAGCGTGCTGTTAAGACTCTACTGGGTGCCAAGCGTCCGGTAATCTATACCGGCGGTGGCATTGTTATCGACAATGCGGCGGAGCATTTGATTGCTTTGGCTAAGAAGCTTAATTTTCCAGTCACCAATACGCTGATGGGTCTGGGTGGCTATCCGGGCACTGATCAGCAGTATCTAGGCATGCTGGGCATGCATGGTACTTACGAGGCCAATACGGCTATGCACCATGCCGATGTGATTTTTGCTGTGGGCGCTCGCTTTGATGATCGAGTGACCAATGATCTGGAAAAATTCTGTCCCCATGCAACGATTATCCATGTTGATGTTGATCCGACGACGGTATCGAAAAATATTGAGGCCCATATCCCGATTGTTGGCACCTGTACCTCGGTTCTGACTGAGATGTTGAGCATTGCTGAGCAGCTGGATATCGAGCCAGATGCTGAGGCGCTGGCAGAATGGTGGCAGCAGATTGACCAATGGCGTGCTGATAAAGGTATCTATACTGAGTCTCGCTATGAGCCCAGTTCAGGCACCTGCATCAAGCCCCAGGATGTGATCAAGATGCTGTACAAGATTACTGGGGGTGAGGCTATTGTCACTTCGGATGTTGGTCAGCACCAGATGTTTGCTGCGCAGTATTATCTGTTTGATAAGCCGCGCATGTGGATTAACTCCGGTGGTCTGGGCACCATGGGCTTTGGCCTGCCTGCAGCTATGGGTTGCAAGCGAGCATTCCCTGACACAGACGTGGCCTGTGTCACCGGTGAAGGTAGTATCCAGATGTGTATTCAGGAACTGTCTACCTGCACTCAACACAATCTGCCGGTCAAAATTATTAACCTGAATAATGCAGCGCTGGGTATGGTTCGCCAGTGGCAGGATATGAATTACAGCAGCCGTTATTCGGAGTCTGTGTATGAGGACTCGTTGCCGGACTTTGTTAAGTTGGCCGAGGCCTATGGTCATGTGGGTATGAAAATTACCCATCTGGATGAACTGGAAGAGAAGATGCGCGAATGCTTTGCGATGAAAGATCGCACTGTGTTTATGGATATCTGCGTGGACCGCTCTGAGCATGTTTACCCTATGCAAGTACCTGGTGGGTCGATGCGCGATCTGTGGCTGAACAAGACGGAGAGAGCCTAATGAAACGTATAATTTCTATACTGCTGGAAAATGAATCCGGTGCGCTTTCACGGGTTGTCGGGCTGTTTTCCCAGCGCGGTTACAATATTGATACGCTGACCGTTGCGCCCACCGATGACGATACTCTGTCTCGTCTTACCCTGACCACTCAGGGTGATGATCATATGGCGGAGCAGATTGTTAAGCAGCTACACAAGCTGATCGACACTATTAAGGTGGTGGATCTTACTGTTGGCCCTCATATTGAGCGTGAGTTGATGCTGGTAAAGCTGAAGGCGTCGGATAATGATATTCGCGCTGAAGTGAAAAGCTGTGTCGAGATTTTCCGCGGTACTATTGTCGATGTGACACCTAATACTTATACGGTACAGTTGGCTGGTGATAGCGAGAAACTGGATGCCTTTATTGAAGCGGTGCGCGAGATTGGTATTATGGAAGTGGTTCGGTCCGGTGTGTCTGGGATTGCCCGCGGCGATAAATTCCTCCGTGTCTAAGAGCAGCCTGCTTTAAGATGAGTTTTAAATAGATAACTAACGGCTCCCCTTATGGGGAGCTGTTTTGTTTTACAGCCCGTAAATGAAATATTAATAATTAACTGGATGAGGGATAGCATGAGCGCAGCACAGACAGAAACCAGGCTGGTGCCACTGGATGGTGGTATTAATTTCCGCGATATTGGCGGCTATGTCAATAATCAGGGGCGCACTGTTAAGTGGCGAAAAATAATGCGCTGCGGTCATTTGGCCAACCTGACTGATGGTGATTTGGATGTGCTTGAGCAGATTGGTGTTAGCCAGATTCATGATTTTCGCCGTGTCGAAGAGCAGACCCAGAATCCCAGCTGTGCAATTCGCGCTGAGTTTGTCGATGACTATCAAATTTCTATTGGCGATATCTCGCGCTTTTGGGAGTTTCTGTTTGAGGGAGAGCTCAGTGCTGAGTCATCCCATCAGCTGGTGGTCAATTCCTACCGCTCCTGTATTAAGGTGGTAATCCCAGCCTTTAGCCGCTTTATGCGCCATATTGTCGATAATGCGCAGGGTGGTTCGGTGTTCCACTGCTCTGCTGGTAAAGATCGCACTGGCATGGCAGCGGCGCTGATACTCTCGGCTTTGGATGTACCCAGGCAGACTATTGTTGATGACTATATGCTGACTCTTGAGCATTACGATTCGTCGCGCTTGATTGATATTGTTGAAGGCCATCTGCGTGATGCCAAGGTGGAGAAGTGGGATCGATCCTGGTTGATTCCCTATTGCTCAGTGCATCAGGACAATATTGTTGCCTTTCTCGAGGCCATTGATGCTGAGTACGGCGATGTCAAAAATTACCTCACCACAGCGCTCGGCTTATCTCAGGCCGATCTGGATCTGATGCAAGACAGTTTTTTGCAGGCCTAATAGGCTATAATGCGGTCCTTTGCAGTATCTGGCAGTAGGGGTAGAGAATCATGACCAAGAAATCATCAGCAGAAGAAAAGATCGTGGAGCTCAAGGGTACAGCCTCTGGGGAAAGTCCAGCGCGGCGCAAAGGTATTTATTTGCTGCCTAACCTGCTCACCACCGGTGCGCTTTTTGCGGGCTTTTACGCGGTGCTTTCCGGCTTTAGTGGCAAGTATGAGCTGGCGGCAATCGCTATTTTTACGGCGATGGTTTTTGATGGTCTGGATGGTCGCGTCGCGCGCATGACTAATACTCAGAGCGCCTTTGGCGTCCAGTATGACAGTCTCTCGGATATGGTTTCTTTTGGTGTCGCACCTGCAGTCGTGGCCTATGGCTGGGGCGTCAGCGACCTGGGTACTTTGGGTCTGGCTGCTGCCTTTGTCTATGCTTCATGCGGTGCGCTGCGTCTGGCCCGATTTAATGTCCAGGCAGAGAATTCCGATAACAAGGTGTTTACCGGTTTGCCGAGTCCAGCTGCTGCTGCTCTGGTGGCTGGTTTTGTATGGTCGACCTATAGCTTAGAACCCTCTGTTGGATTATCGATACTGGGGGCAGTTTTGACTGCCGTTGCTGGCTTACTGATGGTATCTAACTTCAAGTATCCAAGCTTTAAAGAAATTGATATGCGCGGCAAGGTTCCCTTTATTGTGATTCTGTCTGTGGCCATGGTGTTTGTGGTTATCACGATTGATCCACCACGTATTTTATTTGCTATGGCAATGGTGTTTAGCTTTTCTGCACCTATTATCTGGCTGGCGAAGAAGTTGGGTATGCGTTTGCCCGCTAAGGACTAATAAAAAGGATTAATGCAATTGCCCTTGGCATTGTGACTAAAAACTGTTTGAATACTCCTATGAATAACTACAGCAACAGGTTTGTCGCCAACAGCAGCTTTGTCTCTGCTGCCTCTGCTCGTGGTCTGCTTCTCCTGCCCTAAGGGGCATCTATCGTTATACCTCATCAAAAAATTTCGTGCAGCGCATAAACATGCGTTGAATTTCATCCCCTGCAGGGGGAAAATGTATTTTGTTTTATAGTGGCGTTGAGAACTGTCTCGGCGACATAGAGGGAAGGGAAGAACATGAGCTCAAAAGATAAATTAGTTATTTTTGATACCACATTGCGCGACGGAGAGCAGAGCCCCGGCGCGTCAATGACCAAAGATGAAAAAGTCCGTATTGCCAGGGCCTTAGAAAAAATGCGCGTCGATGTGATCGAAGCGGGTTTTGCGATCTCCAGTCAGGGGGATTTTGAGGCGGTGCAGGCGATTGCCAATACCGTTACCGACAGCCGTATCTGCAGTCTGTCGCGTGCGATCAGAGGTGATATTGAACGGGCTGCCGAGGCACTGGCTGGTGCTAATGCCGGACGAATCCACACCTTTATTGCGACCTCTCCCATCCATATGAAGCACAAGCTGCAAATGGAACCGGATCAGGTTTTGGAGCAGGCTGTGGGGGCGGTAAAAATGGCTCGCGGTTTGATTGATGATGTGGAATTTTCACTGGAAGATGCCAGCCGTACCGAATTTGATTTTATGTGCCGTATCACTGAGGCGGTGATTAATGCCGGTGCGCGCACAATTAATCTACCGGATACTGTGGGTTATTCTGATCCCGGTGAATATGGTGCAATGATTGAGCGCCTGCTCAACACTGTACCCAATGCAGATAAGGCTGTTTTCTCGGTGCATTGTCACAATGACTTGGGTCTGGCTGTGGCCAATAGCCTGAGTGCGGTGAAGGCCGGTGCACGACAGGTTGAATGTACCATCAATGGTTTGGGTGAGCGTGCGGGCAATGCCTCTCTTGAGGAGTTGGTGATGGCAATTCGTACCAGACATGATGTGTTCCCGGTGACGACTGATATAGACACTGTGCATATTGTGCCGACCTCGCGTTTGGTTTCCAGCATTACTGGTTTTCCGGTGCAGCCGAACAAAGCTATTGTTGGCGCCAATGCCTTCGCCCATGAATCTGGGATCCACCAGGATGGCATTTTAAAATTCCGTGAAACCTATGAAATTATGAAGGCGGAAGATGTTGGCTGGAGCACCAATAAACTGTCTCTGGGCAAGCTGTCTGGGCGTGCTGCATTTGCTGCGCGTCTCGAGGAGCTCAATATTAGCTTTGATAGCAAAGAAGAATTTAATCAGGCCTTTGTGCGCTTTAAAGAGTTGGCGGACAAGAAGCGCGAGATCTTTGATGAGGATCTGCAGGCACTAGTATCTGATGTACAAATGGGTACTGAAGATGATGCGTTGACTGTGACTGAACTGGAAGTGTTGAGCAAAAGTGGCCAGTCACCCCATGCCAAAATTGGTATTCGTTACCATGAAAAAGACCATAGCGCTGAAGCCAGCGGTGATGGTGCTGTTGATGCGATCTTTAATGCGATTGAAAAGCTGGTTAACAGTGAGACTAAGTTGCAGCTGTATTCTGTCAATGCAGTGACTCAGGGTACTGATTCTCAGGGCGAGGTCACTGTGCGCCTAGAGAAGAATGGCCGGATTATTAATGGTCAGGGTGCCGATACAGATATTCTGTTGGCCAGTGCCAAGGCCTATGTTAATGCGCTGACTCTAATGCGCAATCCCGGGCGTTTGCACCCGCAGCTTGGCGGAGTCTAATGACTCACGCGCTGCGCAATCAATACTTGCAAAAATTGGGCATTGTCCAATATGTGGGCAGAGATTTGCCTGTGGTAGCGCCGGCGGCAGTAAGTCCTGTCGCTGCTCCACAGGTCAGTCAGCCGATAAGTACTGAGAAACAGCAAAAGTCCATGGCCGAGCTGGTTAATATAGGGCTTGAGGGTAAGCCCCAGGTGGGGATGCGATCTGATGTGATGTCCGCGTCTCTAGCTCCGCAAAAAGGCAGCGTGGGGGCAGAGGTCGAAAGTATAGAGCCAGAGGAAAATATCGCGCTGAAGTTTGCTCTGTGGCAGGCCAGCGAAAAACTATTGGTGTGCTCATCCATAGATGAGCAGCTGCCTGATCCGGCGCAGATTTTATTGCTCGACAATATTCTGCTGGCCATGGGGCAGGGTGGTGGCCAACTGCCGCAGATGGAACTGGTGGAATGGCCTCCCCATGCCAATATGCAAGGGGATGAAGCTGAGGTGCGCGGATTCCTGGCTACTATGCTTAAGGCCAGAATTGAAAGTAAAGGCGCCGAGCTTGTTCTATTGCTGGGTGATCTTGCTGCTGAGTGGCTATTGGATAAAGAACAGCGGGGCGCTGTGAGCAATGGTCAGGTCGATATCTTCGGTCAGGTGACTGTGCTGCTGGTGCCATCGCTGCAGGCGATGATTGATAAGCCTGAATACAAGCGCCAAACCTGGCAGACGATTCGTTATCTCTCGCCCATGCGTCTCGTTCACAAAGCAGACTCTTGACCAACAATTATTCGATTCGGCCAATGCATGTTGCGGATCTGGATCAGGTCTGCGCGATTGAGTCATCCACATCAGCTTCAGCCTGGAGCAAACAACAGTTTCAACAGAGCCTGGCTTCTGGCTATGTGATGGTTACAGAGGACGATATGCTGGGTTTTGCGGTGGTCGCTACTGTGCTGGATCAGGCGGAGCTGCATAATATTGCTGTTCATCCGGATATACAGGGCCAGGGTCTGGGCCGCCAATTGTTGGCCGCGATGATTGAGCAGCTGCCAGCGGCTATTAAAAATTTCTATCTAGAAGTGAGAGTATCAAATATTCCAGCGATCAGGCTTTATCAGCAGTTGGGTTTTGTGCAGATTGCTGAGCGTCGCGACTATTACAAAACACAATTTGGGCGCGAAGATGCGCTGATTATGGGGTTAGAAATAGATGCAGTCTAGAGCTCAACTTTGTTATCCTTCGAACACGGTTTCATAAGGAAAAATTAAATGGATATGCACATGCTTTACTGGCACTGGTTGGTATTTGGGATTTTACTGGTGATTGCGGAGATTTTTATCCCCAGTTTTACCATTATGTGGTTTGGGTTGGGCGCTATTCTGGTGGGCTTGGTCAGTATGGCGGTGGATATGAGCTTTAACTGGCAGCTGCTGCTGTGGACGGTTTCATCTGTGGGTTTTACCGTGTTCTGGTTTTTGGTGATTAAGCCGAAGATGGTTGCACATAATCAGCAGGGCCTGGCGCAGGAATCTGCTATCGGTGAGGCGGGTCAGGTCATCAAATTGCCTACCGAAACCAGCAATGGAAAAATGCGTTTTAGCACACCGATACTGGATCATGAGGAATGGGAGTTTTCCTGTGACAGCGAGGTTGCTCTGGGCGACCGGCTGCATATCAAGGAAATTTCAGAAAATGTTTTGGTCGTTACCAAACTTAATTAGTTAAAAGAGGAATAGATAAAATGGAAGGTTTTTTTGTTGTTATTGCGGTTTTTTTGCTGGTTCTCATTACTCTGTTCAAAGGTATTCGTCTGGTGCCTCAGGGCTCTAAATGGGTCATTCAGCGTCTGGGTAAATACCATGGCTCTCTGAATCCAGGCCTTAATATTATCGTCCCTTATATCGATGATGTTGCGTTTAAAATTACCACCAAGGATATCGTTCTGGATATTCCTTCCCAGGAAGTGATTACCTTGGATAACGTGGTGATCATTGCCAACGCAGTTGCCTATATCAATATTATCAGCCCGGAAAAGGCGGTCTATGGTGTAGAAGACTATGAGCTGGCTATTCGCACCTTGGTGCAGACTTCATTGCGTTCTATTGTGGGTGAAATGGCGCTGGATGATGCACTGTCTTCCAGAGACCAGATCAAGGCCAAGCTTAAGGACTCTATTTCAGATGACATTGCAGACTGGGGTATTACCTTGAAAACTGTAGAGATTCAGGATATCAATCCCAGTGGCACTATGCAGCAAGCGATGGAAGAGCAGGCTGCGGCAGAGCGCCAGCGTCGCGCCACAGTGACTCGCGCTGATGGTGAGAAGACTGCGGCGATCCTTGAGGCCGATGGCCGCCTGGAGGCTTCGCGTCGTGATGCAGAGGCTCAGGTAGTACTGGCTGAAGCCACCAAAACTGCGCTGAGCAAGGTCAACGATGCGATTCAGGACAAAGAACTGCCAGCGATGTACCTGTTGGGCGAGCAATATATTGCCGCGATGAAGACCATGTCGACGTCGCCCAATTCGAAGCTGGTGGTATTGCCTGCGGATCTGCCTGCAGCAGTTCGCGGCATTATGAGTAACGCCAAGTAACTGTCAACCAAAGTAGCTGACAGGCGTTTGGGTAATAAGATCTAATAATGAACAAGGAAAATACCATGCTCAAATTATGCCTGTCAGTTGTTGTTGCCCTGTTTCTCTCTGGTTGCGCCAATGGCCATCGCTATGGCGCGCCGGACAAAGTTATTGTGGATACTCTGGGTGTTGATCCCTATGAATATCAGGTAGATCTTGCCGACTGTGAAGAATATGCCGCCGAGGTCAATGTTACCGAGCGCACTGTTGAAGGGGCTGTCGAGGGCGCAGTGGTTGGCGGTGTTTTAGGTGCGGTGCTTGGCAATCATAAAACGGCAGAACGAAGTGCCGGTGCCGGAGCTGTGCTGGGCGGGGTCAAATCCAATAAGCGCAGCCGTCACGAGCAGGATCGTATTGTAAAAAGATGCCTGCAGGGTCGAGGCTATAGGGTTCTTAATTAAGGGCTCGTCTGTAGCGCTTAGGGCAAACCCAGATTAGGTTTTTACCGGCCGCTTCTGTAACTTTCTCTGTAATGTTCTGCGATGCATACCAAGGCTTCTTGCCGTCGCAGAAATATTGCCCTGATTCTCATTGAGTACCCGCTGAATATGTTCCCATTCCAGTCGGTTTACCGATGGTGGTGAATCCTGCATTGGTACTTCGGCATTGGCCTCGATGTTGTCAAAGGCCGCGACAATTTCATCCGCTGAAGCAGGCTTGCACAGATAGTTAATGGCACCAAGCTTAATAGCTTCTACTGCTGTAGAGATGCTGGAGTATCCAGTCAGTATCAGAATATCCATCTCTGGTTGTAGCTGCTTAAGGTTCTGCAGTATCGACAGCCCTGATTCCTGTTCCAGTTTTAGATCCAGTATTACGCGATCAAAACTAGATATTGAGCACTGGCTGGCGGCCTCTGCACCGTCGCTGGCGCACACCACCCTGTTGCCACGACGCTTTAAGACTCTTTCCAGTATGGCGATAAAACTGCCATCATCATCCACCAGTAGGTAATTCATTGGGCGCTACCTGAGGATAATTTCGTTTCATTTAATGGCAATATTATCTCGGTGACAGTACTGCCGTCGCTGGCATTTTTCAGGCTGACGGTGCCGCCAAATCTGGTCAGAGTGGCGCGGGATAAAAACAGCCCCAGCCCCAATCCATCGGCTTTGTCGGTCACAAATGCCTGGCCCAGATTGTCGATCTTGTCTGTATCTAAACCAGCGCCATAGTCGCGAATGCTAATGTGCGCTCGGCGGCTGTCCCAGTCGACATTGATATCCATGTTATGGGGGCTCGCATCTGCAGCATTGTTGAGCAGATTAATAATGGACTGGTCGACGGTGGGGTGAAAGCTGGCACTCTGCACTCTATCGGCGACGGTAATATTGGCCTGCACATTGGGGCGCATCAATAGCCAGCGCTGCAGCAGACTGGAGAAGTAGCTGTGCAATAGCTGAGGCTGCAGCTGGTGATGCTGGGATTGCTCGGCAGTCATCAATAGCTGTTTTAAGGTAGTTTTACAGAGATCAAGCTGCTGGTTGAGCAGCTGTAAATCTGCCTGTGGATGCTTGGCCTCAGCGGTCATTTCATCCACTAACAGTTTCATGGTGTTGAGCGGTGTGCCCAGTTCATGGGCTGTGCCTGCGGCCAAGGTGCCCACTGCCAGCAACTGTTCGTCGCGCAACTGGGCTTCCCGCTGCTCGGCAATCTGTTGCTGCTGCATTTTTAAGGTATTGGCCATGCGGCTGATAAAGTAAGTAATGATCAATGCGCTGATAGCAAAGTTGGCCCACATTCCGAGAATATGCAAATTGCTGCTGCTGGCCTGATGATGCCCGTGATCGCTGGGGGCGATGGCGGCAATGGCGACAAAGTAGTTGAGCAGCAGGCTATAACTCAGCAGGGCGGCCAGACCTATTAATATGCTGTAGTGGCGGGGCAAGGTAATGGCGGCAATACTGATAGGAATCAAATAGTAGGAGATAAACGGGTTGGAGGCGCCACCGCTAAAGTACATCAGCATCGAGAAGAAAAAGATATCGGCCAGCAGGTGAATAAAGAATTCGCGCTGGGTAATAGGAATCGGCTGTCTGCTGCGCAACCAGCCCGCCAGCGTGACTGATGCGTAGATTGCCAGTACCAGGGCAATGGCTTCTGCAGGCAGTCCTATGGGGTTGATTGAGGTAAAAAATACCAGTGCCAGCAACTGCCCGAGCAGAGCCACACCGCGAATAATACTGAGGCGGTTAAGGTTCTGTCGGGCGGTTAAATGGGTTTGATAAATACCATGTTCTGTCATGGGCAAATGGTATCAGAAATCCCGTCTTACCAGTTGATTTGCAGTGCAATATAAAGGTTTCTGCCTGTATCCGGTATGCCTGCACTCAGAGCAATATCACTGCCCAGAGCGCGGTTGCGGCCACTCAGATGATTGACTGCCAAGCGGTCGAAAAGATTGGCTACTCCAGCCTGGATCTGCAAATTTTTATTCACGGACCATTGGCCTGCCAGATTGATCAAACCATAGCCTGCAGACTCGGACTCGCCATTAAAGCTGGCGATTTTGCCCTGTTTGGCGTAAATATGGGATTCGATGCTGAGCTGTAACTTTTGCTCGAAGCTGGCGGGGCTATAGTGCAGGCTGATGCGGTTATTGGCCGGTGCAATGCGGTACAGGTTGTCGGCAACATCTGTGCGCTTGCCGCGAACATAGCTAAACAGCCCGTCGACAGACCAGCTGCTGTTGATGCTGTAGCTCCAGTTAGCGTCCAGCCCGTAAATCTCGGCATCGACATTGTTATGCATCAGAGCAGGTGCACCGGACATCATATTGCTTACCATATTGGCGGTCATATTCATGGTCGCTGTACCCTGAATATAGTCATTGATGCGGCGATAAAAAATCTGTGGCGCTATGGAGAAGTCACCGTTGCTGTGACTGATAGCCAGATTTATTTCTTTGGCTGTCTCGGAGTCCAGTTGAGTATTGCCTATATAGCTGCGACCATCTGCAAGACCGGCCGTGATCGGCAATGGCAGCCACAAAAACAGTTCCTGATAAGAGGGCGCGCGGTTCTTGATACCAATATCTATATTAAATGATGTGTTGGCATTGATGGCGCGGCTTAGTTTAATCACCAGATCTGTATTGTTGTGGCTGATATCGCGGTCCTGACCATTAAAGGCGGCGGCCAGAGCGTTGGCATTACTGCCCATCATTGCCATCATACCTGCGGCACTGACGTCACCAGCCAACAGGTCGATCTGATTAAAGCGCACACCAGCTTCATAGTTCCAGCGACTGGCGAGTTGGCCTTCCAGTTCGGCAAAGATGCCTAGGCTGTTGCGCTCTACCTGATTAAAGTTAACTAGTTTAAACATGCCATTCTCTGGGTTGCTGATCACTGAGTTATGGTCGGCCAGATTGCCGTCAGTACCCAGAGTCAGACTGGCCTGATTGATTGGTAGTACTGCCTTAAATGTCCAGGATAAATTGTCTGCAGTGGCCAGATTGGTTCTGTAATCCATGGTCATCATAGGGGCTTGACGCAAGCTGTGATTGTCCATGCTGTGGACCACATCGGTCCAGGCCAGGTTGGCAACTACTTTGATGTCATTAATCTCAGTGCTGAGATTAAAACCTGCCAGATCAGTTTCTACACTGGTGATATCCATAGCCAGTGCTGGGGTGCCTGTATTGCTGATATCCATCTGGCCAATATGGAAGTCGGCATTGGTGACGCCGGACTGCAGCCCGTAGCTAAGGTCGGTGCGGCTACGCTGATACTGGCTGCCGGTCAGCAGCAGGTTGTCGCCAGCTTCGCTGCTGTCGCCTTCATCATAAGAGGCGAGCAGAGCAACTTTATGCTGTTTGTTGGCAGCGACTAGCTGCAGATTGGAGGCAGATTGATTGCCATTGTCGCCAAAGCGGCTGTTGGCAAACCCACTGAGCTGCATCTGTCGACCATTGTTAAAGCTGCCGCGATCAAAGTGCGCGCTGACATGACCGCCAATACTTTCCTGAGCGGCGCTAACCGGTGCTATGCCGCGATGCACGGAAAGCTCTTTTAATAGTGAAGCCGGGGCATAGGATAATGGTGTATCCATCGCATTGGGACCGCCGGTCAGGGCTGGGGAGCTGTCTAGTGACACTGCAATACGATCACCAAAAAGGCCCCGGTACTGAGCAATGCCGGTAATGGCACCATTGCCATTAAAGCTGGCACCGGGGATGGCGCGCAGCAGTTCGGCGGAATCTGGTGTCGCAAATAGCCCTGTATTGGACCCTGTATTAGACAATGTGCTGATCTGAGATACCGGCGGGTAGGCCTGTACTGTAATTTCATTAATATTGTGGCTGTGTTCAGCTATGGTGTTGTGGGCGAGTAAAAAGCCGATGACAGAAATAAACGCAGATCGCATGCTTAAAAACCTATTGGCAGGGAAAATTTAGCGAGCAAGAGTAAAGTAATTAAGGGTTTAATCAATGTGGCAAATTGTCGCATCTGGCCTGAGGTTGCAGTGGTGACTGGGGTGCAAAGCAGTTACCATATCGGCCGATAAGCCTACTGAGTAAGAGTTATGGAACCAGTCTCCGATGATATGCAGGAAAACCTCGATCGCCTGATTGTGGAATGTCTTGAAAATGGCTGTATCTGGGGTCTGCAGGATAACAGTGACAACTGGGCCCTGGTGGGTTCAACCGAAAATGACAGTATTGATGTGATGCCGTTCTGGTCTGATCAGGGGCTGGCACAGGCTCTGTGCAATGGTGACTGGGGTGTTTATCGCCCTGTGGCCATTGAAATGGAGGAGTTTCTCGATGACTGGCTACCTGGCATGCATACCGATGTGCTGATGGTTGGTGTCAACTGGAATGAGGCTTTGGAGGGCCAGGAGATGGAACCTCTTGACCTGTTGGAAGAATTTGAATCGGAGCTGGATTAGACTGCTGGATAGTTGAAAGCCTGCTCTAGTCATAATCAGTAGGCCCTTGACCTGAGCTTTAAACCCATTAGTATGCGCGGCTTATCTAAACAGTGCCGGGCGACTTATGTTTCTTGATAATTTTTACAACCAAAATCAAACAGATATAACTATTAGCGCTGAGCAGGGCAGTAATTTTGCCAAGTCGATCAGCAATGATTTTAATCCGATTCATGACCCGGATAGCAAGCGCTTCTGTGTACCTGGGGATTTACTTTTTGCTTTAGTGCTGCAGCGCTATGGTCTAAGTCAGGATATGTCATTTAGCTTTGCCGGCATGGTGGGCAGTGATACTGGGCTATTGTTTCCTGCGTCACCTGGGGCTGAGTTTGAGATTGTCGACGGCCGCGATAAATCCTATCTGCAGGTGAGCCGCAGTGGTGATATTGTTAATAATGAGCAAATAATAGAACAGCTAGTCAAAAACTATGTGGTTTTTTCCGGGCAAAATTTCCCCCATCTGCTGGTGCCACTAATGGCTGAGCATCAGGTGATGATTAATCCCCAGCGCCCACTGGTGATCTATGAGTCGATGTCTTTGCACTTTGATACTCTGGATCTGACACTGCCAGCAGTGGAGCTGGCTGGCACCAGCCTTGAAGTGAACGGCAAACGCGGTGATGCAGAATTTCAGTTCCGCCTTGTGGATGAGGGCAAAACTGTGGGCACTGGTGTTAAGAAACTTATTCTTAGCGGCCTGAGGGAATACCAGCAAGCCGCTATTGATGACATGGTTGCCGACTACTCAGCCCGCCAGAATACCCTTTAGAAAATGCCCGGTGTGGGAGCCTTTGACCTTGGCGACTTCTTCCGGGGTTCCGCTGGCTACAATCTGACCGCCCCCTGAACCGCCCTCTGGCCCCAGGTCAACAATCCAGTCTGCGGTCTTAATCACATCCAGATTATGCTCAATCACCACCACTGTGTTGCCATGGTCGCGCAGGCGATGAAGTACAGCTAACAACTGTTCAATATCATGGAAGTGTAGACCTGTGGTTGGCTCATCGAGAATATAGAGTGTCTTGCCTGTATCCCGTTTCGACAGTTCTTTCGATAGCTTGACTCGCTGGGCTTCACCGCCAGATAAAGTGGTGGCTGACTGACCGAGACTAATATAAGACAGGCCCACATCAATCAGAGTTTGCAGTTTGCGGGCAATGGCTGGAATGGCATCAAAGAATTCTCTGGCATCTTCGATGGTCATCTCCAATACCTGATGGATATTTTTGCCTTTAAAATGTACATCTAAAGTTTCGCGATTGTAGCGCTTGCCTTTGCACACATCGCAGGGCACATAGACATCGGGCAAAAAGTGCATCTCGACCTTGGTCACGCCGTCGCCCTGACAGGCTTCACAGCGACCGCCCTTAACATTAAAGCTGAAGCGCCCTGGGTTGTAGCCCCTTGAACGGGCTTCCTGGGTGCCGGCAAACAGCTCGCGCACCGGGGTAAAAATCCCCGTGTAGGTGGCGGGATTGGAGCGCGGGGTGCGGCCAATGGGACTCTGGTTAATGTCGATGCATTTATCCAGATGGTTGAGGCCGGTTATTTTTTTGTGGGCGGCAGGCTTTAAGGTGGTGGCTTTATTTAGCGCCACGGCAGCTGCGGGGTAAAGAGTTTCATTGATCAAGGTGGACTTGCCTGAGCCGGATACACCGGTGATACAGGTGAATACACCCTGGGGAATCTGCAGGTCGATATTTTGTAGGTTATTGCCTGAGGCTCCGGTAATACTGAGCATCTTACCTTTGCCCTTATTGCGCTCTTTGGGAATAACAATGCCCCGTTTGCCGGATAGGAACTGTCCAGTAATGGAGTTTTTGTTGGCTTTGATCTGCTTGGCTGTACCTTCGGCAACGATCTCGCCACCATGAATACCGGCCCCCGGGCCTATATCAATAATATGGTCTGCGGAGGCGATAGCGTCTTCGTCATGCTCGACCACGATTACTGTATTGCCCAGATCACGCAGACGCACCAATGTTTTAAGCAGTCGCTCGTTGTCGCGCTGGTGCAGACCGATGGAGGGCTCGTCGAGAATATACATAACCCCCACCAGACCGGCACCAATCTGGCTGGCCAGTCTAATTCGCTGGGCTTCACCACCGGATAGAGTGTCGGCACTGCGGTTTAATGACAGGTAGTTAAGGCCGACATCGACAAGGAAATTAAAGCGCTGGCGGATTTCTTTAACAATTTTTTCGGCAATCTCACCCTGGCGTCCCGGCAGGTCAAGGTGTTCAAAATAGTCGCTGCAATCACCGACAGGCATGCACACAATATCTTCAATGCGGCGATCATCAATAAAGACATTGCGCGCAGATTTGCGCAGGCGCGTGCCTGAGCATTCCGGGCAGTTGGAGGTAGCCATATATTTGGTCAGCTCTTCGCGCACTGAGGTGGATTCAGTTTCGCGATAGCGGCGCTCCATATTATGGATGACCCCTTCAAACTTATGCTGACGACGGAATACGGTGCCCCGGTCATTAACATAGTTAAAGGTAATTTCTTCGTCATCACTACCAAACAGAATCTTCTGTTGGTGAATGGCTGAGAGTTTTTCCCAGGGCTGTTCTATATCAAAGTCGTAATGCTCGGCCAGACTGGTGAGCATATTGTAATAAAACAGAGTCCGGCGATCCCAGCCACGAATGGCGCCCTCGGAGATGGAGGCTTCTGGATGCTGGATCACGCGATCGATATCAAAGAATTGATGCACACCCAGACCGTCACAGGTAGGGCAGGCACCAGCTGGATTGTTAAATGAGAACAGTCTGGGTTCCAATTCGTTAAGGCTGTAGTTGCAGATTGGGCAGGCGAATTTGGCGCTGAAAATCTGATCCGGCTGGTCGCCATCCATATAGCTGATCATCGCCAGACCCTCCGCCAGAGCCAGCGCAGTTTCAAAGGACTCAGCCAGACGCAGGCCTATATCTTCCTTGACCTTAAAGCGATCCACGACCACTTCGATGCTATGTTTTTTCTTTTTATCTAAGGCCGGGGCTTCATCAAGATCACAGACCAATCCATCAATTCTGGCGCGGATAAAACCCTGTCGACGCAAACTATCAAACAGATGCAGGTGCTCGCCTTTACGATCTTTGATCACTGGCGCCAGCAACATCAGTTTGCTGCCTTCGGGCAGGGCCAGAACCTGATCCACCATCTGGCTGACGGTCTGGGCATTTAACGGCTGGCCATGCTCTGGACAGCGGGGTTCACCGGCGCGGGCAAATAGCAGGCGCAGATAATCATAGATTTCGGTGATGGTGCCCACGGTTGACCGCGGATTGTGGGAGGTGGATTTCTGCTCGATGGAGATCGCCGGAGAAAGCCCCTCGACATGATCGACATCGGGCTTTTCCATCATTGATAGAAATTGTCTGGCATAGGTAGACAGAGACTCTACATAGCGTCGCTGTCCCTCTGCATACAATGTATCAAATGCCAGAGATGATTTGCCTGAGCCTGACAGACCAGTGATCACAATCAACTTGTCACGGGGAATGTCGAGATCAATATTTTTAAGATTGTGGGTACGTGCGCCGCGAACCTGAATGGTATCCATTAATGCTTCTTATCTCTTGGTTAAACCCATAATTATAGAGCCCAACTGCAAGCTAGGGCAAAATCAATTGATGTTTATCTAGTTACTTAAGTAGAGAATACGGCACAGACCCTGCGGCAGACCCTAATTGCAAAATAATTGTGATAAATATTTTCGCCACTCTGCTGCGCTGTTAAGATGCCGCTCCACCGACCTAATAGACCTGACAACGCCTTGACTCAATCGCCCCAATCATCGCCCCCTAGCACGCCGTTCTCTTCCATGGAGCGCCGCGCTGTAGCTTCTCTCGCCAGTCTGTATGGCTTCCGCATGCTCGGCCTGTTTATGGTGTTGCCGGTATTGGCGCTTTACCAGCACCAGTACGTAGGAGCCAGCCCCTTGCTGCTTGGTCTGGCGCTGGGCATCTATGGTTTGGCTCAGGCTATATTACAAATCCCTCTGGGTTTGCTGTCGGATAAGATTGGCCGTCGTCCGGTTATTGTGGCTGGACTGCTGATGTTTGTGCTCGGCAGTCTGGTGGCGGCAATGGCCGATACTATGACCGGGCTGATTATAGGTCGCGGACTCCAGGGTATGGGAGCGATCGCCAGTACATTGATGGCGATGGTGACGGATCTCACATCTGAAGAAAAGCGCACTGTGGCAATGGCGGGCATCGGCGCTAGTATCGGTCTGTCATTTATCCTGGCGATGATTGTTGGCCCGCTGGTGGCAGCTAGCATAGGTCTGTCAGGCGTATTCTGGTTAACGGCGCTGTTGGGCCTAGCGGGGATTGCTATCTTTTTGCTGTTTGTGCCCAATGTGGTGAGCACCCATTTAAATCGCGAGACTCGGGCTGATCTCAGTCAGGTCGGCAGCCTGCTGCGAGAGCCTACTTTGATGCGCCTGAACTTTGGTGTTTTTGCCCTGCACCTTGCTCTGATGGCGGCCTTTGTAGTGATACCAGATATCCTGGCCAATGAGTTGGGTATAGGTGGTGACCAACTTTGGTGGGTCTATCTAGCGCTCTTGGGTGGAGGTTTTGTTGTGATGATTCCGGCCATGGTGTTAGGTGAAAAACTCCAGCGTCAGACAGTCAGTTTTTGCTCTGCTGTGGCTCTGATGGCGGTGGCGTTGTTGGTATTGGGCTGGCAGCGCACTGCGCTGATAACACCGCTGATGTTGCTGCTGTTCTTTGCTGCTTTTAATCTGCTTGAGGCTTCATTGCCATCTTGGTTAAGCAAGGTCTGCCCCGCTGGCAGTCGCGGCACTGCAATGGGTATTTATTCTACCTGCCAGTTCTTTGGAGCCTTTGTTGGCGGCACATTGGGCGGCTGGAGTCTGCAGCAGTTCGGTGTGGATGGATTGTTTATGCTGCTGGGCGTTATTGTGATGATTTGGTGGCTGTTGGCTCTCGGGCTGCAGAGTCCGCGACCCATGCGAACCCTAGTGTTACAAATAGGTGATCTAGAGCACGAGGATTTTGTAAAAATAATTTCAACTATAACTGGTGTTGAAGATATACTTATTGTCAAAGGCGAGCAGCTGGCCTATATCAAAGTCGACAAGCAGACTGCAGATATGCCAAGTCTGAAACCGTATTTTAACTGAACGTAAATTAGCAGAGAACAGGGGAATAAAATGGCACGCGGAGTCAATAAAGTCATCATTGTAGGTAACTGTGGTCAGGACCCGGAAACGCGCTTTATGCCTTCTGGTGGTGCTGTGACTAATCTCAGTATTGCGACATCTGAGTCATGGAAGGACAAAAATACTGGTGACCAGCAGGAGCGCACTGAATGGCACCGAGTGGTATTTTTCAATCGTCTGGCAGAGATTGCGGGCGAATATGTGAAGAAGGGCTCTAAGCTCTATGTTGAGGGTTCTCTGCGAACTCGCAAGTGGCAGGGTCAGGATGGTCAGGACCGCTATACAACAGAAGTTGTTGCCAGTGAAATGCAAATGCTGGACAGCCGCGGTGGCCAGCAGGGCGGCGGTATGGGGGATTATTCCCAGCAGTCTGCACCTCAGGCTCCGCAGCAGCAGTCGCAACAGGCTCCTCAGCAACAGTCACAACAGGCACCTCAGCAACAGTCACAACAGGCACCTCAGCAGCAGCCGCCAGCTGGTGGCTTTATTGGTGATGATGAGATTCCGTTTTAAATCATAGCGATAGATTCTGTAAAACGGCGCGACACTTTGCGCCGCTCACTAACGATAAATAATGAGAGGTTGATATGACAATTCAAGTTGGCGACAAAATTCCTGAGGGCATGTTCACAGTGATGGGTGCAGAGGGTCCCACTGGCTTAAGCACTGCAGATCTGTTTGTGGGTAAAAAGGTTGTGCTGTTTGCTGTACCAGGCGCATTTACCCCCACTTGCTCTGCAGCTCATCTGCCTGGCTTTGTTGTTCATGTGGACGATATTAAAGCTAAGGGCGTAGACACAGTTGCCTGCATGTCGGTCAACGATGTGTTTGTTATGCATGCCTGGGGCCAGTCGGCCAATGCCGAGCATATCCAGATGCTTGCCGATGGCAACGGTACTTTCACCGAGGCTCTGGGTCTGGTGTTGGATGGTTCTGGTTTTGGTATGGGTTCGCGCAGTAAACGCTTTGCTATGGTTGTTGATGACGGGGTCGTGACTCTGCTTAATGTAGATGAGGCCGCTCTGGAGGGTTCCAGTGCCGAGGCGATTTTAGCTGCTCTGTAATCTCTGCAGCTATGTCTAGAAGAGGGGAGTCATATTGTTGGTTCCCTTTTTTTTCGGGCCGGGTTTTTAAGGCGTATAAAAAAAGGCGACCGAAGTCGCCTTTTTTAACAGCTGGCTGGAATCAGCCATTGTAGCGTTCCATCACCAATGTGGCGTTGGTACCACCAAAGCCAAAGCTGTTACTCATCACTCGATTAAGCTTCTTGTCTTTAGTCTTCAGCAATATTGGCAGGCCTTCGGCATGTTCGTCGAGGTTATCAATATTGGCGGAGCCAGCGACAAAGTCACCCTGCATCATCAGCATGCAGTAGATAGCCTCATGGACACCTGCAGCACCAAGACTATGGCCAGAGAGGGATTTGGTTGAGCTGATATCTGGGCAGTTATCAGGAAAAGTGTTGCGGATCGCGCCCAGCTCGGCAACATCACCCACTGGAGTGCTGGTGCCATGGGTGTTGATGTAGTCGATGGGGCCTTGAGCGGTCTCCATGGCCATCTTCATGCAGCGCTCTGCACCTTCGCCTGAGGGCGATACCATATCTGCACCATCTGAGGTGGCGCCGTAGCCGGTCACTTCACAGATAATATTGGCACCGCGGGCCAGTGCATGTTCCAGTTCTTCCACAACCACTGTCCCGGCACCCAGACCAGGAGCAAATCCATCCCGGTCTGCATCATAGGCGCGGGAGGCAATTTCTGGGGTGTCATTATATTTGCTGGTCAGTGCGCCCATGGCGTCAAACATGCCGGCCATAGACCAATGCATGTCATCGGAGCCGCCAGCCAGCAGCACATCCTGCTTACCCAGTTGGATCAGTTCTACCGCATGCCCAATACAATGAGCGCTGGTAGCACAGGCTGATGCCAGGCTGTAGTTAACACCTTTAATCTTAAATGGAGTGGCTACGTTGGCTGACACGGCACTGGCCATAATCTGGGTTACTCGATAGGGGCCAGCGCGTTTAATGCCACGATCGCGCATCACATCGATACTCTCGACAAACATCTCGCCGGAGACACCACCTGAACCCATAACCAAACCAGTGCGGTGGTTGGAAACCTGCTCTTCGCTAAGTCCGGCATCGGCGATGGCGCGATCGGTCGCTATGTAGGCATAGGCTGATGAAGGGCCCATAAAACGCAGAATTTTGCGATCTATATGTTCTTTGGGGTCGATATCCAGTACTGCGCCAACATTACAGCGCAGTCCCATTTCCGCAAAATCATCGCGGCGGCGAATACCTGAAATTCCTTCTCTTAAGGACTTAGTTACAGCCTCTTTATCATTTCCCAGACAGGAAACAATGCCAAGTCCTGTGATAACTGCGCGTTTCATTGGTTATCCTCTGATTGTATTAAGCGAATAGTTTTTGATAAGGCGTTTAAAACTAAAAGTTATCAGTGCTTTCGAAAAGCCCGACTTTTAAATCTTTGGCTGTGTATATCTCGCGGCCATCGACTTCAACTGAACCATCTGCGATACCCATAACCAGTTTGCGCTGAATCAGTCGCGTAAGATCAAGTTTGTAAGTCACTTTCTTTGCGGTGGGAAGGATCTGGCCAAAGAATTTAACATTGCCAGCACCCAGAGCGCGTCCACGACCAGAATTACCGTTCCATACTAAAAAGAAGCCGACCAGTTGCCATAGGGCATCCAGACCAAGACAACCTGGCATCACTGGATCGCCTTCAAAGTGGCAGTCAAAGAACCACAGGTCTGGTGTAATATCTATTTCGGCAATGATTTGTCCCAGACCATGTTTGCCGCCATTGTTATTAATTTCAACAATACGGTCGATCATCAGCATGTTGGGGGCCGGTAGCTTAGCGTTGCCTGGACCGAATAATTCACCGCGGCTGCTGGCTAGGAGTTGTTCTTTTGTGTAGGAGGCTTGGGGTGTAAAAGACATGTGGGCCTTGAAGGTTAGGGTTTGGGCCGCATCGTACCCAGTTCTGCACTATGCTTCAACTATTTAACCGGTGAGCTGTTGCTTTAGAGGGTTGTAACGGACGATGTTTTTAGTTGACAGGCAGGCACTGTCTGCCTAGCATGCCGCGTTAATAACAACTGTTAGCTTGTCTCAAAACTATGCTTTCTTTCCATCGTGCTGTTGAAAAAGAATTCGCTGCGGTCAATCAACTGATTGTCGACCAATTGCAATCTGATGTCGGCTTGGTTGAGAATATTGGTCAGTATATTGTCGAGTCTGGTGGCAAGAGATTGCGCCCTGTGGTGGTTCTGCTCAGTGCGCTGGCCAATAGCTATGATGGCGACAAACATATCAAACTGGCTGCAGTAATTGAATTTATCCACACGGCCACTCTATTGCACGACGATGTGGTGGATGTCTCGACATTGCGTCGTGGCCGAGTCACCGCTAATGCTCAGTGGGGCAATGCGCCCAGCGTGCTGGTGGGGGACTTTATTTATTCCCGAGCTTTTCAGATATTGGTGGAAATTGGTGATTTGGCCATTATGGGTCTTATGGCTGACGCCACTAATGTGATCTCTGAAGGTGAAGTTCAGCAGTTGGCCAACGCGGGAAATGCTGAGGTGAGTGAAGATATTTATCTACAGGTTATCTACCGCAAGACCGCGAAGCTGTTTGAAGCCGCCTCTGAGGCAGGTGCGCTGCTGACTGACGCCGATCGCACAGCTATGGCCAGCTACGGCAAGCATCTGGGGATGGCCTTCCAGATCGCCGATGATGTGCTGGACTATCTGGGTGATGTTGAGTTGATTGGTAAAAATGTCGGCGATGATCTGGCTGAGGGCAAAATGACCCTGCCACTGATTTATGCCCGCAATCACACCGAGGGTGCTGATCGTGCACTGATCTGCGATGCGATCAATAATAAGAGTGCTAAAAACTTTTCGGCTATTGTTAATTTGGTGCGGGAGTCCGGTGGTATTGATTACAGTATGAAGTGTGCTCAGGCCGAAGCAAACTTGGCCAAGCAGGCACTGGAGGGGCTGTCAGGCAGCCCGTTTGTCGCTGTGATGAATGAGTTGGCCGATTTCTCCGTTTCTCGCCTCAGCTAGTATCCGCTCGCGGTTACTGATATTAGCCTCACTGAGCAGCGCGGCCTATTCTCTGACTCGAGCATTCACACCAACATAATGAGCTGTTACTGTAAATTATGTTTAGTAATGATGGCTGCTTAACAGCGTTCTAAACTGAACCACCGGTCACGAAATAGTCATTATTTCGTTCTAGCGTCTAGGATTAGTGTTTTAATTTGTTACTATAAACTCTTCGTTACACCTATCCATAATTACGACAGAAAATTAGGAGAATTGAGTGATAATCGGGATTCCTTCGGAAATCAAAGCCGGTGAGAAACGTGTCGCCATGTCCCCTGCCAATGTCCAGTCTCTAACGGACAAAAGTGTAAAGGTACTTATTCAAGCAAATGCAGGTAGTGCAGCAGGCTACCCAGATGGGGAATACACTTCTGCTGGCGCTACCGTGACAGCAGACCGCGCAGAGATATTTGCCAGTGCAGATATTATTTTGCAGGTTCAGAGTTTTGGCTCTAATAATGAAAACAGTGACGATGATCTGGCGCTTCTGCGCAAGGGTCAATTGATTATCGGCATGATGGACCCGCTGGCCTCACCTCAGGCCGCTCAGGCGGTTGCCAAGACCGGTGCAACGGCTATTGCCCTTGAACTGGTGCCTCGTATCAGTCGTGCACAGAGTATGGATGTACTGTCCTCAATGGCAACATTGGCCGGCTATAAAGCGGTGCTGATGGGTGCCTCTGCCGCACCGCGAATATTCCCTATGTTGATGACCGCCGCGGGCACATTGCAGCCAGCGCGAGTATTGATTATGGGAGTAGGTGTTGCCGGTCTGCAGGCCTGTGCTACGGCTAAGCGTCTCGGCGCTGTGGTGGAGGCCTATGATGTGCGTCCCGCGGCCCGCGAGCAGATCCTGTCGGTGGGTGCAAAGCCAGTTGAACTGGATCTGGATACCGGTGAGTCTGAAGGTGCTGGTGGCTACGCCAAAGAGCAGGGCGAAGACTTTCTGCGCCGTCAGCGAGAGTTGATGACTGAAGTGGTGGCTCAGCAGGATATTATTATTACCACTGCGGCTATTCCCGGTGCCAAGTCACCGATTCTGGTGACTGAAGATATGGTTAAAGCCATGAAGCCCGGTGCTGTGATTGTGGATCTGGCTGCAGAGAGAGGTGGCAACTGCGATCTCACCAAGCAGGGGGAAACAGTGGTTGCTCATGATGTGACTATCCTGGGCCCGGAAAATGTGCCCTCGGACCTGGCCTATCATGCCAGTCAGATGCTGGGCAAAAATATGCAGACCTTGCTTGAGTTGATTCTCGACGAGGCAGGCAATCTTAATCTCGACTTTAATGATGAAATTGTTGCTGGCACTGTGGTTGCCCATGAGGGAGAGATTCCTCATCCCCATATGCGCAAGTTACTCGACCTGCCAGAACTACAGCCGCAGCCGGAAGGAGCATAAACCATGGAAATTCTAATTCTATTATTAGCGCTATTTGTGCTGTCGCTGTTTCTTGGCGTCGAACTGATCACCAAGGTACCACCCACATTGCACACACCATTGATGTCCGGTACCAATGCGGTATCTGGCATTACGCTGGTGGGCGCTCTATTGGCCGCAGGGTCTGACAGCTCTCCCATTCTGGTAAACGGTCTGGGCTTCGTTGCCGTGACATTGGCGACTATCAACGTAGTTGGTGGTTATTTAGTGACTAATCGCATGCTTGCCATGTTCAAAAGGAAGTAAGCGATGAATCCTACTATTGTTAGTTTCGTTTATCTGGTTGCAGCTATTCTGTTTATTCTCGGCATTAAAGGACTGACCAAACCTAAAACTGCTGTGCGCGGCAATACATTATCTGCGCTGGGTATGTTAATTGCGGTGGTGGTGACATTACTCGATAGCAGCATTGTTAACTTCAACTTTATTATTGCCGGTGTACTTGTGGGCGGTCTTATTGGTGCTGTGATGGCACTGAAGATTCAAATGACCTCCATGCCGCAGATGGTGGCGCTGCTGAATGGTTTTGGTGGCGGTGCTTCCCTGACCATTGCGCTGGCTGAATATTATTCCAAGCTGGGACAGGCTCCAGCCTCATTTGCAGAGATTCTGACTCCAGTGGTTGCTGATGCCAATGCCTTTGGGCAGGGGGTCGAGGGCACTATTGCGTTGGTGTCTATTGGCCTGACAGTACTTATTGGTGCTTTGACTCTGACCGGTAGCTTTGTCGCCTTTGCCAAGTTGCAAGAGCTGATGAAAAAGAGCTATGGCTTGCCCGGTGGTCCGATTGGAAATGCCATCTTCTTGCTGGCTGCGATTGGTGCAGTGGTAATGTTAGCGCTGAACCCAGGTAATACGCTGGCGATGGTGAGTATTGTTGGCTTAGCTCTGTTGCTCGGCCTGTTCCTGGTGATGCCGATTGGCGGTGCGGATATGCCTGTAGTTATCGCGCTGCTAAATTCCTACTCCGGTATTGCCGCTGCTCTGGCTGGCTTTATTCTCGGTAACACAGTATTAATCGTTGCTGGTTCTCTGGTGGGTACCTCAGGTTTAATTCTGACACAGATTATGTGTGTGGCGATGAATCGCTCTCTGGCCAATGTGTTGTTTGGCAAGATGGCCGCTGGTGGCGAGGTCGTTGATGCAGATGAAATCTACGCCGGCAAGGTGACCAGTGCCCAGCCCGACGAAGTGGCATTGATGCTGGAAATGGCTCAGCGCGTTGTGATTGTGCCTGGTTATGGTATGGCTATGGCCCAGGCTCAGCACGCGGTGCGTGAATTGGCTGATGCCATGGAAGCAAAGGGTGCAGAGGTTGAGTACGGCATTCATCCAGTGGCAGGGCGCATGCCCGGCCATATGAATGTACTGTTAGCCGAAGCTGAGGTTCCCTACGATAAGCTTGTGGAGATGGATAGAATCAATCCGACCTTCGAAGATACTGATGTGGTGATTATTATCGGTGCCAACGATGTGACCAACCCCATGGCCAGAGAGTCAGAGGGCAGCCCAATCTACGGTATGCCAATTCTGAATGTGGACAAGGCCAAAAATGTGGTGGTGATTAAACGCTCATTGAGTCCTGGCTTTGCTGGATTGCCCAATCCGTTATTCGCAATGGACCATACATTGATGGTCTATGGCGACGGTAAGAAAGCCGTAATTGAGATGACCACGGCCCTAAATCAAGCCTGATAAATAGACTGGCTGACTAAAAACCTCGCCGCGCTTGCGCGTAGCGGGGTTTTTTTATACCTAATCTAAACCCTGGCTAGCACCCTTAGTTTGCATATGTGTATAGCACAGTGCATAGTCATTGGGCCGTAACGTCCATGTAAACTGGATTTAAGAGGAATTAAGACGCTTTTTGAAACTGGAGAGGCTCGGCAACTCAAAATTAAAACTAATAACTAAGAAAGGGTAAAAAAATGACTGAATTAGATATCTGGCAAACTTATAACATGGGTCAAACCGCTGCTGGTGCACAATTTATTGCCGTGGCTTTTCTGGCTTGGGTAGCACTTCGAGTGTCACTCAACATCAGAAACACTGAAGATTCCAACCTGTTACTGAAGTTGGCGGGAACTGGTTTCTGTCTTTCGGTGGCTTATTTTATTGCTATAAACACTGGCTGGTATGAGTGGAATAACAACAGTATTGCTGCTGGCCTGGCTTATCTTCAGTCAACAGATGTGGCTATTAGCCCCGTTGCCCAGAGCTTTGTTGAGAATATGGATCCAGGTGCTGCATTCAATATAGTGCCTAATCTTGCGCAGGGCGTATTTATTGCCTCTTTGCTGGTTATGCAGTTGGGTTCAATCTGGTTGCCGAAGAAGTAATTTTTCTGCTATTCAAAAAAAACCCGCAACTGTTCAGTTGCGGGTTTTTTTATGTTCATTGATTTTGATCAACTCAGCTTTACTCAACCATTGAAAAGTCCCTTGGCCATCCCCAACTTATATATCAGGCAATAACTTTTATGTGGGATATCTAATGCGAATCGATAAGTTAACCAACCAACTGCAAAATGCGCTTGCTGAAGCTCAGTCTATTGCTGTGGGCAATGATCATTCTGCTATTGAACCCGCTCATCTACTCTTGGCTCTGCTCAATCAGCAGGGCGGCTCGGTAAGACCTATCCTTAATCGCGCTGGCTATGATGCCAATGGTCTGCAGGAGGCGCTAAATAGCCAGCTAGATAAGTTGGCTAAGGTGACCGCACCTACTGGTGATGCCAATTTGTCTCAGGATTTGGGGCGCCTGATGAATATGGCGGACCGCGCGGCCCAGCAGAAGGGTGACCAGTATATTTCCAGTGAGATGCTACTCTGGGCTGCATTGGAAGACTCGGGTCTGCTGGGTAAAACCCTGGCCAGATTTGGTGATACCAAGAAAGCCAAGGCGGCCATCGAGGCCGTTCGTGGCGGTGAGTCTGTGACTGATGCCGATGCGGAAGGACAGCGTGAGGCACTGGATAAATACACTATTGACCTAACTGAGCAAGCGGAGCAGGGCAAACTGGATCCGGTGATTGGCCGCGATGATGAAATTCGTCGCACTATTCAGGTGCTGCAGCGCCGCACTAAAAATAATCCGGTATTGATCGGTGAGCCCGGTGTGGGTAAAACCGCGATCGTTGAGGGATTGGCTCAGCGAATTGTTAATGGAGAAGTGCCTGAGGGTTTAAAGAGTAAGCGGGTACTGACTCTGGATCTGGGCGCTCTGTTAGCTGGCGCTAAGTTTCGCGGCGATTTTGAAGAGCGCCTGAAAGCGGTACTTAAAGATCTGTCCAAGCAGGAGGGCCAGATTATTCTGTTTATCGATGAAATTCATACCATGGTGGGTGCTGGTAAGGCTGAGGGTTCGCTGGATGCGGGCAATATGCTTAAACCGGCTCTGGCCCGTGGTGAGTTGCACTGCGTGGGTGCTACTACCCTAGATGAGTACCGACAGAATATTGAGAAAGATGCTGCTCTGGAGCGACGCTTTCAAAAGGTGTTGGTGGAGGAGCCCAATGAAGAAGATACCATTGCCATACTGCGTGGCCTGAAGGAGCGCTATGAGGTGCATCATGGAGTTGAGATCACCGACAGTGCGATTGTGTCTGCAGCTAAACTCTCCCAGCGCTATATCACCGATCGACAGCTGCCGGATAAGGCGATTGACCTCATCGATGAGGCGGGCAGTCGGATTCGTATGGAGATTGATTCCAAGCCGGAGGAGATGGATCGTTTAGAACGCCGTTTGATTCAGTTGAAGATTGAGCGCGAGGCGGTGAAGAAGGATAAGGATGCGGCAGCGAAAAAACGCCAGACCAAACTAGAGGATGATATTGCTGAGTTGGAGAGAGAGTTCGCCGATTTAGAGGAAATCTGGAAGGCGGAGAAAGCTTCTATGCAAGGCGCTACCCATATTAAGTCTGAGCTTGAGCAGGCTAGGGTCAATCTGGAAGCTGCCCATCGGGCTGGCGATCTTGAGCAAATGGCGCAGATTCAATACAGCGTTATTCCGGAGCTTGAGAAGCAATTGGCCAGCGCCGGGGCTCAGGAACAGGTGGAGAAGCAGTTACTTAGAAATAAGGTCACTGAGGAGGAGGTTGCCGAGGTAGTCTCTAAGTGGACTGGTATACCAGTGTCTAAGATGTTGGAAGGCGAACGTGACAAGTTGTTGCGTATGGAGGAGTCTCTGCACAATCGGGTAATGGGGCAGAATGAGGCGGTGGTTGCTGTCTCAAATGCAGTGCGTCGATCTCGTGCTGGGTTGGCTGATCCGAATCGGCCCAATGGTTCGTTCCTATTTTTGGGACCTACTGGTGTGGGTAAAACTGAACTTTGTAAGTCTCTGGCGGAATTTTTATTCGACAATGAGGATGCGATGGTGCGCATTGATATGTCGGAGTTTATGGAGAAACATTCTGTAGCCAGACTAATAGGTGCCCCACCTGGTTATGTGGGCTATGAGGAGGGTGGTTATCTCACCGAGGCTGTGCGTCGCCGTCCCTATTCTGTTTTGCTGCTGGATGAGGTGGAGAAGGCGCACCCTGATGTGTTCAATATTCTGTTGCAGGTACTGGATGATGGTCGTCTGACTGATGGTCAGGGGCGCACGGTGGATTTTAAAAATACGGTGATTGTGATGACCTCGAATCTGGGCTCTGACGTGATTCAGATGCTGGCGGGTGAAGAGAATTACCAGACGATGAAGTCGGCGGTGATGGATGTTGTGGGGGCACATTTTCGTCCTGAGTTTATTAATCGGGTCGATGAGACTGTGGTATTCCATCCGTTGGCGAAGGATGAATTGGCAGGTATTGCTGGTATTCAGTTGGAGTTATTAAATCGCAGGCTGGCGGAGCATGATCTAAGTCTGGTGCTCAGTGATGGGGTGATGGATAAGCTGTTGGAGGTGGGGTTTGATCCTGTATATGGAGCTAGGCCGTTGAAGCGGACTATTCAGCAGTTGATTGAGAACCCGTTGGCGGAGAGTATTTTGGCGGGTAAGTTTGCGCCTGGGGATAGTATTTCTGGAGACTTGGAAGCCGATCTGGTTGTGTTTGGTTAGTTTGTGCTGAGACTGTGGTGCAGGCTAGCCAAAATAGAGTTGTCTCCCGCGACACTCATATATCCATGTATATCGTCCCTGCTGGCCACGGTCTTGAGAGGCAACTCTATTTCAGCAAGCTTCAAGTTGGCAGCGAGATTCACGTTGTGTAATGTACTACGATAATTAAAGGAGTGGCTGCAACTGCCTTTGAGATCAATCAGGGTCCGTTTATGGGTATAGGCATTTTCAGATGAAGAGAGTACTTGTCTGAACTTTTTTCGAAGAAAAAGGCGAGTTGTGCGAACGCTGAAAATACCTGTGCCCATGGGACCGATCTCAAAGGCAGTTTCGGCCGCTCTCTGCTCAGAGGCCTGGCCCTACAAATACCCAACCAACGGATCACCACCAGAGTAATCACTCAAACTCGCCAGCGAATCGATAAACAAATAAAACAATTCCGCCTGAGAAGACACATCCAACTTGGCGTAACTGTTCTTGCGATGCAGCTTGACCGTCTCTGGTGAAATTCCCAAACGCTCAGCAATGGACTTAGTCGAATGACCATGCAGAAACAGATGCACAACCTGAGATTCACGCCCGGTCAGATAAGCAGTACCAAAATGTTTAAGTGCATTATCCAGTTGCACGGGTAGCTGGTTGCCAGAATCAGTCTGTACTTTTTTCACCTCTCCGCCCCACTGAGTGATGCAAATGGATTCGATTACGTCGGTGATATCAGAGAGGAGGGCGACCTGTGTGCGATCAAAACGCGTACTGAATGACAGGCGACTCATAGAGATATTTAGAAACTGGTCCTCAGGTAGACGAAAAATATAACCCACTTCATCTTTGATTTGAGTGTATTTGAAATAACTGCGGTAATATTCAGTTTTCTCAAACCCCTCCGGCGCTAAATCACTGAGCCGGAACAGACCAGATTTTTTGTCATCCACCGCAGCGCGATAAAAAGGGTCAAGCAGAAAAGCACCTGTCACAAAAGCGCCTAGCTGAGACTCCCGATCCAAAGGGGGAATGTCATTGTAATGAACTCTGGGTATTTCGCCCTTTATATAATGCAGAATTACCGCATTGCTAAAGGGCACCAGGCTTTTAATCATGCTTAGCAGCAGCGATGGCAATCGCTCGCTGCCAAGCTCGGGGAGTATGGCAGCAAGCTCGCGACTAAAATCCCGTAGTTGATTGTTCATGATAAGCCCTCAGGAGCCAGAGTTAGCTTTGAAACTGACCTGGTTCCATAAACATCAGGCGAACGATCAGGCATTCTTCCTGAGGCTCAACGGCCATCATTAGAACATTGAGATCGTCGCCAATCTGAACACCGCTGGGCAGATTAAACAGTACTCCGCCGGTGGCCTCATTAGTCAATGTAGGCAGGTCCTTTAACTCTTTGTCTTTGCGCACTTCCGTCTCAAACTTTTGCAGTAGTGCCTTCAGGGACGCCTCAAAGTTTGGGAAGTTAAATTGACCGCGATATTCGCTGCGCTCAAGCTCAAGTTTGATGGGAATAACCATATTGTTCTTTTCTGAGGTTAACTGACCAGATTTCACACTGGTTCCCTGCTTGAGTTCTTTAAATAATTTTTTTACCGCATCTGGCTTTTGGTTAATAAAGCCGGCAACCAATAAATTGGCCCCCATATTGAACAGTTTGCGGGTATCAATATCGATTGTTTGTTGTTCAGTCATCTGTTGTCACATTGTTGAATTTAAAACAGGACTCTAACGTAAACACCCTGCAAATGTAATAGCAGGAGACGAGTTTTTATCTGCGGTGGCGGCTATAGCCATAGTCGGGTCGCTTTTGCTATCACCCGATATAGTCCAGAGACATAACATTCTAGGCTAAATATTTATGGCTATAGATAAGTTGAATACTATGGTCTATTTTTAATCGCTATGAGACCCGATTATTAGAGTCGGGATATTGGCTGTCAGTTATATCATTAAAGAGTTTTAGCGCATGGCAATTAGTGCATTTGATTTATTTAAAGTCGGCATAGGACCATCCAGTTCACATACTGTGGGTCCTATGCTGGCGGGCTATCAATTTATTGAGAGCTTAAAATCCGAAGGCTTGCTGTCCCAGGTGACCAGAGTCAAAGCTGAGATGTATGGCTCTCTGGGTGCTACTGGTAAAGGTCATGGTACGCCCAAAGCTGTACTTCTGGGGCTTGAAGGAGAGCTGCCTGATCTTGTCGATGTGCCTACCATCGCTGGTCGAGTGGCGGCAATTCGTGATAATGGTCGCCTCTGCCTCGGCGCTGAGCATACCATCAATTACAACCATGACACTGACTTTACCCTGCATCGACGCAAAGCGTTGCCATTCCATCCCAATGGCATGATTTTTAGTGCGTTTGATATGGCAGGTGCTGAGTTAAGTAAACGAACCTACTTCTCTGTGGGCGGTGGGTTTGTGGTTGACGACTCTGCTACTGAAGCCTCGTACATAGTCGAGGACGATCACCAGTTACCCTATGCTTTTGATTCGGCTGGTGAGTTGTTGCAACTCTGTGATCGACACAGCCTGAGTATCTCCGAGTTGATGTTGGAGAATGAAAAAGCCTGGCGACCAGAACAGGAGACGCGGGAGGGGCTATTGCACCTATGGTCAGTGATGCAGTCCTGTGTAAGCAATGGAATGAGTAATGGCGGCATATTGCCCGGTGGTCTCAACGTCCCCAGGCGGGCTCGCGAACTGCATCAGCAGCTGTTGAGAAGGCCCGAAGCGGCCCTCTCTGATCCTCTGTCAGTTCTGGATTGGGTGACTCTATATGCGCTTGCGGTGAATGAAGAAAATGCCGCCGGGGGCAGGGTGGTGACCGCACCCACCAATGGCGCCGCCGGTATTATCCCTGCGGTGCTACATTATTATATGCGTTTTGTACCCAGTGCCTCGGATGAAATGGTGGTGCGATTTTTGCTAACTGCTGCTGCCATTGGCATGCTGTATAAAAAGAATGCCTCTATCAGCGGAGCTGAGGTGGGCTGCCAGGGTGAGGTTGGCTCGGCCTGTTCAATGGCGGCCGGCGCATTGGCGGAAGTGTTGGGCGGTACACCGGCACAGGTGGAGAATGCCGCTGAAATTGGTATGGAACATAACCTGGGGCTAACCTGCGATCCGGTCGGTGGCCTGGTGCAGGTGCCCTGTATTGAGAGAAATGCCATGGCGTCGGTCAAAGCTATCCATGCTGCGCGAATGGCACTGCGGGGGGATGGCTCACACTTTGTGTCGCTGGATAAGGTTATTCAAACCATGCGCAAAACCGGTGAGGATATGCACAAGCGCTATAAAGAAACAGCGCGAGGTGGACTGGCAACCCACGTCCTTGAGGTGCCAGTCAATATTATTGAGTGTTAGTCGATAAGGCCGTACTGGTCTTTAAGGATCTGAATAATTTCAGTTTTGGGACTATCTGAAATTACCAGAGGCTGTCCTGTGATTTTCTCTGCCATGCTGACATAGGTATCAGAGACCGCCATCATCACTGATTCTGGCAGCGCATTATCCGTTGCTAGAGCCCGGCGTTCATCCATACGGTTTTTGTCGAGCAGGATATCTGGGTCAGGGAAATGGTTGAGCAGTAGCTGGCGGAATCCTTCCTTCGAATTTTCTACAACCTTGCCTTCTCTGTAGCTAGGGCCATCCCAGATACGTGAGGAGTCCGGTGTGCCTACTTCATCCATGTAGATTAGTTTTTCATTGCCTGCTGCATCAGTGACATAGCCAAACTCAAATTTGGTATCGACAAAAATCTGGTCTAGTTTGTCCAGTTCATCGCTGATTACATCGAAGCCTTCGCCCAGTAGCTTCTCATAGACATCAATATCGGCCACAGAATTAAACTGGAAGCTCTGATAGTTGTTTTCAATGTCAGCGCGGGACACATTGACATCATCCACTTCCGGCACACCGGGGATACCGGTAAGAATACCTTTGGTGGAAGGTGTGATCAGCAGTTCTGGCAGTTTCTGATCTCTCTCTAGGTCCTCGGCAATCTGGATGCCGCAGAAGTCTCGCTCACCTTTGGCGTAGGAGCGCCACATGGAGCCGGTAATGTACTGTCGACAGATAGCTTCAATCATCACCGGGCGAGCTTTCTGAACAATCCACACTAAAGGATGGGGCACATCAAGGATATGGCTATCGGCCAGGCCCTTTTCGCGAAATAGCTTAAACCACTGGTTTGAGATGGCATTCAGGGCGGCCCCTTTGCCTGGAATACCATTCATATCGCCTTCGCCGTGCCAGATGCATTCAAAGGCTGAGATTCGGTCACTGATGACCATAATTGCCAGCGGTGCGTCGGCGGCAACATCATAATTATTTTCGGCGATCAACCGGCGGCTGTCAGCTTCGGTCAACCAGTAGACAGAGCGCACTTTGCCGCTATGTACAGGATTATCCGTGCGAATGGGAAGATCGTTATTTACCGCCAATACTTTGTCAGCAAGACTCATAATGAATGTCCAGTGGGTTGTGTTTAATTGGATAAGGTTGTTACGTCAGAAGGGACCTATAATATCAATTCAGATACCGGGGAGCAAAATAAATATTGTGACCAACATATTGTTTTTACGCGTATCAAATACCTACGGAGGCCGAGTATATGGCAACAATTTTAATCACCGGTGGCACAGGCTTTATTGGCCGGCATTTATGCCAGCGACTGATCGCTGATAATTGGCAGGTTATTGTGTTGACCCGCAATAGCAAAGCTGGGGCTCGTCAACTGCCCGGCACTGTCAGGTTGGTTGGAAATCTAGACCAGTTGGAGGCCGAGTTAATCATAGATGCTGTGGTTAATCTGGCCGGAGAGCCCTTGGCCGAAGGCCGCTGGACAGCGGCGCGCAAGGAGAGGTTCTATAGCAGCCGTATTGGCACTACTGAACAGCTGTGCAGTTTCTTCGCCGCCAGGACTCAGCGCCCCAAGGTGGTGATAAGTGGCTCTGCCATTGGTTTCTATGGCGCTGGCAATGGCGGTATTAGCCCAGTGGATGAGTGTTCACCCGCGGTGGATAACTTTTCCCATCAGCTATGCAGCAGTTGGGAACAGAGTGCATCGGCATTTGAGGCGTTGGGCGCGAGACTGGTTTATCTGCGCACTGGCATAGTTCTGGGACATGGGGGCGCACTGGAGAAAATGTTGCCGCCATTCAAACTGGCTTTGGGCGGCCCCATTGGGGATGGCCAGCAATGGATGCCCTGGATCCATATCAAGGACATGGTGGCGCTGATCATGTACTGCCTTAGCTCGGAGGATATTGCTGGAGCGGTCAATGCAACGGCGCCAAACCCGGTCAGCAATACTGATTTTTCGAAGACATTGGGCGCGGTATTACACCGGCCTGCCTTTTTGACCATGCCCGCATTGGTGGTCAAAATACTTTTCGGTCAGATGGGTGAGGAACTGTTATTGCAGGGTCAGCAGGTTATTCCGCGCAAAGTACGAGACAGCGGTTTTAACTTCCAGTATCCTTTAATCGAACCGGCGCTGAGAGATTTGTTGTCGAATAAAAAATAAAAAGGTGGGGATATGACGCAAAATTTTGCTGGTAAGACTGTCATTATTACGGGAGCCTCTGCTGGTGTTGGAGCTGCTTGTGCACGAGCATTTGCGGCCCAAAATGCCAAGCTGGTATTAGTTGCTCGTGGCCGTGCTGGGCTTAACAAGATTGCCAAAGAGTTGCGTGAGCAATGTGAGGTCTTGACCCAGGTGATGGATGTCGCCGATACAGAGCAATGCCTCAAGCTGCTCAAGAAAGCCGAGGCAAAGTTTGGTCAGGTCCATGTGCTGGTCAATAATGCTGGTATGCATGCCCGGGGTGATCTGGAAAAGGTTGATCCGGCCGATGTGGCCGCAATGGTAGATATTAATCTTCGTGCGCCTATGGTCCTGTCCTGTGCCGCTATTCCGTTTTTACGTAAAGCAGGCTCAGGTGCCATTGTCATGGTCGGCTCTTTGGCAGGCCGTGCGCCGCTGCAGGGCGCTGTTACTTACTCAGGGACTAAAGCAGGGTTGCGAGCCTTTGCCTATGGCCTGGCTGACGAATTAAAAGATGCCAATATCAATGTGGGTGTGGTTTCGCCAGGGCCTATTGATACTGGCTTTATTATGGATGAAATTGATCAGGTGGAAGATATTGTCTTCTCCCAGCCCATGAGCTCTGCGGCTCAGGTGGCTGATGCGGTGGTTGAGATTGCCGAGGGCAAACAGCTTGAGATATCACTGCCAGCCATGAGCGGCAAGTTGACCATGTTGAGTTATCTGTTCCCCTCATTGCGCCGCGGTTTGCGTCCCAAACTCTATGAGGCCGGGCGCAAGAATAAAGATAAATACCGCAACCGCGCTGCTCAGCAGTCAAATTAATAGGTAGCACGGCGCCATGAAATTAAATTATATCGAACAGGGACAGGGTCCCGCGGTTATATTGATGCATGGTATGTTTGGCTCTCTGAGTAATCTGGGAAACTTGGCTCGGGAGTTGATTGAGCACTATCGGGTAATATCAGTGGATCTGCGTAATCATGGGGACTCTCCCCATGAAGATGCCATGAGTATTCCATTGATGGCGGACGATATTGTTGAGCTGATGGATGACTTGGGTCTGTCTCAGGCCCATCTGGTGGGCCATTCACTCGGCGGTAAGCTGGGTATGCATGTGGCTCTGCATAGGCCAGACAGAGTCAGTAGTCTGCTGGTGGCGGATATAGCACCGGTCAATTATCCCCAGAAAAATAATGATGTGGTTGAGGCTCTGTCTCTTCTTGATAGCCGGCGTATCGAAAGTCGCCGTGATGCGGATCAGGCAATAGCAGAGTTGATTGGCGATAGAGTCACCAGAGGTTTTATTCTAAAGAATCTGCAGCGGGATAATGAGGGTGGGTTCAGCCTAAAACTCAATGTTAAATCCATTGTCGCCAATTACAGCGGCAGTCTGGTAGATGCTCCAGCTGGCGAGCCATTTTCCGGGCCGACATTATTTATTAAAGGTGAGGCTTCAGCCTATATCCAGGAGAAGCATCGGCCGCTGATCGCGGAGCTTTTTCCTGTTTCTGAGGTACAGGTGATCGCTGGAGCTGGTCATTGGCTGCATGCTGAGAAGCCTGAGCAATTTAATCGTCTGGTAATTGATTTTCTCAGCGCACATCACTGAACAATTTCACTAATCTATAGTAGAATTCCCCGCTAGTTTATTTGCACTCTAATCTAATTTCAGGAAACCACGATGTTTGAGAGTTTAAAGCCCGTTGGTATGGATCCAATTCTAGGGTTGATGGCAGCATTTAGAGCCGATACACGCACTACCAAAATTGATCTGGGTGTTGGGGTCTATCAGGATGACCGCGGTCGCACACCGGTAATGGCTTCGGTCAAAGAAGCAGAAGCCCAATTGATGGAGTTGGAAACAACTAAATCCTATCAGGGTATTGCCGGCGACCCGGAATATAATCAACGTATTTTACAGCTTCTGTTTGGCGCGGAACACAGCATTCTCAATTCGGGCCGTATTAAAACTATTCAGGCTCCGGGCGGCTCCGGTGCACTGCGGGTGGGGGCGGAAGTGATTCAGCGCGCTCGACCTGATGCCAAGCTATGGGTGGGTGTGCCAACCTGGCCTAATCATATTCCTCTGTTAGGTAGTGCTGGGTTTGAGATTGTCGAGTACCCTTACTACAACCGCGACAGTCATCAGATTGATGTTGACGGCATGATGGATACATTGCGCCAGGTGCCAGCCGGCGATATGGTGCTGCTCCATGGCTGCTGCCACAACCCCACTGGTGCAGATCTGACCAACAAACAATGGGATATGATTGCTGATTTGGCTGTTGAGCGTGGTTTTATTCCCTTTATCGACACCGCCTATCAAGGGCTGGGTGACGGCCTCGACGAAGACGCCTACGCTGTTCGCATGATGGCAGATAGACTGCCTGAGCTGGTTATTGCCTCATCTTGTTCGAAGAACTTTGGTCTCTATCGTGAGCGCACGGGCTCGATTACTTTTATTGCTGAAACCTCAGAACAGGCGGATATAGTTGCGTCTCAGGCCATGTCCATCGCTCGGCAGATTTATTCTATGCCTCCAGCCCACGGCGCGCTTCTAGTGTCACTTATTCTGGGTGATCAGCAACTGCGGGCTAACTGGGAAGCGGAACTGACTGAGGTGCGCACCAGAATTCAATCAATGCGCAGTCTGCTGGCGGACAATATTCAGAAAAATGCTGCGGGAATAGACTTCAGCCATATTAAGCAGCAGAAAGGCATGTTCTCATTTCTGGGTGTTAGTACAGCCCAGTTAGATCAGCTACGTGAAGAGTTTGGTATCTATATTGTGTCTTCTAGCCGGGTCAATCTGGCTGGTATTAACTCCAGCAATATTGACTACCTCAGCGAATCAATTATTTCAGTGCTGAAATAGGCCTACTGCGTCAGCTCTGCCATTAATGCCTGTAGCACCTCTTCGATACCGAGGTTGCTGCAGTCAATTCTGAGCTCTGCATACTGTTGGTACAGTACCTGGCGTTCGGCAAAAAGGTCGGCGAAGGTTTGCTCCGGTCGGCGGGCAATACCGCGACTGGCAAAGTTGTGTACCCGTTTCTCCAGTTGGGCTAGAGAAACATCGAGAAATACCACTGTGGCACAAGCTTTTAAGCGCGCCATACCAGTCTCTGAATAAACTGCACTGCCGCCGGTGGAGACCACCTTGCCGGTGATATCTTCGCTGAGAAGCACCTGTTCTTCGTATTGCCGCAACGCCATATAACCGGATTGGTCACTGATCTGCTGCAGAGTGCAGCCCTGCTGCACCTGAATACTGATATCCGTATCCAGAAAGTCCAGCCCCAACTCTTTGGCCAGCAAAATGCCTATGGTGCTCTTTCCTGCACCGGGCATGCCGATAAGTACCACAGTTTGCTTGTTTATATGATCTCTCCTCGCATCCATGGGAAAACATTAGCTAACTTGGACGCAGATAACAATCTCGGCATTATGCCTGAAATTACTTGAATTCACGCCACAGTCTGTATAATCAATCCCTTACTTTTACAAGATACAGAATATGTCTCATTTTCAGCGTATTGGATTACTAGGCAGCCTCGATGTACCTGAGGTGGTGGAGTCTTTGCACAAGTTGGAATCCTTCCTTAAGGCCCAGGGCCGCGAAGTGATCTATGAGCAGCAGGCGGCTAAATTGGTCGACTGGACTCCGGATAAGGTGCTGCCCATTGAGCAATTTTCCGGCACTGTGGATCTGGGCATTGTGGTCGGGGGTGACGGCAGTATGCTTAGCGCCTGCCGTAAAATGGCCATCTGTGGCATACCATTATTGGGGATTAACCGTGGTCGTCTAGGCTTTTTAACTGATATTTCTCCTGACGAAATTGAGCAGCGTGTGCTGCCGGTACTGCAGGGCGAGTACAAACAGACCAAGCGATTTCTACTGGAAACCTCGGTCACCCGCAACGGTGTTGAGATAGGCAAGGGTACAGCGGTCAATGATATTGTGCTGCATCCGGGTATGTCTGTGCGCATGATGACTTTTGAACTGTATGTGGATGGCCAGTTTGTCTACAGCCAGCGCTCCGATGGTTTGATTGTTGCGACACCCACTGGGTCAACAGCCTACGCGCTGTCAGCTGGCGGACCGCTTCTGTTTCCTGAGCTAGATGCCATAGTGGTGGTACCATTAAATCCTCACACATTGAGCAGCAGGCCGGTGGTACTCAATGGCAGTGCCCAAATTGAGATCAAAGTAAGCTCAAGAAATGAATTGCATCCGCTGATTACCTGCGATGGTCACAATGACTTTAGCACTGAGCCAGGGGATATTATCCGTATCAAAAAACACGATAATGATATTTTGCTGATTCACCCTAACGACAATAATTTTTATGAGGTGTGTCGCTCTAAACTGGGCTGGGGAAGCCGTTTGGGCGTAAAGAAAGTACCTGATCAGGAATCTTAGCAGCAATGAAAAAAAGTTTTAAATGGCGGACTGCGATCAAGCGTAATCCGACCGTATCCTTGTTGGCTGTGGCTAGTATTCTGGGGGCAGGCGTTGCCAGTATCGGCGGACCATTGATGAGCTTCATGCTGTTTGGTGGCCTTGAGTATGGAGAATTCTGGCGCCTGCTAACACCGATATTTTTGCACTTTGGCCTGGCTCACTTAGCCTTTAACCTGTTGTGGCTGGCAATCCTAGGGTCTCGTATTGAGCAGCTTTCAGGCTCTCTGCACCTGCTGATGGTGGTCGTTGCCAGCGGTGTCTTTTCCAACATGATTCAGGCTGGTTGGGATGGTTCATCGTTGTTCGGCGGCATGTCAGGGGTTGTTTACGCGCTGCTAGGTTATATTTGGATCAAGGGTAGATTTGTCCCCGAACCGGCGCTGCAGCTGCCTGCTGGAGTGTTGGGATTTATGCTGATTTGGCTAGTCGTCGGCATGTCCGGGTTGCTGGAGCTGGTGCTCGGAGTGGGTATTGCCAACGGCGCTCATTTTGGCGGGTTTGGTATTGGTCTATTGCTGGGCTTGGTTTTTGGTTTGTTGTCGGCTGCCAAACGATCCTAGGGATTGTGGCTGCGCGTTTTTAGGGGGTCACTGTGGATTTAAAGCAGTTGTTGGACAGTATTACACCAGAGGTTTACGAAAGTCTTAAACGAGCCATTGAGCTGGGCAAATGGCCCGATGGTCGCGTGCTTAGTGCCGGACAGAAGGAACTCTGTATGCAGGCCGTGATTGCCTATGATGCTCGCAAACCAGCAGATCAACGCACGGGCTATGTGCCACCAAAAACTACCGCCTGTGAGCCTCCAGCTTCTGCGGACGAACAACCTCAAACTCTTCGGTGGAAAGAATAATGTCGCTACAAGCCACTGGCCATCTGGCCAAAATGGATGTGCAGCTGGCGGATATGGTGGAGTATAAACTGCCATTGGATGACCAGAGAATACCGTTAAACAGTCTGATTGGCAGCAATATTGCCATTGAACATATGGGCGATATCCACTGCATTCACTGTGGTCGTCGTTCTAAGAAAAGTTTTAGTCAGGGCTATTGTTATCCCTGTTTTACCAAATTGCCACAGTGCGATACCTGCATCATGAGCCCGGAGCGATGCCATTTTCACCATGGCACCTGCCGCGATCCAGCCTGGGGTGAAAAGTATTGTTTTACTGACCATTTTGTCTATCTAGCCAATAGCTCCGGGGTCAAAGTTGGTATTACTCGCGGCACTCAATTGCCGACTCGCTGGATTGATCAGGGCGCCACTCAGGGATTGCCTATTTTTAGAGTACAGACTCGCTACCAGGCAGGGCTAATAGAAGACTGCATTCGTGAGTTTGTAGCAGACAAAACCAGCTGGCAGAAAATGCTGAAAGGCAACGCAGAGCCGGTGGAGTTAGCGGTTGTTCGCGATGAACTTCTCGCCAAGGCTGAGCCTGGTCTAGAATTACTCGAACAGGAATTTGGTCTGCAGGCACTGCAGCGCCTCTACAGTGAAAACACTACGGAGATCAATTTTCCGGTCCGCGAATTCCCGGAAAAAGTGAAGAGCTTTAATCTTGATAAGCAACCACTGGTGGAAGGTCTGTTAAAAGGGATTAAAGGGCAGTACCTTATTCTCGATAGTGGCGTAATCAATATACGCAAATACACCGGCTACAATGTAGTGTTTTCAGCAAACTAAAAAGGAGCAGTAATGTGAAAGATGGATTACCCCAAACAATTTATTTGAAGGACTATAAAGTCTCTGCCTTTTTGGTGGACACCACAGATCTGATTTTTGATCTCGATGATACTCAGACCAGAGTAACAACCAGTCTGTCAGTGCGACGCAATAGCGCCAGCGATGATCAAACTGGCGCCTTTGAATTAAACAGTAAAGGCGGCGTAGAGCTGCAATGGGTTGAAGTGGATGGCCGGCGCCTTGAACAAACCGATTACAGCCTGACCGGGACTCTGCTCTCGCTGCATAATCTGCCCGCCAGCTGTGTTGTAAAAACTGAGGTACTGATTCAACCACAGCTCAATACCTCAATGATGGGGCTGTACCGCTCGCGCACCATGTACTGTACTCAATGTGAAGCTGAGGGTTTTCGGCGCATCACCTTTTTCCCTGATCGTCCGGATATTATGTCCGTATTCACAGTTAAGATAACCGCGGATAAAGCAGCTTATCCTGTGCTGCTGTCCAACGGCAATGCCATTGAACGCGGTGATCTAGGCGCTGGCCGTCATTTTGTCACCTGGCATGATCCATTTAAAAAACCCTCTCATTTGTTTGCTTTGGTGGCTGGCACTCTGGCTGTGGTAGAAGATAGTTTTACTACCATGTCTGGCCGCCAGATTCCGCTGCAGATCTTTGTTGAAGAAAAGGATCTGGATAAATGTGCCCATGCCATGCTGTCACTGAAAAATTCCATGGCCTGGGATGAGCAGGTCTATGGTCGCGAATATGATCTGGATATTTTTATGATTGTAGCGGTGGATGATTTCAATATGGGTGCCATGGAGAACAAAGGCCTAAATATTTTTAATACCTCCGCCGTGCTGGCCAACCCAAAAACCACTACAGATGCTGCGTTTCAGCGAGTGGAGGCAATTGTTGCCCATGAGTATTTCCACAACTGGTCGGGCAACAGAGTCAATCTGCGCGACTGGTTTCAGCTCAGTTTAAAAGAAGGTTTTACCGTTTATCGGGATTCGCAGTTTTCTGCAGATATGAACTCGGCCACGGTCAAGCGAATTGAAGACGTCAATTATCTGCGCAGTTTTCAGTTTACTGAGGATGGCGGCCCCATGTCCCATTCAGTGCAGCCCGACTCGTACATGGAGATCAATAATTTCTACACATTGACGGTGTATGAAAAAGGCGCAGAAATCGTTGGCATGTATCACACCTTGTTAGGGCAGGACCTGTATCGCCAAGCTACAGATCTGTATTTCGATCGCCATGATGGTCAGGCGGTTACCATCGAAGAGTTTGTCAGAGCAATGGAAGATGCCAGTGGTCGCGACCTTACTCAGTTCCGTCGCTGGTATAAGCAAGCTGGCACGCCAGTGCTGGCTGTGCGCTCTGACTATAATGCTGAGGCTCAGACCTATACTTTGGAGTTTGAGCAAAGCTGCCCGGCTACTCCCGGGCAGACGGAAAAGTTACCTTTTGTTATCCCAGTCAGGCTAGGCTTGCTGGGGGCACATGGTGAAATTCCCCTAAATCCTGCTGGCGACGTTGAAACAGTGATTGAACTGACCGAGGCCAAACAGCAGGTGGTGTTTGCGAATATTGCCGAGCAGCCAGTGCCCTCATTGTTGCGTGGCCTGTCTGCGCCAGTAAAGTTGGATTATGACTATAGCCCCGAGCAGCTGGCATTTTTAATGGCCAGGGATACGGATGGCTTTAATCGCTGGGATGCCTGCCAGACCTTGTCTTTTTCGGTGCTGCAACAGCTGGTAGAAGATTGTATCGCTGAGCGCCCCATGTCGCTGGACGGCCAGCTTATTAAAGCCTTTGCTTCATTGCTTGAGGATCAGACACTGGATCCGGCCATGGTACAGCTGATGCTGCAGTTGCCCGGCGAAGCACAGCTCCATGAGCAGGCCGTCGAGATTCATGTACAAGCCATTCACCAGGCGCGCAACTTTGCCCGTCAGGAGCTTGCACTGGCATTGCAAGAGCAGCTTGTGGCTACTTATAACCGCCATAATATCGAGCAGGTCTATGCTCCAGTGGCAGAGCAAATTGGTCGCCGCGGACTTAAAAATGCCGCGCTGGGTTATCTGATGCTAGTGGATGATATTGGCCCCGAGCTGGCTTGGCAGCAGTTTCAGACTGCCGACAATATGACCGATCAGGCCGCAGCGCTGTCGGCTCTGGTGAACTGCTCTGCCGCAGTTGCCTTAGCAGAACAGGCATTACAGCAGTTTGAACAGCAGTATTGCGATGAAGCTCTGGTGATGAACCTATGGTTACAGATTCAGGCTACTAACAGCCAGTCCGGTGGCTTGCAGCGGGTACAGGAGTTGTTGCAGCATTCAGCTTTTAATATGACCAACCCAAATAAAATTCGCAGTCTGATCGGCGCGTTTTGTTCGGCTAATCTGGTTAATTTCCACAGTACTGATGGCAGCGGCTATGAGTTTCTGCAGCAGCAGATCTGCGCCCTGAATTCTGTTAACCCCCAAGTAGCCGCGCGACTGGTGACCCCGTTGACCAGATGGAAGAAATTCCCCGAGCCCAATAGGCAACTGATGCGCGATGCATTAGAGAATATTGGCAAGCAAGAAAATCTGGTTAAAGATCTGCAGGAGATCGTCACCAAATCCCTTTAACGACGTCGTCAACCCCCTCTCCATTGGGTACTGATAGCCATATTGGGTTAAGTTTGGGCATATCCTGAAACAATAGGCTAGTCTTTAAGTATCAGCTTCCCGATCTTGCACGATCTGAGCTGATGTTCAGACGACCAGGCTGACCTGGAGTGCTAATTTCGATTAGCACGTTCCGTCTGAACAGTATCTGACCCTATATTCAGGAGGCTTTTTAAGCCTCCTGTTTTTTACAGCAATTTTTACAGCAATTTTTACAGCAATTTTTACAGCAATTCTTAGGCCCTATTAATGACTGTGAGCCACCGCCGCACCACTGGGAATACGAATATCATCTATCAGATCCCGCACCTCGGCAGGGGGCGGTGCAGTGAAGTGGCTAACTCCAAATGCGGCCCCTATATTGAGCAGCATACCTATAAAGCCAATGCCCTCGGGTGAAATACCCAGCCACCAGTGTTCGGCGCTGTTAAGCTCTGGCGAGACAAATTTAAAGTAGACAATATAGGAAAAGGTAAACACCAGTCCCAGCAGCATGCCGGTGATAGCCCCTTCTTTATTGACCCGTTTACTAAAGATGCCCAGAACAATGGCGGGGAATAGTGAAGCGGCCGCCAGACCAAAGGCGAAGGCAACGACCTGCGCCACAAAGGCAGGAGGGTAAATGCCGAATAGGCCTGCTATACAGACGGCCACCGCAGCGGCAATTCTGGCAAATAGCAGCTCCTGTTTTTCGGTAATAGCAGGCATCAGGGTTTGTTTGAGTAAATCATGAGATACCGAACTGGATATTACCAGCAGCAAGCCAGCCGCCGTTGACAGGGCCGCCGCCACGCCGCCTGCAGCCACCAGGGCAATTACCCAGCCTGGAAGATTGGCAATTTCCGGATTGGCCAGCACCATAATATCGCGATCAATGGTGACTTCATTATCTGCACCTGCGCTGTACTGCATCAGACCATCATCGTTTTTATCCTGCCATCCCACCAGACCTGTGCTCTCCCAATTGCTAAACCACTGGGGTGCCTGTTCGTAGCTGGTATTGTGCACAGTGTCCACCAGATTAAGGCGCGCAAAGGAGGCGACGGCCGGTGCCGTAGTGTAGAGAATAGCGATAAAGGCCAGCGCATAGCCGGCAGACTTTCGCGCATCCGAGACCTTAGGGACAGTGAAAAAGCGCACCAGTACATGGGGCAGGCCAGCGGTTCCGAACATCAGGGCGGCAGTGATGGCAAATACATCTATGGTAGATTTGCTGCCTTGGGTATAGGTGCCAAATCCGAGGTCAGTTAACACGCCATCGAGCTTTTCCAGTACCGAGAGTCCAGAACCATCGGCAACCTCAGAGCCAAAGCCCAGCTGCGGAATAGGGTTGCCGGTGATCATAATGGAGATAAAAACAGCCGGCACCATATAGGCAAAAATTAGCACACAGTACTGGGCTACCTGGGTATAGGTAATACCTTTCATGCCGCCTAGAACCGCATACATAAACACCACGGCCATGCCAATAATAACGCCGGTTTCCACCTCCACTTCAAGGAAGCGTGAAAACACAATGCCAACACCGCGCATCTGGCCGGCCACATAGGTAAAGGACACAAAGATCAGGCAGATCACTGCGACTATGCGAGCTGTCTTGGAATAGTAGCGTTCGCCAATAAAGTCGGGCACCGTAAAGCGACCAAACTTGCGCAAATAGGGCGCCATCAACAGAGCTAACAGCACATAGCCACCGGTCCAGCCGAGCAGGTAGACAGAGCCATCGCGGCCCATAAAGGAAATAATACCCGCCATGGAAATAAACGACGCGGCACTCATCCAGTCAGCTGCAGTCGCCATACCATTGACCACTGGGTGTACTCCGCCACCGGCCACATAGAAATCTTTGGTTGAGCCTGCGCGCGACCAGATAGCAATGCCTATATAGAGCGCAAAAGAGGCGCCGACAAATAAATAAGTCAGTAGCTGAGTGCTCATACTGAACCCTCCTCAGTATCATCATCGACGCCAAATTGGCGTTCAATAATCTGTATTCGCCAGGCGTAAATAAAGATCAGCGCAACAAAGACATAGATGGCACCTTGCTGGGCAAACCAGAAACCCAGTTTAAAACCGAAAAAGGTAAACTGATCGAGCCAGTCGACCAGAAGAATCCCACAGCCAAAAGAAACCGCAAACCAGACTACCAATAGCTTTGCCAGTAAGCGTAAATTAGCTTGCCAATAGTCTGCAGTATTTTTTTCAGTTAGTGTTTTTTGGTCATTGTGATCATGGGAGCTGGGGTTTTCACTCGCTTGATCGTAGGCCTGCTCAGACATTTTTCTTGCTTCCTCTATTTGTTATTTTTTTATAGTAGACGAATTTTGCCGCCAAATATATTGCGTCCAATTAGATTATGAGTGCTCAATAGATTGGGGTGGTGCTTATCCTCCTTTCTTTGTGTACGCAGAGATGGACTCAGTTAAAGAATCCAATTACTCAGGATACAGTGACTGCAATTCCTGCCCTCGTTTCGCTGTGCTTTTGCGGGAGAAACTGGACTGCTGTTTGAGGCGTTCTAGTAGCAGCCTAATATCAAGCTGATCGTTGCTGGCATCACCTTTATAAAGCTGCCGGTCAAGCTGCATAAACTGCTGCTGCAGCTCCATATCAGCCAGCAATAAACTTAGGTCTTTTAATGTTGTCGGCGGTGTCTCGGCGAACAGCTGCCGACCCCAATCCAGAATGGCATCGCGCATGCCCATCAGATTGTTTTTATTCGCCTGAATTTGAATAGCTTTAAACTTCTGTTTTAAGCTGAGTAGGGCGGGTGTGCTGGGGTCAGCGCTAGCTCGTGCAGCTAAGCCTGTCTTGGGCCGTTTTAATAGCAGCATGGCAACGGTGGCAATCAATAGCGCATTTAGTACCAGTGATAACTTAATTAACAGAGTTGGCTCGACCTCTTTGTCGTTGACTTCCTGAGTATCTATATTGAGTGGCTGTATGCTCGATTGCTGGATACCGGCAGAGTTGTTAGCAATCGCAGTGCCGGGTCGAACCTGCGCTGTTTTAGCGGCCAGACTAGCGGTTTGCATACGTTGGTTAACCGTGTCCCACCATCTTACTTTGATTTCAGGAAAGGTAATTTCGCCAGCCCGACTAGGCACTATTGCCAGAGTTTCAGTGCGGGTACCTAGAATGGTCGACCCTTTGGCCTGCTCTTGGAGTTGAGGCTGATCAGGGTAGATTTTATAGTCGTCACTCTCAATCATCGGGATTGGAGTTATCTGCGCGCCGGTTAATCCCGCGGCACTAATGGCGATAGCTCTGGTGACTGGTTCGCCCACAGTCAGATTGCTGAGGTCAGTACTCCACTGCTCGGCGAGCTGGACTTCGGAACTTGGCATCCACTGGTCTGCGGCTATATGCGCAGGTCTCACCATAACATCGACAGTCTTGCGCTCTGTGCTGCGGAATATGCGGGTGCCTCGATTAGTAAAGCCGCCAAACTGGCTGCGGCCATTACTCTCATAGGCACCAAAACGCAGAGCGGGAATAGTAAGTTTGCCAGCCACCTGTGGGAACAGTGCGTACTTTATTTCAATGATTAAATAATTCCTGCCATTGATTATTTTTTGAAATTGACTGTCGCCAATTTTCTGCATAATTACATCGGGCACATTGAGATCAGAGAGACTTAGATCTGTCAGCTGCACCGAGGTGTAGAGACGATGGGTAAGCACCAGCTGTTGCTGAATATAGACATTGTCTTTGTCGACCAGAGTTTCGGTGTAGATGGGTTGTTTACCGGCACCCGCGGTTACGCTACTGGCGCTGCGCACCCTGATCTCTACTGCATTGCTGACGTCTTTTTTGAAGTTGAGAGAGGGGATTAATACCAGCCCAGTGCGCTTTGGCATTAGCACCATAGTCCAGTCAGTATAGGATTCAGATCGGCCATTGGCCCAGCTGTACTGCTGTTGCCGATTATTAGAAAGAACTTCAAAGTCTTTTTCCAGAGGGCTGAAATCCGGTTGCGCGCTCATGACCTGGCCGTCGTATCGGATAACCAGTTGCAGGGTTTCATTGTTATCTATAACGGTGCGATCAACCGTAGCTGTTAATTTAGCCCAGCCCAATGTAGAAACTGTCAGCAGCAATACTGCGAGAAGATTTTTTATCATGGATAAATTCATTTACCAGCGCTCTTGCTCATTGGGTGGTTTGGGTTGTCGTTGTTCCAGTGCGCGCTGTCGCGACTGGTAGCGAAATTTTTGCCGCAGCAGGCCGCCTGGATCATCGGGCACTCGCCGCAGTATCTGTTCGATCTCCTGTTGATTTTGTTTTTCTTCCTCGCTGAGCTCTGCTTCTTGGGACTCTGCCTGCTGCTGACTTTTCTCGGACTCTTGCTCAGATTGTTCCTGCTCTTGCTCAGATTGTTCCTGCTCTTGCTCAGATTGTTCCTGCTCTTGCTCTTGTGGTTTAGTTTGCTCTGAATCTTGTTGCGACTGGTCCTGATTCTGCTGGCTATCTTCCTCACTGGACGACTGCTGCTGTTGGTTCTGCTCTTGATTCTGTTGCTGCTGATCCTGTTCAGATGACTCTTGCTGCTGTTGTTCCTGCTGCTGTTTTAACTGTTCTATCAGCTCTCGATTGGCCACAGCATCTTCCATCTCGGGTTGCCTGGTTAATGCTTCGTTATAGGCCTCAATAGCAGCTTCCAGATCTCCTGCTTTGGCCAGTGCATTGCCGCGATTGTAATGGCCATCAGCACTGTCTGAACCAGTAAAGTCATCAATAGCAGCATTGTAATCTCCGGCTCTGTATGCCGCGCTGCCGCGCCATTGGCTGTCCTCAAAAAGTGCCTGAGCTGCGCCTGCATCGCCAGCGGCTAGTGCCTCAGCCGCCTGCTGATCTGGCGTTTGCCACAGGTCTTGCCAGACTGAGGCATTGGTAGTCTGTGGCTGCATTAATATCGGAGCCAGCAGCACAATAGCGATAATATTTTTGCGAAAGCTCAGTAACAATACCGGCAATAGCAATATGATCAACCAAAAACCCTGGTCGTCCCACAGGTCAAAGGAGCGATCCAGTTCTCTGGTGGCGTCTGGAAACAGCTGCTCTGTGCCGGCCAGTAGTTGCTCAATATCACTGTCATCGGCACTGAGTTGCCGGTAGCTGCCGCCGCTGTAGCCGGCCAGCATCTGCAGTGAGGCGGAATCCAGTTTGGGTATTAAAATGGCGCCGCTGCTGTCTTTGACAAAACTACCATTGCCGTAAGGAATAGGTGCACCCTGTGCAGTGCCGACGCCAAGTATCGACAGGCGAAAGTCACCAGCCTGGGCGAGCATAGACTGAATGGTATTAAAGGCTGATCTTGCCACCCCATCTGTGATCAGCAGCAAATCTGCCTGAGCATAGCCGCCATTGGTAGCCAGATTAATCGCCATCTCGATGGCATCTTCAGTGTTACTGCCGTACTCCGCTAAAAGGCTGGGGTGCAGGACAGGCACCAGACTGATAATGGTGTTGCTGTCTTCAGTCAGTGGCGAGACTGTATGGGCTTCGCCGCCGAAAACTACAAGAGCATTGAAGCCTTCATCCTGATGCTTGAGGATATCGATCAATTTGAATCTGGCGCGCACCAAACGACTGGGAGCAACATCCTGTGCCAGCATACTGGGTGATAAATCAAAAATAATCACCAGCGCGCTATCTTGCTTGTGCACTGGCTGGGGCAATTGCTGCCAAGTCGGGCCGGCAATACCAGCGCAGCAGACGATCCATGCAGCGGCAACCCAGCCCAAAAGATAACTATTATCATGGCCTTTTTTATCAGTCTCGCCCTGCATTAAAAAGGGCAGCAACTCTGGGTTAATAATGTTTTCCCAGTTACCAGCACTGCGCTTACGCCATTGGTAGAGGGCGATTATCAGGGCGCAGGGTATCAGCCCCAGAAACCACCAGGGTCGCAAAAAATGCAGTTGCTCTATGCCTTGCAGCCAATCAGCCATGGGCACCTCTGCGACTATTAATTACCGCGACCAACAAGCTTAAAATAAATGCCACAGCCAGAGGCCAATAGAACAGGCTGGCCACTGGGCGAATAGTTTCAGCCTCCTGCTCCAGCGGTTCCAGCCGATTGAGTTCGGCGTAGATGGCCGCCAGTTCCTGTGGATTGCGGGCGCGAAAAAATAGCCCGCCAGTGGCGTCGGCTATACCGGTCAATGTAGCTTCATCGAGATCGGCACTGGGATTGGTTACTCGTTTGCCAAATAGTCCCCAGGTCTCTTGAACCTCAGCGCCTATTCCAATGGTATAGATTTTTACTTTGGCGCGGCGGGCCAGGTCGGCGGCCTTTAAGGGTTCCAGCTCGCCGGCATTATTAGCGCCGTCGGTAAGCAAAATCACTACCCGATGATTTTCCGGACGATCCTGTAGACGCTTGACCGCCAAGCCAATGGCATCGCCTATGGCTGTGCCATTGTTACCAGCAAAACCAATTTGAGCTTCATTTAATAATATTTCCATGGTTTTGCGATCAAAGGTCAGAGGGGTTTGTAAATAGGCCTTTTCGCCAAATAGAACCAGCCCCAAGCGATCACCTTCGCGTTTGATAACAAAGTCACTGACCACGGCTTTTACTGCCACCAGCCGATTGACCTCGCGGCCACGCAGTTGCATATCTTCCCGCTCCATGCTGCCGGAGATATCCACTGCCAGCAAGATATCGCGGCCATTGGTGGGCACTGCCACTGGCTCACCGATCCATACGGGTCGCGCTAACGCCAGCACGGCAGCGATCCAGGATAGGGCTAATAACAGCAGCAAACTATTTTTGCGCCAGTTGTTGGAGTTGATTGAAAGCTCAGTACCCATAGCGGCATTGGCCAGCAGTGGGGCGCGCAGTGCGCGGATATTAATTTCTGCAGGGGCGCGCAAACGACGATAAATAAAAGGCAGAGGTAACAGGATCAGTGCCCAGGGCCAGAGTAGATTTAACATGTTGGTTCAACCTTAGTCTGGTGTTGATTGATCCAGACTGTGGCGCTGTTAATAAGCTGGTCTGCCACAGCACTATCGATTTTCGATTGCTCGGAATAGAGCATATTGTCCAGATTAGCCGGCAGGTTTTCGAATACCGGCTGGCCACAACTGCTCTGCAGAAAGGCTATAAAGTCCTTGATGCTGAGGCTGCTAAAACGCTGCTGTGGATAGGCGCTGTTGGCGGTCTGTTTTAGAGTGGCGAATAGCTCTGGCAGCAGGTTTCCACCTTCAGTCTGCCGTAATTCCGTAATTTTTAAAATGGCCTGGCGGCGATAGAGCCTTGCTCTGTAGCGTTTTAGCAGAACCCATACAAGCCAGCCAAGCAGACTAATAGTAGCGAAAACAAGTAGCCACCAGCCAGGCGCCATTGGCCAGTTTGATATGTCTGCTGGCAGGTGGATATCCCGCAACTGGGCTAGAGGGTCATTGGGGTTCATTGGCGCCGCTTCATAATTTTGCCTGACTTCTGGAGCGCCCAGCATTGCGCCGTTTGCCATAGGCTCGTGCCAGCACAGACATCACATTGTCAGCACTGTTAAATGGCAGTAGTCCTGCGGATAGCTGCTCACTCAGTTTGCGTAAATGCTGGCTGCGCTGGCTAAAGGCATCGACAAATTGTTGGCGCAGTTGCTTGTTGCTGCTGTCGAGCATAGTTCGCTGCTGGCCATCGGTCACTGCATAGAGAGAGGGTGGTGGCAGTTCGGTTTCGATATTGTCGTAGACATGGCAGAAATTGAGATTGCCGTGGCGGGCCAACTCAAACAGATGGCGCTCGCAGCTGCTGTCCAAATCATGGAAGTCGCTAACAATAAATACTGTGCTGCCGGGCAGAATAAACCGTCGCGATTCTTCGAGAACATCCGCCAGACTGTAGCGATCTGGTTGCGGCTCTAACAGTTGACTGCTGTATTCATGCAGTGCATGAATAAATTGTAGTACTGCATGATGGCTGCGGCGGGACTTGATATCGACCTGCTGCTGTGGGCCAAAAACCAGACCACCGGCGCGGTCATTGGCGGCCAGCCCAGCCCAGGCCAAAGCCGCAGAAATCTCACAGGCAACCACGGATTTAAGCCGTTGACTGCCAAAAAACATCGGCCCGCGCAGATCGCTAATCACTAGTATAGGGCGCTCGCGCTCTTCGCTAAAGATCTTGGTGTGGGGCACCTGTGTGCGGGCAGTCACCCGCCAGTCAATGCTGCGCACATCATCTCCAGGCTGATAAATACGCACCTGATCGAAGTCCATACCACGTCCGCGAAAGCGTGATTTATGCCCTCCAGCAAGCATTTGTTTGGCTTGGATTTTTGGAAAGCCGGTCAACTCGCGGGCGCCGTAGCGCAGTTTGATCATCTGCGCCAAACTGGCAACCGCTGGGTTTTCGCTGTTAGCTGTTGGGTCCACTGGCTCACTCATGCGGATGGCACGGTCTCCAGCAGTTTGTCGATGACCTGATTGGCGGTGATCCCTGCAGCTTCGGCTTCAAAGCTCAGAATCAAGCGATGACGCAGCACGTCATGGGCCACTGCACGAATATCATCCGGGGTAACAAAGTCTCTGCCCTCAAGCCAAGCCAGTGCGCGGCTGCAGCGATCCAGAGCAATGGTTGCTCTGGGGCTGGCGCCATAGTCCAGCCACAGGGCCAGATCGCCACCATAGGCCTGGGTGTTTCTAGTCGCCAGTATCAGCTGGACCAAATATTCCTCGACGGTCTCGCTCATATGTACTTCAAGGACTTCTTTGCGAGCAGCGAATAATGTTTTTTGAGTTAAGCGCTCTATAGTATCTTGGGGCTGTGCCATGGCTTCCTGACGAGACAGAGCCAGAATGACGCGCTCGGTTTCAGGTGCAGGGTAGTCGACCATAATATGCATCAGGAAGCGGTCCATCTGGGCTTCCGGCAGCGGGTAGGTTCCCTCTTGCTCAATGGGGTTCTGGGTAGCCATCACCAGAAACAACTCAGGTAGCTGATAGGTATTTTTGCCTACGGATATTTGCCGTTCTGCCATGGCTTCCAGCAGAGCCGACTGCACCTTGGCTGGCGCGCGATTGATTTCATCCGCCAGCACTAGATTGTGGAAAAGCGGGCCGGCCTGAAACTCAAAGGTTCCCTCTTGCGGGCGGTAGATATCACTGCCGGTGATATCTGCAGGCAGAAGGTCAGGGGTGAACTGTACACGGTGGAAGTCGGCTTCAAGCCCTTCAGACAAGGTTTTAATCGCCTTGGTTTTTGCCAGCCCCGGCGCGCCTTCCACAAGAAGATGGCCATCGGCGAGCAGGGCGACAATCAGACGCTCTACAAGATGTTCCTGACCGACAATTTTACTCGCCAGCCACTGCTTGATTTGGTTGATATTCTGGTGCAAAAGTAGCCTCTACATTGATTCAGTTAATAAAGCGGGTGTTGATTCTATTGTCTATGGCAGCAAGTCTCAATTATGTTTTTTTACTGGCAACTCCCGGTGGCCTAAGTTGTGCAAAAATAGTTAGTTTTTTACTACCCAAAGTCGAATATCTTTTGCTACATTAGATCCAAGAATGTTTATAAAATCAGGTTACAGACTTAATAATTACATAAAGGTTGCAAAACCCGCTCATGGATGTAAAAAATAATGTTCAGCGCAGTGAAATGCTGCAGTCGCTGAAGGCTATAGCTAAGAAGAAACTCAACAAACCTCAGCTTCAGCAATTCGAACAATTTATTGCCAGTGCGGTGCACTTTCACCCGGACACTGAGTATCTCAATCGCCCAGCCAAAGTCATATTCAATAGTCTCTGGGAGTTGCTAGTTTTCTGCAGTGCCGCAGCGGAGCCAATCAGTGGGCGTAGCGCTTCGGTGCGAGTATTTAACCCCGATATACAAGTGGAGAGCTGGGACAGTCGCTATACCTGCATCTATATCAACCAGATTGATATGCCATTTTTGGTTGATTCATTGCGTATTGTACTCAACCGCCGCGGCCTCAATATCTATACCTTGCAGAGCAATCCCATGTGGGCAGTGCGCGACGACAGCGGTATTTTGCAGAGTACCAGTGCAGATTATGCTGCGGGAGCTCAGAAGGAAGCCTTTATTAGTATTGAAGTAGATCGCCATACTGAGGCCGAATTACATGATCTGTACCGCGAGCTGTTGGCGGTGCTAGATGATGTTCAGGTAGTGGTGGATAGTTTTGAATCTATGCGCGGGCGTGTTGAGGCGTTGATTACTGAGTTACAAAACAATGCGCCAGACTCTGAGGAGATGCAGGAATCTCTGGAGTTTTTGCGCTGGATTTACAATGGTTATTTCACCTTTACGGGCTGTGTGGAGTTTGCGCTGCATGAGGATGCTGGCAAACAGTATCTGACCGAAGTGGCAGGCAGCCGGCGGGGTTTATTTAATAAATACGGGCGGGATACTCACCAGCAGCCGATGACTGAACTCAGTTCTGGGATGCAGGCGCTGTATAACAGCGGCGAAATATTGACGGTCACCAAGTCCTCTCAGCGCTCGCGAGTACACCGGGATGTGTACTCTGACTACCTGGTGGTTAAGCGCTTTAATGATCAGGGGCAGGCCATTGGCGAGGTGCGTTTTTTAGGTCTGTACACATCGCAGTTCTATTCTTACAGCCCGAGGCGTATCCCTGTGCTGCGTAAAAAAGTCAGCTGGGTAATCGATAACTCAGGGTTTGGCCCCAACAGTCACGATGGCAAAGCACTGCAGGCGATTTTGGATTTTCACCCACGAGATGAGTTGTTCCATGTTAGCCGCGAAGCCCTGGCCGATACCGCGATAGGCATCTGGCAGATTTATGAGCGGCGCGTGACCAGAGTGTTTGTACATCCGGATCCGTTTAATAAGTTTGTTAGCTGCATCGTCTATATTCCTCGAGAAGCCTTTAGTACGTTGGCGCGGGAAAAAATCCGTCTGGCTATTGGCGAGCGGCTGGGTGCGGCAGAGTCGGAGTTCAGCACACAGTTTCTGCCCGAATCGGTGCTGGTGCGTATCTATCTAGTTTATCAGTTGAACCAAAACGTGCAGGCAGAGGTGGGTAGTACAGAGCTTGAAGAGCTGGTCAAAGAGATTACCAGAACCTGGTCTGATACCTTTGCTGAAGTCGCCATGCAGGATATGGCCGAGATAGATGCACTGACTCTGGCCCGGCGTTTTAAGCAGGCCTTTCCCTCTGCTTACAGAGAATTGTACAGCCCCCAGCAGGCGCTTAAACATATTCAATTATTTGACCAGCTGCAGGATTCCGGTGAGCTGGCAATTGATTTAAAACATCAGAATCAGGCGGGTAATAATGATCTGCAACTGATGTTGTTTCATCGCGAGGCACCTCTGGAACTGTCAGACATGATTCCCATGCTGGAGAATCTAGGTTTCCGCGTGGTGATGGAACACCCCTACCTGATTCAGCCGGATAGCGAGAGTCAGATATGGATGCAGGAATTTAACCTGTCGTTTTCTCTCGACGTGGATGTCGATGTCTCTGCTGTGCAGAGCAGTTTTAAAGAAGCCCTGAGCCGAGTTTGGAAGGGCGATGCGGAGAATGACAGCTTTAATCGTCTGGTTGTTGGTGCGCGTCTGGACTGGAGGGCGGTGGCCATGTTGCGGCTCTATGCCCGCTACCTCAAGCAGTTGGGTATTTCCTACAGTCAGGATTTTATTGCCGACACCTTGTCGCGCTATCTGGATATTACCCGCAATCTGGTGGCCCTGTTCAAGAGCTATTTTGATCCCCGATACGCAGGTGGCAATCGCATCGAGCGCTCTGATGGTCTGGTCAATAATGTCATTGCCGCATTGGATAATGTCGACAATATCAGTGAAGATAATGTGATTCGCAGTTATCTTGAAGTGATTCAGGCAACATTGCGAACCAACTTTTTTCAGACCTTTGCCGACGGCACTTACAAATCCTATATTTCAGTCAAGCTCGAGACTGGAGAGATATCCCTGGCGCCAAAGCCAAGACCTGCCTTTGAGATTTTTGTCTACTCACCAAGGGTTGAGGGTGTGCACCTACGAGGGGGTAAGGTAGCTCGCGGAGGCTTGCGCTGGTCCGACCGTCTGGAGGACTATCGCACCGAAGTACTGGGTCTGGTAAAAGCCCAGCAGGTCAAAAATGCGGTGATTGTACCCACCGGCGCCAAGGGCGGCTTTGTCGCTAAACAGGCAACCATGGCTGCTGGCCGGGATGCCTGGCTGCAAGAGGGTATAGCCAGTTATATGCTGTATATCCAGGCTCTTTTGGATATCAGCGACAATCTAGTTGATGGCGAAGTGGTGCCACCCAATGATGTGGTGCGCCGGGATGCCGATGATCCCTATCTGGTCGTGGCTGCCGATAAGGGTACAGCGACCTTCTCCGATATCGCCAATGAAATCTCCGAGGCCAATAACTTCTGGTTGGGTGATGCTTTCGCCTCTGGTGGCGGCAATGGCTATGACCATAAAGGTATGGGTATTACTGCTCGAGGTGCCTGGGTGGCAGTGCAGCGCCATTTCCGAGAGATAGACATGGATATCCAACAGCAGGATTTCACCGTGGTGGGTGTGGGTGATATGGGCGGTGATGTGTTTGGCAATGGCATGCTGCTGTCTGAGCATATTCAGCTGGTGGCGGCATTCAATCATCTGCATATCTTTATTGATCCCAACCCAGATTCTGCAGCGACCTTTGTTGAGCGCAAGCGGCTGTTTGAAACACCGCGCAGCACTTGGGACGACTTTGATAAATCTCTGATGTCCAAGGGCAGTGCTGTGTATTCGCGTGCGGCGAAGTCCTTGACACTGACGCCAGAGATTAAAGCCCGATTTGATATTGATAAGACTGATGTCAGTCCTACCGAATTGATGACTGCGCTGCTTAAATCTCAGGTGGATCTTATCTGGAATGGTGGCATTGGCACCTATGTAAAATCCTCCGGAGAAAACAATACCGAGGTAGGAGATCGTGCCAATGATGGCCTGCGGGTCAATGGCAAGGAGCTGCGCTGTCGAGTATTTGGGGAGGGGGGCAATCTGGGTATGACCCAGCGTGGGCGGATTGAGTTCTGCTTGGCTGGTGGCCTTTGTAATACAGATTTTATTGATAATGCCGCTGGTGTCGACTGTTCGGACCATGAGGTGAATATTAAAATTCTGCTAAATAAGCAGGTGATGTCCGGTCAGCTTGGCATGGAGGAGCGCAATCAATTCCTGGCCTCAATGACAGATACCGTGGCTGAGTTGGTGTTGCACAATAATGCCCGGCAGACCCAGGCCATTAGTCTGGCACTGCATCGCAGTGATCAGCAGCATGCAGAGTATCAACGCTTTATGGCTTGGCTGGAAGAGAGTGGACGACTGGATCCTGAGCTGGAATTTCTACCCACAGATGATCAGCTCAATGAGCGTATCAATCGCAACCAGCCGGTTTGGACAAGGCCCGAGCTGTCGGTATTAATCTGTTATTCAAAAGTAATGCTTAAAGAGGTGTTGTTGGAGGCGGACTTGCTCTCTGAACCCTGGTTAGCCAGATCGGTGGATAACGCCTTCCCCTATGAATTAATTGAGCGCTACAGCGATGCGGTTGCAGAGCATCAGTTGCGTCAGGAGATTGTAGCCACACAGCTAGCCAATGATCTGGTTGACCGTATGGGCTTCAGTTTCTTCTTTAGGCAGATGGAGTCCACCGGCGCCTCAGCTGGCGAAGTGGTTCGCGCCTACACCCAGGTGATCAATATTTTGGGAATTGATGAGCTGTGGAAGAGCATTGAGACGGATACAAATTTGACTGCTGATGTGCAGTTAGATTTATTGCATATGCTAATTCGTTTGGCCCGCCGCACAACCCGCTGGTTCTTGCGCAATAGGCGCCTAAACCTGAACTGCACTGTTATTATTGAGCAGTTTGCCGAGCCTATGCGAGCTGTAATCAAACATCTGCCCGAGCGTATTCAGGCCGAATGGGTCGAGCTTTGGGGTGCTGAGAAAGCTGAGTTAGTGGCACGGCAGGTCGAGCCGCAGCTGGCCGGCAGATTGGCAGCCTCGGATAGCATTTTCCTCAGTCTCGGAATTGTGGATACGGCCATTAAGCTGCAGAAACCCATAGAACAGACAGCACGGCTGTACTTCAGTCTGGGCGAGCTTCTTGCACTGGACTGGTTTATGGCTCAGATTGTTGCTCTGCAACCGGAGAATCGCTGGCAAGATTTGGCGCGAGAGTCCTATGTGGATGATCTTGAAGGTCAGCGCCGTCGACTAACAGCATGCCTGCTGCATGCAGATATGGATGATATTCAGTTGCTAATTGAAAACTGGAAGATGCAGCAGCAGCCATTGATCGATCGCTGGCAATCCATGGTGCAGGATTTGCGTGTTGGCCCTGCGCCGGACTTCGCCATGATCTCTGTGGCATTGAGAGAGCTGTCAGATCTGGTTCAGGCATCGTTGGGTAGCGAATCAATCTAGCTGTTATTTTAGGCGAAGAAAAGGCCGCAACTGCGCATGAGTTGCGGCCTTACTTGTGGTTCATCTGATTATGTGAACCGCAAGCGGGATAAATTCCCGCTTAAGTTTGTTTTTGCTGCCGTTTTATCTTGAGTTTTCGGGGGCTCTCTGCCCTCAAACTGGTTGAGTGGAGTGCTATAAATTAGCGGCTTTTTGTTGGAAAGAAGCCTGATTAAATCCATTCCAATAATCCTCGCGTCCTTCGCGCCAACCTCTTGACCAGTGATATGCCATTACCGAGTTAGGTTGGTAGGGGCATGCAGCCAATGAACGATCCTGAATCGCGGCCTGATAGCCTTTTACAAACGAACGATGGTCCTGATCTTTTTTGTGTTTTTTCACATCATCTCCTAATGGTTCATTTAGGAAACTGCCTTTCAGCCTATAAAATCTGCTGAGCGCAGTTTTTATCAAACAAAATTGTTTAAAGAGCGATAGAATGAGCGCCTTTTTGCGCCTATACCAGTTGAGCAAATTTCCTCGGCCCTGTCGAAGATTTTGTTTGTCTATACAGAGGGCGCCTTATTCCTAGAAGTAATCAAAAGGTAATATTTGTGATTGTTGCATCGGATCAAACAGCCTGGTTGGCCACTTGCCCTAAAGGCTTAGAATTGCTGCTTGCCAACGAGCTACAAGCGCTCGGAGCTAATGGTGTCAAGGAAACCGTGGCCGCAGTGCATTTTGAAGGTTCATTGGAGCTGGCTTACCGTGCTTGTCTGTGGTCGCGGCTGGCCAATCGCATTCTGATGCCGCTACACACATTTATGCTCAACGCATCAGATGATCTATATCAACAATGTAATGATATTGAATGGGAGAGCCATTTTACTGCTGCCCAGAGCATCGCCATCGACTTTATCGGCACCTCCCGTTTTATCGATAACACCATGTATGGTTCGCAGCTGGTCAAGGATGCCATTGTTGACCGCATTCGCCGGGTTGAGGGCGAGCGTCCCAATGTAGATCCAAAGAATCCAGATATTCGCATTCAGGTACGTCAGCACAAAGGCCGGGTAACCGTATCACTGGATATTTCCGGTGAGAGTCTGCATCGCAGAGGTTACAGAACCGGTCAGGGTAGCGCGCCGATCAAAGAGAATCTTGCTGTAGCCCTTTTGCTGCGTGCGGGATGGCCAGAGATGGCGGCTTCAGGCGGTGCATTGTTGGACCCTATGTGCGGCAGTGGTACCTTAATTATTGAAGGCGCAATGATGGCGGCAGATATAGCCCCCGGCATTCTGCGCGGTCATTATGGTTTCCATTACTGGCTGCAACATGATCAGGCATTGTGGGATTCTTTGGTGGTAGAAGCCCAGGAGCGCAAGGCCGCTGGGCTGGAAAAGCTTGAACTGGATATTCGCGGCTATGACGCCAATCCAAGAGTGTTGGAATTTACTACTCAAAATATAGAAAATGCCGGGTTGGATGACCATATTCGCCTGGCCCATAAACCCATCGACCAGTTTGGCAAGCCCACAGCTGAGCATGGTTTATTGCTTACCAACCCTCCCTACGGCGAGCGTCTGGGTGAGATTGATGAGCTGATTCCCCTGTACCAAAAACTCGGCACCGTGCTGCAAAAGAACTTTGCCGGCTGGAAGGCCGCAATCTTTACCGGCAATGTGGATCTGGGACGCGAAACCGATCTCAGCCCCAGCAAACAGTACAGCTTATTTAATGGCACCATTCCCTGTAAGTTATTGGTGTTTACTGATATGACTTCAAAGTCCGCTCGAATTGCCGAACGGTTAAGTACCCCGGCACCAGCTCAACAGTTGACCGAGGGTGCGCGCATGGTACTCAATCGGCTGAAGAAAAATCAGCGCCGACTGGACGGTTGGCGCAAGAAATCCGATATTAGCTGTTACCGACTCTATGATGCCGATATCCCCGAATATGCCGTGGCCGTGGATATCTATGATCAGTCTGTCTATGTACAGGAATATGCTCCGCCAGCGACTATTTCTGAAAAGGTGGCTCGTGAGCGCTTTGCCGAAATTAAGCAGGCAGTGAAAGAGTTCTCCACTAATTATCGCGGCAAAATCCATTACAAAGAGCGCCGTCGTCAGAAGGGTGACAGCCAATATCAGCGGAGTAATGAAGGGGCCAGCGATATTATTGAAGTGTCCGAGGGGTTTGGCCGGTTTGAGGTCAACCTTTCCGACTATCTGGATACTGGATTATTTCTCGATCATCGACCCGTCCGGGCCATGCTCGGAGAGTTGGTTAAAGGTAAGCACTTTCTGAATCTATTTTGTTATACCGCTGCGGCCTCAGTGCAGGCTGCGCTGGCCGGTGCCAAAAGTTCACTGAGCATTGATATGTCCAATACCTATCTGGATTGGGCCGGTCGTAACTTTGAGCTAAACAGTATGAGTGCCAGTAAGCATGAGCTACTGCGCGCCGACTGCCTCAAGTGGCTGGAGGAAGAAGGGGAGCTGTACGATGTGATCTTCCTCGATCCACCTACCTTCTCCAATTCCAAGAAAATGGATTCTGTGTTGGATATACAGCGGGATCACGGCGATATGATCCGCAATGCTATGGCCAAGTTAGCGCCTAATGGCGTGCTAATTTTTTCTAATAATTTTCGCAAATTTAAAATGGACGAGCTGACATTACGCCAATTTGACTGCGAAAATATTACTGCACAGACATTGGATATGGATTTTGAGCGCAATCCGCGTATCCATAACGTTTGGAAAATCACCAGGCGCAGCAGTTTTGGTTAAGCAGCTGACATTGTATACGGGCCCCAGCTGTCATCTCTGCGAGCAGGCCAAAACCATTCTCTATCCGCTAATGTCACAGCACGGCTGGGAGCTGGTGGAAGTGAGCATCCAGGAGAGTGAAGACCTAAAGCAATGCTATGCCATTCGTATTCCAGTGGTGGCCCTGCCTGATGGCAGGGAAAAGGGCTGGCCTTTTACAGCGGCACAAATTATTCGAATGCTTGAGCCTGCAAGCTAGCCGCCAAACTGAGCCACATACTTATCCAGCGCATTGGCAAAGTCCATGCGATCTCGCTGGGATAGGGGAGGCGGCCCGCCACCTACCTGCACCGCGCTATTGCGCATGCTGTCCATAAAGTCGCGCATATTGAGCCGTGCACGGATATTGGCTTTGGTGTAGAGCTCGCCCCGGGGATTTAATGCCTTACCTTCTTTATCAATCACTTCAGCAGCTAGCGGTATATCTGCAGTAATCACCAGATCATCTTTTACGACCAGCTCTACAATATGATCATCGGCCACATCAAAACCCTGGCTGACCTGAATGCTGCGCACGGTGGGAATGCGGGGCACGGATAGAGGCTGATTGGCCACAAGAATCACTTCAATAGCGGTGCGCTGAGAGACGCGGTAGAGAATATCTTTGATCACTGCGGGGCAGGCATCGGCGTCGACATAGATTTTCATAAAATAAACTAAACGTAATTGTTTTAATAGATTCCATTGTAACTCAACTCATCCCTTGAATTGGCTTGTATCTAGGGCCGTACAGGGTAAAATGCGCGCTTCATTATTTAACTCATGTGGCCCCTAGTATGGGTCACCACTGAAAAGGAAAGCACTATGCCCGCGATTACCCTGCCTGATGGTTCCCAGCGCGTTTTCGACAATCCTGTTTCTGTGGCCGATGTGGCCGCGGATATTGGCGCTGGTCTGGCCAAAGCCACCCTTGCTGGTGTGGTTAATGGTGAGGTCGTTGATGCCTCTTACCTGATGGAAACCGATGCTACTCTGGCGATTGTTACCGATCGCTCTGAAGAAGCGCTGGATATTATCCGTCACTCCTCGGCTCACTTGCTGGCCATGGCCGTTAAGCAGTTGTTTCCTTCGGCTCAGGTAACCATTGGTCCTGTGATTGAAGATGGTTTTTACTATGACTTTGCCTTTGAGCGCGCCTTTACCCCGGAGGATCTGGAGGCTATTGAAGCGCGCATGACTGAGTTGGTGAATGCTGACCACAGCATTGCCCGTGAAGAATGGGATCGCGATGAAGCGGTGGCGTTTTTCAAACAGATGGGTGAAGAATATAAAGCTGAGATTATTGCCAGCATCCCCGCTGGCGAGCCGATTGGTCTGTATCGTCAGGGCGACTTTATTGATCTCTGTCGCGGCCCCCATGTGCCTTCCACGGCAAAATTACCCGCCTTTAAGCTGACCAAGGTCGCTGGCGCTTACTGGCGTGGCGATAGCAACAATGAGATGTTGCAGCGCATTTACGGCACTGCCTGGACCAACAAAAAAGAGCTTAAGGCTTATATCAATCGCCTGGCGGAAGCCGAGAAGCGTGACCATCGCAAGATCGGTAAAAAGCTGGATCTATACCATATGCAGGAAGAGGCTCCCGGGTCGATCTTCTGGCATCAGAAAGGCTGGGCAATCTATAAGGCTATTGAAGGCTTTATGCGCGATAAGCAGATTGAGCGCGGCTACCAGGAAATTAAAACCCCTCAGGTTGTAGACTTTAGTCTGTGGGAAAAGTCCGGCCATGCGGATAAGTTTGGCGATGATATGTTTACCGTCACCACTGAAGATCGCAATTACGCGATTAAGCCTATGAACTGCCCCTGCCATGTGCAGGTATTTAATCAGGGGCTAAAGAGTTACAGAGATTTGCCGCTGCGACTGGCCGAGTTTGGCTCCTGTCACCGGAATGAACCCTCGGGTTCTCTGCATGGCATTATGCGAGTGCGCTCCTTTACTCAGGATGATGGCCATATTTTCTGTACTGAAGATCAGATTCAGTCAGAGGTGGCGGAGTTTATTGAGTTTTTGCATGAGGTTTATGCAGACTTTGGCTTTGATGAAATTATCTATCGTCTGTCCACACGCCCTGAACAGCGTGTGGGTTCCGATGAAGATTGGGATCGTGCCGAGCAGGCTCTGGGTCAGGCTCTGGATGCTAAAGAACTGCCTTGGCAGGAATTGCCTGGTGAAGGCGCATTCTATGGCCCCAAGATTGAGTTTTCACTAAAAGACTGTATTGGTCGAGTCTGGCAGTGCGGCACTATTCAGGTGGATTTCTCGATGCCTGGTCGTCTGGATGCTCAATATGTGGCGGAGGATGGTTCGCGCAAAGTGCCGGTGATGTTACATCGGGCACTGCTGGGTTCTTTTGAGCGATTTATCGGTATTTTGATTGAGCAGTACGAGGGCGCATTTCCGTTCTGGTTGGCTCCGGAGCAGGCCGCCGTGATGAATATTACCGATTCTCAGGCCGATTATGCGCAAGAAGTCGCTAAATCATTGCAAAATAAGGGATTTAGGGCCATTTGTGACTTGAGAAACGAGAAGATCGGCTTTAAAATCCGCGGTCATTCTATGCAACGGGTTCCTTACCTTCTCGTTGTAGGTGATAAAGAGAAAGAATCACGCACTGTGGCGGTCAGAACCAGAGACGGAAATGACCTTGGCAGCCTGCCTCTTGACGAGGTAATTGCCATGTTTTCCGAGGAATCGGAACGACGCGGCCGCACTTTTGAAGGCAAAACGGAGTAGAGCGTATTAAAAAAGACAGTAAGCGGGCACGCCTCAATGAGGATATTAATTCCCCCGAAGTCAGATTGGTTGGATCCGATGGTGGTCAGGTAGGCGTTGTTAGTCTGGCTGATGCGGTCGCGGCGGCACAAAAAGAGTCATTGGACCTGGTGGAGATTTCCCCGGATGCCCAGCCTCCTGTGTGCAAAATCATGGACTACGGCAAACATGTCTTTGACGCGAAGAAAAAAGTCGCTCTGCAAAAGAAGAAGCAGAAGCAGACCCAAGTAAAAGAAATGAAGTTTAGACCAGGCACGGATCAGGGCGACTATGATATCAAGTTGCGCAATCTGACCAGGTTTTTGGAAAATGGCGACAAAGCCAAAGTGACACTGCGTTTTCGTGGTCGCGAGATGGCTCACCAGCAACTGGGCATGGAAATGATGAAGCGCGTGGAAGTGGACTTGGAAGAACTGGCTCAGGTCGAACAGTATCCCAAGATGGAAGGCCGCCAGATGATTATGGTGTTGGCACCGCGCAGCAAAAAGAAATAACAAATTTGTAACACCGCGCGCAAGCGCAGCAGTAGTAGCAACAGGAAGTAGGTAGCGCGACCCGCGCTCAGCCAAATTTTTTGGCAGGCTGTCCGGGCGTCTCTTGTTGATTTTTTAAACCTCTCACATTGGAGAACAGAAATGCCAAAAGCTAAAGTACATAGTGGAGCTGCAAAACGCTTCAAAAAGACGGCTGCGGGCTATAAGCACAAGCATCAGCACAAAAGCCATATCCTTACCAAAATGACTACCAAGCGTAAGCGTCAGTTACGTGGCACCAGCATTCTTAATGCTGCAGATAAGCCTCGTGTTGATCGCATGTTGCGCAACGTTTAAGTCACTTAACTAATTTTTGGTAGGAGAATAATATGCCTAGAGTAAAACGTGGTGTTGAAGCTGGTCGTCGACACAAGAAAATTTTAAAGCAAGCCAAAGGTTATTACGGAGCGCGCAGCCGCGTCTATCGTGTAGCTGTTCAGGCAGTGACTAAAGCGGGTCAATATGCATACCGTGACCGTCGCGTTAAGAAGCGTACATTCCGCAGACTGTGGATTGCCCGAATCAATGCTCAATCCCGTGTAGAGGGTTTGTCCTATAGCAGACTGATCAACGGCCTGAGCAAAGCTGGTATTGCACTGGACCGTCGTGTATTGGCCGATTTGGCTGTACATGATAAAGCAGCTTTTGGCGCGGTAGTAAACCAAGCCAAAGTCGCCCTAGCTTAAGATACAAGCTTAGTTATAGCTTAAGCCCCCTGCCTCTGTGCAGGCTGTTAAAAAGCTAATCGAATAGGGAAGGGGCTATGGCTCTTTCCCTATTTTTTTATCAGTAATAAGATACACAACCTGATTTATGTGGTGAATCATAATGATTGAACTGGAACAGATTGCCAACGAAGCTGGAGCTGCTATTGAAGCGGCTACGGATTTGTCGGTGCTGGATGATCTGCGAGTCGATTATCTGGGCAAGAAAGGTCGGCTGACCGGACTGCTAAAAGGTCTGGGCGCGCTCTCCAATGAAGAGCGGCCAGCGGCAGGTGCCAAGATTAACGAAGTCAAGCAGGCGCTTCAGGGACAGATTAATAACAAAAAATTTGCACTTGAATCAGCGGCTCTCAACGCACAGCTGGCAGGGGAGACCATTGATGTCACCCTTCCAGGTCGTGGCGAAGAGATCGGTGGTCTGCATCCGGTAACGCGCACCATGGAGCGTATCGAAGCCTTCTTTGCTCGTATTGGCTACGATGTAGAGACAGGTCCAGAGATTGAAGATGATTACCACAACTTTGAAGCGTTGAATATTCCGGGACATCATCCGGCTCGCGCCATGCACGATACCTTTTACATAGATCCTAGTACCGTACTGCGCACCCACACCTCGCCAGTGCAGGTTCGCACCATGGAAAATCAGCAACCGCCCATTCGTATTATTTGCCCGGGGCGGGTTTATCGCTGTGACTCTGACCTGACCCACACTCCTATGTTTCACCAGGTAGAGGGTTTGGTGGTGGATAAAGATATCAGCTTTGCCGATCTAAAAGGTGTGATTGATCAGTTCCTTAAAGCTTTCTTTGAAGCAGACCTGCCGGTGCGCTTCAGACCTTCGTACTTTCCCTTTACCGAGCCCTCTGCTGAAGTTGATATCCAGTGCACCAACTGTGGCGGTGAAGGCTGTCGTGTGTGCAGTCAAACTGGCTGGCTGGAGGTTATGGGTTGCGGCATGGTGCACCCCAATGTCTTTGAGAGCTGTAATGTGGACACAGATCAATACTCTGGTTTTGCCTTTGGTATGGGTGTGGAGCGTCTGGCGATGTTGCGCTATGGCGTCAATGATTTGCGATTGTTTTTTGAAAACGATCTGCGCTTCCTCAAACAGTTTTAGGCTGGGGTGACTTATGAAATTTAGTGAATCCTGGTTGCGACAATCAGTAAACCCATCGATCTCGACAGAAGATTTGGTGGCTCAGATTACCATGGCAGGCTTGGAGGTGGATGCAGTTGATCCTGCGGCGCCACAGATATCTGGCGTGGTAGTGGGTGAAATACTTGCTGTGGAACAGCACCCGGATGCGGACAAGTTGCGCGTCTGCCAAGTTGCTGGTGGCGGCGAAACTGCTCAAGTTGTTTGTGGCGCACCCAATGCCCGTACTGGAATTAAAGTGCCATTCGCGACTGTGGGCGCGAAACTACCCGGCGACTTTAAGATTAAAAAAGCCAAACTGCGTGGTGTCGAGTCCTTTGGCATGCTCTGTGCTCAGACCGAATTGGAATTAGGTGATGACGATGATGGGCTGTGGGAGCTTCCCGCAGATGCTGCGGTGGGTACCGACCTGATTGAATATCTGGATCTTAACGACAATATTATTGAAGTAGATCTAACTCCAAATCGCGGTGATTGCCTGAGTATTCGTGGTCTGGCACGTGAAGTAGGGGTACTGAATCAAGCCCCGGTGTCAGAGCAAGCCTGTGCCCCTGTGGCAGCGACCATTGATGATACTGTCAAGGTCACTCTGGACGCGCCAGAAGGCTGTGCCCGCTATGTGGGCCGTGTTATTCGCGGTCTTGATCTCAGCCAGCCCACGCCCCAGTGGATGCAGGAAAAGCTGCGTCGCAGTGGTGTGCGCAGTCTGGGTCCTGCCGTTGATATTACCAATTATGTATTACTCGAGTTAGGCCAGCCTATGCATGCCTTTGATCTGGCCAAGGTCGATGGCGAGATTATTGTACGCATGGGTGAGGATGAGAAATTAAAGCTGCTGGACGATTCCGAGGTTACTGTTGATACAGAGACCCTAGTGATTGCTGATCAGAGCAAGGCGCTGGCCATGGCCGGTATCATGGGTGGCGATGAATCTGCTGTTGCCGATAACACCAGCGATATATTGTTTGAAAGCGCCTGGTTTAACCCTCTGGCAATTGCTGGCAAGGCACGCAACTACGGCAAGCATACAGATTCCTCCCATCGCTTTGAGCGCGGTGTGGATGGCAATCTGCAGGTCGCGGCGATTGAGCGAGCTACAGCGTTGATGTTAGAAATTTGTGGCGGTAGCGCAGGGCCTGTGTCAGTGACAGAGTCAGCCGAGCATCTGCCGGTGCCCGCTACCATTACCCTGCGCGATTCAAGATTAGCCCAGCAGTTAGGTGTATCCATTGCCGCTGGTGATGTCGACGATATGCTATTGCGTCTGGGTCTGTCTCAAATTGAGCGCAATGAGCATGGGTCTTCATGGATCGCCCCAAGCTGGCGCTTTGATCTTGAGATCGAGCAGGACCTTGTGGAGGAGGTTGCCCGTATCTACGGCTACAACAACCTGCCAACTTCAACGCCTTCAATGGCTCTTGAGTTGGAAGCTAACCCGGAAACCATTCAGGGACTGCCAGCCTTTAGAAGTCATCTGGTAGCCCGCGGATATCAGGAAGCAGTGACCTATAGCTTTGTTGATCCAGATCTACAGAAATTGATCGATCCAGAAATTACCCCGGTAGCTCTGGCTAACCCAATTTCAGCGGATATGGCGGTCATGCGCACGAGCCTGTGGCCAGGGTTGTTAAGTACAGCTGTACATAACCTTAATCGCCAGCAGAGCCGCGTGCGGATTTTTGAAGCTGGCCAGTGTTTTCTGCCAGCAGAAAACGCGGACGCAGATTCGGTTTTAGGGCTGACCCAGAATATGGTTCTGGCAGGACTGATTTGTGGCACACGCACGCCCAGCGGCTGGACCGCAGGGAAAGACAAAGTCGATTTCTACGATATTAAAGGTGACCTTGAAGCATTGCTCGACTCTACAGGTCTGGCAGCAGAGTTCCAGTTTGAGGCCAAACAGCACACTGCCCTGCATCCAGGCCAGCTGCAGCCACGCTTGCGCGTGGCGGAGAGCAGGTGGGCTGGATTGGGCAATTACACCCGAAAATTCAGGCAGATCTGGGTATTGGCAGCTGCAGTTTATCTGTTTCAGGTTGAAGTAGACAAAATAGCACCAAGCAGGCTGCCAAAATTTGACAGAAGTCAGCAAGTTCCCCGAAGTTCGCCGTGATTTAGCGTTTTTTGTCGACATTTCTGTGCAGGCATCTGGCCTGATGGATGCCGCCAGGGCAGTAGCCGGTGATCAGTTGACCAATTTAAAGTTGTTTGACGTGTATCACAGCAAAGATGTTGAAAACAAAGGAAAAAGTATTGCGCTAGGCTTGACGTTCCAGCATAGTTCACGCACGCTTACTGACGAAGAAATAAACGCGGCAGTAGACCGAGTAGTAACTGAATTGGGTAATAAATTTAAGGCTGAACTCAGGGGCTGAATTATCAGTTGCACCTAGAGTCTGGATTTAGGTAATAAACATGGGCGCTTTAACCAAGGCTGACTTGGCAGAGATGTTGTTCGATGAGTTAGGTCTCAACAAACGCGAAGCCAAAGAAATTGTAGAAATGTTTTACAGTGAAATCTGCGCAGCACTAGAAAGTAATGATCAGGTTAAGCTTTCTGGGTTTGGCAATTTTGAGTTGCGTGATAAGAGCAGCCGACCAGGTCGAAACCCCAAGACCGGTGAAGATATTCCTATTTCTGCACGACGGGTAGTGACCTTCAAACCCGGGCAGAAACTAAAGGCTCGAGTAGAGAACTATGCTGGAACCAAGTAACAACAACGAACTTCCCACCATTCCGGGTAAACGCTACTTCACCATTGGTGAGGTCAGCGAACTCTGTGCGGTGAAGCCCCATGTGTTACGTTATTGGGAGCAGGAATTTCCGAGTTTAAATCCAGTTAAGCGCAGGGGTAATCGCCGCTACTATCAGCGTCAGGATGTAGTACTGATTCGCCAGATCCGCTCCTTGCTCTATGAACATGGGTTTACCATTGGCGGTGCCCGTCAGCGCCTGGATGGTGAACCCGCCAAACAAGAGCAAACCCCGTACAACCAACTTCTAGAGCAAACCATTGTTGAGTTGGAAGATATTCTAGACGCCCTGAGCTGATAACAATCGCTCATTTGAAACTCACCAAATTTGTTGCAAAAACATGCCTAGCCTGTATCATTGCGGCTCTCAAATCGGGGCGTAGCGCAGCCTGGTAGCGCACTACACTGGGGGTGTAGTGGTCGCAGGTTCAAATCCTGCCGTCCCGACCAATTAAATAAAAAAGGCCACCTTGTAGGTGGCCTTTTTTATTTAACCGCCGGAACGGCGGATTTGAGCGTAAAGCGCCAGGTTCACAAATTACGCCTACGGCGGAATTTGGACAAGTCGCGAAGCGACGCAGCCCCGCCGGGGTAGTAATAGCCCAAAGGCTATTACTATCAAATCCTGCCCGCTGTGGCCACCGCCGAGCAATCATTACCATAACCAAATCCGCAAAACCCACAAAATTACTGATATCCATAAACAAAACTATTTCGCCCGCACTCTGTCAGATTTATACTATGCTTCTTTGTATAAAAGAAAAAATTAAGAGGGTGCAATATGAAAGCGATGTTATTCCAGTCGTTTTTGGATTTAGTCGAGGCCCAATACGGGCCGGAAGTTCTCGAGAGTATTATCTCGGATGCGGCTGCCTCCAATGGAGGTATTTATACCGCCAGTGGCGAATATTCCCACAGAGAACTGATTGATTTAATTGTATCCTTGAGTGAGCGCAGCAATGTGTCAGTCTCCAATTTGACCAAGAGCTTCGGCATGTATCATTTTGCCGAGTTTATTGCCGCTTATCCCCAGTTGTTTAAGGACTTACATTCGTCCTTTGAATTGTTGGAAAAAATAGATAGTTTTATCCATGCAGAAGTTAAAAAACTCTATCCCGGAGCCAGACCTCCAAAGTTTGACGTCAAGAGAACCAGTGAAAAAACTATAGAGCTCCTGTACCAGTCGCCCCGCTGTATGGGGGATGTGGCAGAGGGGTTAATTCTTGGCTGTGCAGCTTATTACGGTGAAAAAGTGATAGTAAAACGAGAAACCCTTGGCGATGGCTCTGGTTCTACTGAGCGGTTCTTGTTGACGCAGCAGATTGCCGAGACATCAAAACCCTAGGCTCTATTATTGCAAAGTTTTTATCCAGCTGAGTAGATCCTGATAAACTTCTTCCCGGTTTGTCTCATTGAACATTTCATGCCGACCTTCACTGTATAGCTTTATATCGACCTGCTCGATGCCCGCGCTGAGCAGCGCTTGTTGCAGTTTAATGACTCCTTTGCCCTTACCGCCGACAGGATCCAGACTCCCCGAAAATAGCAAAACCGGCATGTGGTTATCGATTGTGCTCAACGCACTGGGGTTGAAAATATCGGCTAACCCCTGAATAAAATCGAACCAGGACTGCGTGCTTATAGCGCCACCACACCAGGGGTCCTCAATATAGCGATCAACAGTCTCATGGTCTCTGGACAGCCAGTCCTTTTCAGTGCGAACAGGGGCAAAGGAGCGATTGAAGGCACCAAATGACAGCTGTTCAAGAATATTACTGACATTGCGCCCACCCACCCGAGCACGCTCAATCCAGGCTACTCCAGAGATCATTTTGCATGCCGCAGGAGGCGTATAGTTGGAGCCTGAGAGAACCAAACCTGCGAGATGCTGGTTACAATCCTGTGGCAGTCGCCGCCCATAGAGCTGGCAGAAGCGAGTGGCCATAAATGAACCCATACTGTGGCCTAGAATAATCAAGGGCAACTGCTGCTGTTTGGCGATATGGCTGATGAGCTGCCACTGATCTTCAACCATCTGATTCCAGCCATTATGGTCGCCAAAGTGATACAGACTGTCTGCAGAGCTTCCTGTGAGTCCATGACCTCGATGGTCTCCAGCAGTGACCATAATTCCATGCTGGTTGAGAAACGCTGCCACATCCGCATAACGAGCACTGTGTTCGGCCATGCCATGCACAATGTGCAACCAGGCAACAGGCTGCTTTGGCATCCACTGATGATAGTGCAATGTTCCGGCATCGCCGCTGCTAAAGTCTATACTTTTAGTATGCATATATTAAAAGGCCTCTTTGGGGCTGTCATAACAAAGTTATTGGTTCTGGCTAGCGTGATTGATGAGTTAGTTTTGCCGCAGCAAAAGATAACCTCAGTATGAAGCTCAAAAAAATTAAAACTCTTGAAACGCCTTACCATCACATTACTGAAGATGAGTATCAGGTTGAAAAGCGTCGCTTACAAGTAGAACTTTTAAAAATTCAACAGCGTCTGGTCAACGACAGGCAGAGACTGGTTGTGATCTTTGAGGGCAGGGATGCGGCAGGCAAGGGATCGACCATCAAGCGCTTCACTGAAAATCTGATGCCGGCCCATTTTAAGGTGAATGCTTTTGGCATACCCACAGACTCTGAGTCCAGATATTGGTTTAAACGCTACCAGAGCAAGTTTCCTCAGCCCGGGGGTATTGTTTTCTTTGATCGATCTTGGTATTCCCGGGCATTGATCGAGCCCACCATGGGCTATTGTTCAGAGGCTCGTTATAAGCGTTTTATGAACAAAGTTCTGGAGTGGGAGCACATTTGTATAGAAGAAGGCCTGCTGCTGACCAAGTTTTACCTGTCCATTGACAAAGAGGCTCAGCTAATCAGATTTGAAGATCGCTTAAGCAACCCTTTAACCTATTGGAAGTTCTCGGAGAATGATCTTTATGCGCGCAAGAAGTGGGAGATTTTTACCCGCTTTAAAGAACAGATGTTTAGTCATACCTCCTCCGACAAATCTCCCTGGGTAGTTATCAATGCCAACAATAAAAAAGAAGCTCGACTCACCAGTATGCTGTACCTGGTACGCGCTTTTGGACGGCGCGGTTTTGAGCCCTTGACCGGCGAAGATATTAGATTAACCCATAGCATCAGGGTGGGTGGGGTAAAATTTCGTGGTCTGACCTTGCAGCAGCTTGCGATACTTAAAGAGTTAAAAGATCAGGAAAAGCGATTTGTAGACTTTGACGACTAATTGTTGACTTCACCATCGAGCCCCAAGCTCTGCAGTTACTCCGCTCTATGCTATGCTCTCCGCCATTATCTCTGCTGATCTGAGGCTGTCTTGAATATTGCTGTTGCTGTTGGTTTCCTTGTTATTGCTTTGCTTCTGCCATTTAAGCCTCTGGCTGTCAGATGTACTGACTGGCTGCTGTCTCTCGCCTCTTGGCGATTGATTGCGGCAGGTGAGGTTTTGCTCGCTCTGCCATTGCTGATCTGGGGTGCTGGTGTTGCTGATTGGTATTTTTACAGCGCTCGCATTGCCGTCTTTGTGATTGGTTTGTTACTGATGGCGGAGGGACTTTACATTCTTGTTGTAGATACCCCAGCATTGGAAAAAGGACTGCGCTTTTTTATCAAGCATTACTACCCCATTGCCATTCCATTGGCGTTGATATTTCTACTGCTCGCTGTTTTTGTTTTTGCTCGCTCCTATATTGGACCAATCCCTGATGTTTCCAATTGCGAGTCTGGCACAACATTGTCGGTATCCTGTGTCGTTAATAATCCTGAAGATATGGTGATCACGCCAGATAACCGCTTTATCTTGCTATCCCAATTTGGGGGCTCTGGTCCTTCAAGTGAAGCTGGGCCGGGCAGTCTTGCATTAGTGCATGCCGAAACTAAGTTATCCGTGCCTCTGGCGATTATCTATTCCGACAATACCTGGGGTGATAGTCAGTGTGTGAAAACAGCCGATAGCCCCTTTGGCCCCCATGGCATCGATCTTGTGGAGCGCACTGATGGCCGTTATCAGTTGGCTGTGGTAAATCATATGGGCGCCGAATCAATTGAAATGTTTGAGCTGATCGCAGTGGATACTGCTCCGGTAGATAAGTCACCGAAGCTAATCAAATGGGGCCTAGTCTGGCGTGGTTGTGTGGTGGCGCCAGAAGAAAATTTTATCAATGATGTTAGCCTACTCAGGGATGGCAGCTTTTTTGTCAGTCATATGTACTCCCATGAATTTACCACTACAGACTTTTTGTACCAAGTGATAGCCAAGCAGGACACTGGCTATGTATTGCACTGGGATAATCATACAGGCTTTAGTCAGGTGCCAGGTACAGAGGGTTCCCAGCCCAATGGCGTGGTTTTCGATGAGGCTAATAACATTCTGTATGTGGCGTTTAATATTGCCGATAAGCTCAGTGCTATCGATGTGATAACGGGTCAGGTGCTGCACAGTTTTTATGCTGATGCGCTGGACAATCTGGTCTTGGATAAGGGGAATCTATGGCTGACATCTCTGGATCATGCGCTTCTTGATGTACTGGCCTGCCAGGAAAGTACTCCCTGTCCGCTGCCGTTTAGGGTTACTAAATTGGAGGCCAGCAGTCTCACTGAGATTGAGCGTTGGTCATTTACCCAGCAGCCGTTTGGGTTGCCCTCGGTGGCGCTGCCGTTTCAAACGGAAACCCTGAATCAGGTTATTGTTGGCACATTTATGGGAGATAGATTGGCTTATTTCGATATTGGGCCAAGGGTAGATACAGAAATGGATTCAACTCTTGAGCCGGCGGTGGAGCCTAAAGGGGAGCCAAAGGCTGAACCGAAAGCGCTGCCCCCAGTGGAGCTCAAGCCTTTAAACAATTATCCCGATATCGAGCCAATAACTGAATAACCCTCCTAGGGGCTAGTCACCACCAGATAACAAATTAACTCGCAATCACCGCAGTTCTCAATGCTGTGGTTGAGGTCTGCCCGATAATGGGCTGAATCGCCACCTCGCAGTTCACAGACACTCTCCCCAGAAACCAACTTTGCATAGCCGCTGGTGATAGTGAGCAATTCTTTAGTGCCCTCAAAATGGGGCGCGCTGGTCAGGCTGGCTCTGGGAGCGATTCGCAGTTCGTAAAACTCCACAGATTTTTCAATATGCAGCGGTGACAGGGTTTTTATCTGGCATTCTTTATCCGAGCGGAACAGGTTGCTCTTATCCTCCCCGTGAACAATCTCAATATTGGATGAGGCCCAGGGCTGATCGATCAATTCGCCAATATTCATGCCAAAAGCCTGAGCAATCCTGAAGGTGACCGTTAAGGTGGGATTGGCCTGGCCGCGCTCAATCTGGCTGAGCATGGACCGGCTGACGCCAGAGGCGGAGGACAGCTGGTCTAATGTCAGCTGATGTTTTTTCCGCAGTTCTATCACGCGATTGCCCAGCGCAAGGCTGGTGTTATCAAGCTGGTTCTCTGATGGTTTGGCCATAGTGCGGCTCCTGAATTTATCCTCTATATAAGAAATTAATCTTGCATAAGGGAAATATACTGTCTACGATAATAGAATAATTTCTCCTATAGTAGACATTTGTCAGGTAAAAGCAATATGAAAGCGCTGGTTAAAAAGCATGCAGAGAAAGGACTGTGGCTCGAAGACGTGCCCGAGCCTGAAATTGGCATTAATGATGTGTTAATAAAAATAAATCGCACCGCCATCTGTGGTACAGATATGCATATCTATAACTGGGATGCTTGGGCTCAGTCGACCATACCGGTGCCCATGGTGGTGGGCCATGAGTTTGTCGGCGAGATCGTCGATGTGGGCTCCAATGTCAATGATTTTCACGAGGGTCAAATCGTATCCGGTGAAGGACATGTGGTCTGTGGTCGCTGCCGCAACTGTCTGGCGGGGCGGCGTCATCTCTGTGCCCAGACCAGTGGGGTCGGCGTTGATCGGGCCGGCGCATTTGCTGAATATGTGGCCCTGCCCATGTCGAATGTGTGGGAACACAGCCCAGGTATTGATTTAGATATCGCTGCACTATTCGATCCTCTGGGCAATGCCGTGCACACGGCATTGCAATATGACCTGCTAGGTGAGGATGTATTAATTACTGGTGCAGGGCCGATCGGCGCCATGGCGGCAGCAGTGTGTAAACATGCAGGTGCTAGACATGTGGTGATTACAGATGTTAATCCCCAACGTCTGGAGATGGCTCGAACATTGGGTGCCAGTTGCATAGTTGATGTGCGCACAGAAAACTTAACTGATGTGCAGGCGGCGCTGGGTATGAGTGAAGGCTTTGATGTTGGGCTGGAAATGTCAGGTAATCCCGCCGGCTTTGCTGATTTGCTGGCCAATATGTGTCACGGCGGCAAAGTGGCGATATTGGGTATCCCCAGTGGTGAATTGGCGATTGACTGGAGTCAGGTGATTTTTAATATGCTTACGCTAAAGGGGATTTATGGCCGCGAGATGTATGAAACCTGGTACAAAATGTCAGTGATGATTGAGTCCGGTCTGGATATTTCAGCTGTGATTACCCATCGCTTGGGTTATAAAGATTTTCAGGCGGGCTTTGATGCGATGAATGCAGGTCAAGCCAGTAAAGTCATACTTAACTGGCAATAGGGAGTATTGAAAGTGGACGCAGAATTTCAACATCATCTGGCTGCAGAGCTAAAGAGCATCCGAGATGCCGGGCTGTATAAGATCGAACGCGAGATTACTACACCTCAGGGCGCCAGAGTTGGGGTTCAGGGCAGTACTGAGCTTATTAATCTCTGTGCCAACAATTATTTAGGCTTGGCCCAGCACCCCGAGGTTAATGCTGCAGCCAGAATTGGTCTTGACGAGTGGGGCTATGGCCTAGCCTCAGTGCGCTTTATCTGTGGCACCCAGACAGTGCACAAACAGCTTGAAACGCGGCTCAGTGAATTTCTGGGTACCGAGGATACGATTCTCTATCCGTCCTGTTTTGATGCCAATGGTGGTCTGTTTGAAACTCTTCTTGGACCAGAGGACGCGGTGATCAGTGATGCCTTAAATCATGCCAGTATTATTGACGGTGTGCGTCTGTGCAAGGCTAAGCGCTTCCGCTATCGCAATAATGATATGGCCGATTTAGAGGCGCAGCTGCAGGCTGCTGAGGTGGCTGGCGCGCGTTTTAAACTGATCACCACAGATGGCGTGTTCTCCATGGATGGCAGCATAGCGCGGCTGGATGAGATCTGTGATCTGGCGGACAGGTATCAGGCCATGGTGCATTTTGATGACTGCCATGCCACCGGCTTTGTCGGCGCCAATGGTCGCGGTACCCATGAATTGCGAGGCTGTATGGACCGTGTGGATATTATTACCGGGACTCTAGGCAAGGCATTGGGTGGAGGCAGTGGCGGCTATACCAGTGCCAGCTCACAGGTCGTTGAATTACTGCGCCAACGCTCAAGGCCTTACCTGTTTTCGAACACAGTGGCCCCTCCGGTAGTGGCAGGAGCCATTAAGGCCCTCGAGCTGGTATCTGAATCAACTGAGCTGCAGGATACACTGGCGACCAACACGGCATTCTTCCGAGAGGGGTTGCTAAAGTTGGGCTTTAGGTTGCTTGGATGGGGAGCACCCTATCGTACCAATTATGCTGGACGATGCGGCACTAGCTAGCCAGTTTGCTGCAGCTATGCTGGAGCAGGGTATCTATGTAGTGGCCTTCTCTTTTCCGGTGGTTCCCAAGGGCAGTGCGCGCATCCGCACCCAGATGTCGGCTGCACTTAGTCAGGATGATTTGGAGTTTGCTCTGCAAGCTTTTGCCAGAGTTAAGACCAAGCTTTCCTTATAGATCAATTTCGAGGGGCCAATAAAAAAGGGCAACTCAAATGAGTTGCCCTTTTTTGGCTCTTCTTTAATTGCGCTTTAGAAGTTCTTGCGCAGGGTGAAACCATAGGTGCGTGGAGCATTTGGATATCCGCTGAAGCTACCTGGTTGCGCAGGCGTTGGGAACGCAGAGATCAAGCTCTCGTGATCGGTCAGGTTGCGACCCCACAGCATCGCATCCCATTCCCCATCAGCGCTGGTAAAGCCCAGACTGGCATTGAGGTTGTCAGAGCCACGCTTGGCAATGCTGAAAGGGATCAGATCAGCAAGCTTAACGTCTTTCTCATGGAGATACTCAACTCTGAAGAAACCATTGCCACCGCGAGGCATTGAAAAGCTATACGTAGCGTTTACGTTATAGCTTAGTTCGTGAATGCCAGCAGGTGAATTGCCGCTCAGATCAATAGTTGATGCACCAGTTGGGCACGCAAACTCAGGATCAGACAGACCAGTAGCGTCGCAGGTTCCATTGAGGAATTCGTCATATACTGCATCTATGTACATTGCAGAAAATCCAATAACCAGATCATCAGACAGGGCATACATACCGTCTAGTTCTAGGCCCTCGTGGGTTTCTTTACCGGCATTTTCCAGATTAAACCCGGTTCCGCCAAAGACATTGGACTGGAATCCTTCAATTGACTGCTCGAACAATGCAATATTGACATAGCCATTATCAAAAACGGCTTTTAAACCAATTTCAATATTAGTTGCTTCCTCGGGATCCGCTGTGCGGTTACCAGGCGTGCGACCATCGACAGACATGTTGATAGAAGTTGCTTTGAAACCCGTTGAGTGGCTGGCATAAACAGTAACTGAATCATTCATGTTGTAAGCCACACGGAATGTATGAGTCAAATCATCTGATTTAAACCGACCTGTCTCATCCGCATCGCCACCATATGCTGGGAATGGAGGAATCAGCTGCAAGCCTGTAAGGTCATCGAGTGCTGTGCCTGCGAGTGGTAGCTCTGCAAATGGATCAACAATTTCTACCGCTGAAACAACTGTTTTTTCGTCTTCAGTGTAGTTTAGGCCAAGAGTGACCCTGAGGTTGTCAGAAACATTGTAATCGAGCTGCGTGAAGATCGACGTGGCTACTGCATCCAAATCGAATCCCTCGGCTATTAAACCAGTGCCAGGGACAAACCAGGTACCAACCATTTGGCCAGGTACAGCGGCGAGTCCAGCATCGACAAGGAAAGCACCTATCACAGCGGGGTCTGTACCCGGTGCTGCTAAAGCGCCGATAGCCGCTGCTCCAGCTAGATCTCCAGCTAGCGCTGTCTGCTCGGCAGCTCCCATTAGGGTGAGGATCGTAGCTACTGGTGCTAAACCGCCAGTGATATCTGCTGGTGCAGTACCTTCTGGCGCTAGTGCCGAACCAATTAAGAAGTCAGCAAATGGGAAAACATCATTGCCGTATTTAAGGGTACGGAAGCTTTCTACTTGCTCGTCTGAGTGGAACAAACCAACCATCCATTGCAGGTCGCCATCTCCATCGGACGTTAAGCGAATCTCTTGGGTAAAGTTCTCGAAATCATAATCGACGCGATTCTCGCCCAAAATATCTGCTGCACTGAAGTCCGCATCAAAATTAGATCTCAAAGACTGGTCTCTAACAGAAGTAATAGATGTCAAAGTCGCAAAATCGTAGTCTTTGTCAATTTGAATTGACAAGCCCTTACCCACCAACTTGTTCGACGGGTCAAAGTTCATATTTAGATCTCGTGCCCACGGATCTACTGGAGTAGTAGCAAAACCATTATCTGCGGCGATAATAGAAGCAACTCCTGAGGCGCCTCCATAGGTCAAAGAACTTGCAGAGCAACATATTTCATCAATTTCGTTGTAATCACCAATCACTCGAATAGTTAAGTCGTCGGCAGGTTCGATCAAAAGCTGTCCACGGATGGCACTGCGATCTCTGGAGTTAACGCCAGCACCAGTAGTGATGTTGGTGCCATAACCGTCTGATGAATTATCGCTGGCGGACAGTCTGTATGACATAGTGTCGCTGATTGGCCCGGTGACGGTACCTTTCATGATGCGGGTGCCGTAGTTGCCTGTGGTTGCTTCGATCATGCCGCCAAGTTGGTCTTCAGGAAGCATTGTGGTGACACTGATAACACCAGCAGACGCATTCTTACCGAACAGCGTTGACTGGGGACCGCTAAGAACCTCAATACGCTGTACAGCGGGTAAGTCGGCCAGCGCTGAAGCTGATCGAGTTCTGGCAACGCCATCAATATAAACAGCTACTGCGGGCTCAATTCCTGGGTTGTTGGCACCGTTTCCGTAGCCACGAATCGTAAAGTTGGTCTGTGCGGAGCTTTGCAGCTGGTTTACACGCAGAGATGGTACAGACGTCTGCAGATCGACCAAGTCGACAATGCTGGCGCGTTGAATTGTTTCGCCACTGGTAACGGTTACACTTACCGGTACATCCTGTAGTGATTGTTCTCTCTTGTTAGCTGTGACAATAATTTCATCAATAGCTGCCTGAGCCATTCCTGTCGTTAACGCACCGGCGATAGCGATAGAAAGACATAATTTTTTAGAATGAATAAAATTCATTTTTTTCCTCGGGAGTTGAATTGTTGTTTAAATCTAAATATCTTGAGTTCCGCTAAAGACCTGTATTTAAGACTCTAACTTAACCGGACGGTACTCTATTCAGTAGTGCAACCTATATCAAGCTGTATACATAGTATTTCTGCTGTTTGTGGTTAAATTGCTTTAATTTTTTGATGGATGATATCCATTCGAACGAATTGAGTACTAAAGGCGTCAATTTAGGGCATCGGGAAGGGTCCTGACCACTCCAAACGGGCTGGAGTAGTCAGAGGTGTAAGGAGAGTGAATGGCTTAGTTCGAACCGTAGCGGGCGAGTATTTCGGCTCGTTTATGAGGCGCTATATTGACCTTGGAGAGATCCCCATTAATATGTGGCAGAGCCAGTACTCTGTGGTCCATAACCCGATACCACAGCCAGGGAATGTAGGCCAACATATACATACCGTAATAGCCATTGGGCAGTTCTGGTATATGCGCAAAATTGCGCAGGCTCTGGTAGCGGCGAATAGGGTTGGCATGATGGTCGGAATGGCGCTCAAGATGAAACAGTGCAAGATTGCTCATAATGTAATTGGCATTCCAGGAATGATGGGGCTGGCAGCGCTCATAGCGGCCATTTTCTTGTTTCTCACGCAGCAGGCCATAGTGCTCAATATAATTGGCCGAGGTAAGTTGGAACCAGGCCCAGAAGTTGTGAACAGCCAAGAAGGGTAGCATCACCCAGCCGAAGCTATAGATCAAACTACCCTGTAATAGGGCACTCAATAAATAGGATTGTAGAATATTGTTGTACGTAGACCAGGTCTTTTTACCCTGTTTTTGCAGTCTGTTTTTCTCCAGATTCCAGCCTCTGGCGAAGGTCCCGGGAATCTCACGCAGAGTAAACCCATAGATAGATTCACCCAGGCGGGAGCTGGCAGGATCATCAGGCGTTGCGACCAGAACATGATGGCCGCCGTTATGCTCGACACAAAAATGCCCATAGGCGGGCACAGCCAAAGTGATTTTGGCCAGCAGCTGCTCAATGGCAGTCTGTTTATGGCCCAGCTCATGGGCAGTGTTAATACCCAGTCCGCTATAGCCACCAGCAATGATGGCAGTCACCAGAATAGACCACCAACTCAAATTATTGGTGCCCACCACATAGGCCAATGCGATCAACACCACAAAGTGCAGTGGCACGGTAATGTAGGTTAAAAAGCGGTAGTAAGTATCGGCTTCCAGCTGAGGTACAAGCTCTTCCGGCGGATTGTTCTCATCACTGCCGACCAGCCAGTCAAGCACAGGTAGGATGGTATAGTTAATGATCAATGGCAGACACAGCGTCCATTCCAGGCCGGTTTGGTAAAAGATAAACACGCCCATTAGAGGAAAGGTTGGCATAATGACTGAGATCAGCCACAGATAGCGCTTCTTGTCGCTGTAAGTAATAGGTCCTTTTTGAGCATCTTCAATAGAATATGTGATCACGGTAGGCCTCCAGTCATTTCTTTGGTCTGCAAGTTTGCAGTGATGACTTTTATTGTTGTTGCTACCAGACTATAAATACTTTTTAGCCAAAATAACAGGTAGCAGAGGTTCTTTTCTGCCCTCATTTAAGCTGATACAAACAGCCATATTGTACGTACTTATAGTATCATCTGTTGCCAAAGGTTTACTCTGATTATGCCATCATTGCCCGCCAGCCAAAGGTCTCAGGCGCTATTCACAGCGAGCGAGACATCGCGAATTGTAGAAATGGCCTGGGAAGATCGCACACCATTTGAAGCTATAGAGTTTAACTTTGGTCTCAATGAGTCTTCAGTGATCAATCTTATGCGTGGGCAGCTTAAGCCAAGGTCATTCCGATTGTGGCGCAAGCGCGTGACCAGCCGTAAAACTAAACACCTTTCCCTACGTTCGCCGGACGTCAGTCGCGGATACTGCCCAACACAATACAAACGATAAGCCCTTATGGAGGCCTGTTATGAACAAGTTTTTTGGCGCAATAACCTTAAGCATGGTATGTGGTGCAATCGGTTTTACAGCGCCTCTGACTCTAGCCGATACTATGCAGACTGATAAATTCGAGGCAGATCCGCAGCAGCGATGGACTTATGTCAGCGATCAGGTGATGGGCGGCGTGTCACAGGGGCAGCTTCAATTTGAGCAGCAGGACGGCGAGAAATACGCGCGCATGTCAGGTCGAGTCAGTACCGAAAATAATGGTGGCTTTATCCAGTTTCGCAAAACCATCGATAAAGGTGCCATCGAATCAGCACAGGGGGTCTACCTCCGGGTGCGCGGTAACTCCGCCGGCTATTTTATCCATTTGCGCACCGCCGGCACATTGCTGCCCTGGCAGTATTATCAGGCGAGCTTTAGAGCATCAGAGGACTGGCAAATTATTCGACTACCCCTGGCCGAGTTTACGCGATCCAGTTCATGGTTGAGATCAACGATTGTGGCAGGCTCCATACGCAGCATTGGCGTCGTCGCCTTTGGCAGTGATTATCAGGCCGAGATTGATGTCGCTGAAATCGGCTTTTACGATTGACTCGCTTTGCTCTATGCTTCTGTCTATAGCTAATCAAATGACAAGGAGCAATTCCCATGGCGGACTCAAGGCGCACAGAAGGGCGCGGAAAATTATACAGCAGCATATTAGACACCATAGGTGACACACCCTGTGTGCAAGTAAAAACTCAGGTACCGGACAATGTGCGGCTCTATGTAAAAGCTGAATTCTTTAACCCAGCCGGGTCGGTCAAAGACCGGTTAGCAATCAGTATTATTGAAGAGGCAGAGCGCAGCGGCCAGCTCAAGCCTGGCCAGACTGTTATTGAAGCCACCAGCGGCAACACGGGCGTTGGACTGGCCATGGTATGTGCCGCCAAAGGTTATCCATTTATCGCCACTATGCCCACCAGCGTGTCCATCGAGCGACGCAAGTTGATGCGCTTTTTGGGTGCTCAGGTGGTCCTCACACCAAAAGCCGACAAAGCCATGGGCTGTTACCAAAAAGCCGTCGAACTCGCTGCCGCCAACGGCTGGTTTTTGGCGCGACAGTTTGAGACTGACGCCAATGCCAAGATCCATGAAAACACCACAGCGCGAGAGATACTTGCTGACTTTGCAGGGGACCGCCTCGACTATTGGGTAACAGGTTACGGCACAGGAGGCACTTTTTCCGGTGTCGCTAAAGTGCTTAGAGCTGAGCGTCCAGAGACCAAGATCGTGCTAAGCGAGCCGGCCAATGCCCAGCTTATACAGAGTGGTCAGGTCCAGGAGCGCACAGCTGGCGGCGCACCAGCAGGTAGCCACCCAGCCTTTGAGCCCCATATGATTCAGGGTTGGACTCCGGACTTTATTCCAGCTGTACTACAGGAATCCATTGATCAAAACCGCTTTGATCAGCTGGTGCCTATTGATTCTCAGGATGGTATAGAAGCGTCCAAGCTACTGGCACAAAAAGAAGGTATTTTTACCGGTATATCCGGTGGTTCAACATTCTCCGTGGCACTGGATATCGCCAAGAACGCAGAGCCAGGGACAGTTATTCTGTGCATGTTGCCAGACACCGGAGAGCGCTACCTGTCATCACCTTTGTTTGAGGACGTGGGTGAAGATATGGATGAGGCAGAGCTGGCCCTGTCCCAGTCAACACCGGGGTTCCACCTTAACGAATAGTCTATTTCTGGCGCGCCGCGAAGGCCTCAAGCTGCTCAGCATTGGCGGGTGGTTGGTGTTTATCCTTCCACTCGCTGTAGGGCATGCCATAGATAATTTCCCGCGCCTGCTCGTAGTCAATGGCAACGCCTCTCTCCTCCGCAGCAGTCACATACCACTTGCTGAGGCAGTTGCGGCAGAAATCAGCGAGAATCATCAGGTCGATATTCTGCACCTCTTTATGATCGTCTAGATGTTGCAGTAGTCGGCGAAAGGCAGATGCTTCGATTTCGGTTTGGTCAGATGATTGGGTCATAGTGTTAGACGCTTTAATCAGGTTAGTTCGTTCTTAGTCTAACAGCCTAAGGAGGGGTTCTAAAACTGGTGGGGCAGTTTCTAGAAACGAGAAACCCGCTGCGGGCAGCGGGTTTTCAATGGCTCAGCGTTTATTGGTGTTGCAGAGCACGCAGCTGCAGCAGCCAGCTATCATGGCGTTTTTCAGCATCGTAGAAGATGGCAGCAGTGAAAGCGACCATAAATATCAGTATAAAGTGCGACGCGATACTAATGCCCATATAGATAACGCTTCCCAGGTAGGCGCCAAATACCACCGACCACATCCAGGCAAGCACAGTCATAACCCACATACGGGAAACCGGATCAGGAATATTGCGCAATGGGTTTTTATTGTGGTCCATAACCATGTTGTAACAGTCATAGAACCAGAGAAATGCCAGTTTAGTTTTCATAAGCTTACCCTTACTCTGTTGAATTGATTCAATCTATTATTTTTTTGGGAGTCCTTAGTAGACTACGCCAGAGAAAAATATTTGGATCAGGCACTAAATCAGCGGCTTTCGTGTCCGGTTAAAATAGTAGTCTGACTAAGCTGTATTGCCGTCTTTGTTTGGTGGCGGATCGGATGGTTTGCCCTCCGCTTCCCACTGCCCCAAAGCTGTCTCGTAAGCATACATTTCACATCTATCGATATAACAGTATTTGCCATAGGTGAATGCCGCAACATGCATCAAACATGCAGCGACCAATCCGAGGCCCTGAACGAGAGAGAAAATGGCAGCAACAATATAGGTCATTATTATCAGCGTCTTTTGCACCTTCTTTCTTCTGCTTATCTCCTCCAGGCGCATATCCAGCTCTCTTTTAGCGGCCTGCTGTCTGATTTCGGGGCTGCTACCACAGGTTTCAGAACGCAGCCGCCATTTATACAGCTCAATATAATGACTATCCTTAAAGACCATAACCAGTGTTCCTGAATTGACTGAATATTTTGGACAGGGTAACCATACTGAAAACTAAGTGCCGATGGCAAACCTTGCTTGCTGAGGAATCTCGCATCCTCGACCGCCACACTTTCTCGCACAGGCCAATCTGATAGGATTCTCGAGCGAACAATGTCGCCCTGGCATGGCAGTTTCTGGTGCTTTTCCCTAGGCCGTGATAAATAACCTTACTATTTGGATTCGTGCGTTCTTCTTTACTGTATCAAGCAGTTGTTTTGCTTAATCTATTCGCTAGCGAATAAAACGTGCTAGATTTTACTGCGCTTTAACAATAACAAAGGCTCTATTTAATGACTAGACTTATTCCTTCTTTCCTGCTGATTCTCTCTATAGCAAGCTGCGGTGGCGGTGGTTCAGCTAATTCAAATGGGTCAAGTGAAAGCTCAACAGATGTTTCAGGCAAGGCAATAGATGGTTATATCTCTGGTGCCAGGGTATTTCTTGATCTTAATTTCAATGGCTTAAGGGATGTAAATGAGCCCTCAACGGTGTCTGTGGCAGAGGGTGACTTTAACTTTGGTTTGACAGATTCAGAGCCTGACTGTGCTAGCTATGTGCCTATTGTGGTCGATGTGCCTTCAGGCGCTAATCTCTGGTGATGCTGAGTACCAACTAGTGAATTTAGGCACCCAAGCTGATGTAGTTGGTGGTTTAGAGGTCTGCCAACTGCCTGATTTTTCCACCCAGTCAACCAACCGATATATTTTATACAACTCTACTGTCTCTGGAATCGGTAACGGTGCTCAGTTCATCTTTTCCTCGCAGGATAGTCAGAAGGCTGCACATATGCCAGTGTTATGCGCTTCAAAACCTCAAAAGTGAGAGCCAGGTTAATTGCTACTTACCCAGTCACCAGACTAAATAGCCAAACCTACCGCGCAGCATGTCTAGCAACCCAGACCAGTGAGTTTAAAATTGTGCCTTTATAGCCCAGAAATCTGTAAGATACCGATGTTTGGAAAGACAGTTAGGTTGTTGGAAGCGAATCTTTACTGCTACTGCCAAAAACTATAATACCCTTATATAAAAGAGTTTATATTTTTAAGGCTCTAATATTGTATAAATACACATCCTGCGTCATTGATTGTTAATGATTTTCGACCCTAATTTTTTTGGAGATTAACCATGATTAGAATGCACCTCACGAATATCCTATTTTGGGTCTCGTTAATGACCACTTTACCTGCTACTGCCTTTTTTAAGGTGGCTGATACAAATTTTGAAGAAGATTTTGCGGGAGCGACGACCTACCCAACAAAGTCGTTACTAATGAAGTTTAACTTCAAAACCCAGGATTTGAACATTGGCCCCTATACAGGGACATGGAAAAACAGAAAGTCTTCTAGTTCGTTTATGGGGTTTGGTAAATCAAAGACCTCGACGGATATAACGCTGGTACATGATACCTATGGTACTTGGACCATATTTTGTTCTGGAATAAAAAAGGAAATAACTAACCAATACGGGATGACATTTGAGCGCCAGGGCGCAATCGACTATCAATGTGTCATGCAAAGTGGTGAGCAAACCGCGGTCTTAGTGGTGTTACCTTATAAAAAGCCAAAGTTCTCGATGGGCCCGCCTGTCGAAAACCGCAAGGTAATAATTACTTTACCGGATGGCCGAGAGTTGCAGGGCAGTTCACTGCACAGTGTGGTTGGAAACAAACGAAAGAATCCCAAGCCTGTAGGATACAAAATTTCTGACGGAGCAGAGGCGCTAGGGGCAATAGGTTGGTTTGAAAAGAAAAAGGTTATTCTGGTCGACTCTGATGTCGCAAATACTCCGGATGAACATCTTATTTTTATGAGTGGATTGAGTCTGGCTTTTTTCAGTAAAAATGACACCAAATCCTAGTACTGGTTTTGTGCGCCAAGAGAGTTGTGTAGCTGTATCAGCAACCTAAAATCCTTAGGGTGCTGATACCGCATTATGGCAGTAGTAGTCTCGTGTTGGTTATTTTTATCTTGTGTGGGGCAATGCAGGAAAGGTACTGCGGCGCAGACTAAGGCGCGCAATTTTTCTCTGCGCTGACCCGGCTTACAGATTCGTATTTACCCTTGATAAGTGCTAGCTGGGAAGCAGTCTCTGTATTACCCTCAGTTAATAAGAATGATGAACCTAACAACATCCCACCTGCTAGACTCATTCCTTGATCGTTTCTCCTTTCAGAACTCTGCTGCCCTGTAATTTTCACTACACTGGCTTCGATTTTTAGGTACTCGGCCTTTATTTGATCGCAGGTCATATTTCTGAAGACCTGATCGGGATATGGCACTGCTGCTATACTATTAGGGGTGGACGCGCAGTTAGCCAATAAGGGTAGGGCGCAGAAAACTACCATGGCTTTAAGTTTAAGCATAATTAACATCCATTCTCTAAGTGTTAGGATAACAGCACTACTTTATAGTGCTAATTCAGGTTGCATTTGAGTTTCGGCTTGCTTAAGACGTTGGAGTTTATCATGACCTCACTGGGTGAACCAGATTCGTTAGGTACCAAAACACAAGGTTCTCACCTTGTCTTACTAAATATAATTTACCGTAAAGCCTATTTCTCTGTACACACTGCTTTCAATGACCTTTCTGATTTCAATGTTAATCAGTATAAAAACACGACTGTCTGTACATTTGTGTGTGTGATTCTGCCTTTGCGTTAAATTGCAGGGAGGTGCTTACGAAGAGCGCAAATCTGTGCTGTGGCGCAAGTTTTGCAACTACAGTGCAAATTGCTGTGGCATTGCTGCAAATGTACGCGAGGTTGATTTAGAGCCCTGCCATGACACTGCGATCCTGATCGACCGCCAGTACTAAGTCATCATCGGGGTCGTTTTCTATACCAAAAATAACTTCTCTGGTAACGGTATCTAAGCCATCTTTGACATTGATTGTCGCTGTATAAGATGTCTGGGCTTCATAGTCTGGGGTTGGGGCAATAAACGCTAACGCGCCATGACAGTAATGTCGGGTGGCTGATTGCAACAGCGATTGGATATTTGAGGTGGTTTTCCCTCTTCTTTTTAGCACTTTAGTCTCGTACCAAAGCATATTTTTATTATTAAGTTTCTCTCAGGTCTGTTTAAAAAAAGCGCCATTACCAGCCTGTTAAAGTCTGAGGATATACACGCCTGATCGATGTAATAAACATTGATTGTTTCTGATAATGTCTATACATATCTATTCACATCCACTCCATTTCGCCAGAAACACTGGTGCCTTAGGTGTGATTGCCTATGATTGAGTATCAATTCACATTAGAATAGTCTAACATCGGATGATAATCCAAGGAGAAATCGATGACTATCAAATCCATAGCGATCCTTCCCATCATGTTTATTTGCGTCTCTTGCGGAGGCGGTTCTTCCAATAATAGTAGCCCGATACCTGGGCCACCGGCACCGCCTGCTCCTGCGGTTCTTGAAGTGAAGACGTTGCCCAATGAGGTCGTTTTGTTTTCTACGGGAGCATCATCATGACTTGCCTTTTGAATGCTCTAAAACCGATCGGTTTGCTGACGACTCTAATGATTTTTTCTCTACAAAGTTTTGGATTTACCAAAGAGGATGTCGCCGATAGAAGCAAGCCCATTTGGACAGATTTTACCATTAAACTTTATCATCCATTTATTACACAAACTCCATTTGGAGGGTTAAATGTGGTCTTGTGCCTGTTTAATCGGTCATCCTACAAAGACTTTGTTAACTTTAAAAAAGTCGAGGATGAAGAGGCCTCGTTCGCCTATCTGGCCACGTTAGATGATAAGCGTTGTGAAAATTCTGAAAACGATCTTCCTCGTATTTTCCGTGTTGGGCAGAATAGGAGTGACTCGCCGCTGACGATAGAAACCTGGGTGCAACCCAGTGGCACTGGGGCCGATGATAGAGCCAAGATCGTGCTTGAAGAAGAGGTTACTGTAACTAATCCCTACGGCATCATGGATCTGGCGTGGAATTTCATTGATGACAATGAGGAACATATATATAGCTGGAGCTCATCATCGAATAGGCTAGATGATGGCAGAATCCAATATAAGACGGTTTCGTTTGTTGACTTGGTATTGGTAAGTTCGAATTTTGTCGCCGGGATGATAAAGGATTTTTATTCGGCCAATATAATCCATGATGAAAATGGCGTGGGTTATGGTTCCGTTATCGCGCGACGCAGCGGGGGCATGCAAGGCGAGTTTCCTTCACAGTTATACAAAAATATAGATATTGCTTACAACGATGACTTTTTGCTGTTTAGGAACAATACAGTTAGTCAACCGTCTGAAATTTGTCTCAGCCGAGAAGCGAGCTGGCAGTACGTCCACGGTGATGGTTATGGGGTTTACAATGTTGATGGGGATAGGATAGCTGAGTCCATCAATGTTACTTATGACAATAATGGGGTTTTAGAGCAGTTTGCTGTTAGCTCGGCTATTTCTGGAAGCAATGTAGCTATCCCATATGCCACCAGATCGCTGAAAGATGGGGCCCTGGTAGCTGTGGGGTCTCTAAACGCTGCTATGCTACCGAGTTTTTCGATGCCGGATGGCGCGATAGTGGTCGGTGATGATCAGCAAAAATACCTGGTCAGAGTGTTAAAGCCATTTACCGTTTATGCGCATGTAGACATGGCAAACTGTACCGATTCAGAGCTGGCAATAGGGACGTCTCTGAAGACGCCTGATCACAATATGATTGATAGGCTTGCGGGGGAGATCCCTGAAACTGGTGCTCTGCTGTTAAATGATTTTGAGCTTGGTGATTCAGTGAAGGATCCAGTTTATTCTGGGGCTTTTTATTTGGCGGACGAAGACACTGATGATGATGGTGTTCTGAACTATAGGGACGCCTTTCCGCTCGACCCATTGACATCCACTGATGCAGACCATGATGGGATAGATGACCTTGATGATACGGAGGTCTCTCAGTTTACATTTCCAATACCTGAGTACCCTGACGAAATGATTCGATCTCCGGGGGAAGGTACGATAGATTTTTGAAATCTGATTGGGGGGATGAGCTGTGCATAGATTTTGGTTTGTTCATGCCCTTGTGGGGTAGCGTTGTGCTGCGGCTTGGTCCAAGTTATCCCGTGGGGATAACTAGTCGAACGGAAGGTTCTCACCTCGTCGTACAGCACATAAAAAAACCCGCCTAGAAGGCGGGCTTTTTATATGTGGGCACTCGGAAGGATTGACTTTAAACAGGTCATGGCCTGTTTAAACTTCTACGAAGCATCGCCGCGTGGCGGCTTGGTCCAAGTTATCCCGTGGGGATAACTAGTCGAACGGAAGGTTCTCACCTCGTCGTACAGCACATAAAAAAACCCGCCTAGAAGGCGGGCTTTTTATATGTGGGCACTCGGAAGGATTGACTTTAAACAGGTCATGGCCTGTTTAAACTTCTACGAAGCATCGCCGCGTGGCGGCTTGGTCCAAGTTATCCCGTGGGGATAACTAGTCGAACGGAAGGTTCTCACCTCGTCGTACAGCACATACAAAAAACCCGCCTAGAAGGCGGGCTTTTTATATGTGGCGCACTCGGAAGGATTGACTTTAAACAGGTCATGGCCTGTTTAAACTTCTACGAAGCATCGCCGCGTGGCGGCTTGGTCCAAGTTATCCCGTGGGGATAACTAGTCGAACGGAAGGTTCTCACCTCGTCGTACAGCACATACAAAAAACCCGCCTAGAAGGCGGGCTTTTTATATGTGGCGCACTCGGAAGGATTCGAACCTTCGACCGCCCGGTTCGTAGCCGGGTACTCTATCCAGCTGAGCTACGAGTGCGTTTTGGACTCATTTCTGAGGTAGCGCACTATAGGTGAGCGGAGGAATTGAGTCAACCTTAAGCTGGGGATATTCGTTGGTTTTTATAGCTTATTTTCGGCTGTAGGGCACTGGCACCGCCATTGTCTCTTTGAGCTCTTCCATCACCACGTAGCTGGTGGACTCCTGAACGGCGGGCAGTTTGAGTATTCGATGTCCGAGCAGTTCTCTGTAGGCGCCCATATCAGCAACTCTGGCTTTGAGCAGGTAGTCATAGTTGCCGGAGACTAAAAAGCAGCTCTGCACATTTTCCAGGTCCAACACTGAGCGGTGGAATTCTTCGAAGTTTTTCTGGGAGGTGTGGTTGAGCCTTATCTGCACAAACACCACCAGGCTGGCATTAAGTTTTTGTGGGCATACCTGTGCTGAGTAGCCAAGAATATAGCCATTGCGTTCGAGTCGCTTGACGCGCTCGATACAGGGGGTCACGGAGAGCCCGACTTCACGGGCTAGGTCTGTATAGCTTATGCGTCCGTCTTTCTGTAGCAATCGCAGTATATGGCGGTCAATTTTGCCCAGTTTGTCGGTGGTTTCTGCTGTAGAAGCCATAAATAAAATATCCTGTTTAAATGTCTAAAGTATAAAAATATTCTGGATTATACCGATTTTAATAAAGAATTATTATGGTGATTGACTAGAATTACCAAATAACTTGATGAGCGCGTTAGTGCCTTTGATAGATGCTTTTAACTATTGCTTTAAAAAGAGGGATTTGAAATGTTGGTTGGTGTGCCTAAGGAAATTAAGAATCACGAATATCGCGTTGGCCTGACCCCGTCATCTGTCAATGAACTGGTCAAGCGCGGTCACAGCGTTATTGTCGAGCGTATGGCTGGTCTGGCGATCGACTTTAGCGATGCAGAATATATTCAGGCTGGTGCTGAGATGGCTGATTCGGCTGGTGAGATATTTGCCCGGGCTGATATGGTGGTAAAGGTCAAAGAGCCTCAGCCCGCCGAGTGCAAGATGCTGCGGGAAGGGCAAATTTTATATACCTATCTGCATCTGGCCCCAGATCCCGAACAAACCAAATTATTGATTGAGTCTGGTGCAACCTGTGTTGCCTATGAGACGGTCACGGATAATCAGGCCGGACTACCATTGCTGGCGCCCATGTCCGAAGTTGCTGGCCGTATGTCCGTGCAGGCAGGGGCTCATCATCTGGAGAAGGCTCAGGGTGGTCGCGGTGTGTTACTGGGGGGTGTGCCCGGTGTTGCACCGGCCAAGGTGCTGGTTATTGGTGGGGGTGTAGTGGGTGACAATGCCGCAGCAATGTCTGTGGGCATGGGCGCAGATGTGACTATATTGGATCGCTCAATCCCCCGGTTGCGCGAGCTTGATGCCAAGTATGAAGGCCGGGCGCGCTGTGTTTACTCTACGGCAGCGGCGGTTGAGGACTATGCTATTGAGGCCGACCTGATTATCGGTGCTGTGCTTATTCCCGGTGCTGCGGCCCCCAAGTTGCTGTCACGAGACCTTATCGGACGCATGAAGAAGGGCTCGGTGGTAGTGGATGTAGCCATTGATCAGGGCGGTTGCTTTGAGACCTCCAAAGCCACTACCCATGAACACCCAACCTATATCATTGATGATGTGGTTCATTATTGTGTCGCCAATATGCCGGGTGGTGTGGCGCGCACAGCTACCATCGCACTGAACAACGCCACATTGCCCTATGCGCTGGCCCTGGCTGATGACCCCATAAGCAGCCTGTTCAGAGATAAGAACTTGCAGAATGGCCTTAATATTCACAAAGGCAAAGTGACCTACAAAGCAGTAGCTGACGCTCTGGAATACCAGTATGTAGCAGCAGATGAGGCATTAAAGGCATAACCCAGCCATTTATGTCAGGTCCAAAAACCACTGCTTACCCGCGGTGGTTTTTTTGCTAGGAATGAGCAGTCTGATTTTCTAGAAAGCTTCCAAGAAGTCTCCAGCTCAAAACCCTCTAAAGATCCACCTGAATCCACAGATGTTCAGCCCGCCCCAATACTCCACGTTTAGCCGTACTGAGCGCCGCCGCAACAACGCTTATTGATCAGTATTGTCTGCATTGGGTTTGTAATGCCCTTTAATTTATCTAGGATCTTTTTATTTATGTGTTTCTTGTTAAGGAGCCTCAGCTAATATCACTGCTCTGATCGGAGCAGGATGGCCTTCAATTGTTTTGCTATGATCATCCGGATCTAGAAAATCCTGCAGAGACTCAAAGGTCATCCAGTCAGTGCTGCGTTGTTCCTTAATACTAGTGGTACTTATATCCACCAGTCTAGGGTGTTTAAAGCCATTCTTGCGCATCCAGCTGAGTAGCGTGTCCACCGTCGGCAGATACCAGACATTGGGCATTTTGGCATAGCGACCTTCAGGTACTAGGGCCATGCCTTCCGGTCCCTCAATAACCAGAGTCTCCAGTACTAGTTGTCCTCCAGGGCGCAGCAGCTCTTTAAGCTCACGTAGATGGCCCATAGGTGAGCGGCGGTGGTAGAGAATGCCCATAGAAAAAACAGTATCAAAGGCAGCCAGTCTGGCGGGCATATGTTCTATACCCAGAGGTAGCACGTCGATAGGCATATCGGCGCCAGCAAAGTTCTTAATCGCCTGAAACTGAAACACAAACTTCACCGAAGGATCAATGCCAATCACCCGGCGCGCGCCCTCTCCAAGCATTCGCCAGCAGTGGTAGCCATTGCCGCAGCCAACATCCAGAATTAGACGGTTTTCAAGGCTGTCCAGATGCGGCGCAACTCGATCCCATTTCCAGTCCGAGCGCCATTCTGTATTTAGCGGCATACCAAATAAGTTGTAAGGGCCTTTGCGCCAGGGGTGCAGGCCCATTAATGTGGCTTGCAGAGCCAGTCTACGACCTTTATCCATCAGGCTGGTGTCGCCAATGGCGACCTCAGTTTTAAGCTCTATATTAAGCGGATCTATCTCCGGCAGACGCCTTAGGGTCTCCTCCCATTCCGGCATATCACCCCAGCGCTCGCGGCGCAGCTGTTGCGCCAGCAGCTCGGGCAATGTCTCGCCCCAGTCGCCGAGGGGAGACTCTTCGAGCCATGAGAGAAACGGCCCGTAATCAAGTGTTTGCGGAATCATATTTGTGCCTGCGATTTTGGTAGGCAATTATAAGGCATTTCCGCTATGGTGTTAGCCGAAACTATAGGGCTGTACCGGGACAAATAATGGAAAATAAACGATTTGATGCGCTGGAAGAAAAGCTGGCCTATTTAGAAATGGCCAACGCCCAGCTTGAAGACGAAATTTTTCGCCAGCAGCAAGAGATAGACGTCCTGACCAAGGGTCATCGCAATATGCTCGAGCGGATTGAAGTACTGCAGGACAGCGCCGCTGAGAGCGATTCCCTAAGCCAGAGCGGCGGTAACGGCGCGGGAGAGAGGCCACCCCATTACTGAGCACGTATCCTAGAAACCATGGGTCATTTATATTGATTGCACCTTAAGCTCAGACAAATAATTATTGAGCCACGAATTTTAAAAAAGCACGCCTGAGTTACACAGGCGACAAGAGACAACCCGGGGAGGGAAATATGAGTGAATTAAAGCCGGCGCTAAAAGCCAAAATTGATCAAGTTTTTGCGCAACAAAAAGACTATGCGCTGGAACTGCGCAAATCAGATTACAGGCAGCGCTTGGCAGTGCTGGACCGTTTCGAGCAAGCCTTCAAAGCTGCCTATGACGATATTCACAAAGCCGCCGCGGCCGACTTTGGCAAGCCCGAAGCAGAAGTGGATCTGGCTGAGATTATGCCCGTGCGTGCTGAGCTTAAGCATATTCGCAAGTCCCTGAAAAACTGGATGAAGCCCGAACATGTCAGTGCCACCATCTCCATGTTTGGTACCAAGTCACGCATTGTCAAAGAGCCCAAAGGCGTTACTCTGGTAGTATCTCCTTGGAACTACCCGTTTAACCTGACCTTTGGCCCAATGATGTGGTCAATCGCCGCGGGTAATACTGTGATTATCAAGCCCTCGGAAATGACCCCAAAAATGTCTAAGGTGATTGGCGCCATTGTTAAAAAGGCATTTAGACCAGAAGAAGTATCACTGTTTGAAGGCAAGGCCGATGTGGCCAGCTACCTGACCAACCTGCCATTTGACCATATATTCTTTACTGGCAGCCCGGCTGTTGGCAAACATGTTATGGCTGCCGCCGCTAAAAATCTTACCTCAGTGACATTGGAACTGGGTGGCAAGAGCCCAGTGATTGTGGACAAATCCGCCAACCTGAAAAAGGCGGCCGGATCCATCGTCTGGGGTAAATTTAACAATAATGGCCAGACCTGTATTGCCCCGGACTATATCTATGTCCACGAATCGATCAAAGACAAGCTGGTTGCAGAACTGACCGCCTGCATTGAGTCTCAGTATGGCCTCGGCAATGAGGCTAAAGAAAATGGTGACTACTGCCGTGTCGTGAATGCCGGTCATCATGGCCGCATCGCGGGCCTGCTGGACGACGCTAAAAGCAAAGGCGGCAAAGTGCTGACCGGTGGCCAGGTGAGCAAAACAGGGCAGTTTATTGCGCCCACATTGATTGAAGGTATGAGTGAAGATTCATCGATTATGGACGAGGAAATCTTTGGTCCCGTGCTGCCGATTATTACCTTTTCGGATATTGATACCGCCATCGGTTATGTCAACAGCAAACCCAAGCCGCTAGCCCTATATATTTACAGCACCGATGACAAATTCACCAACAAAGTGCTGCAAGAAACCAGTGCCGGTGATACCTGCGTCAACCAGACCATAATGCACTTTCTGCACCCGAACCTGCCCTTTGGTGGCGTTAACAACAGTGGTATTGGCAAGTCCGGCGGCGTGTGGGGTTTTAGAGCCTTTACCCACGAGCGCAGCGTGCTGGTGGACAAGTTCAGCACACTCTCAATGATGTACCCGCCCTATACACCCATGGTGAAAAAGCTGATCAAGACTACGATGAAGATGTTGACCTAAGCTCGCAATCTAAGCCTGAGTTGGCTACTTGATCGCCACCAGAGAGCAAAAGTTAAAACATTGAAACCAGGGGCTTGCGGACTGAAATCCGCAGGCCCTTAATCGTTGGATATGGCTATCCAATGTCTCAGGAACCAGCACATTCTCAATAGAATCCCGCTTCTGGCTAATTTCCAGATCACTGTAACCCTGAGCCCGTTTAAAACCATGGTGGAGTTCGCTGAGCAGCTGATCAAGGGACTCCGGCTCAAAGCTAAGCTTCTCCGAAATAATCACACAGCCGCCGGGAATCAGACCCTGAAAAATCTTATCCATCAATGCCGCCCGTTGTGCCAGAGGTACAAACTGCAGGGTAAAGTTCATGACCACTAAAGAGGCATTGCTGATTTCAATATCACAGATATCGCTATTCACCAGATTCACTAAGGTGCTATCAGGTTTGGCATCCAGAATGGTCTGGCATTTATCCAGCATGGCGCTGGAATTATCTACAGCAAAGATCGTCGCACCGCGGCCCTCAATACGCTGGCGCACTGCCATAGTAGAGGCCCCCAGCGAACAGCCGAGGTCATAACAATGGGTATTAGGCTGCACAAAGCGATCAGCCAGCTCCCCTGTATGAGCAAGAATGGTTTCATAACCGGGGACTGATCTGCTGATCATATCCGGAAATACGTCTACCACCGCCTGATCAAATGCAAAAGCCGCCACCTTGCCCAAGGGGCTAGAGAATAGATTGTCGCGGCTAGAGTTAGTCATGGGTCAATGCTCTTTAACCTTTTAAGAGTTAATGATTTCAAGGCCAGTGTCCGCAGCAAGATCGGCATTGGTAATCACCGCCGTCTGCGCAGCATCCGCGCGCAAATAAGTACTAGCCACGCGCTTAAGATCAGCCTCAGTCACCGCCAGCACCTGAGTTCTAAACTGCTCAGTGCAGGCCTTGCCGCGACCATTAAGCTCTGCATGGAAAGCCTGAATCGCCTCGCCAGCAGGGGAGCCAGGCTTGTCCAGACCGCCGACCACACCCAGAATAGCCTCCTCGATTTTGTCGTAACCCAGAGCCTGTTCCTGCACCCAGTTAATCGAGTTATCAAAGTCTTCCAAGGTGCCAGCAATACGCGGATCCCGATACGAGTAAAAGCGGAAAGCGCCAGTTTGATTGTCCTGTGAAGCACCGCCGCCATAGGCGCCGCCCTGTTCCCGTACAGCCCGATGCAGATAACCATTGCGCAACACACCGCCCAGCACTGTCAGTGCAGCAGAATCTAGATGGCCCGTAGGCACTGTAGGGTAGGCCTTGGCACAGAAGCTCACCTGAGTATTAGCCGTAAAGGCATGATTAACCGATGTAAGCTCAGGGTTATAGTTAATCAGATTGCCCGTGGCAGTATCAGAAACACCACCAGAGAAACCAGACTGCATCGCCGTGGCAAAGTTATCCAACCGTTCCCCCTCAGCCACCAGCAGATACTGGCGTGGCTGGGCAAGAACCAGCTGATGAATCTCCTCCAGTTGGGCAGCAAGCTGAGTCAGCCCATCTTTAGAATCCAGGCTTTTATCCAATGCCTTGAGCAATGTCAGACCCATCATGCCACCCCAGCGCTGGCTGAGATTAGCATTGGCCGAAATGCCACTGGCCGCCGCAGTCATCGCCAGCACATGGCCATTGCCAGTAATTGACGATTCTCTGTAAGTGCGAATTTGCGCCACCAACTCCCGCAGGCGCGGCAGTTCATCAAAGCGTGCAGCAGTAATCGATTCTTGCATCAGATCAGTCATGGCCGCCTGATTGCGTGCCAGGCCTTTGCTGGTAAAGCTAATATTGCCATGCAGCTTATCTAGGCTGTCTTTATCGGTGCGCACAGAAGCCGATGCCGAATAGGCACCCACCAGGCGTGAGTGCCAGAGCTGTGTCTGCTGATAATCCCGCTGGCCCACACCCATCTCTGTGACACAGGTGCTGTACAGAGGTAATAGATCCATCTGCGCTTCGCTAAGGGCAGGCATAGGCATAATCACCTGCTGGTAAGCTAGACCATTAGTGCCGGCACTGTAGCTGGTCAGGAGAATCGGGCTAGAGATAACCGCTGACTTCTCGGAGTAGTTAATGTCTGCAGGCACATCTTCAATACCTACCTTGGGTAGAATATCTAAATTCTCTTCCATTTCTTGACGCTGCTTTAACGTAGCCGCACCGTCGATAATCTCTTGGGCTTCATCCGCAGATAACGCCGCCTTGATCGCCGCCAGACGATCTTTCTCCGCCTGCTCCTTCTGCCCACCTAGTTGTGCATCTGGTTTTAAGATCAATCTGGTGCGGTGATTGTTATTCAGCAACAGGTCACGGGCTAGAGACTTGATAAACTCAGGGTCAGTGATTTGTTGTTGCAGCTTATCCAGCACCGGATCAAGATTAAGTAGGGCTACCGGGTCACCGCGATGGGTGGCACTGGTCAGGCTGGTTAGTATCAGATGCAGGCCATAAGGGTAACCGCCACCTGACATCTCACGCTGAGACAACTCTAGCTGATGCAGGCTTGCCGCTACCTGCTCTTGGGGCAGACCATTGTCAGCCACATCGCGCAACACATCCAGAATCAGTGCTTCAACTTGATCTGCTTGCTCCGGGTTAGAGCCCTCAATACCACAGGCAAAGCACAGTTCTTTTTGCGAGTCTTCAAGGCCGCACATAGGGGAGGGCGAAGTACCCAGGTCGGTAGTTTCTAAAGCCTTTTGCAAAGGCGACCCACTGTTGTCCAGCAATACACTGGCCAGCAGGCGCGCCTGCATCGTGGCTTCTAGGTCAGTGGAATCACCCAGTAACCAAGACAATACAATATGGGTATTGTTGTCGCTTGAATCATCCTGACTGGCATCAAAAGCATAGGACTCTTCAAAGTACTGAGGCTCAGGGTATCGCTGCTCATCAGTGACCGCAATATGGCAGTCCAGCTTATCAAAGCGACGCAGAGCATTTTCTTCAAAGCTAGCCTGATGTTCAGCTGCCGGGATATCACCAAAGGTCACAAAAATGGCATTGCTGGGGTGGTAATGGGTCTTATAAAAAGCCTTAAACTGATCGTAGGTCAGATCTGGAATATTAGCCGGCTCACCGCCGCTGTTGTAATGGTAGGTGCTAGTGGGATACAGGTACTTGCTCATAGTTTGCCACAGTACCGAGTTAATCGAGCTCATGGCACCTTTCATCTCGTTGTAAACCACCCCTTTAAAGGTCAACTCCGACGAGGCGTCGCTGGCATCAGCAAACTCCAGGCGATGGCCTTCCTGAGCAAAATCCAAGGGGTCCAGCCGGGCAAAAAATACCGAGTCAAGATACACACCCAGTAGATTGTTAAAGTCCTTCTTATTCTGGCTGGCAAAGGGATAAGCCGTCCAGTCACTGCTGGTAAAGGCATTCATAAAGGTATTGAGCGAGCGCCGAATCATCATAAAGAACGGATCGCGCACCGGGTACTTTTCACTGCCGCAGAGCGCTGTATGTTCAAGGATATGGGCCACACCAGTGGAATCCATAGGCACAGTGCGCAGGGCCACCAAAAACACATTCTCGCTATTGTCCGCCGCCAGATGTATATGCTGGGCACCGGTCACGCGATGGCGAAACTCCTGATAGCGAACTTTTAGGGAAGGGATATCTTGCTCACGTAACAACTCAAACGCGGAATGGGCATGGTCAGTCATAAGGGGCTACAGCTCTGTGGTTACTGGATTGAATCGAGGCAGCATTCTACTGCAAGTCGCGGGCCGAGGAAATGGTGAGAGAGGGTGGCCAGATGTGGCCCAAAGTCACCTTGGCTCTCTACGAGTCACCTCTAGCTTCCACCCGCACATCTCGGACTTCCACCCGGTCACCCAGAACGTTAGTTAAGGATCTAAAGGGATACTTCGCTTCGCTCGATATGACAGGGATAGAGCCATGCAAAAGGGGCGTTACGCTCCACCCAATAGTTCCAAAAACGCCACTGCCGCATTCGACAAGCTTCTCTTGGTGTGGTGAATATACCCCAACTCCCGCTCAATCGTAATCGCCTCAAATGGCATCACATGTAGGTCCCTCACCAGTGTCTCCGGCAGCACACTCCAGCCCAAACCTACCTCAACCATCGTACTAATGGTCTCCAAATAGTTGGTCGACATTGGTGCCTTTAGTGGTATCCCCTCTTTGTGAAATAGCCTCTGAATAATCTGCCCGGTGTAAGTATTTATGCCCGGCAAAATAATCGAGTATTCTGCTAAATTGTTAAGTGCGGGTTGTTTTAATGTGGCCAGCGGATGGTCCTGCGCACAGATAAACCGCAGTGGGTCATTCCATATCACCTTACTATTTATGTTGTGATGGGCTTCTAGTGCCAGGGTAATCACTGCGACTTCCGAGTCCCCATGTAGCACTTGCTCGTAGGCTTTCTCAGAATCCATAAACTCAATATCCAAGGTCACATTAGGATACTGCTGGGCAAACTGTTTCAGAATTGGAGGCAGGCGATGCAGGCCCAGATGGTGACTAATGGCCAGCCTTAATGTGCCACTGGCTTCGCCGGATAAATCGTTGATGGCCTGCAGGGCATTTTCATATTCCTGCAGGATGCGCCGGGCTCTGGGTAGCAGTTCGCCGCCGGCTTCTGTGAGTGAAACTTGGCGGGCAATGCGATCAAATAGCCGTTTACCTATTTGTTGTTCGAGCTGGGCTATGCGCTTGCTGATGGCGGACTGGGTTAGGTACAGGCGGTCGGCGGCTTCGGAAAAGGAGCCTAGTTCGGCGACGGTGATAAAGGCTTTGAGGTTTTGGTTGTCCATCCGCGCGCGCTCCTCTTTCTATTAATTCCTAATAAGAATGGTATTTATGCTAAATATGAATTTATTTCATCTTAATGCAGGATTACAATGTCTGCAACATAGGAATTCTCTGGGAGAGAGTTATGGCGGGAAGAACACTTTACGACAAGCTGTGGGATAGCCACCTTGTTAAACAAAATAGCGATGGTTCGTCGCTGATTTATATCGATCGGCATGTGATTCATGAGGTGACTTCACCTCAGGCATTTGAGGGTCTGCGTATGGCGGACCGTATGCCTTGGCGTCTGGATACTAATATTGCGACCCCTGATCACAATATCTCGACCGATAAGGCTGAACGTGATGCTGGTGTGGCTGGTATGGCGGATGAGGTGTCGCGGATTCAGGTGCAGACCCTGGATGACAACTGCGATCTCTACGGCATTAAAGAATTTAAGATCAATGAGATGGGCCAGGGCATTGTGCATGTGATGGGCCCTGAGCTGGGCGCTACTATGCCGGGCATGACGGTAGTCTGTGGCGATTCTCACACGGCGACCCATGGAGCGTTGGCTTGTTTGGCTCATGGCATTGGTACTTCTGAGGTTGAGCATGTGTTGGCGACTCAATGTCTGGTGGCGAAGAAAATGAAAAATATGCGCGTGACAGTGGATGGCACTGTTGGCGCTGGCGTCACCCCTAAAGATGTGGTGTTGGCGATTATTGGCAAGATTGGTACTGCTGGTGGTAATGAGCATGCTATTGAGTTTGCCGGGTCAGTGTTCCGGGATATGTCGATTGAGGGCCGCATGACGGTGTGCAATATGGCTATTGAAGCAGGTGCCCGTGTGGGCATGGTGGCGGTGGATCAGAAGACTATTGATTACTGTGAAGGTCGTCAGTTTGTGCCTGTGGGCGAGCTGTGGCATCAGGCGGTTGAGTACTGGAATACTTTAACCACAGATGCTGATGCGGCGTTTGATACTGAAGTGAGCCTGCATGCAGACGATATTGCGCCGCAGGTAACCTGGGGGACGTCTCCGGAGATGGTGGCGCCGGTAACGGCTTCTGTTCCAACGCTGGAAGAACAACCCAGTGAAGAGCAGCGCAAAGGGTTGCAGCGTGCGCTGGATTATATGGGTCTTGAGGGCGGTCAGGCGATTGATTCGATTGCGGTTGATCGGGTATTTATTGGTTCTTGCACCAATTCTCGTATTGAGGATATGCGTGCGGCGGCGGAAGTTGCTAGAGGCCGCTCGGTGGCTGGGTCGGTGAAGCAGGTGTTGATTGTGCCGGGTTCGCAGATGGTTAAGGCTCAGGCGGAAGCTGAGGGGCTGGATAAGATCTTTATTGACGCGGGCATGGACTGGCGTGAGCCCGGTTGTTCAATGTGCTTGGCGATGAATGCGGATAAGTTGGGAGCGGGTGAGCACTGTGCTTCTACGTCTAACCGCAACTTTGAAGGGCGGCAGGGCAATGGTGGTCGTACTCATTTGATGAGTCCGGCGATGGCTGCGGCTGCTGCCGTGGCTGGTCGTATTGTTGATGTACGCACATTTACTGGAGGTGCTGAATAATGAAAGCATTTACTTCACACCGTGGTTTGGTTGGTCCTATGGACCGCGCCAATGTGGACACGGATATGATTATCCCCAAGCAGTTTTTAAAGTCGATCAAGCGCAGTGGCTTTGGGCCCAATCTGTTTGATGAGTTGCGGTATATGGATGAGGGTCAGCCCGGTGCCGACTGTTCTAATCGTCCAGTTAACCCTGACTTTCCGTTGAATTTCCCACGCTTTGAAGGGGCTTCTATTCTGCTGGCGCGCAAGAACTTTGGCTGTGGCTCCAGCCGCGAGCATGCGCCTTGGGCGCTGGAGGACTATGGCTTTAATGCGGTGATTGCGCCGAGCTATGCGGATATCTTCTACAACAACTGTTTTAAAAATGGCTTGCTGCCGGTGATTTTGACCGAGGAGCAGGTGGATATTTTGTTTACTGAAATGGATGTCCAGGAGGGCTATCAGCTCTCTGTTGATTTACCATCGCAGACGGTGACCACTGACAGTGGCCATGTATTTAGTTTTGAGCTGGATGAGTTTCGCAAGGACTGTCTGCTTAATGGTTTGGATGAGATTGGTCTGACGTTGCAAAACGCGGATGAGATTAAGGCCTATGAGGCTGATCGTGCGGCGCAGCACCCCTGGGTGTTTGGAGCCATTAAATAAGTAATCAAAAGGGTTTGAAACGATGAAGAAAACAGGATTTATCGGTTGGCGCGGCATGGTGGGATCTGTGCTGATGGACAGGATGCGCGAAGAGAATGACTTTGCCCAGATTGAGCCGGTCTTCTTTACCACGTCGCAGGCTGGTCAGGCGGGCCCAGATGTGGGTGTGGATATTCCTTTGTTAAAAAGTGCATTTGATATTGATGCTCTGCAGCAGATGGACATTATTGTCACCTGCCAGGGTGGCGATTATACCAAAGAGGTATACCCGCAGCTGCGCAGTGCTGGCTGGGGTGGCTACTGGATTGATGCGGCGTCTGCGCTGCGTATGGAAGACAGTTCTATCATTGTGCTCGATCCGGTAAATATGAATGTGGTTAAGGATGGCCTAGCTAATGGCATCAAGGACTATATCGGCGGCAATTGCACGGTGAGCCTGATGTTGATGAGTCTGGGCGGGCTGTTTAATGCCAACTTGGTGGAGTGGGCCACATCTATGACTTATCAGGCAGCTTCTGGTGCCGGTGCGCAGAATATGCGTGAACTGATCAGCCAGATGGGGGCAATTAAGGAGTCTGTTGATGACACTTTGGCCAACCCATCGTCGGCGATTCTGGATATTGATCGTCAGGTTACGGATACATTGAGATCGGATGGTTTTCCAGTGGATAACTGGGGTAACCCATTGGCCGGCAGCCTTTTGCCTTATATTGATTCGCAGTTGGAGAATGGTCAGAGTCGTGAAGAGTGGAAGAATCAGGCGGAGACTAACAAGATTCTGAATCGCGAGGGTAACCCGATTCCTCTGGATGGACTCTGTGTGCGCATTGGTTCTATGCGCTGTCACAGTCAGGCGCTGACCATCAAACTGACTCAGGATGTGCCTATGGATGAAGTTGAGTCGATGTTGGCGGAATCCAATCAATGGGCAAAGGTGATTCCTAATAATAAGGCAGCCTCGGTGGCGCATCTGACCCCAGCGGCTGTGACCGGTGGCTTGAATGTGCCGGTTGGGCGTCTGCGCAAAATGAATATGGGCGAGCAGTATCTGTCTGCCTTTACTGTGGGCGACCAGTTGTTGTGGGGTGCGGCGGAACCATTGCGTCGTATGCTGAGGATTGTGATCGAAGACTAGCTTGTGGGGACATTTTTTACTTTAAAAGGGCTGGGCATTCTATTAATCTAACGCTAGGGCGTTCTATTAATTTAATGCTCGGCCTTTTTTTGTGGGTTTTAACCATTAATCGACTAAATATCGCCTATTTAGGTTAAGTTTAACTAGTATATTTCGTGGCAACCTCTAAAATTTAGCCCCATATAATTTCTAAGGCATATCCAGCAGCTATTTTAAGGTTCCTAGTATCAGGTTGTTTTGTTGTTTAAGAATTGCTGGATTGTTTAAGCACCGTACACAACAGGAAATACTTATGACAATCAGGAAATGGTCGATCAAACTGGCAGCCGGATCTGCTCTGGCCGCACTGCTTTATACCAGTGCCGCAATTGCTGTTGGTTTTGGAGAAATTGCCCTTAAGTCAGCGCTCAATGAGCCTCTCAATGCAGAGATTGAGCTCAGCAATGTCGATGGCATTGACGACAGTATGCTGCTGGTGCAGCTGGCGTCCACTCAGGCCTTTACGCAGGCCGGTGTTAGCCGCGACTTCTATCTGACGCAGCTGGATTTTGCGGTGGGCAAAAATGCCGCTGGCGAAACCATTGTTCGCGTCACTACCGAGCAGCCTGTGGTTGAACCCTATCTTGATTTTCTGGTGCAACTGGAATGGCCTTCAGGTCGCCTGCTGCGCGAATACACTTTATTACTCGACCTGCCTATTTATGGGGAAGGCCCGGCTGTGCCGATCGCTAAGGCCGTCTCCGGGCCTGCTACCCAAACGGCCACCCGTGGTGGCAAGCGTAAGCTGTCTGGTGACCAACATCAGGTGGTGGTGGGCGATACTCTGTGGAATGTCTCCAAGCGCCTGCGTCCGCGGGGTCTTACTATCCTGCAAACCATGGATTCGCTGTACAGCCAAAACCCCAATGCCTTTGTGCGCGGGGATGCCAATAAGATGAAAGAGGGGGCGATTTTACGTCTTCCGTCGAAAGCTGAGATTGGTGAAGAGGCTGGCGATATTGTGGCCAACCAGATTGGTTTGGCTGATTCGGCCCAGCGAGAGCTTCCTGTCCAAGAGCCGGCGATTGAAGACGCTGTTGCTGACGAGCCTGCTATTGACGAGCCTAGTGCAGACGAATTGTTCGCTGAAGATGAACTTTTCCCTGAGGGCGAGCTTTTCCCAGAGTCGGATATCAGTGCTGATGCCCAAGACAGTGGAGGCGTTCTGGATTTGATTACTGCCTATGATGCGTCCGAAGCAACGGAACTTGTTATTGGTGATGATTCCTTCGCCTCTCAAGATCTTGAGGTAAGCGCTGAAGAAGGAAGCGCTGAAGTAGCAAGTGCGGAGGTAAGTGCTGAGCTGGCGGTGACTCAGGATGAAATGAGCAAAACTCAGTTGGAAAACAATGAGTTGCGTGAGCGCATGGCGCTGTTGGAGGCTCAGGTTGATACCATGGAAACTCTGGAGACTATGGTCGATGAGGCTCCTGTGGCTAAAACCAGTGCGATTCAAGATTTGCAGGCGCAGTTAGATGGCCAACCCTGGTATCTCTGGGTTGGTTTAGTGCTGGTTATTTTTGTTCTGGTTTTGCTATTGCGCAGAACCTCCAAGGCCAGTCCTGATGATTCTGGGGAGTTGGAAGAGGATACTTCTGGCGCCGGTTATCAGGAATACGATACAGAGCCCTCTGTGGACACAGGTGCTGATCTGCTGGTTGATGAGCTGGATGGCCTGGAACTGAACCCTGAGGATAATCTGTTTGACGAAACCGATAAAGAAATCTTTGCCGAAGAGGATGCGGATGTTAGCCCAGAGATTTTTGATTCTATGGTTGAAGCCACGGCGGAGGCGGAGGTGTATCTGTCACTGGGTAATGTCGATCAGGCTATAGAGATTTTGCAGCAGGCCCGCGCCGCTGATGCCAGCGATACCGCCAGCCGTTTAAAGCTGATGGAAGTATTGTTTAGGGAAGATCGCCGCGATGAGCTGAAGCCGATTTTCCTTGAGATTGAATTAACAGGCGATGAAGTTGCCACCGCCATGGCCTCGGTGATTCTGGGTCCACAGGAGCAGGCCTCCGAAGAGCAGTTGTCTGCTGCGGAAGGCTCGGTTGATTCTGAGGTGGAGCCTACTGTTGATGAAGAGCCTCTAGCCTCGATTAGTGGCGAGCCTTCAGCATCGCTTAACGAAGAGCCTGAACCAGAGCCTTCGGCTTCCGTTGATGAAGAGTCAGAGCCGCCAGCGTCTCTTAACGTAGAGCCTGAATCCGAGCCCGAAGTAGAGAAAGGCGTCGATGAACTAGCAGAATCAGTCCTCGATGAAGATTTCCTCGACGATAGCTTTATGGACGGCGGCATTTTTGCCGATGTTAGCCCAGCCGCTGACCCCAGCCCTGCAGAAGATGATAATCCCACGACTGAAGCGTCCACGACTGCATCCTTCGAAGCAGTTGAGCCTGTGCAACCGGCGGATGATTTTACTCTGCCCGGCGTTGATGCCCTGGAAAAATCCATGGGTGCTGAGGCCGATGCTCTGGCCGATATAGCCGCCAACCTTGATCAGTTTGAAGGTCTGGAGGATGTGGGTGAAATCAACTCGGTGGATGTAAAACTCGATCTGGCTGCCACCTACATTGAAATGGGCGATGCCGAGGGTGCCCGGGAAATTTTGGCAGAAATTATTGAAGAAGCTGATGAAGCGGACAGAGCCAGAGCTCAGTCTGTGCTGGATGGTCTTGGCAACTAACGTGAATGGATATTAACCGTGCCTGATTGGGTCTATACCCCAAATTGCAGGATTCCCGAAGGACAGAGCTTACCTCAAGGAATTAAACGCTTTGCTGCCGTCGTTCAATACGACGGCAGTGCTTTTTGTGGCTTCCAAAAACAGAAGCACAGTCCGTCGGTGCAGGCCGAACTGGAGCGTGCATTGAGCTATGTGGCTAGCGAACCACTGATACTCAGTTGCGCCGGGCGCACGGATACGGCGGTGCATGCCAGCCACCAGGTGATTCATTTTGATAGCAGTGCCCAGCGCAATGGCCATAACTGGGTTCAGGGCGCGAATAGCCAATTGCCTGACAGCGTTTCACTGGCATGGGCAGATGAGGTGGATGGCGATTTTCATGCCCGATTTAGCGCCACGTCTCGCACCTATCGCTATGTGATTGCGGCCACCAGCGCCCGACCTGCTATTTTGGCTAATGGGGTAACCTGGGTTCGGCACCGAGTAAACCCAGCTGCTATGCAGGAGGCCTGCCAGTATCTGCTGGGGGAGCAGGACTTTTCGGCCTTTCGCGGGGCTGGCTGTCAGTCATTGTCGCCGTTTCGTAATGTCATCAGTGCTAATATTTATCAGCATGGTCAGCTGTTGGTGTTTGAGGTCAGCGCCAATGCGTTTGTCTTGCATATGGTGCGCAATATGGTGGGATCGCTGTTGGAGGTGGGTTTTGGCCGTCAGCAACCGGGCTGGATAAAGAGGTTGCTTGCTGAGCGTGACCGCTGCAAAAGTGCGGCGACTGCAGCGCCCAACGGGCTCTATCTGGTGGATGTCAATTACCCAGAGCAGTTTGCCTTGCCGCCGCTGCCCACTGGTCCTGCATTTTTGCCTGATCAGCTATGCTAGAGACTTATTGCCAATAGCTACTGGCTTGTAGCGAAGAGCCAAACGTTAACAGAGAATTACTTATGTCAGTACAGGTTAAGATTTGCGGTATCACCAGCCCGGAACAGGCTTTGATGGTTCAGCAGGCTGGTGCCGATGCCTTGGGTTTGGTGATCTACAGCAAGAGTTCGCGCTATGTGGATATTCAACGGGCGGCTGAAATTCGCGGGGTGATTGGTCCTGAGGCGTTGGCGGTGGTGCTGCTGGTGAATGCAGATGCGGCCACTGTGAAGCAGGTGATCGCTGAGGTGAAACCGGATCTGTTACAGTTTCACGGTGATGAGAGCCCTGAGTTTTGCCAGCAGTTTGGATTTCCATTTATCCGTGCGATTCGTATGCGCGAGGGTTTGGATTTGGCTGCTGAAGTAGCCTCTTACAATGCTGAGGGCGGCTTTCTGTTTGATGCCTGGTCTGACGATCAATACGGTGGCACTGGCCATCAGTTTGATTGGAGTCGGCTGCCGGCACAGCGGGACTATAAGTTGATTCTGGCAGGTGGCCTGCGGCCGGACAATGTTGCCGATGCCGTGGCTCAGGTGCGACCCTATATGGTTGATGTTAGCGGGGGTGTTGAGTCCAGTCCGGGGATCAAAGACGAGCAAAAAGTGACTATTTTTGTGGCCAATGCCAAACAGGCTTGATGATTTTGATCAGCGTAAGAGAGTAGGTGCTTGATAGAGCGCATTGCCTTATCAAAGTTAAATAAATATTTGCTGCGGGTCTTATCTCCATTGAGGCGGTCGTGATAGAATGCGTCCGCTGGCGCTGTACTCTTTAGGAGTACTTGTCAGGAGTACTCATTAGTAGCTTCTAACTGATTAATGTTAGCGTAAAGGTAATCGATGAACTGGCTGAAACGCATTAGACCAACAGGTCCCGCCTCAAGCAAAAACGAACGCGCCAACTCCGTGCCCGAAGGGCTGTGGAAGAAATGTCCCAAGTGCGCCTCACCTCTATACCGTCCCGAATTAGAACGCAATCTCGATGTCTGCCCCAAATGTGAGCATCATATGCGCATTGGCGCGCGCCGCCGTCTGGGCATCTTCCTCGATGAAGATGGGCGTACTGAGATCGCTGAAGATGTGGAAGCTATAGATAGGCTCAAATTCCGCGATGTTAAAAAGTACAAAGACCGCCTCACCGATGCTCAGAAAAAGACCGGTGAAAAAGATGCGCTAATTGCCATGAGTGGCAATCTAAAGGGTATTCCTGTGGTGGCCTGTGCCTTTGAGTTTGCCTTTCACGGCGGTTCTATGGGTTATGCGGTAGGCGAAAAATTCACCCGCGCTGCCAATCTGGCGCTGGAACAGCAACGACCTTTTATCTGTTTCTCTGCGACTGGCGGTGCCCGTATGCAGGAGGCCTTGATCTCGCTGATGCAGATGGCTAAAACCAGTGCTGTGTTGGAGCGATTGAGAATAGCCGGTGTGCCCTATGTGTCGGTGATGACCGATCCTGTCTACGGTGGGGTCTCTGCTAGTCTGGCCATGCTGGGCGATTTGAATGTTGCCGAGCCGGGCGCTCGCGCTGGTTTTGCCGGGCCCAATATTATTGAACAAACCATTCGTCAGAAGCTGCCTAAAGGTTTCCAGCGCAGTGAGTTTTTGTTGGAGAAGGGCCATATCGATATGATTATTGGCCGTCACCAGATGCGTGATCGCCTGGGCAGCATTCTCTCTAAGCTGATGCATTTGCCAGAACCTGTTGATGCCTGAACGCAGTCTTGCTGATTGGCTGAATCTTTTAGAGAGCAGGCACCCCAGCGAGATTGAACTTGGTCTGCATCGCCTGTCGGTGGTGTGGCAGCGCATTCAGATTGAACAGGGCTTTAACCAACAAAAAACGCCTCTGGCGATCACGGTTGCCGGCACTAATGGCAAAGGCTCTAGCCTTGCCTGTATGCAGGCAATACTGCTGGAACATGGCTATTCCACGGGCATGTTTACCTCTCCTCATTTTTTGCATTACAACGAGCGTATCTGTCTCGACGGTAAGCCGGTCGCCGATGATGTGATTATCGCTGCTTTTGAGTTGATTGAATCCCATTGTGGCGAGATTTCTCTGACCTATTTTGAGTTTGGGGCTCTGGCGGCGCTGGTGATTTTCTATCAGGCGCAACCCCAGGTTATGCTGCTGGAAGTGGGTCTCGGCGGTCGCCTTGACGCGATAAATATTATTGATACGGATGTTGCGGTGCTGACCAGTGTGGCGCTGGATCATCAGGATTGGCTGGGAGATACCAGAGAGGCCATTGCCCGGGAGAAGCTTGGTATTGCCAGATCCGGTCGGCCTTTGGTTATTGGTGAGCAGGACTATCCAATCGGCTTTGAACAGATGATAGCTGAGACTGGTGCCGATGCGCTGTTTGCTGGTAAAGACTTTTCCTATACTGAGAGCAATCCTTTTGCGGTAAATGTTGCAGGCCCCAATGGTCAGTTTGAGATTGACCAACTGGCTCAATCAAGTCTGCTGGCGATCAATAAGACAGTGGCATTGCAGGCGCTATTGGCGGCGGGGATTGAGCTGGATATTGAAACCAGTCGCAATGTGCTGCAGCAGGTTGGCCTTACTGGTCGCCAGCAGCAATTGAATTTTCGCGGGGTGGAAGTGATCTTGGATGTTGCTCATAACCCGGCGGCGGCGACTCAGTTGGCGCAAAGTTTGAATGCTTGGCAGGGTAGCTGTGTGGCGGTGGCGTCGGTGTTGGACGACAAAGATTGGTCGGGCATTGTCGGTGCCATGAGTGCGGTGATTGGGCATTGGCACCTTGCTGAAATAAGCCAGAGTTCAAGGGCCAGCAAAGGTCAATACCTACTCGATTTGTTATACAATGCCGACCAGAAGGGGGAATTGCATCGGTCTATTGAAGAGGCTTTTTTGCAGGCAGTAAATGCTGTGACTGTTGACGGTGTAGCCCAGAAAATTGTGGTTTTTGGTTCATTCCACACAGTTGCACTGGTTTTGAATTTGATTTTGGCAGAGGTCGGTAGTGAGTAAAGGTTTAAAACAGAGAATAGTCGGATCCCTGGTGCTGGGTGCACTGGGCTTGATTATATTGCCGGTACTATTTGACTTTACCGACCCCAACCGTATTGACCGCAGCAGCAAATTGCCGCCGGCCCCTGAAATCACTGCGGTTACTGTGGATAAGGCCGTGCGCCCTGCTGCAGTGGCGGGCAGTAGCCTGAGGACTGCTATTTTTGATGTCGATAAGCTGGTTCCGGCATCGGCTGATGATAAGCCGATTGAACTGAATAGCATGAATATGCCGAAGCGCTGGTACATCAAGGTGGGCACCTTTGCGAACAAAGATAATGCCAACTCGGCTTTGAAAGTGCTGCGCAACAAAAGTTTTAAGGCCTTTATTCACCAAGCCCGGGGGACGAGTAAAACCCGCTACCAGCTTTGGGTGGGGCCTAATATTGATAAGCGCAGGGCGCAATTGGATCAGGGCAAAATTGATGTTGAACTCAAGGTTGAGTCGAAGATTTTTGCCGCGGTACTCTAGGCAATACTGGCTGAGTAATTTATGGATATAGCAACTGCAGATATAGGGATTATAAGTATTATCGCAATTTCCGGGCTAATCAGTCTGGTGCGCGGTTTTGTCAAAGAGGCGATGTCTCTGGTCATCTGGGTTGCGGCCTTTGGTGTGGCTATGGCGTTTAAGGAACCTGCAGCTGAGCTGCTGGTTAACTTTATTGACCTGGCTTCAATGCGCCAATTGGCAGCCTGGGCTGGACTCTTTGTCGGCACCTTGTTGCTCGGTTCTATGGCAAATTTTTTATTGGGGAAACTGGTTAGCTCGACCGGATTGGGTGGCACGGACAGGACGTTGGGATTGGTTTTCGGTGTATTTAGGGGGTTGTTGGTGGTGCTGGCGATAGTGATAATGTTGCCTCAGGCAGTGCCAGTTGATGAGGACCCTTGGTGGATGGCGTCATCGCTTATTCCTCTGTTTCAGGGCTTTGAAGCCTGGGGCAGGGAAGCAGTGACCGCTGTTAAAGACTACTTAACGAGTTGGATGTAGCCCATGTGTGGTGTGGTTGGAATTTCTGGAACTTCAGATGTAAATTTACGGCTCTATGATGCCTTGACGATGTTGCAGCATCGCGGGCAGGACGCCGCTGGTATTGTTACCGAGGCTAATGGCGAATTGCACCAGTGCAAGGGCGAAGGCCTAGCGCGGGATGTGTTTCGCCGCAGCCATATGATGCGATTGGTGGGCGAGGTAGGTATTGGCCATGTGCGCTATCCGACTGCTGGGAGTTCTGGCCCGGCTCTGGCTCAACCGCTGTATGTGAATTCTCCCTATGGTATTTGCATGGCGCACAATGGCAATCTGATCAATGCCGATGAGTTGCGCGAACATATTTTCCGCGCTGACCTGCGTCATTTGAATACGGATTCCGACTCCGAAGTACTGCTCAATGTATTTGCCCATGAACTGCAGTTGCGCGGCAAGCTTGAGCCCACCAGTAAGGATATTTTTGCTGCCGTTGAACATGTGCACAAGCGCTGTCGCGGTGCCTATGCGGTGGTTGGCCTGATCGCTAACTACGGTATGTTTGCATTCCGCGACCCCCATGGTATTCGCCCACTGTGCTTTGGTGTGCGCGAGTCTGAAGCGGGCCGTGAATATGCTGTGGTCTCTGAGTCTGTGGTTTTGGACAGTCTGGGTTTTGATTTGATTCGTGACCTGGCACCGGGCGAGGCGCTGTTTATTGACAAGGCTGGTGAGATCCATTTGCAGCAGTGTGCGGCGGATCATGAGTTGGTGCCATGCATTTTTGAACATGTGTATTTTGCTCGTCCCGATTCGTTGATGGACAATATTTCGGTGTACAAATGCCGTCTGCGTATGGGTGAGAAGCTGGCAGAGAAGCTGCTGCGTGAGCGCCCTGAACATGATATCGATGTGGTGATTCCCATACCGGATACCAGCCGTGTCTCTGCTCAGGCTCTGGCCGAGCGACTGGGAGTGAAGCTACGTGAAGGCTTTATGAAGAATCGCTATATTGGTCGCACCTTTATTATGCCGGGCCAGACTGAACGTAAAAAGTCTGTGCGCCAAAAGCTCAATGCGGTAAAGCTTGAGTTTGCTGGTAAGAATGTTTTGCTGGTGGATGACAGTATTGTGCGCGGCACGACCTCTCAGGAAATTATTCAAATGGCTCGCGATGCTGGTGCAAATAAGGTCTATATGGCATCGGCGGCACCCGGTGTGCGCTACCCCAATGTATATGGCATTGATATGCCTTCGGCCTCTGAGTTGATCGCTCATGGTCGTACTGATGACGAAGTAGGCCAGATTATTGGTGCTGACTGGTTGATCTATCAGGATCTGGATGATCTTATTGCCTCTGGTGCAGAGGGTAATGAGAATGTGCGACGCTTTGAATGTTCGGTGTTTGATGGCAACTATGTGACGGGCGATGTGGATAAGAATTATCTGGATCGTATCGAACAGTTGCGCAATGATTCGGCGAAACAAAAAGTAGATTCTGGTGTTGAACCTAAAAAAGGTCAGGTCATTGGCATCCATAATAATATCGTGATGTAACAGCCTTAGGTTAAAAACTCTGGGATCAAAACATGGATAAGGATATGGATAAATATCAGCAGGACACAGTAGCTATTCGTAGCGGCTATCAGCGCACTCATGAAAATGAGCATGCAGAGGCCATGTTTCTGACGTCCAGCTATGTTTTCGAAAGCGCTGAGATGGCGGCTAAGTATTTTAGCAATGAGTTGCAGGGCAATGTTTACTCCCGCTATACCAATCCTACGGTGCGCAGTTTTGAACAGCGCCTCGCGGCGATGGAGGAGGGCGAGCAATGTGTTGCCACTGCCTCTGGCATGGCTGCAGCTCTAAGTGTAATTATGGCTCTGCTGCAATCGGGCGATCATGTGGTTTGCTCTCAGGATGTGTTTGGCAGTACTCGGGTGATGATGGATAAGTACATCACTAAGTTTGGTGTTGCTGTGACCTATGTTCCGCTGGCGGATCTGGATGCCTGGCAGAAGGCTATTCAGCCAAATACCAAAATGCTGTTTTGTGAGACTCCGTCGAACCCTCTGTCTGAGATTGCTGATCTTGAGGCGCTGGCTGCTATCAGCAAAAAAGCCGGTACTACTTTTGTGGTGGATAATTGTTTCTGCACCCCAGTGCTGCAGAAGCCGTTGAATTGGGGCGCGGATATAGTGGTGCATAGTGCGACCAAATATATTGATGGCCAAGGCCGTTGTCTGGGTGGTGCCGTGGTGGGTAACTCAGAACTCATGGAGCAGGTAGTGGGCTTTTTGCGCGCTGCCGGGCCGACCATGAGTCCGTTTAATGCCTGGGTGTTTCTCAAAGGTTTGGAGACGCTGCGTATTCGTATGCAGGCGCATTCTGCTAATGCGGCTGAATTGGCGACCTGGCTTAATGCTCATCCCAAAGTCAGCAAGGTTTTCTATGCCGGCCTTGAAGATCATCCGGGTCATGCTCTGGCTAAAAAGCAACAGTCTGATTTTGGCGGAGTAGTGTCTTTTGTAGTTGAGGGCGGTCGCGAGTCTGCCTGGCGGGTTATAGACAATACCAAAATGCTCTCTCTAACCGCCAATCTGGGTGATGCTAAAACTACCATAGTGCATCCGGCTACCACTACCCATGGTCGCCTGAGCGACGAGGCAAGAGCTGCAGCCGGTATTAGCGACGGTTTGATCCGTATTGCAGTGGGCCTCGAAGATATTATTGATATTAAAGCCGACCTGGAACTGGGTTTAGGCGCTCTTTAAAAGTAGGTTGATTATGTTTTTCAAAACGCCAGCAATGCCCAGTGCAGATGAGGCTTTACCGGGTCGCAGCGAGTCGATACCGGTTAACAATGTTAACTTTATTAATGGCCAGCCTATTGTGGGTCCTTTTGCCGAGGGGTTGCAGTCGGCCTATTTTGCTATGGGTTGTTTTTGGGGCGCCGAGCGTCGCTTCTGGCAACAGTCAGGTGTGGTGACTTCTGCTGTTGGTTATGGGGGTGGTCACACACCTAACCCAACTTACGAGGAAACCTGCACAGGCATGACCGGTCACACTGAGGTGGTGCTGGTAGTATTTGATCCCCAGCTGATCAGTTATGAGAAGTTGCTAACGGTGTTTTGGGAGGCCCATGATCCCACTCAGGGTATGCGGCAGGGCAATGATCGAGGTTCCCAGTATCGCTCGGCGATCTATTGCACTAGCCCTGAACAGTTGGCGGCTGCGAAGGCGTCTGCTGAGTCTGTGCAGGTGCAGCTGACTGATCTTGGCTTTGGATCGATCACATCGGAGATTATGGCGGCCCCAACTTTCTATTATGCTGAGGACTACCATCAGCAGTATCTAGCCAAGAATCCAGCAGGTTACTGTGGCCTCCGTGGCACAGGTATTAGCTGCGGCTAAACCTCCATCACCCAATTGTCATCTTGAGGGGAAGCAAAGGGTCTATTTACTTTGGCAGAAAATCTGAGGTTGGTGCGAGCTTGCATGTGCCTATAGCCTGACTATCGAGCGTAATTCTGGGTTCTTAAAAAAGAAGTGTATTGAAAAGGACGGCCAAAATAATTTCAGGCAACAAGGGCATGTCTGCAGCAGCTAGCAAAAAATCCACCCAATCCTTTGCCACCACCCCTCTAAAAAACCTAACTAGAAAGCCGAGCCCTCTCAGATCTGGGATCTGCCAACGGAATCGCCTTCAATAAATTTTTAGTATATTCCTGCTCAGGATTAGCCCACAGCTGCTCAGTATCACCTTGCTCAATCAGCACACCATGATGCATCACCAACACCCGATCAGAAATATAACGCACCACCGACAGATCATGAGAAATAAACATCATCGTCAGATTGTGCCGCTCCACCAAATCAAGAATCAGATCCAACACCTGAGCCTGAATAGTCACATCCAACGCCGACACCGGCTCATCGGCAATAATCAATTCAGGCTTGGTTGCAATCGCACGGCCAATCGCAATACGCTGCCGTTGGCCCCCAGAGAACTCATGGGGATACTTGCGCATACTGGCGCGGGCTAGACCCACATCATCCATCAGCTGCTGTACCTGCTGATTAATATTGCTGCTGTTGGCAAGACCGTGATAGAGCAGCGGCTCTGCCAATGTCTGGTACACAGTCATGCGTGGGTTGAGCGACGCATAGGGGTCCTGAAAAATCATCTGCATGCGCTGACGCCAGGGTACCAGCTGAGAAGAACTTAACCCACTGATAGGGGTACCATTAAAGCTAACAGAGCCAGAAGTGATTGGCACCAGCTGCATAATAGAACGGCCAATGGTAGATTTTCCTGACCCGGACTCGCCAACCAAACCGAGAATCTCTCCGCGCTGAATGGACAGAGAGACATCATCCACCGCCTTCACCTGACGCTTTTCTGCGCGGGCAGCTGGACTGGAATAATCTTTAAAATAGGTTTTTAAATGACTGACCTCAATCAGAGGCTGGCCAACCTCAGCCCGGTTGGCCATGGTTTTGGCCCCCTCAGGAATGGCTGCCAGCAAGCGTTTGGTATAGCTGTCTTTGGTACGGTAAAACACTGACTCCGTATCTGCGGCCTCGCGCACAGTGCCCTCGCACATCACAATGACATTATCGGCTATGCCAGCGACCACGCCCAAATCATGGCTGATAAAAATCACCGCCATATCTCGACTCTGTTGCAGCTGTTTAATCAGCTCCAGAATCTGCGCCTGAATAGTGACATCCAAAGCCGTGGTGGGTTCATCGCAAATCAATAGCCTCGGCTCATTGATCAGCGCCATAGCAATCATTACCCGCTGGCGCATACCGCCAGAAAATTCATGGGCATAGCAGTTAAACCGCGCATTGGCATTGACAATACCTACTTCATCAAGCAGCTCGATGGCTCGTTTGGTGGCAGCATCACGAGTTAGGCGGCGGGCTTTATCCGGGTGATAAATCAGCGGCTCAATTAACTGTTCACCAATAGTGATAAAGGGATTTAGTGAGGTCATCGGATCCTGAAAAATAACCGCGATATCGTTGCCGCGGAACTGCTTCATGCGCTCCGGGCTGCAGGTCAGTAGATCTTCGCCATCAAACATAGCGGTGCCGGCTTCGATTTTGGCTGGGGGTTTGGGCAGCAGGTCGAGGAGGCTATAACAGGTGACAGATTTGCCTGAACCGGATTCGCCGACTATGGCCAAGGTCTCGCCACTGTCCACCGAGAAGCTGACATCGTCCACGGCTTTGACCACACCATCTCTGGTGTGAAAGTAAATCTTGAGTCCATTGACATCGAGAAGGGCCATTATGCAGTTCCTGTATTAGTCTTTAGACGTGCGCGGATCCAAAGCGTCGCGCAGGCCGTCGCCAAGAAAATTCAGGGCAAACAGCGTTAGAGATAAAGTCACTCCGGGGAAAATCAGCAGCCAGGGATACTCTTCCATAGTTTCGACACCATAATTAATCAGCAGGCCCCAGCTGCTCTCCGGGGGCTGAATACCCAGACCCAAAAAGCTTAAAAAAGCCTCCAGCAGCATCACGCTGGGAATGGTTAAAGTGGTATAGACAATGACCGGACCCAAGGTGTTGGGAATAATATGGCGGCGGATAATCGTCCATTGAGATAGCCCCAATGAATAGGCCGCCTCAACAAATTCCTGCTTGCGCAGGCTCATTACCTGACTGCGCACAATGCGCGCCATGGTCAACCATTCCACTGCGCCAATGGCTAAAAACAGCAGCAGAATATTGCGTCCAAAGACTACCATCAGCAATACGATAAAAATCATAAAGGGCAGGGCATACATAATATCGACAATGCGCATCATGACCGCATCCACGCGGCCACCAACAAAACCGGCGATGGCACCCCAGAGTACACCAATCACCAGTGCCACCGCGGTGGCGATAAATCCCACCATCAGCGATACCCGGCCCCCATACATAATTCGGGTCAGCATATCGCGGCCAAAGATATCAGTGCCCAGCCAATGTTGCAGACTGGGGGCTGTGGCGCCGAGCATCAGATCCTGTTCTTCATAACCATAGGGCGCTATCCAGGGGGTGAGCAGAGAGACAATGCACAGCAGCACAATCACCCCAAGACCAAACAGGGCGAGATAATTTTTGCTTAGTTTGATCCAGGCATCGCGCCACAAAGAGCTTCCCTGTTCTTCCATTACTTGTAAATCATCCATTAGCTGTCTCCTCCCGCCTGCTGACGCAGTTTGGGATTAAGCCATAGGGCAAGCATATCCGAGAGTAGATTAAATAGAATAATCAAGGTGGCAAAGAAAACCGTCATACCCAGTATCATGGTGTAGTCGCGGTTAAATGCCGCCTGCACATAGAAGCGACCGAGCCCGGGTATCTGGAAAATAGTCTCCACTACAAAGGAGCCTCCCAGCAGACCGGCAAAGGCCGGGCCTAAAAATGCCACCACTGGAATCAAGCCGCCACGCAGGGCATGCTTAAAAATAATCAGCGGTTCGGACAGACCTTTGGCTCTGGCGGTGCGGATATAGTCCTGGGATAGCACCTCAAGCATACCGCCACGGGACAGTCGTGCTATATAAGCAGCGTAACCAGTACCCAGAGTAATGGCGGGTAGAATTTTATCGCCGGGAATATCCCCCCAGCCCGAGACTGGCAGCCATTCCAGATGAATACCAAAGACCAACACCAGTATTGGCCCGAGCAAAAAAGAGGGCATGCAGATACCCAGCATGGCCGCTGACATGGGCAGATAGTCCTGCATAGTATTGGGGCGCATGGCCGCCAACACACCGGCGCTAATACCAATAATCAGCGCCACTAGCATGGCATACATAGCCAGCTCTGCGGTGGCGGGTAAGCCGGCAGCAATCAGTTCGTTAACTGTGCGCCCGGAGTATTTAAAGGAAGGCCCAAGGTCTCCCTGCAATACATCACCCAGGTAGCTAATATATTGCTGCCACAGTGGCTGATCGAGATTGTACTGTGCTTCCAGCGCGCGGATAACCTCTGGAGGTACCGCCTTATCCGCGGAGAAAGGCCCGCCCGGCGCACTGTGCACGAGAAAGAAAGTGGCACTGATCACAATCAGCAACACAGGAATAGCCTGCAATAGTCGATTAAACGCAAACCTAAGCATTACTGCTGGCCCCCATTGTCGGACTCAAGATAGATTTCGCTAAAGGACGGCTGGTTAAGAATATTGCCACTAAAGTTCTTTACCGAGGGGTCCACCAGATTGTTGGAGGTGTAAATATAGATCGGGATCACCGGCATATCTGCCAACAGCATCTTCTCGGCCTGGGTGAAAATGGCCAGCCGCTGTTCATGGGTTTCGGCTTCTGCGGCATCTTCCAGGATCAACTTATCATAGGCTGGGTTACACCAGCCAGTGCGGTTGTTGCCGCCATTACAGAGAAACATATCGAGAAAGTTATTGGGGTCAACATAGTCGCCAATCCAGCCTGCTCTGCCAATCTGATAATCTTTCATACTGACGCTATTAAGGTACACCTTCCATTCCTGATTGAGCAGCGTGACATCGATATTAAGATGTTTCTTCCACATCTGCTGAATGGCCACGGCCAGTTTGCGATGGCCTTCGCTGGTGTTGTAGAGAATCTCAGTGCTGGGAAAGCCCTCACCATTGGGGTAGCCGGCATCAGCCAGTAGCTGCCGCGCAGCCTCAGGATCAAAGCGCAAATCGCTCTCGGGGTAATAACCCATGGTGCCTGGCGGGGTGATGGCATAGGCAGGAATCTGACCGGCTTTAAGAATGCGCTCGGTGAGTTGATCGCGATCAATGGTCATGCCCAGAGCGCGGCGCACGCGCTTATCCTGCAGCTGTGGGGTTTCTACATTGATGCGATAAAAATAGACACCCAGATAGGGGTCGATACGCAGGGCAGGGTCATTATTGCTCTGGTAAGTGGCAATTTTGTCCGCTGGGACTGTACCGCTGTAATGCAGCTGTCCAGCGCGGAACATACGCTCTTCGGTAATCGCATTTTCTGTGGGGTAGTAGACGATTTCATTAAGGCGAACATTGTCGGCATTCCAGTAGTAGGGGTTGCGCTCTACCACCACCCGGCGATTGATCTTCCAGTCGCGCAGTTGGAAGGCACCATTGCCGACAATATTGCCCTCATAGGTCCAGCGGGTGCCGCGCTGATCAGCGGTGCCAAACTTTTCCACGGTTGCCTGATGTACTGGGTAGAGGCTGTAATGATCCAGCAGTTGTAAAAAATAGGGGGTGGGGTTTTTTAATGTCACTTGCAATGTCAGATCATCTAACGCTTTAACGCCCACCTGCTCAAAGTCGCTTATCTCGCCCTCGTAATATTCTTTGGCATTCTCGATAGAGAAGTACATATAGGCATAGAGATTGCCCAGCGCTGGCTGCAGTGCCCGCCACCAGGACCAGACATAGTCATGGGCGTTGTGGGGGTCGCCATTGGACCAGCGGGCATTGTCGCGCAGGTGGAAGGTGTAGACCCGGCCATCGTCGCTGATCTCCCAGGACTCTGCCACACCCGGTCTGGGCTCAAGAGTTTTGCTATCTTTTAATACCAGTCCTTCCATCAGGGCGACAATAATTTTGTGCTCTGGCACGCCAGTGGCAATATGGGGGTCCAGACTCTGGGGTTCGGTGCCATTGCCCCAGTGCAAAGTGCCGGTGCGGTTACCTTTGGAGACATTATTTTCCGAGCTGCCACAGCTACCTAGTAGCAAGCTGCATAACAGAATCAGACTGATGGTAAAAAATGCTGAGGAGGTTGAAACTGGGACCTGCGGCTTCATTAAATAAACATCCTTAATTATTGTTATGCCAATCATCGGTGCAAGCTGGTTTAGTCAGTGTAAACAAGCTGGCTGGTTATGTGAAGAATAAGCCCGATCCAGCGCTGCTACGATAGTTTTTTGACCTCATATTGGCTGGGATGTTGCACTTGCTGCGCAAACCTCGGATAATCCCGCGCTTCGCTTTAATGGTGGCCCCCTTTGGTCCCCTCGCAACAGCCAACCGCAAACCCCGCCAGGCCCGGAAGGGAGCAACGGTAGTGGTTACGCTGTGTGCCGAGGTGTGGCTATTGGGGGTCATCGCCATTAGCCCTTCCAGCGCTCCAGTTATCTCCCTATAATGAATGCTTTAATCCGAGCAGATGCAGCTATGAGTTATCAGGTCCTAGCCCGTAAATGGCGACCCCGTTCCTTTGCCGAAATGGCGGGACAGGAGCATGTGTTGCAGGCATTGATCAATGCTCTGGATAATGACCGGTTGCACCATGCCTATCTGTTTACTGGCACCCGGGGTGTGGGCAAAACCACCATCGGTCGTATTCTATCGAAGTGCCTGAACTGCGAACAGGGCATCAGCTCGGTGCCCTGTGGTACCTGTGCCAGCTGTAATGAAATTAGCGAAGGCCGGTTTATTGATCTGATTGAAGTGGATGCCGCGTCCCGCACCGGTGTCGATGATATGCGTGACCTGCTGGATAATGTGCAGTACGCACCTTCTAGAGGCCGCTTTAAGATCTATCTGATCGATGAAGTGCATATGCTGTCAAAATCCAGCTTTGCGGCATTGCTAAAAACCCTTGAAGAACCACCGGCCCACGTAAAGTTTTTGTTTGCCACCACTGATCCGCAGAAGTTGCCGATCACGGTGTTGTCGCGCTGTCTGCAATTTAATTTGAAAAACCTCAGCGCCGAGCGCATTACTCAGCATCTGCAGTTCGTGTTGGGGGAAGAGCAGGTGCCTTTTGAGGAGGCCGCGCTCTGGTCATTGGCACGGGCTGCCGATGGCAGTATGCGTGATGCACTAAGCCTTACCGATCAGGCCATAGGTCATGGCGGTGGGCAGATTAATGAAACTGAAGTTAGTGCTATGCTCGGCACCATCGAGCGCAGCTATGTGGTGGATATCTGTATGGCGCTGGCCAGTGGCACAGGGGCTGATGTATTGGCTGCTATTGCCCGAATGGCTGAGCAGGCACCGGATTATGATTCTGCTCTATCCGATCTGCTGTCTGTCTGGCATCAGGTAGCGATTTTGCAGACAGTGCCCGAGGCACTGGATAAAGGTGTGGCCCATTATTCCGAGTTGCTGGATCTGGCAGCGGTGACCAGTAAAGAAGATGTGCAGCTGTTCTATCAGATCTGTCTGCTGGGTCGCAAAGACCTGCATCTGGCCGCGGATCTCAAGTCCGGCTTTGAAATGGTACTGTTGCGAGCATTGGCATTTCGCCCCGATGCCAACCCGCCCCAGCGCCAGAGTGCAGAGGCAGGCACCCCTCAGGAGGGGGAGCCACAAATAAAAAAGTCTGAAGCTGCAGTTGATGGAGATGGCCCGGTAGCGGCCGAATCTGCACCAGCTGTATCATTTTCCTCGATAGCTCCCGTAACAACCCCAGCGACATTAGCCGCAGTGCAGAATACTGGCGCTAGTGCGATGGATCCCTTGAGTGCCGTTCATGAAGAGCCTTCAGCTGCCTTTAATAACAAGTCTTCGGCTGCCTTTAGTAATGGGCCCTCAGCTGCCTTTAATGAAGAGCCCTCAGCTAATGAAGAGCCCTCAGCGCCCGTGAATGAAGAGCCCTCAGCTAATGAAGAGCCCTCAGCGCCCGTGAATGAAGAGCCCTCAGCTAATGAAGAACCCTCAACGTCTCTAAATAAAGAGCAACCACCGGCCAGCAAAGTATTGTTACAGGATTTTACCCCCCACAACTGGATTGATATCCGCAAGCAACTCAGCATAGGCGCCTCCCTAGGAGAGATCGCCAGCCATTGCCTCTATCAAGATCGGCAGGGCAGTCAGCTTAACTTTCTTATCGATAGCGGTGAAACCAGCCTCTATGATGCGGCCCATCAGCAGAGTCTGGCCGAGGCGCTCAGTGAATATTTTGCTCAGCCTCTCACCGTAGAGATCAACTTTGGTATCGTTGAACAAGAGACACCGCGAGCGGCAGATCTCCGTGAGAAAACCGAACGTCTGGCCGAGGCCGTACAGGCTATCAACACTGATCCATCGGTAATCAAATTTAAACAGCTATTTGATGGCACGTTGGATGAAAAATCCGTGCGACCCATCGACTAAAACATCTGAGGAAAAAATGGATATCAATAATCTAATGAAACAGGCCCAGCAGATGCAGGAAAAGATGTCTGCTATGCAGGAGCAAGCCGCCAAAGCCGAGGTCACTGGAGAGTCCGGTGCAGGTATGGTGCAGGTAGTCATGACGGGCCGTCACGATGTGCGCAAAGTGACGTTGGATCCCTCTTTGATGAGTGAAGATAAAGAATTTCTTGAAGATCTGCTGGCTGCTGCGGTCAATGATGCGGTGCGCAAAGTAGAGGCTAAGAGCAAAGATGCTCTCAGTTCAATGACCGGTGGTATGGACCTTCCGCCGGGCTTCAAAATGCCATTCTAACCTCTGGGCGGAATTATTTTTGTACGGAAATCTGATAGACCAATTAATTGATGCGCTGCGCGTGCTGCCCGGTGTGGGTGCTAAGTCTGCCCAACGCATGGCGCTGCAGTTGCTGGAGCGAGATAAGGTTGGCGCCAGCCGCTTGGCCGAGTCCATTGTTGAAGCGGTGGAGAAAGTGGGTCGTTGCAATGAATGTCGCAACCTGACCGAGCATGATGTCTGCGGTATCTGTAGCAATAGCCGACGCAAGAATACAGAGATCTGTGTGGTTGAAAATCCCGCTGACCTTTATGCCATCGAACAGGCTGGCAGTTTTCAGGGTAAATACTTTGTCTTGCTCGGGCATCTATCGCCCATAGATGGTATTGGTCCGGAACAACTCGGTATCGACCAGCTGATTGAGCGTTTGCGCAATGGCGAGGTCAATGAATTGATCCTCGCCACTAACCTAACCGTTGAAGGTGAAGCTACAGCACATTTTATTGCTGATAAAGCCAAGGCCTTGGGGGTTAGTGTGTCTCGTATTGCCTATGGTGTGCCCATGGGTGGGGAGCTGGAATATGTGGATGGTGGTACTTTGAATATGGCATTGCAAAGCAGAAAGGCGCTGTAGATGAATCATTGGATTGACAGTAATGAAAAACTCCAACAGATGTGTGATCAGCTGGCCAATGTGGTCAAACTGGCGGTAGATACTGAGTTTATCCGCACCGATACCTTCTATCCCAAAATAGCGCTGATACAGATCTCCGATGGCCATGAATGCTGGCTGGTAGATGTGCTGGCTATCGATGACTTTTCGCCGCTAAAGGCGATGCTGGAAGATCAGACTAAATTGCTGATCTTCCATGCCTGTGCCGAGGATCTGGAGGTGCTGGAATATGCTCTGGATATTTGCCCCGGGCGTATTTTTGATACCCAAATAGCGGCGGGCATTGTCAATATTGGCTACTGCATGGGCTATGCACGGCTGGTGGATTCCATGTTTCAGATTGAGCTAGATAAACAGGAAACCAGATCTGATTGGTTGGCAAGGCCCTTAACCCAGCGCCAGTTAGACTATGCTGCGGTTGATGTTGAGCACTTGCACGCTATGGAAAAGATTCTTAGCCAGCTATTAGAGGAGCAGCAGCGCCATGAATGGTTTGCCGAAGAGACAGCAGCTTTATTTACCCTGGTGGAAGGGCGCAAGGATTATCAGAACTACTATCTGCGCTTAAAAGGCGCCTGGCGTCTCGGGGTTAAGTCTCTCACTGCGCTCAAGCGACTCTGTGATTGGCGGGAAAATACAGCTAGAAAACTGAACAAGCCCCGCGCCCATATTATCAAAGACTCGGTGCTGTTGGAGTTGGCTAAGCGCCTGCCATCGGCGAGCCAACAGCTGCAGGGTATTGAAGACTGGTATCCAAGATCGGTACAGCGCCACGGCGATAAGGTCCTGCAACAGATTGCCCAAGCCAGCAGTGATAACCCGGCTCCGGCAATGCCCCAGCCATTGCCCAAGGCGATCAGTGCTTTGATGCGCGAGATGCGGACGTCTATGACTGAGGTGGCAGACTCTATGGCGATCCCGCAAGAATTTTTATGTAATAAAAAAGAGCTCGAAGAAATTTTGCGCAGCTCAATGGATGGCCATTGCCAATGGCCTTTAAGATTGACCCAGGGATGGCGACAAGCCAGAGTACAACCCGCACTTCAGGCGGTGCTGAATGGCACTGAACTATTATGACTGAGAGCTTAAACAACAAAATACTCTGTGATATTTATAAGAGTGACAAGAAAGACGAGATGTACCTCTATGTGCCGAAAAGTATAGGCAAGGATGGGCTGGAAAATATACCAGAGGCATTGAGGCAGAGCTTTGGTGTATTAAAACTGGTCACCACATTAGTCTTAACCGAGTCGAGAAAACTGGCCCGCGCCGATATCCATAAGGTGATGACTGAGCTTAATAGTACTGGCTTTTATCTGCAGATGCCGCCGGTAAAATACCCCCTTGATGAGCAGCAGAAGTAACCCGTTATGGCGCAATTCTGGCAGACAAAAAGCCTTGAGCAAATGAGTACAGAGGAATGGGAGTTACTCTGTGATGGCTGTGCAAAATGCTGTTTGGTCAAGTTGCAGGATGTGGATAACGACGAGATTTTTTACACCAATGTCAGCTGCGAGCTACTTGATACCGAGAGTTGCAGATGCAGTGACTATGAAGGCCGCCACAAGGTTGTCAATGACTGTATCAAACTCGATCAAGAGAATATTCATTCATTGGCCTGGCTGCCAAAAAGCTGCTCTTACCGGTTGATTGCTGCAGGTCAGGCGTTGCCGGAATGGCATCATTTAATCAGTGGCTCCCGAGAGACTATCCACAGCTATGGTGTTTCACTGCAGGGCAAAATCGTGTCTGAACTCAATGTGAGTGACGATGATATTGAAGATCATATTATTCAGTGGGTTGATTAGCAGGTTGGTAAGTTATGTATAGTGCAGAAAATTATTTATGGGGCTGGGTAGCTTATTCTTTAGGTGCCATGTGTCTGCTATTTTGCCTGTGGCTGCTGGTGCGCAAAGTGGGTATTGGCGCTATTCGCCATATTATTTTACTGCTGGCCACAGTGGCGCTATTTACCCCGGTAACAGCCTATCGCGATGACCCCCATCTAGCACCTGCATTTTTTGTCAGCCTGTACGAAGGGCTGCTGGCTTCTGGCGATGATATGGGCTTTCAGCGTGGGCTGGCGCCGATAATGGCCATTAGTGTAATCAGTATTGTGTTCTATCTTATTAGCCGACTGATTGTGAGTCGGTTTAAAAAGCCAGCCAAAACAGATGGTTCAGAAGACCCTCAGCAAGCAGAATAATAATAACTAAACTCGTATTAGGGAACCGCTATGACTCAGAAAGTAGCTGCCAGCACCCTGCGCATCGGCAAGCGCTATCGCGCCGAGCGCGTCGACGATAACTACGATGCCATTGTGATTGGCTCTGGTATAGGTGGCTTAACTGCCGCTGCACTACTCAGCCAGATGGGCAAAAAAGTGATTGTGCTGGAACAGCATTACACTGCTGGTGGCTTTACCCATGCCTATGAGCGCAATGGCTATGAATGGGATGTGGGGGTGCACTATATCGGCGATATGGGACGCAAGAGTACAGGGCGCGGTCTATTTGATTATATCAGTGGCGGCAAGCTGGAATGGGCGGAGATGGACCCTGTCTATGATCGGATTATTCTTGGCGATGAGCAGTTTGATTTTGTCTCCGGCAAAGAGAATTTTAAGCACAGCCTCAAGCAGCAGTTCCCCGATGAAGCTGATGCTATTGATGAGTATGTGGAGCTGGTGCTAAAGACTGGCAAGTTTATGGGCAATATTAGTCAGCTAAAAGCCATGCCCAATATGGTTGGCAAGCTGATGTCGTTGTCCAGCAAGAACAAGTTGCCCGACTATGCGCTGGATACCTCCTACAATGTGCTTAAGGGTCTGACCGATAATGAAAAGCTGATTGCAGTGCTGTGCGGTCAGTGGGGCGACCATGGTTGCCCGCCAAAAGAATCAACCTTTCTTATGCATGCGCTAATTGCCGGTCATTATTTTAATGGCGGTTTTTATCCTGTTGGTGGAGCATCGAAAATTGCTGAAACGATTATTCCGCAGGTTCAGGCCTCTGGTGGTGATGTATTTACCTATGCCGATGTGGAGGAAATTCTGGTGGAAAAGAATACTGCCGTCGGAGTCAAAATGGTTGATGGCCATTGTCTCTATGCCCCTACGGTAATCAGCAACGCTGGTGTGGTTAATACCTTTTCCAAGCTGTTGCCTCAGCCGGTGAGTGAGAAGCTGGGGTATATTGAGAAGGCCACAGCATTGCAGCGCTCGATGTCCCATGTAGGCATGTATATAGGTCTAAAAGGCACTGCGGAAGAACTGCAGTTACCAAAAACAAATCTGTGGATCTATCTGGATCAGCATCATGATGATAATGTGGCTGCTCTGCGAGCGGACCCCAATGCGCCATTGCCACTGGTCTATGTGTCCTTTCCTTCGGCCAAGGATCCGGATTTTCAGCGTCGCTATCCCGGCCGCTCGACCATTGAAATCGTCTCCGGCCCCTGCGATTACGAGCAGTATCGCCAATGGGCAGATAAAACCTGGGGCAAACGCGGGGATGATTACGAAGCGCTCAAGCAAGATCTCTCCGAGCGCATGCTGGCGGCGCTGTATAAGCAGATGCCCCATCTTGAGGGAAAAATTGATTATTCAGAGGTGTCGACGCCATTGTCCACCAGCCATTTCTGTCGCTATGAGCATGGTCAGGCCTATGGTTTGGCCCATACCAAAGAACGCTTTGAACAGGACTGGTTAAAGCCAACCACCAAGTTATCCGGGCTGTATTTGACTGGCCAGGATGTGGTCAGTTGCGGTGTTGTAGGCGCGCTGATGGCGGGCATGATTACTGCCATGTCAGTGGTGGGCATGCGCGGAGCCGGCGACTTACTCAAGAAGATTAAATCTGGTGTGGTGCTTTAACCCAGCTGAGTTTGCTCTCTGGCCTTTGTCAGGAAGCAGTAATCACTGCAGTGAGCAGCATGATAGGGGCCATATAAATAGTGATGACCAGCAGAATAGGATGTAGTAGTTCTGTTTTCATTATTTTCTCCTTGTCCAGCGGGGGACCCAAAATATGAAATCATGCAAGGCTGCATAGCCTGTCCTATATGACAGCTAAAATGCCGAAAGTTCTCCTTGGGCTGAAGTAAAATACAAGTCGTAAGATTAAAAACAGAAAAGTAAAGCAGATGCCCAGATCAGGGCACCTGCTTTTTTTTGTTTTAGTGAATGCCGTGCATATGCTTTTTCAGCAGTGGCGAGATCAGCAGCATAAAGATACCTACCCCACAGCCAATATAAAACAGAAAGGTAAATAGCTCGTTGTAACTGGCCAGTGCAGCGGCTGTATCAATAGTTTCAGTGGCAGCGTTATCTATGGCGGCAATTTTTGATAGCTGGGCGGCAACAAACTCGGAATAGGCCGTGGCCAGAAACCAGGTACCCATCATCAGGCCGACAATACGCGGCACTGACAGTTTGGTGACTGCAGACAGGCCAACAGGTGAGAGGCATAGTTCACCCATGGTATGCAGCAAATAGGCCAATACCAGCCACCAGCCGAATACCAGGCCAGTTTCATTAGTGTTGGCAGCGCCGATCATTAGAGCACCAAAGCCGAGTCCGGCAAAGATAATGCCGATGCCAAATTTGACTGGTGTACTGGGCTCCCAGCCCCGTCGCCCTAGAAGGATCCAGGCTGAAGCAAACAATGGTGCCAGCAGAATAATAAACGCAGCATTAAATGAGCCGTATTGGCTGGCGCTAAGATCTACGCCAAACAGTGCGCGGTCTGTTACTCGATCGGCAAATAAGGTCATGGAAGCGGCAGACTGTTCAAACAGCGCCCAAAACACCACGGTGGAGAAGATCAGCACCATCATTACGATTAGGCGGCCTCGCTCCACAGCATCACATTTTTTTAGCACAAAGAAGATTAGCCAGGAGATCACCGCAAGGCTCAAGCCATTGAGCAGCCACTCCACTCTGTGGCTGTGCTGAACCATATTCCAGATCAGCGCTACTGAGGCGATGGCGGCAAGATAGATAGCCCATTCTTTGCTGACCCCAATCATTGAGCGCTGTTTGAGCAGGGCGGGATCATGGGGTTCTGCATGGCCCTGCAAATGGTTTTGGCCAGCCTGAAAAACCAGCAGACCAAAGGCCATGCCGATGCCTGCAGCGCCAAAGCCGTAGCCCCAGCCGTAGGTTTCACCCAGATAGCCGCACAGTAATGTGGCGAAGAGGGCGCCCATATTGATACCCATATAGAAGATGGTAAAACCTGAGTCCCGGCGTGGGTCATTGTCCTCATAAAGCTTGCCGACAATGGTGGAAATATTGGGTTTTAGAAAGCCAACACCAATAATAATCAATGACAGGGATAGGTAGAAAATATCTAGCGCGGCATTGTCGCGAATCACCGTCTCACCCTGTACAAATGCCTGCTGACCCTCATAGGCCATGCCCAGATGGCCGAGCACCAACATGCAGCCACCAAAGGTCACTGATTTGCGCATGCCCAGATAGCGATCTGCCAGCAGTCCGCCGACCACCGGCATGGCATAGACCATGGCGGCATAGCTGGCCAGCACATCCAGGCCCATTGAATCGGTGAAAAGATGATATTTAGTCAGGTATAACAGCAGCAGGTACTTCATGCCGTAGAACGAGAAGCGCTCCCAGAATTCGGTGGCAAAGCAGATATACAGGCCTTTGGGGTGGCCCATAAAGTCAGTCGATCGTTGCGATACGGTGTTCATTTGCGCCCCTTTAAAGTTTTGCTGATATTAGACCATGCTAACAGCGCAGCTTTTAGAGTGGAATGCTTTCTCGGTAAAAGAAAACTGTTTGGTCATATAAACTGCCAATATTCGCGATTTTGCCCGGCTTTTGGGCATATTTCTATTAAAACAATCGGCCGATTAGATTATTATGCTTGGCTGAACAGACTATTAAACCTATATAAGTGGATCTAAAGACTATGAAATTTACTGGTACTGATAACTATGTAGCCACAGAAGAGCTACAGATGGCGGTAAACGCCGCAGTGACATTGCAGCGCCCGCTGTTGATTAAAGGTGAGCCTGGCACAGGTAAAACATTGCTGGCGGAAGAAGTTGCCAAGTCTTTAGGTATGCCACTATTATCCTGGCATATTAAGTCGACCACTAAGGCTCAGCAGGGCCTGTATGAGTATGATGCTGTATCTCGTCTACGCGACTCGCAGTTGGGTAGCGATAAGGTTCATGATATTGCCAACTACATTAAAAAGGGCAAGCTGTGGGAAGCTTTTACGGCGGATGAGCAGGTTGTGCTGCTGATCGATGAGATCGACAAAGCGGATATTGAATTCCCCAATGACTTGCTGCTGGAACTGGATAAGATGGAATTCCATGTTTATGAAACTGGCGAAACGGTTAAGGCAGTGCGGCGCCCGATTGTTATTATCACCAGTAACAATGAAAAAGAGCTGCCCGATGCATTTTTGCGTCGCTGCTTCTTCCACTTTATTAACTTCCCAGATCGCATGACCATGCAACGCATTGTCGACGTGCATTTCCCCAAGATTAAAAAGACTCTAGTCGATGAAGCACTGGATATTTTCTTTGATGTGCGCAAGATTCCGGGCCTCAAGAAAAAGCCTTCAACCTCTGAGTTGGTGGACTGGTTAAAACTGGTGATGTCCGATGATATCCCTGAAGATATTCTGACCAACCGCGACCCCACCAAAGCAATCCCGCCACTGTACGGCGCGCTGTTAAAGAATGAGCAGGATGTGCATCTGCTGGAGCGACTGGCCTTTATGACCCGCCGCGCCGCACAATAATAAGCTGTTGCCATGCTGATTAACTTTTTCTATACGCTCAAGAAAGCCAAGGTACCGGTGTCCATCCGTGAGCTGCTGGATTTGCTCAATGCGATGGAAAATCGGCTCGCCTTTGGCTCGATCGATGATTTCTATCTGCTGGCCCGCACGGTGATGGTCAAGGATGAAAAGTTTTACGACCGCTTTGATAAAGCCTTTGGTGCTTACTTTAAGAATTTGGAAAATATCGACGGTATTATTGAAGCCTTGATTCCAGAGGATTGGTTGCGCCAGGAGTTCGAAAAGCACTTTACCGAGGAAGAGAAAGCTAAAATCGAAAGTCTCGGTGGTCTGGAGAAATTGATTGAGGAGTTTAAGAAACGCCTCGAAGAGCAAAAAGAGCGTCATGAAGGCGGTAATAAATGGGTGGGTACCAATGGTACATCGCCCTTCGGACACGGTGGTTTTAACCCCGAGGGTATCCGTATTGGCGGACCCGGTGGCAAAGGCACTGCAGTCAAGGTGTGGGACGAGCGCCAGTATCAGGATCTAGATGATTCGGTTGAAATTGGCACGCGCAATATCAAAGTGGCTCTGCGCCGCCTGCGCAAATTTGCCCGCGAAGGTTCAGCGGATCAGCTGGATCTGGATGACACCATTGGCAGTACAGCGCGCAATGCCGGTTATCTGGATATTAAAATGGTGCCCGAGCGGCACAATGCCGTGAAGGTGCTGATCTTTTTTGACGTGGGCGGTTCTATGGACCCCTATGTGCGACTCTGTGAGGAGTTGTTTTCGGCGGCTAAAACAGAGTTTAAGCATCTTGAATATTTCTATTTCCACAACTGCATGTATGACTATGTTTGGAAAGATAATCATCGCCGCCGTGACGAGCAGATATCGACCTTTGATTTGCTCAACAAATATTCCTCGGACTACAAGGTGATCTATGTGGGTGATGCCAGCATGGCGCCCTATGAAGTGACCAGTCCCGGTGGCAGTGTTGAATATCACAACGAAGAGTCTGGCGCGGTGTGGATGCAGCGCATGGCAGAGACCTACGACAAGTTAATCTGGATTAACCCTGTGCAGGAAAAATACTGGGAGTACACACCTTCAATTCAGATGCTTAAAGAGCTGGTTGAGGATAAAATGTTTCCGATGACATTGGCTGGCCTTGAAAAAGGCATGGCGCTGCTGTCTAGATAAAAGTTTTCGACATAATAATTATTAAAATTTGGATGATTTAAGATGAAGGTTCAAGACGCGGTAAAGAAAGCGCAAAAGAGAGTGGGGCTGTCGGCAAAGCAGCCGGATTTATCTGCCCGGTCGCTGCTTGAATTGTGGAACCAGTCGGTTACTCAAGCAAATCAGAGCCCGGCCTTTACCTGCCTTGGCCAGACATTGAGCTATGGAGAGGTGGACCAGTTGGCCCGCCGCGTTGCCAGTTATTTTCAAAAGCAGCTCAAGTTGGTACCCGGCGATCGAATTGCTGTTCAACTGCCTAACCTGACTCAGTATCCAGTGGTCGTGATCGCGGCTTGGAAGTTGGGCCTGGTCGTGGTCAACACCAACCCCATGTATACGGTTCGAGAGCTGGTGCACCAGTTTAATGATGCTAATGTGAAAGCCGTGGTGGTACTGGATGCCTTCCTTGAGACTCTGACTGAGGCACTGCCCAGCACCAATATCAAGCATGTGGTGGTCACTCGCCCTATAGATCTGTTGTCCCAGCCACGCCAGATGCTGCTGGGTGCTGCGATGTTGCTGGTAGGCAAACGGCCCTCATTGCCCAAAGGTGACTGGATTGCATTCCCCAAGCTGTTGACCGGAAGCAGCAATTACAGTGTCCACAGGGCTAAACCAGATGATATTACAGCGCTGCAATATACCGGCGGTACCACTGGTGCCTCCAAAGGTGTGATGCTGACCCAGAAAACCATTATGTCCAATGTGGCCCAGTCACTGGATGTGATCTCTAATCTGGATACCCCGATCGAATATTCCACCACTGTGGCACCACTGCCGCTCTATCATATCTATGCTTTTTCTCTATGCCTGGGGCTGATGCCAGCCACCAAAGGGCATTGCGTACTTATACCAGACCCACGCAATATTCCGCAGTTTGTCAATGCAATCAAGAACACTAAATTTGATATTTTCTGCGGGCTTAACTCCCTGTTTGTAGCCCTGATGCAGAACAAAGACTTCCTGCGATTAGATTTTTCCAACCTGCGATTAACATTGTCTGGCGGTATGGCACTAATGGATTCTGTGGCTCTGGATTGGCAGCGGGCTACTGGCTGTGTGATTGCTGAAGGCTATGGCATGACGGAATCATCGCCAGTGATTTCTATGAACCCTCCCGGCCACGAAAAGATTGGCTATGCAGGTATTCCTATTGCCGGTACCGAGATCAAGGTGGTGAATGAGGAAGGTGTTGAGCAAGAAGTTGAGGGTATTGGGGAGCTCTGTGTGCGTGGTGATCAGGTCATGGCTGGCTACTGGGGTCGTGAAGAGCAGACCGCAGAAGTGATTGTTGATGGCTGGTTGCATACCGGCGATATCGTTAAAGTCGATGAAGAAGGTTATATCAAAATCGTTGATCGCCTCAAAGATATGATTATTGTCTCCGGTTTTAATGTCTACCCCAATGAACTTGAACAGGCGCTAACTCAGCACCCTGATGTAGCCCAATGTGCTGCCATTGGTGTGGCTGACAGCAAAGCCGGTGAAGTGGTCAAAATGTTTGTGGTCAGTACCAATCCAGACCTTAACGCAGATAATGTAATATCCTACTGCAAAGAGCAGATGGCTGGCTACAAAGTACCCAAGTTTGTCGAGTTCCGCGATGAATTGCCTATGACCAACGTGGGCAAAGTATTGCGTAAAGACCTCAAGGCCGAGGAAAAAGCCAAGACTGTTTGATTCGGGGTAAACTTGGGCGAAAGGATCCTACTTGGGCTTTTACCAAGCTGATAAACAGGGCAAAATAGCCCCTCAATAGGCAGGGACACATGATGCGACTTATTATCGGCATTTCTGGATCAAGTGGGGTTATCTACGGCATACGGCTGCTGGAGATGCTTGCCGCGTGTGACGGTA